>DATEUJ010000027.1:0-44957 GCA_035283185.1 Anaerolineae bacterium | reverse complement strand
CGGCGAGCCGCGCGAGGCGATGCGCCATGCAGCCCTGGCTGATCCAGATGTGGAAGACGTGCAGGTCTTCGGCGACCGGCTGCACCTGCGGGTGAAGGGCGGATCGGCGAATCGGGTTCTGGAGAGATTGCCCGGCGAGATGCAAGAGGCAGGCGTGCAGGTTCACCGGCTGCGATCGATCGCGCCGACGCTGGAAGATGCGTTCATCGAGCTGTTGGAGAGGTAACCACGGATGACACAGATTTCACGGATGGTTTTATCCGTGTCATCCGATGACACAGATTTCAGAGATGGTTTTATCCGTGTCATCCGTGTTATCTGTGGTTTCTTGGGCAGACAATGGGCGAGATAGTAATTGAAGTCAGCAACTTGACCAAGCGCTTCGGCGATTTCGTCGCGGTGGATCGCGTGTCGTTCGAGGTTCGCGCCGGCGAAGTCGTCGGCTACCTCGGCCCGAATGGCTCAGGCAAGACGACGACGATTCGGATGCTGCTGGGCTTGCTGCTGCCTTCGGAGGGCGAAGCGCAGGTGCTCGGCTTCGACGCGCGCACGCAGGCCGAGTCGATCCGCCCGCTGGTCGGCTACATGTCGCAGAAGTTCGCGCTGTACGAAGAGCTGACGATGCGTGAGAACCTGGAGTTCTACGCGGGCGTGTACGGTATCCGCAATAAGGAACGCAGGACGCGGGTGCGAGAAGTGATCGATATCCTGGGCTTGGGCGGCCGGGAAAGCGGGCGCGCCGGAGAGCTGTCGGGCGGCTGGCGGCAGCGGCTGGCGCTCGGCTGCGCACTGCTGCATCAGCCGCAACTGCTATTCCTCGACGAGCCGACGAGCGGCGTCGATCCGTCGGCACGGCGCGCGTTTTGGGACTTGATTTACGACCTGGCTTCGCACGGCACGACGATCTTCGTCACGACACATTACATGGACGAGGCCGAGCACTGCGGGCGAGTGGGCATCATGTTCCGGGGTCAGCTCCTGGCAATGGGCACGCCGAGCGGCCTGAAGGCAACCGCACTGCCCGGCGTGGCGTGGGACGTCGTCGCATCGCCGCTGCTCCGGGGGCTTGCCGTCTTGCAGCGGACGCCCGGCGTGGTGCAGGTATCGCTGGCGAGCGACCGGCTGCGCGCGATCACGGCGGACGGCCACACGTCCGAGTCACTTGCAAGCGCCTTGACGCAAGCCGGACTGATGGATGTGTCGGTCGAGCGGGTCGAGGCGACGTTAGAGGATGTGTTCATCGCACTGGCGGGACATCAACTTTTCACCAAAATCTGATGTGCGTCTAATCTCTCTCTTATTCTGCAATGGCACAATAGCCTTACTCCACAGGTAACTACTCAGCCGTCACTGCGAGGAGCGTTGTGTGCGACGAAGCAGTCTCCTACACGACCGAGATGTTTGCTGATGGGCACTGAGATTGCTTCGCAAAAAACGCTCGCAATGACGCGGGCTAAGTAGTTACCTCCACAGAACGAAGGGAGATCACAGATGAAAAAGCCAGTCATGTTTCTCTTTGTCGCAGTCTTAATAGTGGTGAGCGGGTGCACGGCTGCCGCGCAGCAAATTCCCGCACTGTTGCCCACTCAGACGGCCGCCGAAACGCAGGCCGGTGAGTCCGTTTCGCTGCAGGATCTTGAGCAAGAATTCGTCGGTGTCTATGAGCGCGTCAACCCGTCGGTCGTGAACATCCGCGTCGCGCTGAACCGGGGCGCCGGCTCAGGTGAACTGCCGGGATTCCCACAGATACCTTCGCCTGACATTCCGAGCATTCCGCAAGGGGGGCAGGGCTCCGGCTTCGTCTATGACACAGACGGCCACATCGTGACGAACAATCACGTCGTAGACGGCGCGGATAGCATCGTCGTCACCTTCGCGGACGGCACTGAGGCGAAGGCCGAGCTGGTGGGTACCGACCCGAACGCCGATCTGGCCGTGATCAAGGTCGACGTCGACGCGGCGCTGCTCAAGCCGGTGGCCTTAGCCGACTCGGACGCCTTGAAGGTCGGCCAGATCGTGATCGCCATTGGCAACCCGTTCGGCCTGCAGGGGTCGATGACGACCGGCATCGTGTCCGGCCTGGAGCGCGACCTGCGCGCGGGGGCCAGCACGTCGAGCGGCGCATCGTACACGATCCCCGACATCATCCAGACCGACGCCGCGATCAATCCTGGGAACTCCGGCGGGCCGCTGCTCAACCTGAAGGGTGAGGTCATCGGCGTCAACACGGCGATTGAGTCGCCCGTGCGGGCGTCGGCCGGCGTGGGGTATGCCGTGCCGGCCAACATCGTCAAGCGCATCGTGCCGGAACTGATTGCCGACGGCAAGGTCGAGTACCCCTGGCTTGGCATCTCCGGCCAGACATTGCTTCCCAGCGTCGCCGGGGCGATGAATCTTGCTGCTGACCAGCGCGGCGTCCTGGTGATCGAAGCCGTCGACGGCGGGCCTGCCGAGAAGGCCGGCCTGAAGAGCAGCCAGGAACAAGCGACGCTTGATGGACAGACGGTGCAGGTGGGCGGCGACGTGATTGTCGGCATCGACGATCAGACGGTCGAGAAGTTCGACGACCTGCTCGGCTACATCGTCCAGAAGGCGAAGGTCGGCCAGACCGTTAAGCTGCAGATTCTACGCGGCGGTGAGATGCAGGAAGTCGAGGTGACACTAGGGGAGCGACCTGAGTAAGGGCGATCTCAACCGATACTGCACGCGTGCGAGAACCCGGCACTGTCAGAGATGCCGGGTTCTTCTTTTTGGCTCTTGATGCGTTTCAAGGAGGTCAGGCAAACTGTCAACGAATTGGCAACGAATAAACGAATTCTTTGGTGCGCTGAAGCTCATTCGGTTATTCGTTGGGCATTCGTTGACAGAGCTCCTTGAAATCCATATTGAGCCTTCTTTTATGTCCGCGGGGACGCGGACGACTTTCACTCCCTGATCAGTCCAGCGCACCTGCCGGGCGTACAGCAGCGGTGGGTTGGGCGACTGGACCGATCAAGCCTATCACATTGCCAAAAGGGTCTTTGACCTGGCACATGTACTGGCCGTCCGGCCGCCTCAAGGGGCCGCGATACAGAACGGCTCCCAGATTCTCCGCACGTTCCAGAGCGGCGTCGAAGTCCTCTACCTGCCAATAAGCCACTTGTCCAGCAACTCCTGCCGGCACTTTGCTGTCTGCCTGATGGAACCAAATCTCGTGAGCGCCGACTCTGAGTAAGAAGTCATCTGGATCATTCAGATAGGTCAGTTGCGTATTGAACAACTGGGCGTACCAGTTTGCAGCCTGTGTGCGATCAGGGACGAAGTACATAATTTCAGCGACGCCTTTGAACATGGAAAGTCAACTCCGTTGCTGAGCGAAGGCGGCGCGCTATCCGACACGGCTCTCGGCGCGCTGATCGGCGTCGGGCCGGGACGCGGCATTGGATTGATGTTCGTCGTCTCGGCTATCGTGCTCGCGATCGCCAGCATGCTCGCCTACGCAAATCCGCGCATCCGCCTGGTCGAAGACGAGCTGCCCGATGCCATACCTGACACCACGGCAGAAACTGCGTCTGCCGGCGAAAGCGAAGATTCCGCCGCTCGACTGGTTCCGACAGCGACTTCCTGACTCGGAGCCTGTCCAAGAAGGCCGCTGTATTCACCACTAAGACACAAAGACACCAAGTATCTCCAGGGTTTTCTTCGTGCCTTGGTGTCTTGGTGGTGAGTTTTCAGACGGTCTCTCAGAGACTACTCTGTCGCCAGCGCGATGCCCGCGCATTTCTCGCCGCAGCGCTCGACGACCCGGAACACTTCGTCGATCGACG
This sequence comes from Anaerolineae bacterium, assembly GCA_035283185.1. Classification (GTDB taxonomy): domain Bacteria; phylum Chloroflexota; class Anaerolineae; order Fen-1058; family Fen-1058; genus DASSFZ01. Next base: position 41,151 of record DATEUJ010000027.1, on the reverse strand, counting down.
GCTCCTTCGTCACGAACTCGCGCCCATCCTTCAGCGTCAGATAGACAGCCAGCGCATGAGTCTGCGCGACCTGCTGCACGTCGCCGCTCAAGATCATCTGCTCCGCCTCCGGCCACGATAGGGTCATAGGCATGGCTTCCGGCGGCAGGACGTTGTCGACGTCGAGCGTGAACGTGTCTGTCACGCCGTTGACGTCCACCGTGTACGTCCCGGCGGGCAGGCCGGCCACGTCGAGCGGGTAAGCCTTCTCGAACGGCGCCAGCACTTGAATGCACATCACGTCGGCCGGGCGGCTGGTCACGATCTTCAGATAGATAGTGTCCCCTTCCATCGTCTGCTCCGTGCCGCTGATTTGCGTGCACGGGTCCGGCAGGTAGCCGGTTGCGGTGACACTGACTTGGACGGGGAAGGATTCCAGCATGGCGAGCGTGATACGCTCGACCGTGGCCAGACCGGAGATCGCTTTGCCGCTGCCGGGTTGGGCCGGCTCGGCCGATGGCGTCGGCTCGGCGGGCGGAGTAGGTGTGGCCGGGATCGCGACTGGCGCGCAAGCAGCGCCAATGAGCACGAGCAGAATGGTCCACGCGAAGAACTGCTCGTGGATCCGTGGCCGGTTCATGTTATCCTCCATGCGTGCTGTATGCTTCAAGCGCGTGATTCAACCTTGCCCATTATAGACGCTGCAAACCCCCCAATAGTTCCCCAACGCCCGCAGGGACTACGTCAATTCGGCGGCCTGCATCACGTGCGTCCTATAGCGCGCCATCAGCATCTGCGTGATCGATCCGGGTGCGCCGGATCCGATCGTCGTCTGGTCGATCTGCACGACGGGCATCACTTCCCGGCTGGAGCTGGTGATGAACGCCTCCGACACGCGCGGAAGATCGGTGAGGTGAATCGCCGTACAGACGACGGGCAGCAGTTCTACCGCCAGTGCGAGCACGAATCCGCGCGTCACGCCTTCCAGCACCCCCTCTCCCGCCGTGCGCAGCGCGCCGTCCAGCACGGCAAAGAAGTTGCTGGAGATGCCCTCAAAGATACGGCCTCCTGCGTCCACCAGCAGCAGCTCCTGGACATCCGAGTCGTGCCCTGCCTTCTCGCTGCGCGAGGGCTTGATGAACTCGGAGCGTTTCGCTCGGGGAGTATCCCGCGCCAACCATCTCGTCGTGCCGCAGCGAACGCCCCGCGAATAGCATTCCGGCGGAAAAGACTCAAAGGGTTCGATACTGATGAAAACGCGGTCGTCGTCATACGGCGCGGTGATGCGCAGGCGCGCGGCGGGCAGGTTCTCCCGCTCGATCACGATTCGCAGCGCAGCGCGAACCGCCGCCAGATCGCAAGACCGCGCACCATGAAGCAGGGCCAGCGAGTCGCTCAGCCGCCGCAAGTGTGCGCTCAGCCCCAGGATGCGCGTTCGATCGGTCGTGCGGAGTGTCGTGTAGACGCCGTCGGGCAATTGCAGGGAGACGGCGTCGAGTGTCGGCCCGGTCAGATCGGTCAGAATCACACCGGCATCGGCGAGCGCATACACGCGGACAGTCATCGGCACAAGTATAACGCGCTACCACGCGGCAGGGAACCTGTTATTTTCATCCGTCGGGCGCGCCACAGGCGCATGGATAACTCCGTGGCGAAAATGGCTTGTGCGCAATCACCAAACACCCAGTTTGGTATATAATGGTGTCGATCCATCGCGATTAGCCCACATCTTGTTTTGGAGGAGCGTATGCTCGTCAAGGAACGCATGACCCGCCAGCCCATCCTGGCCTCGCCCGATCTCCCGATTAGCGAAGCGCTCAACCTGATGAAGAAGGAGCGCATCCGCCGCTTGCCGGTGGTCGACAAGAACGGCCACCTGGTCGGCATCGTTTCGGACAAGGACCTGCTGCACGCGTCGCCCTCGCCGGCCACCAGCCTGAGCGTGTGGGAAGTGACGTACCTGCTCGGCAAGATCAAGATCGAGGACGTGATGACGAAAAAAGTCATCACCGTCACGGAGGACACGCCGCTCGAGGACGCGGCGCGCATCATGGCCGACAACAAGATCGGCGGGCTGCCGGTAGTGAAGGATGTGAGCGTGGTCGGCATCATCACCGAGACCGACCTGTTCAAGGTTTTCCTCGAGCTGCTGGGCGCGCGCGAGAAGGGCGTGCGCGTGACCACGCTGGTGCCCGAAGTGCCCGGCGAGCTGGCCCGGATCACGCAGGCCATCGCCTCGAACGGCGGCAACATCATCGCCCTGACGCAGTACCAGGGCACCGACTCGACCAACCGGCAGGTGATGCTCAAGGTCACCGGCATGTCCAAAGACAAGCTTCTAGAGGTGTTGAAGCCGGTCGTGATCAGCGTCGAGGACGCGCGCGAATCGTAATAGCCGCTCAGACAACTCGGCCGGCAGCTTGGCTAACACAGCCCCATCGCCGCACGCACCATCCGCAACGTCTCCCTGGCGATCGGGCGGACATGGTTCGCGCCTGCCTCCAGAATATCGTCCACGAGCGACGTCCGGTCTTCGTACTCGGCGCGGCGGGCGCGCATCGGATCGAGGAATCGGTTGAGCGCGCGCGCCAGTTTCTGCTTCACCTCCACGTCGCCTACCTTGCCGGCGCGATAGCGCGCCTTCAGGTCTTGCACCTCCGTCTTGTCGTCGTTGAACGTATCGTGGAAAGTGAACACGGGATTGCCCTCGACCGCGCCGGGGACGTCGGCGCGGATGCGCGCCGGGTCGGTGTACATCTGCATGACCTTTGCGCTGACGGTCTCGGCGTCGTCGGACAGGTAAATGGCGTTGCCCAGGCTCTTGCTCATCTTCAGCTTGCCGTCGATGCCGACCAGTATCGGCACGTCGCCGATTAGCGCCTGCGGCTCCTTGAACACCGCGCCGTACATCTGGTTGAATCGCCGTGCGATCTCGCGCGTCACCTCGACGTGCGACTCTTGATCGCCGCCGACGGGCACCAGGTCGGCGTGCACCAGGAGGATGTCGGCGGCCTGAAGCACCGGGTAACTCAGGAGTCCCAACGACGGGTGCGTGATGTTCTGCTCGCGCATGACTTCCTTCAGCGTCGGCACGCGCTCCAGGCGCGGAACGGTGACGAGCATCGAGAAGAGCAAAGTCAACTCGGCCACTTCGGGCACGTCGGACTGCACGTAGATCGTCGCGCGCTCGGGATCGATGCCGACGCTCAGGTAATCGAGCACGATGGCGCGGGCGTTCTCGTGCGTGCGGGCGACCTTCTCCCGCGTGGGCTGCGTGGTCAAAGTGTGATAGTCGGCGACGACGAGGAATAGCTCGTGCGAGTCTTGCAACCGCACGCGGTTGACCAGCGTGCCGACGTAGTGACCCAGATGCAGCGGACCGGTCGGCCGGTCGCCGGTGAGAATGCGTGGCTTGTTCATTTTCAACCTTCCCCTTTGTTCTTAAAGCGCGAACGCTCGTCCCGTGTAGGGACGAGCGTCCTTCGATGCCCGTGGTGCCACCCTGGTTAGGTTCAGCGCAAAACAAAATCCGCCGGTGACGGCGGATCATGTCTGTGCCAGCCTCACTCTCGCGGGTACGGTGCGCTCTAGACCCAGTAGAGCCAATTTCGGCTCAAGGCGGATGATCAATCCGCCGTTTTAGCCGCCGGATGGATCATCCGGCGGGAGCAACTTGACTCGTAGTAGCGACTTTAGTCGCTTCTTCGCTGGAACGACTGAAGTCGTCACTACGGAATCGCGATCTACTGAGTCTACCTCGCGTCACGATACCCTCAGCCTTGATAACGGTGGCGGCTCCGGCGCAGGCTACTGGATCGGCGACCGTTCACCTGCGCGACTCCCGGGTCCATTCGGCGCCGTCGTCCGCGTCGGGCTTCCACCTGTCCCCGACTCTCTGCGCGGCATGCGGCGAGTACTCGTCCCGTTCCCCGTCGTTGTCTGTTTCGGATTGTGTGCGCCGGTCAGTTCACGGAAGGCGCCGCGTCCAGGTGCGGCAGCAGCCTGGACAGCAGGCGCTCTTTCGGCATGTAACCCGTGATCCGCTCGACGGCCTTGCCGCCTTTGAACAGGATCAGCGTGGGAATCCCCATCACACCGTAGCTCATTGCCGTCGTCTGGTTTTCGTCGACGTCCAGCTTCATGACTCTGATCTTGCCGTCGTACTCGTTGGCAATGTCGTCGACGATCGGCGCGATCATGCGGCACGGCCCGCACCAGACCGCCCAAAAGTCGACCAGCACCGGCACGTTCGACTTCAGCACATCGCCGTCAAACGTCATATCTGTCACCACACTCGGCTTCGCCATGCTCTGCTCCTTCAACACTCCGGCCTTTTATACAAGTCCGCTAATGATGTTCCAAAGTTTACCGCGTAGGGCAAACACTGTCAAGACAGAAACTCTCTGGTGAGTCTCGATCAGTGGGTGCGGCGCCGCCACTCCTCTTTCAGCGCCAGTGTCTGCAGGTCTTCCGGCCTCGTTTCGAGAAAGTCCTTGAGCAAGCGCTGGAACTTGGGCGCTTCGTCCAGCATGGGAAAGTGCCTGGAGTCGGACAGCGTGATCGGCTTGACGTTCTGGTCTGACACTTGCAGCAAGTCGGGCGACGGCGGCGCTATGAGCGGATCTTTCTCGCCATGAACCAGCAGCAGAGGTATATCGAGCCGCTCCATAGCGCGCGCCGTTTCCTGGTCAGTATTGGCGAGGAGCCGCGCGCTCATCATGATCGCGTTCGGGTCGGCTTTCTGCGCCTCCAGGTCGACTTCCGGATAATCGGCTGCGCCGCGACGGCCCAGCACCCGATCGAGCAGCGAACCGCCGCCCGGCGCCAGCCGCCGGTCAATAGCATGCGGACCTAACGGCAAGCTGACCGCCATGATACGCAGCACGCGCTGATCAGGGCCTCTGACCCGATTGGCGTAGCGCACCGCGATCGCCGCGCCCAGCGCGTGGCCGACGAGGGTGACCGGCGTCTCGCCCAACCCCATGTTGTCAATGAACTGCCCTAGCTGCTGCTCGTATGCTCCGAGATCGTATCGCTGCGGACTGTGATCCGTGTCGCCGAATCCCCATAGATCGAATGCGTAGGTGCGATGGCGATCGGAGATCGCTTCCATTGTCGGCATCCAGTAGCGCCACGACCCCAGCCAGCCATGAAGAAAAATGACGGGCCGACCCCGGCCGATCGCCTCGTAGTGCACCAGGCCGTTGTCGATAATGATGACGCTCACGCCGCAACCGCCCACCCGCCCGGAAAGTCACGGGCTTCCCGCGCCAATTTTCTGCAGTACTTTGCGCACTTTGTTGACCAGCTCTTCAGGCGCGAAAGGCTTCAGGACATAATCCTCTGCACCCGCCTCCATGCCCTGTTGTATCTCCTGCTCCTGGCCCTTCGCCGACAGGAAGATCACCGGAATGTGCTTCAGGTCCTCCATCGACTTGAGTTGTTTGCACGCTTCGTAGCCGGTCATCTTAGGCATGCGCACGTCCATCAAGATTAAGTCCGGAACGGCCTGCTGCGCCTTTTCTACCGCTTCCTGACCGTTGGCCGCTTCCACCACCTCGAACCCGCCGAAACGCAGGCTGATTACGACCAGGTCACGAATGTCTCGTTCGTCTTCGGCGATCAAGATCGTGGCGGCCATAGCATTTTCCTCACCAGTGAGCGCGCCGGTAGCAGCGCCAAGCTCATCCGGTCGCTGCCTCGCCGGACTTATGGTGGCATGAAGTGTAGTCATTTTACAAGATATGTCAATGCAACACCATTACACTTCAGGGACAATCTGGTTTCTTTGATAGGCTGCCCGCGCCCGATCCTTTGCCCCGCCCCGCGCCCTGGTATAAAATCGCATAGTTTCCGATGGCAGGAGCTAAGCCTATTTTCCGCAGTTCCCGCCGCAGTTGGACTGCGGCGGCGGCGAACGGCAGTGCAACTGCCGTTCCAACATTCGAGTTTCCAATGGCAGGAGCTACAATGCTCGAAACACATGCCGGGCGCGCCACCTGCGAAGAGATGAAGCTGGCTGACCTGGCTGCTCGCTTCGGCACGCCGCTCTACGTTTACTCGCGGCGGCGCCTGAAGGCAAACACCGAGCGCGTCGCTCGCGCGTTCGCGCCACTCCGGGCACACCTGCGATACTCCGTCAAAGCCAATAGCAATGGAGCGATCCTGAGGCTGCTGCGCGAATGGGGCGCCGGTTTCGACGTCGTCTCCGCCGGAGAATTATACCGCAGCCTGCAGGCTGGTGCGTCGCCTGGCGCCGTGGTCTTCGCGGGAGTTGGCAAGTCCGATGCCGAACTGCGGTATGCAGTCGAAACGGGCGTGGGCTGGATCAACGTCGAAGCGCGCGAAGAAGTGGACGTGCTGGAGGCAATCGCCGCGTCGATGGGGGCTCGCCCACACGTCGCCGTGCGCCTGAACCCCGCCGTCGAGGCCGATACGCATCGACACATTGCGACAAGCGGGAAGCGCTCGAAATTCGGAATCGACTTCGACGAAGCCGGCCGCCTGCTCGCCGATGCGGCGCGCTACCCGCATCTCGATCTGGCAGGGGTGCACGTCCACGTCGGCTCGCAGCTCGCGTCGCCCGATGCGACCGTCGCCGCCGTGCGCAAGGCGCTGGAACTCGTCGACCGCTATCGCCTGCGCATGCTCGATATCGGAGGCGGCTTCCCGGTGAATGATCAGGCAGGCGCAGACGCGGGGCCGGCTCCCGCGCCATCCGACTTCGCGGAAGCGCTTGCGCCTCTGCTGCGCGACCGGGACCTGGAGTTGATGATCGAGCCGGGACGCTCCATCGTCGCCGACGCGGGACTCCTGTTGACCTGTGTGCTGTACGTGAAGCAGCGGGCCGGGCGACAGATCGTCGTGGTCGACGCCGGAATGACCGATCTGATCCGGCCGGCGCTGTACGATGCCTATCACCCGATCGTCCCGCTGCAGGCACACAGCGCGACCGGCGTCTTGAGTGACGTCGTCGGGCCGGTGTGCGAATCGGCGGATGCCTTCGCCCACGACCGGCCGTTGCCTCCCATGCAGCGCGGCGATCTGCTGGCCATCACGCACGCCGGCGCCTACGGCATGTCGATGGCCTCCAACTACAACTCGCGCCTGCGGCCGGCGGAGGTGTTGGTCGACGGCGCGAGCGCCTGGCTGATTCGCAGGCGCGAGACGATGGAAGATCTGCTGGCGATGGAAGTCAGTGAGCAGTGAACAGTTGTCTACGAGTGGCGCGCGCTGGCCGAGATGGTCACGCGCGAGCGCCTCGACGACCCGCCGCCGATCAGTCCGTTCTTCATCGCCGCGATCGAAGCGACCGAGGAAGCCATCCTCAACTCGATGTTCAAGTCGCCGACGATGGTCGGGCGTGGCGACCACGTGCGCCACGGGCTGCCGATCGAGGAAACCGTCGAGATCATGCACCGATACGGCCACCGCGAAGTGCATGTGCCGAACGTTCGGTAGTAACGTCTCAAGGTTGCGCCCATCAAACAGGTGTATAATTTTCGACATGCCGCCCTTAAAGCCCGCCGAATCACTCGCCGACGCCTTCAACGCCTTCGACCCGCGCACGCCGCTCTCCGGCCCGGCTTTCAAAGCGTTCTATGTCCCTCGCCCGGTCGGGACTGAGAAGCTCCTGGGCGACTTGCAAGCCGGCCGCAGCCAGGTCTCGAAATGGCTGTTCACCGGCCATCGCGGATCGGGCAAATCCACTGAACTGATCCGCCTCGCCAATGAGCTGGACGCTCAGAACTTCACCGTATATTACACAGTCGAGGAAGTGTTGGATATGGCCGACCTCGACTATAAAGACGTCCTGCTCTCGCTGGGCAGCGCGTTGTACGAGGCGGCCAAGAAGCGAAAGGTGAACCTGAAGAAGAGACTGCTCCAGGACTTGGTCGGCTGGTACAGCACGACACTCAAAGAAGTCGAAGGCGCCGTCAGCGCCGGCGCCGAACTGGAAGAAAAGGCCGATTTCTGGTTTCTCAAACTGCTCGCCCGCCAGCGCAGCGAAGTCGCCACGCGAAAGACCATCCGCACCGAACTTGAAAGCCGGCTCTCGGACCTGATCGAGAAAATCAATCGGATCGCGGAAGCCATCGCCGAGAAAACCGGCCGGCCCGTGCTGGCGATTGTGGACGGGCTGGATAAGGTGATGGATCTCGGCATAGCCCGGCGGATGTACTACGAGGGCGGCGCGAGCCTGCGCGCACCTGCCTGCAAAGCGATCTACACCGTGCCGCTGGCGCTCTTCCACACGACCGAGTTCGGCCAGGTACGGGTGACGTTCGACGATTACTTCTCGCTACCCAACGTCAAGGTGAACGGGCACGACGGACAGCCGGACGAAGACGGTCGGGCGATGCTGCGTGAACTCGTCCACCGCCGCCTCGCGCCAGGTCTGATCGCGCCGGACGCCGTCGAACGGCTGGCCGAACTCAGCGGCGGCGTGTTACGCGAGCTCGTCGCGCTGGCGAAGGATGCCTGCTCGTTCGCCCGCGTTCGCAAGGGCGACCGAGTGGAAGCGGAGGATGTCGAGCGCGCGGCCGGCCGGCTGCGAAACGTCTTCGCCGGAATGCTGACCGACGACCACTATCGCGAACTGTGGCGCATCCACGCCGACCCGCTGCACCGCTACACCAACAGCCCGACGGTCCAAGAACTTGTCCATAACCTGAGCCTGCTCGAATACGCCGACGGCGATGCCTGGTGGGACGTGCATCCCGTCGTGCGCCCGCTTTTGGAGGAACGGCGTGACACGCTTGGCAACCTCAACCTCGCTCGCGCCTGAGGTCACCGTCGACCTGGCCCGACTGACCGACGCGCTACGCATCGCCGAGGGTGGGTTCGTCGGCTTCGCGCTGTTCGACACCTTCCCGACGCGCGACGCGATGATGCACGAGATCGAAATGCGCCTGGCGGGCGAAGTCGAAATCCGCCGCGTCGAATTGACGCCCGACGAACCATACCTTTACGAGCGGCTGGAACTCGATCAGCCATCAGCTATCAACCATCAGCCATCAGCCAGGCATATTGCGTACTTCGCCTACGGCTTCGAGGGCATCTCCGACGAGGCGCGGGCGCAGGCATTCGGCGCGCTGCAAATCCAGCGCGAGGCGATCGGCCGCCTGGAAGTTCCCGTCGTCTTGTGGATGGTCGAGGGCAACCTGATCGACCTGGCGCGGCGTGCGCCCGATTTCTTCGTCTGGCGGGCGGGCCTATACGACTTTCGCTCGCCCGACCGCAAGCGCGCCGAAGAATTCGGCCGGGCGATGCGGCAAATGCTCGACATTTATTCGCCCAGCCTCGTGCCGCCAGACGAACTCCGCAAGCGAATCAAACTCTACGAGGAACTACTGGCCCGGCGTCAGGCAGAACCTGATGCTCAGCCCAGGGGAATTGCCGGTCTCCATCACGATCTCGGCCTCCTTCACTACCAATTACACGGGTGGGACACCGCGCTGGCGCACTTCCAGCAAGCCCGCGAGACCTACGAACGGCTGGGCGATGCCGCCCGCCTGGCCATGACGCTCAACAACATCGGCAACATCTTCAGCGATAAGGGCGAGTGGGACACCGCGCTGGCGCACTTCCAGCAGGCTCATGAGACCTACGAACGGCTGGGCGATGTCGCCGGCTTGGCCGGGACGCTCAACAACATCGGCGAAGTTTCGCGACACAAGGGTGAGTGGGACGCCGCGCTGGCCCACTACCGGCAAGCCCGCGAGACGTTGGACCGGCTAGGCGACGCCTCTGGCGTGGCGATGACGCTCAACAACATCGGTAACATCTTCAACAACAAGGGTGAGTGGGACGCTGCGTTGGCGTACTATCAGCAGGCCCGCGAGACGTTTGAACGGCTGGGCGACGCCGCTGGCCTGGCGATGACGCTCAACAACATCGGCAGCGTCTTCAACAACAAGGGTGAGTGGGACGCTGCGTTGGCGTACTACCAGCAGGCCCGCGAGACGTTCGAACGGCTGGGCGATGCCGGCGGCCTAGCACGCACGCTGTGGAATATCGGTCTCATCTACGAAGCGCAAGGACGGTTAACCGACGCGCAGCCCCTCCTCGAGCGAGCCGTCGAACTCGAACGCCGCTTCGGGCATCCCGACGCCGAAAAGGATGCAGCGTATCTGGCTTCCCTCCGCCAGCGCCAGTGAAGAAACCCGGTTTCTGACAGAAACCGGGTTTCTCCTCAAAAGGCTGCATTTCTTTAGTTCGGTCGTCAATTCCTCGTCAATACGTGCCACGTCCGTTGGGCGTTCCCCCTTCGATAGGCTCCACGATGATCCACGCTTCGACGAGCCATGCCGCGCCGCCTGCATCGATGGCTGAATAAGCCATCGCGTGCGGCGTCGAGGCCGGGAGCTTCGCCAGGTCGTATTCGGCGTCGGGATCGATCGTCCCGTCTGACCGAATCGTCTGGATGCGCTTCAGGCCCGCGCTCGTCTGAATGTCGAGCACCAGGCTCCACTTCTTCATAGAACGGGCATTGAAGCCGGCGCGCGCGGCGATTGCTCGCGCGTAATGATCGAGCACTTTCCCGGCGAAGAACTGCGTCGCGCGCAGGTGCTCCTGTTCCCAGCCGCCGTTGTACGCAGCCAGGGCGCGGCTCAGGTTGCCTTCCGCCTGTTGCACGACCTGGGCGACCGTGCGCGTGCCCCAGTACACGTTGACTCCCGGGTCGAGCAGCTCCGCCGCCGTCGGGCGCCAATAGAAGCCTGTCTCCTTGGGCATGATTTGCATCAAGCCCACCGCGCCGACGACGCTGATCCGGTTGGTCAGGCCGTGGGACTCCTCAAAAATAATGGCCGCCACCAGGTCGGGATCAAGCCCGCGCTGGCCGGCGTAATGGGCTATCAGGTCTTCCCAGCGTGCGATCGTCTGGCCCCAGTACGGGGAAAGCGATGAGGTCGTGTCCGCGGCCACCGATTGCGCGGCAGGCGAGACCAGCGCCAGGCCGAGCAGTAAAGCAGCCAGTAGGAATTTGGCAGGTTGACTCATGTCCTCCGCAACTCCGCCAGAGAACGGCCCTAGGTCGAACCGGACACGAAGCAGCACAAACCGAGACAGTAGCGCCTGGGGGATACGGGCTGAATTCTACCACATCGCCGGTAGGAGGCAAGTACCAGACCTCACCTGCCAGGTCTGTGGTTTGTCACGCTCGCCGGAGGCTGACTCAGAGGCGCGGCGCACGATTTGACTTTCTCGCGGCGCGACCCTATGATCCATGCGCCATGCCCCGCGCCCACACCCGCCGGTTCCGCGTGCGCTCGACAGACTGTGACGCCATAGGCCAGGTCAACCATGCCGTGTACGTGCGCTACATGCAAGAGGCTGCCATCGAGGCCTCGAGCGACGCCGGCTATACGCCGGAGTGGTACATCGAGCACGGCGTTGGCTGGCTGATCCGGCGCTCGCGCATCGCTTACTTCCAGCCCGCACGCTACGGCGATGAACTTGACGTAACGACATACGTGGTCAACTTCCGTCGCGTCCGCTCGCAGCGCAACTATGACATTACACGCGTCGGCGACAACCTCCTGATTGTGCGGGCGGCGACTGACTGGGTATTCATCGACCAGCGTACCGGCGCGCCGAAGCGTATACCCGACGAGGTGCCTGCGATCTTCTTGCCAGGCGGCGGCGATCCGGCCGCCGAAATCATCGCCGATCTGCCCCACCCGCCGGACGAGCCTCCTCCCAACGCGTTTCACGTGACCCGGCGTGTCAACTACTACGACATGGACGAGAACCAGCACGTCAACAACGCGGTGTACCTCAACTATCTCGAGCAAGCGGCGATTGACGCTGCCGCCAGCGCCGGTTTCGACCTGCCCCGGTGGCTCGATCTGGGCGGCATGTTCGTCGTCCGCCAGCACGACATCGAATACCTGCACCCGGCTAAGTACGGCGACACGCTGGACATCCTCACCTGGGTCGGCGAGACGTCGCCACCGAGCGTCGTCAGGCACACCATCATGCGCGATCAGGACGGCACACTCGACATTCGCGCGCGCACGCAATGGGTATGGATCGATCCGGCATCGCAGAAGCCGACCGAGATACCCCCGGCACTGCTGGAGGCACTCGCCAGCGGGGACGTAAAACGTGAAGCGTAAGACGTGCAGCGTGATCTCGCTCCATGACTCACACTCTACACTCCACGCTCCACGCCTCACACCCCACGCACCATGGCACAACGATGGCTGAGTCAGGCAAATTCATCAAGCTCGACCAGTTCCTCAAATGGCAGGGCATCGTCGACACAGGCGGCCAGGCCAAGCAGTTGATACAAGAGGGCCAGGTGCGCGTGAACGGCCAGGCCGAGAGGCGGCGCGGGCGAAAGCTGGTCAATGGCGACACTGTAACGGTCGGTGGTACAATACTTGTGGTGGAGGTCCCATGAGCAGAAAAGTCGCCGTGGTGGGCATCGGATGGAGCGGGTTTCGCCCCATCACGCCCGAGCTTTCGTACAAGGAACTGACCTTCGAGGCGGCCACGCGCGCTTACGCCGACGCGGGCATCGACCCGCGCCGCGACGTGCAGGGGTTCGTCACCGCCGCCGAAGACTACCACGAAGGCACGTCGATCTTCGACGAATACACGCCCGATCAGCTCGGCGCTGTGCTGCGCCCCATGCACACCATCGCCGGCGACGGGCTGCACGCGCTGGCCGCCGCATACATGCAGATCGCGTCGGGATTGATGAACGTGGTGGTCGTCGAGGCGCACTCGAAGGTCTCGAACATTCTCACACTGTCCCACATCACCGCCTTCGCGCTCGACCCGGTGGTGGAGCGCCCGCTCGCGGCGCACCCGTCGTTCGTCGCCGGGCTGGAAATGCAGTGGTTGCTGTCGGCCGGGCGCTTCACGCTGCCGCAGGCGGCCTCCGTCGCGGTGAAGAACAAGCGCAACGCGCTCGCCAACCCGGCGGCCTCGTATGCAGCCAATGTGAAGCTGCGCGACGTGCTGGACGCCGCGCCCCTGGCCGAGCCAGTGACGCGACTGATGGCCGCGCCGCACGCCGACGCGTGCGTCGTGATGGTGCTGGCCGACGAAGACACGGCGCGCGGGCTGCGGGGCAAGCCGGCCTGGATCCGCGGGCTGGGCTGGGCCAACGATTCGCCCGCGCTCGATTCGCGCGCGTGGCACCAGGCGCGCTACGCGCGCAAGGCCGGCGACATGGCTTATCGGGCAGCCGGCATTCGCTCGCCGCGCAGCGAGATCGACTTCGCCGAAATCGACGACACCTTCGCGCACAAGGAGCTTGTCCACCTCGAAGCGCTGCGGCTGGCGCGCGAGGGTGAGGCGGGCGCGTGGACGGCCGAGGGGGGGACGCAGGGCTCGGGCGAGTTCCCGGTCAATCCTTCGGGGGGCAGCCTGGGCGTCGGCGCGCTGCTCGACGCGACCGGGCTGGCCCGCGCGCTGGAAGTTGTCCTTCAATTGCGGGGCGAGGCGGGCGCGCGGCAACTTTCCAAGGCCAATACCGGCCTGGCCTTCGCCTGGCGCGGGCTGCCGACGACAAGCGGCGTCGCCGCAGTATTCAGTAATCAGTAATCAGTGTCCAGTAATCAGTGACAACTGATAACTGATAACTGATTACTGATTACTGATTACTGGTCACAACGGAGAGCACGATGAGCGAATTACGCCATGCGAAGAGCTTTCGCGATCTCTTGGTGTATCAGAAGGCACGGCAACTGGCCGCGGAGATCTTTCGAGTGACTAAAGACTTTCCCAGGGAGGAAATGTACTCGCTGACCAATCAGATTCGGAGGTCGTCGCGTGGTGTCGGCGCACAAATTGCGGAGGCGTGGGCGAAGAGGCGTTACGAAGCGCACTTCGTCGCCAAACTGACCGACGCCGATGGAGAGCAGCAAGAAACACAACATTGGATCGAAACGGCAGCCGACTGCGGTTATCTGACTCAGAGCCAGGCCAACGATCTGATAGAGAAATGCGCCGAAATTGGCCGTTTGCTTGGCGGCATGATGGCGAAGGCCGACCTGTTCTGTGGAACATCCGTTACGGCAATACGTGAACCTGTAACCGAGTACTTCGTCGATGGTCGTGATAACTGATTACTGATCACTGATTACTGATCACTGATCACTGACCGGAGGTCAACATGGGAATGCGCAGAGTCGCGATCGTGGGCGCGGGCATGACGCAATTCGTGCGCCGGTCGCTGGAGACCGGCCGCGAGCTGGCCTGGGAGGCGGCGAGCAAGGCGCTCGAATCGTGCGAGATGACGCTGGACGACGTCGAATCCGTCGTGATGGGCACCGCGCCCGACGCCTTCGACGGCGTGCACATGAAAAGTGAATGGCTTTCGGACGGCGCAGGTGCGTGGGGCAAGCCGTACATGCGCGGGTACGTCGGCGGCGGCACGGGTGTGTTCTCGGCCGCGCAGGGCTGGTATCACATCGCCTCGGGTCTGTTCGACACCTGTCTAGTCGTGTGCGAGGAGAAGATGTCGCCCTGCCGGCCGCACCCGCAGGCGGCCTTCATTTCCATCTTCGACAATTTCACCGAGCGCGCTCTCGGCCCGAACCTGCTGTGGATTTTCGCGCTCGAAATGAACGCCTACATGCAGCGCTACGGACTGAAGAAAGAGGACATCGCGCTCGTGGCCGTGAAGAACAAGCGCAATGCCGCCAACCACCCGGCTGCGCTGCTGGGCGACGCCAATATCACCCTGCAAGACATCCTCAATTCCGAAGTGCTGGCATGGCCGGTGCAGCGACTGGACGTCAGCCCGGTGAGCGACGGCGCTGTCGCCGTCGTGCTCGCGGCCGACAACGTGGCGCGCCGCGTGACGAACAAGCCGGTGTGGTTCGAGGGCGTGGGCTGGAACCTCGACACGGCATACTGGACGAACCGCGATCTGTCTTACCCGACTTACGTCGAAGAGGCGGCGCGCATGGCCTACAAGATGGCCGGCATCACCGAGCCGCGCAAGCAGATCCACGTCGCCGAGCCGTACGACCCGTTCGACTACAAGGAACTGCACCACCTCGAAGGGCTGATGCTCTTCGACAAAGGCAAAGCCCCCGAAGCGACGGCGCTCGGCGTCACGCAGCGCGACGGTGATTTGCCTGTCTGCCCGTCGGGCGGGCTGCTGGGTGTCGGCAACCCGATCGCCGCTGCCGGCCTGATGAAAATCGCCGAGCTCTTCTGGCAACTGCGCGAGGAGGCCGGCGCCCGGCAGGTTCCAGGCAAGCCGCGTCGTGGCGTCGCGCAGGCGTGGGGGGATTTGATGCAGGTCGGAACAGTGGTGGTTCTGGGGAAATAGGAACCCAGGGAACTGAAGGAACGCAGGGAACTGAAGGAACTGACGGAGCGAATCCATGTCGACTGAATCTCACGTTTTCCCGACGACCAGTCTCTCCCAGGACGATTTCGACGCGGGCCGCGTCGTCACCGTCGACTGGACGCCCCGAGCCGAGTACGCCTGGGACGAGGGTGTCGCCATCGGCGGATACCTGCAGGGCCTGAAAGAAGGCAAACTCCTGGGGCGCGTCTGCCGCAAATGCCGCAGGCGGATGATCCCCCCGCGCATGTTCTGCGAGCAGTGCTTCCGCCCGACCGACGAGTGGTTCGAGGCGAGCGACACCGGGACGGTCAAGACCTTCTCGCTGTGCTACGTGACGTGGGACATGATCAAGCTCGACCGGCCGCAGATTCCGGCGGTGATCGACATCGACGGGGCGTCGCCCGGCATGGGTATCATGCACCTGCTAGGGGAAGTCGATCCGAAAGCCGTGCACGTCGGCATGAAAGTACAGGCCGTGTGGAAGCCGCCGGAGCAGCGCGCCGGCCAGATTACCGACATTCTGTATTGGAAGCCGCTTTAGAGGCGAGTTATCAGTTATCAGTCATCAGTTATCAGTCATCCGTTATCAGCACTGGTCACTGGTCACTGCTCACTGTTCACTGTTCACTGTTCACTGATAACTGATCACTGGAGACCGACCATGGCAATCCTCGACACGCTCGAACACGCCGGCGACGCCCGATCGATGCCGGGCAGCCTGCCGACACACTATCGTTACACGGCCGGAGTCGCCGGGCAGCGATTCCTCGCTACTTTGCGCGACGAGGGCGTTATTCTTGGAGCGCGCTGCGACAACTGCCGTTACACCTATGTTCCCGCCCGCATGTACTGCGAGCGCTGCTTCGCCGCACTCCCTGAAAGCGCGTGGGTGAAGGTCGGTCCGGGCGGGACGCTGGTCAGTTTCACCGCCGTCCACGTCGATCTCGACGGTGAGCCGCTCGACGCACCTCGTATGCTCGGCCTGGTCCGGCTCGACGGCGCCGACGGCACACTCGTCCACGACCTCGGCGAATTCGGCGAACAGGCTCCCCGCGTCGGCATGCGGGTGATGGCCGCTCTGAAGCCGAGGGTGGAACGAACCGGCTCCATCCTCGACATTCGCTATTTCAAGCCGGAGTAGTTCTTAGACCTGGCAGGTCTGCTTTTCCAGAGACCTGCCAGGTCTGAATCGAGCATCTGATTAAGGAGGACACTGATGAAAGGGAACGACAAGATCATCGAAGTTCTGAACCATCTGCTGGCCGACGAACTGACCGCCATCAGCCAGTATATGGTGCACTCGGAAATGTGCGACAACTGGGGCTACGACAGCCTCCACAAAGCCATCGAGGGGCAGGCGAGGGACGAGATGCACCACGCCGAGTGGCTCATCCAGCGCATTATCTTTCTGGGGGGCACGCCGGTCGTCAATCGACTCAACCCAATGGCGATCGGCAAGACTGTCCCGGACATGATCGGCAACGATGAGGATGCCGAGCTCGGGGCCGTGCGCGCGTATAACAGCGCGATTCGCCTGGCGCACGAGGTCGACGATCAGGCCACTGTCGATCTGCTGACCAGAATCGTCAAGATGGAAGAAGGGCACGTGGACTGGGCCGAGAAGCAGCGGGCGCAGATCGAGCAGATGGGCCTGGAGAATTACCTGACCAACCAGACAGAGGGCGCCGGCGGCTAAGCTGGGCCTACCGTACGCGCGCCTGCGGACATGCGGCCACGGACACAGGACGAACGATGGAGGACGAAAGACCTTCGTCGTTCGTCTTTCAAGAACCTCTTGATCTTCCTCCAATTAATGCTATACTGACAAATACAGTCCGCAATTCATCACAACTTCTATACAGCCTTGAGGGAGAAAAGCCCGTATAGGGGAGGCACGAACTGCTCTTCGATGAAGTGGGATTGTGTTTCTCACTTGCCGCACGGACGACATAGCATGGACGGTTAAGCCCGGCATTCTTACATGCCCACACCATCGGATCCTCGACAGCTCACCCTGACCGGCCTGGCACACCGCTGTGCGCAAGAGACCGAGCGTTTCTTCCAGCGCGAGAGTCACGATCCCCGGTATTGCTACGAACTGTTTCGCCGGGCCATCGAGGAGCGCGACGAGCTTGCCTGGGAGTTGATTTACGAGCAATATCGCAGGGAGGTGGCAGGGTGGGTGCAGCGCCATCCGGCATTCGCCGACTGTGACGAAGAGGCGCAGTACTTCGTCAACGCCGCGTTCACAAAAATGTGGGTGGCCATAACGCCCCAGAAATTCAGCCGTTTCCCAGAGCTCCCCGCCCTGCTGCGTTACCTGCAAACGTGCGTGTCGGGCGTCATATTCGACCATGTGCGCAAGGCCGAACGGGCCGAGCCGGTGCCTGATCCGGAAGACCTCCGCCCGCCGCTGGAAGAGGATGAGAGACCAGATTCGATACCAAGCGCGGAGATCTGGCAGCTCGTCGAGGAGCGCCTGCACGACGATAAGGAGCGGCGGTTCGTGTATGAATATTTCATCCTGGGCTTCAAGCCCAGGGAGATATCCGATCGGCACAGGAGCCTTTTCAGGGGGGTACACGAGATCCATCGAATCAGGCAGAACGTGCTGGCGCGCCTGCGCCGGGATGCCGCGCTCCGCAAACTGCTCGGCCTCGACGATTGAAAAGCGGAAATTATCACGTTTATAGGGCTAGACAGGCTGCAGGTGGCTCGAAAGGTTCAGCCTGACAGGCAGCTACTTCCCAGGCCCTGGAGGTACGATTACCGATGACATGCATTTCGCCACCCGAGCTGGACGATAGTGAATTGCTGAGGTACGTGGATGGCGAGGCAGATCGGTCTGTATTGGATCATCTGGGGCGGTGCGAATACTGTCGGGGAAGGGCGCAGGAGATCGCCAGGATACACAACCGCCTGTCGGCCCGGCTATTTCGGCTCACATGCCCACAACCGCTGGAACTGGGAGAATATCATCTTGGTTTACTTGACAGAACGCGAGCGGCTGAGATCGGTCGGCACTTGAGGGAGTGCCCTCACTGCTCCCGAGAGGTGGCCCAGCTCAGGAGCTACCTGGCCGAACTGGCGCCGACGATCGAATTCAGCCCGGCGCAGCGCTTGGAGATACTCGTCGCGCGCATAGTCAGTGGGATACCAGGAGCCAGACCGCCGGAGGAGTCTGCATTCGCGCCGGCTTTCGCAGCGCTTCGCGGCGAGGGAAAAGGCCCCATTACCTTTGAGGCCGACGGCATTCTCATCGTACTCGATGTTCAACCGGCTGCCGAGGGACTCGTGAGGATTCTGGGCCAGGTTGCCGCCGACGACCAAGATCGCTGGACGGGCGCGTCGGTTGAACTGCGCCAGGCCGGTATGCTACAAATGGCAGCTACCGTAGATGATCTAGGCGCTTTTCGCTTTGAAGGTGTTTTACCCGGGTCGACCGAGTTCTTAATCACACCCTTGAGCGGCGATGCCGTGCTCGTGCCCAACGTTGAAATCGTAGTCTAAACTCAATGCAGTTTGGCTCAATATGGATTTCAAGGAGCTCTGTCAACGAATGCCCAACGAATAACCGAATGAGCTTCAGCGCGCCAGAGAATTCGTTGCCAATTCGTTGACAGTTGGCCTGACCTCCTTGAAACGCATCAAGAGCCTGCAGTTTAATTTGCGGCTCGCCGACCGCATCCTCACGCTTGGACACGCCCGCAAGTCCAGCCCTGAGCAGGGCCGAAGGGACGCGGGCTTTGAGCTTATCTGAACAGTGTTGAGTCTGATCGGACGCCATGATACATCTGAAAGATATAGACGTCGGCATAAATCCATTCTTGGGTGATGCGGTTGCGCCGGAGGCACTCTTAACACCTTTGCCCGACGAGGTCGCAGCCGAAGTGGTCGAGCGGCTCAAGCAGGAAGCCGATCGGTATTGGTTCATCGACCCGCATCGCTCGCTCGAACTCGCCGATCGGATCATTGCCATCGGCCAGGCTCGACAGGATATGCGCCAAACCGCGCTTGGGTTGATGGCTCGAGGCGATGCGCTAAAGTATCTGGGTCGCATGGAGGAAGCCTGGGACGCGCTCGAACAGTCGGGGAGCATGTTCCAGGCCTCTGGCGACGAGGTTGGCTGGGCCAGGACACGCATCGGCCGCCTGTATCTTGGCCTGAAGCTTAACCGCGTCGCGGACACGCTTGCAGATGGGGAGCGCGCCCGCGCCATTTTCACCCGTTACGGCGAGCACGAGAAACTCGTGCGTCTGGACCTCAACACGGCTTTCGTCTACTTTTCATTGGGCGACCAACACCAGGCGCTTCGCCTATACCATTCGGCGCTCGTGACCGCCGAAGCGCTAGGTGATACGGGACGGTTGTATCTCGGGCTGTTGTATATGAACATCGGGGTTGCACACGAAGCGCTTGGCGATTTTTCCCAGGCGCTGGCCTACTACGAGCGCGCCCGGGCCATTTACATCGCTCGCAATGAAACCCGGAACATTGCCGTCATTGAGGACAATATCGCCTACATTGCCCAGGCGCAGGGCCATTACCGCCGTGCTCTCCGTTTGCTGTACGGCATACTTGAGCGAGGCGTCGAGCAGTTTCCATTGGAATATCGAGCCGTCAAACGGGATATGACCGAATGTTATCTGTACCTCAACCGGTATACCGACGCCCGTGACTTAGCCCGGCAGGTTATCGCCGACTATCGAGGTTTCGGCGCTCCTTATGAGATAGCCCGCAACCTCTTGCATCTGGCGACGGCCGAGGCCGAACTAGGCAATCTTGGCGCTGCCCAGGCTGCCTTAGAAGAAGCCGAGCCGATCTTTACCTCCCTGGGCGCGGCCGCTTGGGTGGCGATCACACGGCTGCGGCGCGGCCGGATAGCTCTAAAACGAGGCGATGCCACGACCGCGTGTCAGGAAGCGATCGCTGCGGCTGCCTGTTTCGAGTCGGGGGGGCAACAGGTCAATTATGCGACAGCCATTCTTCTGCAGGGCCAGGCCCAGTCAGCGTTGGGAGATTTTAGAGCGGCGGCTGAGGCGGGCACCGACGCGTTACGCATCGCACAACGCTACAACGTCCCATCGCTGCGTTATACAGCCCATCTGCTGCTCGGGCAGATCGCGGAATCCCAGCACGAGACGACGTGCGCCCTTCGCCGCTACCAGGCGGCGGCCGCCACCGTCGAGCGCGTCCAACGCGGCCTGACGATAACGCTCCGGCCCGGATTCTTGGAAGACAAGGGGGAGGCCTTGCGCGCGTTGATCGCGCTGCACCTCCGCGCGGGCCAGGCCGGGAACGCTTTCGAAACCTTGGAACGCGCCAAATCACAGGTGCTGTTGGGCTACCTGGCTAACCGGGAGAGCCTGCGTTGGGCGCAGGACGATTCCCGCAGCCAGGCGCTGATCGAGGAATTGAGCCGCTTGCGGGCCGAGCATCAATGGTTCTATCGGCTGGCGCACGATCCGCCCAGGAGCGCCGATCGCCCGAGCGCCATCCAGCCGGAGCAGGCGTTGGCCGAAGTCGCAGCTCGCGAGCGGCGGATGCGCGCCATCACCGAACAGTTGTATTTACACAGCGGCGTGGGCCGCGCGATGATCCCCGCTCCGACGGCCTCTCTGCAAGATGTTCAGCGCACCCTGGACGAAGATACACTGCTCATCGAGTTTTATAACGACGGCGCTCACCTGTGGGCTTTCACCCTCGATGAGCAGACCACAACTGTCCATTGTTTGCCGATGGCGATTGAGACGCTGAACCAATTACTGGCTCAACTGCAAGGCAACCTGGCCGCCGCGCTGAAGGTTGATGGGGCGGCCCCTGCTGCCCGCAATCTTACCCAGCTTGCGCAGCGCATTTTGCAGCGGTTATATAGCACGCTCATCGAGCCTCTGGCGCTCCAGCGGCACGATCGGCAGCGGCTGGTGATCGTGCCCTATGGCGCGCTGCACTATCTCCCGTTTCATTTGCTGTATGACGGCTCGGCGTATCTGATCGAACGGCACGAAGTCATCGTCCTGCCGGCGGCTGGCCTGGCGACCCGGCGCGGACCGCAGCGAGAACCGGGAGCGCTGATCCTGGCGCACTCGTGGGAAGGCCGGCTGCCCCACACCCTGGCCGAAGCGCAAATGGTGCAGCGGCTTTTTGGAGGCACGCTGTGCGCCGAGGACGCTGCCTGCCGCACGGCCTTGCAGGCGCAGCCGGCACAGGTCTTGCACATCGCCGCGCACGGCCAGCACCGCCTGGATCAGCCCGATCTGTCGTACCTGCAGCTCGCGGATGGTCAACTGTACGCGGACGACTTGCTGCAACAGGACCTGAGTTACGAATTGGTCACGTTGAGCGGCTGCGAAACGGGCCGGGCGAATGTCGCGGCCAGTGATGAGCTGATCGGGCTGGGGCGCGGCTTTTTATATGCCGGCGCCGGCGCGCTGCTGGTCAGCCTCTGGCGAGTCGCCGATGCCTCGACGATGCACTTGATGGAGCGGATGTACCAGGCTTTGCGCGCGGGCGCCTCCAAAGCCGCTGCGCTCCGTGACACGCAACGATTCATGCTGGCAGAGAATGCCGGGCTTCATCCGGCCCACTGGGGTGCTTTCCAGTTAATCGGCGATGCCCGACCGCTAGCCGCATCCATTGACTGACGTCTGAAAGGAGCCAAAAGATGGTATCCCAAAAACCAAAACGCAAGCTCAGCTCAATGCCGAAAATGAGGCAGGTGACACAGAGTCAACAGATGGCGCCCAAAAAACCAAAACGCAGGCTCGTCTATTTCCGGCCCGGTCAGATTACGTTTCTCGCCACGCACCAAGAAGACTCCGTATCTGAGGAGCGGCTCAGAGCCTGGGTCGCGGAGATCCAGGAATTCCTTGAGGGCTGGCAGATCACATGGCCGCCCCGCACGTTCTCATTTCCGCCTCCACCGGAGGAGGAGTACGAGTACAAGTCGTCGAACGACCAGGAGGAGCAACTCAGGGGTGCGTTCTCCATCATTGTTTGCGACGTGGAGAAGGGAGAAGATGATTCGTCCAGTCTGCGGGAGCTGATCGTAAGGCTCGACCGGAAACTCCGACGCAAATCGTTCGCGGAACTTAGGGTAGAAGCCGTATCACCCAATTGGTTGGCGAGCGGCGCCCCTGACGGCGGCGCTGTTGGCGGTCCCGGAGGCAGGCCTGTGCCCTTCCGAGGCACGCCCGATCGAGCGCCGTATAGCTTTCGTGAATTGTTAGCCCTCCTCGACAAGAAAGGAATAAGAGGTGACGGGACAGGTGTGGATGTCGCGATCCTGGACACAGCGCCCTGCCCGCACGACCTGATCGCGGCTTTCAAGGAGTGGAAGGACCGGCATCCTTTGATCCGCACTTTACTAGGGCCTGGCAGTCCGCTGCGCCTTTATCCTGCCACGTACGACGAGCTCCTTCGAATGGGGAGCACGTCATTGAACCGGCATGATTATGAGATGGCCGACCACGGCCTGTTTGCGGCGGGCATCGTTCACACCATCGCGCCGAAAGCAACGATTCATCTGATCGAAGTGCTCAATCCTTTCGGGGTTGGCGACCTCGAAACCATCGCCAGAGGCCTGGAGAAAGCGTATAACGTTATCCGCAAGCCAGATCGGCGGCTCGTCGTCAATTGCAGTCTGATGCTCGATCTCCCGCTCCAGCTCAAGCACTGCTACGCTAAGTCTGCCTCAGACCCGGAACATGCATTCGAACGGAGAATCTTGGGGATGGTTAACCGCGGCCCGAAGTCGCCCGATGGCAAGCGCCAGGTCTTTGCGCTGAAAGCTATGTGTGACCGGTTTGGCAGAGTAGGCGGACAAGTCATCGCCGCCGCGGGCAACGACTGGAGAGAAAAGAGTGATCGGCTAAGCGCCCCGACGACTCGTTACCCTGCTGCTTTCTCCAGAACCGTTGGAGTCGGAGCGCTTCCGAAAGACTCGAAACCCGATCGGGCGACCGGCAAATATGAAGCCAGCAGCTACTCGAACCTGGCGGATAAGCCTCCAGAGACGGGGATCATGACGCTGGGCGGGGAGCCGGGCGAGGAACAAGGGGTGCTCGGTCTGTATCTGGGACAGTTTCCCGGCTGTGAAGAGAACTGCACGAAGTGGGCATGGTGGGCCGGAACGTCTTTCGCTACACCGATCCTCACTGGCGCGATTGCGGCCGTGCTGAGTAAAGCAACTGGACCTCGCACGACACAGGAAGCAATTCACGCCCTGTACACGAACGGCATTATTAGTGAGGAACAGACGCTTGCCAAGGAGGATGCCCTGCTCACAGAGCAGGATTATCCTGGTCCCTGACCCAGCCTCGTCCTCAAGTGCCCGCACCAGCCCAGAAGCAGCTTCTGGGCTGGATTTTTGTGTGCCGATCATCCTGATGGGCTGCATCAGACTTGACGCGCGCTGACAACCATATCCAGAACCACTGTTTGTCAAGCCCTTGGCGAAATGCCGGGGGTTTTGTTGTGCTTTTGTAACTCTTGGATTGAACAAAAACGGCTGTGGCAGCGTTCATAGCATAAGAACAATCGAACGCAGGGAGCCGTCATCATGTACACCGTAACGACATATCCGCCTATCTTTCAACACAGTCTGGTGTCCTCGACCATGCAGTTGCACGTCCCCGCCGGTGGCTACGGCCGGTACGTCGCGCTCGTTCGCACGCTGCGGGATGGGTCGGTCACCCGCGAGTATCTGCCGGAGCATCTGGCGGAACTAATCGTCGCCATGATTCCGCACGGCGAGCCGCTGGTCGCTTCGGCCCGGATCGCTTATTCGGAACTGTAGTTTGCCGCTCCACACCCAGAAGCTGACTTCTGGGCCGGTTCTGTCATTACGCCGATAAGCCCCTGGTTCGCAGCCAGGGGCTTGTTTGTTGACATGATTGGAATGTATCAAAACCGGCTGATCGCCAGAGGCTGCGCGCATCTCAATGCGTGAAAATCCGCTCCACGGTCGTTTATTAGGTTGGCAATTGATATGAACGGATGGTCGAGTGGGACGCCTAAACCGGCAGCATGGCAGGTTTCCGTCACCGGCCCTTGGCGGCCGCTCAACCGATCGCACCGGAGGCGAACATGAATGCGCGTAACCCGTCGGCAAAAACGTCAGCCGCGAGAGAGAACAGGGCAGAATCCATGCGCTATTCGAACAACAGCATTAAGGTGGGAAACATCACGAATGCCAGCGGCGTCGCCATCGGCGCCGGCGCTCAGGCGAGCGTCATACAAGTGCGCACTGGTACGAGCGATGAAGTCGTGATGGCCTTCGCCGCGCTAAGGCAGAAGGTCAATGCGCTGCCGGGTGGACCGGATCAGGTTGTGGCGAAGAGTGCGATCGATGTCCTGGAGGCCGAGGCCGCCAAAGGTGATCGGGCCAACGAAAGCAACGTGAGCAGGTGGCTCAGCCTCCTGGCCGATGCCGCGCCGGATATATGGGAGGTGGCCGTCGACACCTTCCTCAACCCGATCAAAGGCTTAGGCACAGCCTTCAAGAAGATCGCGGAGCGGGCGAAAGCGGAGAAAAATGGACGGCGTGATTATGGCTGACAAGAATCTGCTTGATGTCGCCATCGGCAGCACGATCGCCGTCGGGAACATAGACCGCAGCGTCGCGGCGATTGGGGCAGGCGCGCAAGTCATCTACACCAACGTCGAGCGCGCGCTCACCGAGGTCGAGGTCGCCGAGCAGGCTGAGAGGCGTGAGCACGAGCGCCTGGCCGAGGCCGTGACCGAATACGTCGCGGGTCTGCAGCGCCAGGCCGAGCAGGCTCAGCGCAAGAGCGGCTCAGGCAATCCCTTCCAGGCGCTGCTCGAATACGACTTCGGCGACGCGCAGCTCTTCTTCGGGCGCGATGCGGCGATCGGCGCGCTTCTGGAACGCGTGGAGCGCGGGCCTATCGCCGTCTTGCACGCCGATAGCGGAATGGGCAAGACCAGCCTGCTGCGGGCCGGTCTGGCGCCGCTACTGCTGGCTCGCGGACACATCCCGCTATACGTCCGGCCTTACGATGTGCCGATCCCGCTCGCCATCAAGCGCGAGCTGATCGCCCAGTTGGAACAACAAGCGCCGAACCTGGCCGCTGCCTCGCTGCGCGACTTTCTGCGCCGCGCCACCGGCCTGCTGGGAGGGCAGCGCCTGGTCATCCTGCTCGACCAGTTCGAAGATGTGTTCACCGTTCAAAGCGCCAACGCGCGCGCCGATTTCGTCGCGGAACTGGCCAACTGCCTGAACGACGTTCTGCTGCCTGTGCGCTGGGTCGTGTCGCTGCGGGGAGAATGGTTCGGGCGCCTGAGCGCCTTTCAGCCGCAGGTGCCGCAGCCGTTCGCCAATCAATTCCTGCTGGGCGCGCTTTCGCGAGACGAAGCGGTCGACGCGATCACACGCACGATGGAACACTCGACCCTAACGATTGAGCCTGAACTGGTCGACCAGATCGTCGACGACCTCGGCCCGGACGCGATCGCGCCGCCGCAATTACAGGTAGTCTGTCACGCGCTGGCGGAAAGTCTGCCGCCCGGCGGACGGCGCTTGACCGTGGACGCCTACGTGAAGATCGGGGGCAGCGAAGGCATCTTGCGGCGCTACCTGGACGATACGCTGTCACGCAGCCTGCCGCCTGCCGATCGCACGCCGGCATGGCAGGCGCTGGCTGCGGTCGCCGAGCAGCCCGCGAGCAGCGCCTCCGAATCGGAGTTGGTGGCGCACCTTAAGAGCTACGGCGTGGGCGAGGCCGACGCGCGCCGCGTGCTGCGCCTGCTCGAAGCGAATCGCCTGCTGCGCGTGAGCGGCGAGCGATACCGGCTGGTGAGCGCCGGCCTGCTGCCGCGCATCCGGCAGTGGGCCGCCGAGCGCGCCGCGACCGAGCTGGCGCGCGCCGAGGCTATCCGGCAGTTGGAGCGCGTCCGAAATTCGGCGCTGCGTGGACTATTGGGCGGGGCCATTGGTTTCAGCCTCGCCTACCTGGTCACGGGCGGTTTGCAAATCGGCGACAAGTCATTTCTCGTCTACATCACGGCTTTCCGGGCATTGCCGGGAGCTCTCGCCGGGTGCCTGGTCATCCTGTCCGTTGACGTAGCGCTGGCCAGCTATCGGGGGCCGCGCCGCTGGATGCGCTGGCTGGTGGGCGGCCTGGCTGGCGCAGGCTCCTTCACTCCGGCAGTGCTGTTCCATGCCATGCTGCAGTCGCTAGTCCATGTCGATCTTCTGACATTGCTTCCGGCGGCCGCGGAAGGCGCGGTGTGGGGTGTTGTGGCCGGCGTAGGCACCATGTGGGTCATGAGTCACAAGCTACCCCTGTGGCAAACCCTACCGGGGGCCGTTTTGGCCAGTGGGCTGGCGTTGTGGCTGGCCGACCAGTTCGGGCATGCATTTGGCAACCCGCCATCTCCGGGGTTTGTTTTGCTGGCGGGCGCGATCATGCCGTTCTTTGTCATGGCGGCGGCTCTGATGACGCACGTATCGCGCCCCGGCAAGTCAGGTGAGGTCAGCAGTGAGTATCCGTAATGCTTTACTTATCGCGTTAAGCCTGCTGCTGCCAGCATGCCCTGGCCCTGGCGACATATCGATCGGCACCGTGGCCCTTGTCATACGCGACGTGCTGCATGGCAGTAGTGTCAATACGCTGAAAGCCCTGCTCGATACCCGCGACTTGCGCCTGGGCGACGTGTTGCAGGTGATCAACGGCGGCGAAGGCCTGGTGGACTTTGGCGATAGCATGCGGCTGCGCCTATTCAATGACACAGTACTGGGAGTGACCAGGTGGGATATCGCGCCTAATGCCTCATGGCAAGCGGGTATGTTTCTTACAGATGGCGGCCTCGTGGGAAAACTCGTTAAGCCAGGTAACAAGGCAGCTTTCAATACGCCAGGAGGCGCTCAGATTACGGTACTCGGCACCGAATTCTTCGTGGTGTACGACTCGGTCGGCCAGGAGACGATAGTGGGCAACTTCCATGGCACGGTGGAAGTGGAGAGCGGCGGCGTTCGGTTCACGCTGGCGGCGAATATGGTGGTGCGCGTGCCGGCCGGCCAGCCGCCCGGCCCGCAACAGCCGCTCGGGATGACGCCCGATGAGTTCGGGCAACAGGCGCGCGTTCTCCAATCGGCCGTGGACGCGGCGCGGCAGGCGCTGCCACCACCTGCCCCTTCCGCGCAGCTCTCACCCCAAGAGGGGGCGGTCGGGATGCCGGTCACGATCAGCGGCGAAGGCTGGCAGCCGGACGACATCGTGTACGTCGGGCTGGCTGTGCCGGGCAGCAACCCGCCTCAACTCGATCTGACGACCGTGGTAGTCGCCGCAAGCGTGGAGGAGGCGGGCCGCTTCGTCGCCATGTTCTGGATCCCAGCGGATGACCGCTGGGCCGACCCCGCCGGCGTGACAATCGTGGCGCAATCCCTGGACACGGGGCAAACGGCTGCGATGCGGTTCAGCGTCACAGCAACGCCCACACCCACGCCAACCGAGACACCGGCGCCGACCGAGACACCGACGCCGACGGTCACCACCACGCCGACACCCACGCCGACGCCATGCGTCCCGCGCCTCGACTGGCCCATCTACATCGTGCAGCCCGGCGACACGTTGTTCTCGATCGCGCGTGTCACCGGTTCGACGGTCGACGAGCTTGTGCGCGCCAACTGCCTGTTCGACGAGCGCATCTACGCCGGTCAGGCGTTACGGGTGCCGCGCCTGCCGCCGCCGCCAACTTATACACCGACGCCGACGCCAACACCTACGTCCAGCGCCACTCCCACGTCAAAATCGACGAACACGCCGACGCACACGCCAACGCACACGTCAACACCGACGAACACACCGACGCGCATGCCAACACACACGTCGTCACCTACGCCAACACATACGCCATCACCCACGCCAACACACACGCCGACGTTCACCCCTTACCAGGTCATCGGAACGATTCGCGGGCGCGTGTTATGGAATGAACAACCGGTAGCTGGCGCCACAGTGTATGCGACAGACCTCTACGGTTTCAACTCGACCAGGTACGGCTCAGCGGTGACCGGCCAGGATGGACTTTTCTCAATTCCCAGAATACCTGAGGGGACAGGATACTTGTACGTTTTCGGGAGCCAGCCGGAGTTCTGGGTGGCAGCCGTCACGCCGTTTCAGATTATTTCGGGAGACGTGACCGATTCGCAGGATACTTATCTGTGCAAGGGCTTTGATCCGATCTCGCCGAAAGACAACGAAACTATCTACACGAGCCGACCGATCTTACAATGGCCTGTCTATCCGTATGCGGTGGATTACGCCGTCCGTGTGCTGCCCGAAGGCGGAAGTGTCTTCGTCTGGTCGCGCGGTGACTCGGATGCTCGTATCAAAGAAACCGAGGT
The DNA here is from genome assembly GCA_035283185.1 of Anaerolineae bacterium. GTDB lineage: Bacteria > Chloroflexota > Anaerolineae > Fen-1058 > Fen-1058 > DASSFZ01. The sequence goes on along the minus strand of DATEUJ010000027.1, from coordinate 12,484 downwards.
GCAGGTCGATGTGAGCTTGAGCCTAGGCCGGTACACCTGGCGCGTCGACGCGTTCAATGCTGCGGGACACATCATCGGCTGTAGTTTCTATCCGAGATACTTCAGCGTGAGCGCGCTCCTCAACTGACGATCGCCACGCCGATCAGCAGCATCCGTGCCAATTCGTCAGGCGCGGGATGCACCAACGGAGAAGAGAGCGCGATAAGTGAAGAACAGAACTCGTCGCACCACGTTACAAACGCGTTACAGACCGTCCCAATGCGTGAAAAACCAGAAGACCTGCGTTTAATGTGTTAAGAGCCGAACGTGATGATGATGGAGCAGGGCCCCTCAATCAGCAGCACGGCAGGCATAAGGTGGCTCATCGGGAGTCGCCTCACCATACCCAGCACAGGAGGATATCAACCATGTTGCACGGCAACTTTGAAGTCTCGCTTCCCGAGCCTTACCTAGGCGGCGAGATCTACGCGGAAGTCTACGAGGTGGGCGGCGCGAGGCCGACGACCATCATCCGCACCGACCAGGAATGGGGCGTCAAGCTGCACTGGGACCTGAAAGGCTCGCTGGCGCCGTTTATCTGCGGCAGGTGGTGCGTTCACCTGTTCCTCGAATCCATGGGTCCCGGCCCCGAACTGAAGCTCGATGCCAACCCGGATTACATCCCTCTGGATCCGTGCGGCAACGGCGAGTACGATTTCGACTTCCGCGTGCGGCGCGGCGTCGTGACCGGCAGGCACTGCTCCAATCCCTACAAGCTCGTCGCGACCATCACCTACCTCACGGCGTGCGACAAGCCGGGTCCGATCGCCGGCTTCGTCGAGGGGCCGATGGTGCAGTTCTACGAGCCGGCGTGAGTCTTCGCTTCCGCGTCCCTTTTGTCCCCCGGCCCTGTCCGCGCCGCCCCTCGCGCGGACAGGGCCAACTGTACAAGGAGCATCCCATGGGAACGAGCACAACTTCGCAACGAACCGATTTCACCCTCGACGTCCTCGGGCGCTACGTGTGCAATGGATTGGACGAGGCGCTGCGCAGCGCCGACACGACGCTGCGCGCCGATGCACGCCCTTTCGACGTCATTGTAATCGGGGGCGGCAGCTTCGGCCCGGTGCTGGCGCAGCACCTGTTTTCTCGCGACGAAACCCATCGCCACCGCATCCTGGTGCTGGAGGGCGGGCCATTCGTCCTGCCTGAACACGTCCAGAACCTGCCTATGCTGGGACTCAACGTCCCAGGCAAGACCAGTATCGCCGACCTGAGGGCAGCCGGCCAGGATGGCCGGCCGCGCAGCGAAGTATGGGGGCTGGCCTGGCACTCGGACACACAGTTCCCGGGCCTGGCCTATTGTGTCGGCGGGCGTTCGCTGTTCTTCGGCGGGTGGTCGCCCCAGCTCCTGGAGGCAGAAATGCCAGCCGAGCAATGGCCCAGCGGCGTCGTGCACGACTTGAATGCTCGCTACTTCCGCGAAGCTGCCGAGCAGATCGGCGTGAACGAGACCAACGATTTCATTCACGGCCCCCTGCACGACGCACTCCGCCGGCAGCTTTTTGAAGGCATCAACGCCGGCAGGGTGACGGATGCGATTCCGTTGGCGCAGTTGCCCCTGCATCTGGACGTACCACCCGGCACGCCGGCGTCGATTCGCGAGCAGATGAAGCTGGAAGCCCCGCTGGCCGTCCAGAGCCGCGCGGGACGTTCGGGCTTCTTCCCGTTCAACAAGTTCAGCGCCGTGCCTTTGCTGATGAAGGCGGCGCGACAGGCATGGTTCGAATCGGGAAACGACGACGTGAAGAAGCGCCTGATGATCGTGCCGAACTGCCACGTCAGGCGGTTGAAGACGGCCGGCGGGCGCGTGACGGAGGTGGAAACGAATCTGGGGAACATCCCGGTCTCGCCTCGCGGTGTGATCGTCATTGCCCTGGGGACGATAGAAAGCGCGCGGCTTGCGCTGTTATCGTTTGAAGGGATCCCCGGCTACCACTTGATCGGGCGCAATCTGATGGCGCACCTGCGCTCGAATCTAACCATCCGCATTCCACGCAGCGCCCTGCCGCTCAACCCCGCTATTAGAGAGCTGCAAGCATCGGCCCTCTTCGTCAAGGGGAGGCACGTGCACAGCGACGGCACGCCGGGGCACTTCCACCTGCAGATCACGGCGGCGGGCCTGGGCGCGTCGGGCAAGGATTCCGAAGCCGAGCTATTCAAGCTGGTGCCCGACGTGGACGGCCTCGACACGCTGCGCGCCGCGCTGGCCGACGATACGCACGTCGTGATCACGATTCGCGGGATCGGCGAGATGGAACCGCACAATCCCGACAGCCACGTCACAGTCGACCCCGAGCCTGACGAGTTCGGCGTGCGGCGCGCCTTCGTCTCGATCGCGCCGACCGAGAAGGATCTCGCACTGTGGGATGCTATGGACAGGGCTGCCGGCGACGTGGCGAAGGTCCTGGCCGGCAGCCTGCCGTTCGAGGTGCTGAGCCAAATCCGCGACGGTTTGGGCACGACGCATCACGAAGCCGGCACGCTGTGGATGGGCGACGATCCCGCCACGTCGGTCGCCGACGCGGACGGGCGCTTCCATCACGTCGCCAACGCCTACGCCGCCGGCCCGGCCCTCTTCCCCACGATCGGCTCACCTAACCCGATGCTCACCGGGGTCGCCCTGGCCCGGCGCACGGCGGATCGGCTCCTGTCCACTGCGCGCCCAACCCGGCCTGAGGCCGGCTTCGAGTCATTGTTCGATGGGACGGAAAGCAGCTTCAAGATGTGGCAGTCCGCCGGGCAAGGCACGTTCGCGCTCGTCGACGGGGCAATCGTCGCCGAACCGGGAGGCGATCTAGGGTTGCTGTATTACGCGTCACAGACTTTCGGCGATTTCGTCCTGCGCCTGCAATTCCGCCTCGATCGGACGGACGACAACTCCGGCATCTTCGTTCGCTTCCGAGATCCACACAAGCCAGCGCCCGTGCGTGACGACCCGAGCGTGTCTCATCCCCCTCCGGGCGACAGCCCGGCTTGGGTTGCGGTGCACACGGGCTTCGAGGTCCAGATCGACGAGCTGGCGCGCGGTGATAAGAGCAAGGGCGTGCCCGACGGCCTGGAGGAGCACCGCACCGCAGCCATCTACGGCATTCCTCTCGGCCAGATGGAAGGCACACAGGTCTTCCGGCGCAGTGCGGCGCTCGAAGCGGACAAGTGGCACGACTTCGAAATCAAGGCGGTGGGCGACACGTACACCGTGTATCTGAACGGCCAGCGGACAACTCAATTTACGAACGTCGATCCGTTTCGGGGGAAACCGCCGGAGGTCGATCCCCATTCCGGCTATGTCGGCTTGCAGGCGCACACCGGGCGCGTGGCCTTCCGCCACATTCGCATCCTTGCCCATCGGACCGTCACGCTAGACGCTTTCGTGGTAGAGACGAGCGAAGTTGAGGCGATGGCCACAGCATACGCCTGACACAACACAGGCGGGCATACTTATGCCCGCCTGGTGTTGCCCCAGTGTGTGACGGCGAGTCTCAGAGACTGTCTTGAAACCCCTGTGGTTGACGCATCCCCATGCGTCAACAGCGGGCATAGGGATGCCCGTTCTACGGGTCTTAAGACGCGCTCTCAGTAGATCACGGAATTGACTCGTAGTAGCGACTCACTTGCCCCCGTAGCGGAGCGGAGTGGGGTTAGTCGCTGGTTTGATCAGACGACTAACCCCGCTCCGCTTTCCTTCGGCTGCGCTCAGGACAGGCGCTACGGAGGCAGGTGAGTCGTCACTACGAAATCGTGAATCTACTGAGTCCACTCAGGCTTGTGGCTCGTCGCCGAAGTCGGCGTCCTTCAGGGCTTCCTCCAGCGCGTCACGCATTTCCTCCGACAGCGGCGGTTCGTCTGCTGCGCTCACCTGCGGAGGCCGCATCTGCAGTTCGCCCTTGCCGCCGCTGTGGATAGCCTGTTCGTCGCCCGCGTCGAGGACGACCCTCCGATAGGCCGGCGGCCAGTACATGAGCAGCCGTCTGCCGCACGTGGGGCAAACCCACTCGTCAGCGCCGGAGGAGTGGGTTTGCTCGAAGCGCATCTCGTGGTAGCGTGACTCGTGCATGGTCGGCTCTCCGTCAGACGTTCAATTCCTTCATGATCCCGCTGGCCATGAAGATCACGCGCTCGGCGATGTTGGTGATGTGGTCGCCGATGCGCTCGAGGTTGTGCGCCGAGAACAGCAGGTACAGCGCGCGCGTCGTAGTGCGCGGGTCCTCGAGCATGAACGACAGCAGCTCGCGGAAGATCTGCTTGTACAGCCCGTCGATGACGTCGTCGCGAACGGCTACCGAGCGCGCCAGCTCGGCGTCTTGCCTCACGTAAGCGTCGAGCGCATGGCGCAGCATGTCGCGCGCCTCGGCGGCCATGCGCGGCATGTCGATCAGCGGTTTGAGCAGTGGCTCGTCGCCCATGCGCAGCACGATCTCGGCGATGCCGGCCGCGTGGTCGGCCATGCGCTCCAGGTCGCTGACGATGTTCATCGCCGCGACGAGCACCCGCAGGTCGCGCGCGGCCGGCTGCTGCGTGGCGATGGCGACGAAGCACGCCTCCTCGATCTGGAAACGCAGATCGTTCACCTGCGCGTCGTCGGCGATGATCTGGCGGGCCAGGTTGAAATCCCGGTTGGCGAGCGCCTGCAAGGCGCGATCGATCGCGCTGTCGATCAGGCTGCCCAGTCGCAGCATGTCATCCTGCACCGCGCGCAGGTCGCGATCGAGTGCAGTGCGGTGTGTAACGGTGGCCACGAGAACCTCCTCTTCCAGGCTGAGATCAGCGCTACGCCCCGGCGCTCGCAGCGGGCAGGTCCCTCTGCATCAGACGATCGAGCCGTTCTTCGTCGGTCAGGTTCAGACGCAGAGGCGTCAGCGAGATAGTGCCGTGCTCCACGGCCCAGCGGTCGGTGCCTTCCTCCGGCTCGATCAGCGGCGTCGCGGCGAACCAGTAATGCCGCCGGCCCATCTGAATAATCACCAGCAAAGTGAGAACCGGTGCGTGGCGCTTTGGCGACGAGTTAGATGCCTTGCTCGGCCAGCCAGGTTTTGATCCGCGCATCGATCAAATCGCGGGCATTGCGAAATTTGGCGAGCTTCGCTTCGTCCGGGCCTTCGAAGCGCGCCGGGTCCTCGAACGGCCAATGCAGCCGCGTTGTCGCGAACGGGAAGATGGGACAGTTCTTCTCGGCATTGTCACACACGGTAATCACGACTCCAAAACGAACGCGGCCCAGATACGTCATGACGTCCTTCGAAGACTGCCCCCGGATGTCGATGCCGATCTCGTCCATCACGCGTATAGTATACGGGTTAATGCCTTTTGGTTCAAGTCCCGCGCTGTGCGCCTCGAAGCGATCTCCGGCGTGCTTGCGCAGGAAGGCTTCGGCCATCTGGCTGCGCGCCGAATTGCCTGTGCACAGAAAGAGTACTTTAGGGATGCTCATCGGTCGACCTCGCCGCGCTGGGGTATCATATGATACGCCATGTTCATGAATGTGGCTCCATCGTGTACAAGGACATGAGGCGCTTCTCCCGCTCGCCCTCCCACAATCACTCACGCTGCCTTTCCGCGTACATCATATCGTCCGGCTGGCCTTGTTGGAAAATGACTTGACCCGCCGTGCGGCTATCCGAACCGCCCTGTCACATAGTCCTCGGTGCGCTGCTCCTTCGGCGTGGTGAAGATCGTCTTCGTCACATCGTACTCCACCAGGTGACCCGCGCGATCCTCATCCATGTTGAAGAAGGCCGTGTAATCCGACACGCGGGCGGCCTGCTGCATGTTGTGGGTGACGATGATAATCGTATAGTCCTCCACCAGCTCGCGCATCAGGTCTTCGATCTTGAGCGTGGCGATCGGATCGAGCGACGAGCACGGCTCGTCCATCAGGATGATCTCCGGCCGCGTGGCGATGGCCCGCGCGATGCACAGGCGCTGCTGCTGTCCGCCCGACAGCGACAGGCCGCTCTGCTTGAGCTTGTCTTTCACCTCGTCCCACAGCGCCGCCGCGCGCAGCGAGCGCTCGACCAGCTCGGCGGCGTTGCCCGTATAGCCGTTAATGCGCGCGCCCCATAGCACGTTGTCGTAGATCGACTTGGGGAACGGGTTCGGCTTCTGGAAGACCATGCCGATGCGACGGCGCACTTCCACCGGATCGACCTCCGGCGCGTACAGGTTGCGCCCGTGAAAGAGCACGTCCCCTTGCACGCGCGCCGAGGGAATCAGGTCGTTCATGCGGTTGAAGGCGCGCAGCACGGTGCTCTTGCCGCAGCCCGACGGTCCGATCAACGCCGTGATCTTCCGGGGATGGATGTGCAGGTCGACTTCTCTTACGGCGCGGAAGGCGCCGTAGTACACGGACATGTTGCGCGCTTCAATGGCATACGCGCCGTCGTAGGCCGTCTCCATCGCTTCGGCCTCGCGCGTCGCGGCGCGCTCCCTCAGGTGAGCCACGATGCCCGTTGCGCTCATGACACTCTCCTCTGACTGAATCGATTCCGCATAATGATCGCCGCCGCGTTCAACGTCAAGAGCAGGACGAGCAGGACCAGGATGGCCGCCGCCGCCAGGTTGCGAAACTCGTCCTGCGGGCGCGACGTCCACTGGTAGATCTGGATCGGCAGCGTGGTAAATTTCGAGAACGGCCCGCTCGGGTCGACGGTGATGAAGGTCGACGCGCCGATGACGATCAGCGGGGCCGTCTCGCCGACGGCGCGTGAGATGGCCAAGATGGTACCGGTCAGGATGCCGGGTATGGCGTAGGGCAGGACGTGATTCCACACCGTCTGCCAGCGGGTGGCGCCCAGCCCGAAGCTGGCCTGGCGCAGCGAGCGCGGGACGGCCCGGATCGCCTCCTGCGCGTTGATGATGATCAGCGGCAGCACCAACAGCGAGAGCGTCAGCGCCGCCGACAGAATGGTGCGACCGTTCTGCGACGTCTCGCCGCCGCCGACGGCGCCAAAGGCCACGCCGCTGGTGACCGGCTCCAACAGGCGCACGAAAATCGCCAGGCCCAGCATGCCGTAAATGATGGACGGCACGCCCGCCAGGTTGTTGACGTTGGCCTGGATCAGACGGTTGAGCCGGTTGTCGGCGGCATACTCTTCCAGGTAGATCGCCGCGCCCACGCCGATCGGGAACGACACGAGGAAGGTGACGAGAATCGCCAACAGCGAACCGCGGATCGCCGTGCGCGCGCCGGCCGTCTCGGGTTCCGGCGACTGGGGATTGGCGAGGAACTCCGCGCTGACCCAACTGCGGAACTCGAGCGTCGCGTTGGGAATGGCAGCCGTCTGCGCCTCAATCGCGCCGCGATTGAGCAGCGACTCGAACAGCCCCCAGGTCTTGACGATCTTCGGCTGGACGACGCGCTCGTTCACCAGCGCGAGCACCTCCTCTTGCGTGCGCTCCTCGAACGGTTTCTCGGTGTTGTAGCGGCGGAACAGGCCCGCCGAGACGTTGGCCTGGAAGATCTCGGCGAGCGCCTCCTTGGGCAGATCAGCCAGCGTAGTGTCTGCCGATGCCCCGACTGACCGAAGAAGCGTTTCCGGATCGATTTCGTTCTGATAGGCCACGGTGCCGAAGGCGTCGTTGACGATTTTGATCAGCAGCGTCAACAGAGCGACGACGCATACAATGGTCGCCGCCAGGAAGATGAGCTGCCAAATGCTCGCCGAACGGTTGCGGCTGCTGAGGTTTTGCTCGAACTCCTCGCCCAGCTTGACGCGATAGTCCACCCCGCTGGGCGGGGCGCAAGCAGCGTTCATTCGTACACCTCGCGGAAGCGTCGCACGACCGCGCGGCTGATGATGTTCAGCACGAACGTGATGACGAACAGGAACAGCGCCAGCGCGAAGATGCTGTTGTAATCGATCGAATCGTAGCTCAGATCGCCGCCGCTGATGCGCACGATGTGGCCGGTGATCGTCTCGGCGGCCTCGAACGGGTTGAGCGTGAGATTGGGTCCGGCCCCGGCCGCGATGGCCACGACCATGGTCTCGCCGACCGCACGCGAAGTCGCCACGATGACGGCCGCGGCAATGCCCGACAGCGCCGCGGGCACCACGACCCGCACGGCGACCTCCAGCTTCGTCGCGCCCAGCCCGTAAGCGCCCTCGCGCAGCGAGCGCGGCACGGCGCTCAGCGCATCCTCGCTCATCGAGGCGATCAACGGGATGATCAGAATCCCGATCGCGATGCCGGCCGAGGCCATGTTGTAGATCTGCACGATGTTGGCGCCGAAGACCGAGCGCAGGAGAGGCGTGATGAACAGCAGCGCGAAGTAGCCGTACACTACGGTGGGGATGCCGGCCAGCACTTCGAGTACCGGCTTGAGGATGCCCCGGGCGCGGGGCGAGGCGTATTCGCTCAGGTAGATCGCCACACACAGGCCCAACGGCAGCGCCACCAGCATGCCGACGAAGCTGGTGACCAGCGTGGCCATGAACAGCGGCCAGATGCCGAACTTGCCGATAGCCGGCTGCCATTCCGTGCCGCTGAAGAACTCCCCCAGGTCCAGCTCGCCGGAACCGAAAAAGAGCGTCGATTGTTGGACCAACACGAGCACGATGCCGAGCGTGGTCAGGATCGACACCGCGCCGCAGAAGAGCAGGAAGCCCTGGATGATCGTCTCGCCCGGACGAGCGCGTCTGCTCACCTTTAACCTTCACTCGCTGCCAGCATTGCTCAGCGCCTCGAGCAGGGCTGCCTTCGCCCCATTCAGCGCGCTCTGGCTGGCGGGGAAGTAACCGACGTCGGCGATCTCGTCGTTGACGTAGGTCAGGTAGAAGTTGATGAAGTCAGCCACCTGCGGCTTCTCGGCCATGATGCTGGCGTCCGAGTAGATGAACAGCGGCCGCGCCAGCGGATAGGTGCCCGCGTCCACGCTCGCCGTCGACGGCTCCACGCCGTTGATCTTCAGCGCCGTCAGGCGGTCCTTGTTCTCGTTGAAGTACGCGTACCCGAAGTAGCCGATCGCGTTCTGGTCGCCCTCGACCCCCTGCACCAGCACGTTGTCATCCTCGCTCAACTGCAGGTTGGCCGCGCTCAGGATCGTCTCCTCGCCCGCGTCGCCGTACGCTGGCGTCATCACCGCCTCGACGAAGTAGTCGAACGTCCCGCTGTCCGTCCCCGGACTGAAGCGCAGGATCGGCTCCGCCGGCCAGGCCGGGTTCACATCCGACCAGTTCGCTGCCTCGTTCGAGAAGATCTTGGCCAACTCCTCCAGCGTCACACCCTCCGCCAGAAACTCGTTCGCCGGGTTCACCACTACCGCCAAGGCGTCCGTACCCACCCGGAACTCCACCGGCTCCCGGCCAATCGCCTGGCACGACTCCACCTCGCTCGACCGGATCGGCCGGCTCGCGTTCGAGATGTCCGTCTCGCCTGCTACGCAGAACCGCTCGAAACCCGCGCCTGTGCCAACGCTGTCGATCGTGATATTCCCCGCGTACCCCTCGTCTTGGAACCGCGCCGCCAGCGCCTCCGTCAGCGGAAACACCGTCGAACTCCCCGCCGTCACGATGTCTCCGCTCACCGCCAATGGGTCGACCGGCGGCATCCCGCCGACGAATTCCACCGTCATAGCCGGTTCTTCGGTTGGCGGCGGCTGCGTCGCTTCGGATGCAGGCGGTTGCGTCGCCTGAGCCGGCGGCTGAGTCGGCTGCGCGGCCGGCGCCTGGGTTGGCGTCGGCCCGCACGCGCTGATGATCAGCGACAATGTCATCACCAGCGCAAACAGAGCATACGTGCGTCTCATTCTTCTTCTCCTTGCATTTACGAATTCGTGCCTTTGCATTTGCCACACGCATGTTACCTCGGGCAGTTTAAGGCCGGCGCAAGTGCAGATTAAATCTTTTTAATTCGACGATTTCACAGCGCGGCTTCTCGCCGCAGCCAAAAGCTTTCGGACGCAGACACATGCGGTGCAGTGCTCCCGTAAACGCAGATTTCGCTGATTTTGATTTTATCTGCCAACGGGAGAGGGATCTGCCGAGTGAGGCCATCGTAGGGGCAGGGCTTGCCCCTGCCCGGCTTAACCGGGGTTGTCGGCAGCAGGCGCGCAATTGCCGTTCTTTGCGCCTTTGCGTGAGTCTCGAAGCGGCTGGCCGTTCGGAGTACGCTGCGAGGAGTTTGCTACTCGGGACTATCCGCAGCCGGGAGTGTAAGGCGGACCGTCACACCGTGGCCGGGTATGCCATCGCTCTCGGCCCAGATGCGCCCGCCGTGCGCCTCGACGACGTGTCTGGCGATCGCCAGGCCCAAGCCGGTTCCACCACCGGCGCGCGAACGGTCAGCCCGGAAGAAACGCTCGAAAACGCGCGGCAGGTCGTCGCGCGGGATACCGGGACCGTCGTCGGCCACTTCGATCACGACGTCGCCGCCGAGCCGACCCGCGCGCACCCAAACGTGTCCCTCCGGCGGCGTGAACTTGATCGCATTGTGCAGCAGATTGCCCAGCGCCCGTCTGACGAGTTCAGCATCGGCCAGCACGGTCAATCCGGGCGCAACCTCGGCGGTTAGCGTTTCGCGTTTACGTGCTGCCTGCGCGGCGAAGCGCGCGACGGTGTCGCCGACAAGCCGCTCGATGTCGGTAGGCACGAGCCGCACCGGCGTGCGTCCCGATTCGATCTGCGCGAGATCGAGCAGCTCTTGCGCCATCTGCTGAAGCGCCTCGACTTCCACCTGTATCTTGCGCAACTGGCCGGCCGTCTCCTGCGGATCGCGCGGCGCAGCGTCTAGCAGATTCTCGAGCACCAGGCGAATCGAGGTGAGCGGCGTCCGCAGCTCGTGCGAGATGTTGGCGACGAAGTCGCGCCGGGCGCGGCCCAGCCGCTGCAATTCCGATACGTCGCTCAGCGCCAGCACCGCGCCGCCCTCGAACGCCGTTGCGCGGACGCGAAACGGGCGGCCCGAGATGGGGATGATGCGATCCAGCTCGTCGCGCGTGCCGCTCGCTGCAGGGCTGGATGCGAGCGCGTCGGCGGCCAGTTGATCAAGCTCGGCAGATCGTGAGAACTCGATCAGGCTGCGCTCGATGGCTTCTGTGCCCGTCTCAAACAGCGCTCGCGCTCCGGGTGTGGCGTACATTACGCGCAGGTCGCGATCGACGATGACGATCACTTCCAGGACGGCCAGTCCCAGCGCATCCAATTTCGCCTCGGCCTGCGCAGCGCGCAGCGATTCGACATCGCGCTCGCGCTGAAGCTGCGCCTGCTCAAGCTGCAGTGACGCGATCTCGCGGCGTGAGCGGCGCTGCAGCACGTAAGCGGTCACCAGTACAATAACGAGGACGGCAAGGACAAGAGCGTCGATCATGCTTCGAAGCGGTAGCCGACGCCCCGCACGGTGGTGATGCGTTGGGGGCGAGAGGGGTCGTCTTCAATCTTCTCGCGCAGCCAGCGAACGTGCACGTCGACGGTATGGCTGTCGCCGACGTAATCGTAGCCCCACACCTGGGTCAGGAGCAAGTCGCGCGACAGCACGGCGCCCTTGTTGCGCATCAGCTCGGCTAGCAGGTCAAATTCCTTATGCGTGAAGCGCAATTCGGCGTCGCCGCGGTAGGCCCTCCGCGAGAGGAGATCGAGCTGCAGGTCGCCGCTCTGCAGGCGCGTACGCGTTCGGTGGCTTTCGCTGTCGGCGCGGCGCAGGTTGGCGCGCACGCGGGCCAGCAGCTCGCCGAAACTGAACGGCTTCACCACATAATCGTCCGCGCCCGTCTCCAACCCGGCGATCTTGTCCATCTCCGTGCCGCGCGCAGTAAGCATGATGATCGGAACGGCGCTTTCCTTGCGCAGCACGCGGCACACCGACAACCCGTCCATTTCGGGAAGCATCAAGTCGAGCACGATCAGATCGGGTTTATCCTCGCGAGCGAGGCGCAGCCCTTCCATGCCGTCGGCGGCGCTCAGCACGTCGAAGCCCTCCGCCTTGAAATTGCGCGCGAGCGTCTCGCGCACGGTCGTCTCATCCTCGACTACCAGTAGAGTCGTCACTTTCGTCCTACCCCCTATCTCCACGCCTGCCCAGCCTGGCATAGGGCCGGGCTGCTCCTTTCCCCAGGCTGTGAGCTAATAGCATACCCGACTTTCCGCTTCACGCCAAGCAAAAAAGCCGCCCAGTGTGCACGCAAATGTTGTCAGTCGTTACAGTGCTCGCCAAACCGCGTCCTCGCGGTTGGCCGCCCGCGGGGACGCGGGCGGTGAGCCACCTGACATGTTTTGCGTGCACACAGCCGCTCACGATGGACGGCCGTGTTGCCACCGGCAACAGACGACGCCAGTTTACTGGACTTTGGCAAGCACCCATATCTTCGGTTGGACTCGAGGCTTTAGCCGGAGATGTGGCGGATAATCGAACCGGCTTGTATATTGAGACTGCACCTTAACATCTCGAATAGCGTTCCCCAAGACCGACAGGTAGGGTACACTCAGCCCTGGAAGGGATGGAGACGGCTAGC
>DATEUJ010000026.1:0-17306 GCA_035283185.1 Anaerolineae bacterium | reverse complement strand
CCGCGCCAAGCCCTGACCGAAGCCCCAGTGCCACAGGAAGCGCAACCGGTCAGCCAGGCCGTAATCCGCCAGTTCGGCCCAGCGCGTCTTGGCCCAGGCCAGCAGGTGCAGCGCCGCGTGCAGCAACGCCGGCGGTGTCTCGCGCGGGCCGGTCGCCTCGCCCAGCGGGTCGAGTCCCGGCGCCGCCGCGTCATACTGCGCCAGGGTCTGCTGCACCGCCGCCCACCACACCGGCGCATGTTCGGCAAACGATCGACACCAGCGCCGGATCGTGCGCGCCGAGGGCGCTCCGTGTGGCGCGGACTGCCGCGCGACCTGAGCCCACGACGCCCCGACTTCGTAGCGCGCGACGACGACCGACTGAATGATGACCAGCAGATAGTGGCGGAAGCGGAGCAGAAAACTGGGCAGCAGCGAGAGGGTACGGTGGCACACGGTGCAATACCAGCGCTTGATGCGGATACGGTAGACGCGTTCCAGGTCGAGGGGTTTGCGCCAGTAGAAGCCGTGCCCGATGAGCGCCGCGACCGCCTGACACTGCGGGCACTGCGCCGGACGGGGGAAGCTCAGTCGCTCGCCACACGCCAGATACTCTTGGACAGTCCGTCCGAAGTCAGTTACAATCACCATGTGGTGAAGCCCGACCCAAAGGATGTGCCGCCAAGCAGTGTCTTTGGGCCGGGCTGTTCCTTTCTCTAGGATGGAGAGCACAGCATACACGATTCCAGAGTATACGAAAAGGCCATCGCAAATGGATGGCCTGATGAAGGACGGTGAAGACTCCGGCCAATCTATTCAGCCGAAACAGGCTTGATCGCTGTCAAATAAAGCGGACGGGGACACTATGGCACAATGACTTTCCGAAGTCTCTCTTCTCCGTGCTGGCAGCCCCCATCAAGCAGTGGCGCTTGACCGCGCACGTCGCCGCCGCGCCCACTTCCACACTTCGACGACGAGGAGTACGACCAGGCCGGCGACAGAGGCAATGAGGAAGTCCCGGCCTGACAGCGCCGCCGTCGAAAATACCGCCTGGAGGAAAGGCACGTAGATGACGGCCAGTTGCAGGCCGATGGACAATAACACGGCCCACACCATCGATCGGTTCGAGAAGGGACTCTGCTTGAACAGGGACGTCTCTTCGCCGCGCACTTCGAGCGCGAGCGCCAACTGGCAGAAGATCAGCGTCGTGAAGAGCAGCGAGCGCCACGCCGGGTCGCCGCTCCGGTAAGCCCACACGCCGACGCCGAGCGCGACGATGCTCATGACGATGCCCATGACGACGATGAACTGCGCCGCGCCGCGCCCGAAGATGCTCTCCTCCGACGAGTACGGCGGGCGCTTCATGACGTTCTCCTCGGCCGGCTCGACGCCCAGCGCCAGCGCAGGCAGGCCGTCGGTGACCAGGTTCATCCACAGGATTTGCAGCGGCAGCAAGGGCAGCGGCACGCCCAGGAACGGGCCGAACAGCATCACGGCGATCTCGCTGGCGTTGCAGCTCAGCAGGTACTTGACGAACTTGCGAATGTTGTCGTAGATGATGCGGCCTTCTTCGACGGCCGCGACGATCGTCGCGAAGTTGTCGTCGAGCAAAACCATCTCGGCGGCTTCCTTGGACACGTCGGTTCCGGTGATGCCCATCGCCACGCCGATGTCGGCTTTTTTCAAGGCCGGGGCGTCGTTGACGCCGTCGCCGGTCATGGCGACGATGTGGCCCTGATCCTGGTACGCCTGGATTAGCTTCAGCTTGTGCTCCGGCGACACGCGCGCGAAGACTGAGATGTCCCTGGCCTTCTCTTCCAGCTCTGTCTCCGAAAGGCGATCCAGTTCCTGACCCGTCGTGAAATCGCCGCTGTCGGTGATACCAATCTGCCGGGCGATGTGGCGCGCAGTGAGCGGGTGATCGCCGGTGATCATCACCGGGCGAATGCCCGCGCTCTTGCAAGTTTGAACCGCATCCATGACTTCCGGGCGAGGCGGGTCGATCATGCCGAACAGGCCCACGAGTATCAGGTCCTTTTCGAGTCCCTCGGTTTCCTGCGCGGCGGGTGGGTTGCTCAGTGGGCGCAAGCCGACGGCGAGGACGCGCATGCCGTTCTGGGCCAGTCCGTCGTGGGCGGCCGTGACACGCTGGCGCCAGTGCTCGTCAAACGGCTGAAGCTGTCCGTCGACCCATACGTGTCGCGTCATCGCAAGCAGGCCGTCGATCGCGCCTTTGGTGAAGGCCAGGTAGGGAGGCGGTGTGATCTCGTTCAGCCGTCTCCCCCAAACAGGCTTGAGGCTGGGTGGAATCTCCTCACCTGACTGCGGCGTGCGGTGAACGGTCGTCATGCGCTTGCGGATGGAGTCGAACGGCAGCTCGGCAACACGCGGGAAGGCGGCGTCCAGTTCGTCTTTCAAGATGCCGCACTCCGCGGCCGCCAGAACCAATGCGCCTTCTGTCGGATCGCCAACTGCGTGATAGCGTATCTGACCGTTCCCTTCTTTGACCAGGACGGCGTCGTTGCACAGAGCGCCGCTGACTAACAGCAGGTCGATCGTCGGCGCCGCGCCGGGGCTGATCGGTTTCCCATCTGCGGGCGTGAGGCCGAAGCGCGCGTCGTCCGTGCGCTGCTTGAGGTCGACGCGGTGGTTGGCGACGTCCAGCACGGTCACCGTCATCCGATTTTGGGTCAGCGTGCCGGTCTTGTCGGAGCAGATGACGCTCACCGAGCCGAGCGTCTCGACGGCAGGCAGCTTGCGAATGAGCGCCCGCCGCTTGAGCATGCGCTGAGCGCCGAGCGAGAGCGCGATTGTCACCACGGCGGTCATCGCTTCCGGGATGGCCGCCACGGCCAGGCTCACGGCGGTGAGCAGCATCTCCTCGATCGGCTCGCCTCTGAGAACGCCGAGGACGAAGATGACGGCCACAAGCACCAGCGCCGCCGTCGCCAGGACCTTGCCCAGCCTGTCCAGGCGTCGCTGCAGGGGCGTCTTTTCCTGCTCGACCGATTGGATCATCTCGGCGATGTGACCCAGCTCGGTCTGCATGCCCGTCTCGGTCACGATCATCTGCCCGTGGCCGTAGTTGACGATCGTGCCGGAATAGACCATGTTGCGCCGGTCGCCGAGCGGCTTCTCTGCGTCGAAGACGAGATCGGCTTCCTTGTCGACCGCCTCCGACTCGCCCGTCAGCGCGGATTCCTGCACGCGCAGGTTGACGCTCTCCAGCACGCGGCCATCTGCCGGCACGACGTTGCCCGTCTCCAGCAATACGACGTCGCCCGGAACCAGGTCGCGCGCCGATATCTCTCGTATCGTGCCTTCCCTCCGCACGCGCACGATCGGCACGGCCATCCGTTTCAATGCAGCCATCGCCTGCTCAGCCCTGTACTCCTGGCTGAAGCCGAGCAGCGCGTTGAGCACGACGATGGCCATGATCACGATGGCGTCGAGGATGTCGCCCAGGAAGATCGAGACGGCGGCTGCGCCGATCAGGATGAGCGTCAGGATGTTCGTGACTTGCTCGACCAGGATTTGCCACGACGTGCGCCCGCCGCGCTCGATCAGCTCGTTCGGGCCGTATTTCTCCAGGCGGCGCCCAGCCTCGCCGTCCGTGAGACCCCGGGCCGGGTCGGTCTCGAGCTGCCGCACAACATCTTGAACGCTGAGCTGATACCAGTTGCTGTTCATGCCACCTGTTCATCAGGGGACGCGCGACGCATTTCCCACCCTCTCCACTTCGCTGCGAGGGCAAGAGTGCATCGCACGTAATGATATTCGTCGTGTTTCTGCGGATATGGTTGTCTATTATACACCGTTGTAATAACGACTTCAGTCGTTTGCGCCGGATAGCGACTGAAGTCGCTACTACGTGTCACCTTCGTGATCTGACTTGAAATAGCTGGCCGGGCTCCCATGCCCGGCTATCCGGCGGCGTGGGAGCCGCCTCTGTTGACGTTTTCATACGTGGCGGTGAACGCCGTTCATGGAAACTACTGGGCCTCTCCTGACGATGACCCTTCGCCTCCCGCTTCGGCTGTGCTAAGCGTCTGCTAAATGTACTGTCGTCAGGAGTGGGGAGCACCGGGGGGTGAGGCCGAGGCTTGCGAAGTCGCCGGGCGCATGTTACACTGATAACGAAGTGGGCCGGTGGCGGAAGGGAAGACGCAGGGGACTTAAAATCCCTCGCCCGCAAGGGCATGGAGGTTCGAATCCTCTCCGGCCTATACGTGAACTCCCGAAGCGCTGAAGGCCTTCGGGAGACTTCTTTGTATTGCGCGACAAGGCAGGTATAATCTCTTGGCAGAGCACTGCGCCGACGGCAAGGTGGGTACGGAAGTTTCTTGGCGTCTTCCTGCCTTTGTAGTTTTGGAGTTTGAGGATTGGAGTTTGAAGTTTCTTGAAGACCGCTTCATGGCCTGAACGTTGCATCTAGGAAGAGGTTTTTGAATTATGAGACGACGCATTGCAGTGCTGACCGGCGGCGGAGATGCGCCTGGCCTCAATGCGGTGGTGCGCGCCGTCGTCAAGACGGCGATCGGCGAGCACGGCTGGGAGGTGCTGGGCGTCATCGACGGTTACGACGGTTTCATCCGCGAAGGCGGCTTGAGGACGCTGACGACGGCTGACGTGCGCGGCATCCTGCCCGAAGGCGGGACGATCCTCGGCACGGCGAATCGGGGCAATCCGTTCCTGCGCAAGCAAGCTGGACCGGACGGCGAACCGGCCTACGTCGACATTCTGGACGAGATGGTCGCGCGTATCAAGGAGCTTGACGTCGACGGGATTATCGTCATCGGCGGCGACGGCACGCTTGGCGCGTCGATGCGCCTGATCGAGCGCGGCTGCCTGATCATCGGCGTGCCCAAGACGATCGACAATGACCTGGGTGGGACGGATCAAACCTTCGGCTTCGACACCGCGCTGCACACCGCGACCGAGGCCGTGGACAAGCTGCACACGACGGCAGCCTCGCATCGCCGGGTGATCGTCGTCGAAGTGATGGGGCGCAATGCGGGGTGGATTGCGATGGGGGCCGGTCTGGCGGGCGGCGCGGACGTGATCCTCATCCCGGAGATCCCATTCCGCATCGACGACGTCTGCAAGCGGATCAGAAATCGCACCACCTTCGGCAGCAAGTTCAGCATCGTCGTCGTGGCCGAGGGCGCGCTGCCTGAGGGCGGGCAGCAAGTGTTCCGCAGCGCCGGCGACGAGATGTACACGGCCCGGCTCGGCGGCATCGGCGCCTACGTCAGCGAGCAGATCGAGAAGATCGTCGGCCAGGAATCGCGCGTCGTGGTGCTGGGGCACCTGCAGCGCGGCGGCCATCCGTCGCCGTACGATCGGCTGCTGGGCACGCGCTACGGCGCGGCCGCGGTGCGCCTCATCGCCGAAGGCAAGATCGGTCACATGGTGGCGCTGCGCGGAACCGAAATCACGTCCGTGCCCATCGCCGAGGCCGTGGCCCAGCCCAGGCGCGTCGATCCGAAAGGCGAGCTGGTGAACACGGCAAAGGGTCTCGGCATTTGCATGGGCGACGATTGATGCTGGCGAGAGTGGTATAATCTTCATTGTCTCTGAGGGGCAAACCCATCGAAGGACTTGCATCATGAATCTTTTCGAACCCGAGCTGATCACAATCGTCGAGGGGCCGCCGCCCGATTTTCAGATGGTCGGCGAAGCCTGGCCGTTCTCCTTGTGGGAGGGCCGCGTGCCGCAGGCCGTCGCCCTCACCCAGATGCGCACGTTCGACGGCGCGGCGATGATGGATCGCTGTTTGCGCGCCTGGTCCGCAGCGCGGCCCGTAATGCTCGACTTTCCCCAGATGGACGGTCTGCGCCGCAAAGCGGAGGTGCTCGCCGCGCGCACGACGAGCGTCGACGAAGGCGATGTTCTCAGCCTGTGGGTTGTGCTACCGGTCGACGAAGTCACCGGCGGCCTGGCGCTGGACTCCGGCGACGTCGATCCCGACGATCTGGATGACACGGACGACGCGTCAGTCGATTTTTAGAGTGTGGAGAGCCTGCAATGGCCACTCAGTTTGTTCTCACCGACTATGTTGATCATGCCATGGCGGATGCTGTCTACGATAAGCTTGAGGATGGCACATTTGCGGGACGAATTCCTTCCTGCAAAGGCGTTGTTGCATTTGGTGCTACTCTACGCGACTGCGAGGACGAGCTCCGCTCTGTATTGGAGGATTGGATTCTGGTCGGCCTCAAATTGGGCCACCCTTTACCGGTCATCGCCGGAATCGACCTAAGTGGGGAACCAGTTCGTGAGCCGCTGGACACCCTGTAAGCGTCGCGACTTCATCCGAAGACTCCGCGGTCTGGGATTTGATGGACCTTATGCAGGCACGCGACACCAGTTTATGACTTTCCGGCAGCACCGTTTGGCTATCCCTTCAAATGCCGAGTACTCCGTGCCGCAGCTCCGCATGTTAATCCGCGAAGTGGAAGGGATCATGGAACATGAGATTTCTGTAGAGGCGTGGAACAGTCTGTGAGAAGTTCTCGTGTGTACGCAGAGCGTGAGCCTAGAAAGAGATCCGTATGGCCTACTCCACAATTCTTTATGAAGTGGCCGACGCAGTGGCGACGATCCGCCTCAATCGGCCCGACGTGCGCAACGCCTTCAACGATCAGATGGCGGAAGAATTGCAGGCGGCGCTGAAATCGGTCGAGCGCGACGTGGCGGTGCGCTGCGTCGTGCTGACGGGCGCGGGCGCCGCCTTCTGCGCCGGCCAGGATCTGGCCGTCATGCGCGAGCGAGGCGAGGGCGTTTCGTTCCGCGAGCACCTGGGGCGCACCTTCAATCCGATCATCACGAAGATCGCCTCACTGGAGAAGCCGATCGTTGCCGCCGTGAACGGCGCGGCGGCCGGCGCGGGGTTCGGGATCGCGCTGGCCTGCGACTTCCGATACGCGTCGGAGAAGGCCAAGTTCCTGATGGCCTTCATCGGCATCGGGCTGGCGCCCGACTCGGGCACGTCGTTCTTTCTGCCTCGCGTCGTCGGCCTGGGGCGCGCGCTGGAGATGGCCTACACAAACGAGGCAGTCGACGCGCCCACGGCGCTTTCGTTGGGCATGGTCAACAAGGTCTTGCCTGACGACCAACTCATGCCGGCCACTATGGATCTGGCGAAGAAGCTTGCGCAGGGGCCGACCAAAGGCTACGGCCTGACCAAACGGGCCATGTATCGCGCGCTTGACGTCGCGCTGCCAGAGGCGCTCGACTACGAGGCCCACCTTCAAGAGGTCGCCGGGCGCAGCGCCGATCTCAAAGAGGGCGTGAGAGCATTTCTCGAAAAACGCCCGCCGCAATTCACCGGCTGGTAGATACATAACCACGGATTCCACGGATGTCACGGACGGCGGCCTCTCAACCTCCGTGTCATCCGTGCCATCCGTGGTTAGTTTCTTGGTTGCGGCGGAAGCTGCGCTATGAGACTCGGCGAGGCGACTTGATGGAGACGATCGGCGTTATCGGTGCAGGCACCATGGGGAGCGGCATCGCCCAAGTCGCGGCACAATTCGGGCATCCGGTCATTCTTTACGATGTGGCGCAGGCGTACGCCGAGCGCGGCTTGGAGAAGATTCGCGCTGCATTGGCGCGCAATGTCGAGAAGCAGCGCATGGAGCGATCGGACGCCGAGGCCGCGCTTGGGCTCATCACGCCGACGACGGACCTGAGCACCATGCACGCGGCGCGGATCGCGATCGAGGCTGCGCCGGAGGACATCGATCTCAAGCGCGACTTGTTTGCGCAGCTCGACCGGATCTGCCCGCCCGAGTCGATCCTGGCTTCCAACACGTCGTCGCTGTCGATCGCCGCGCTGGCCGACGCGACGAAGCGTGCCGACAGGGTCGCCGGGATGCACTTTTTCAACCCGCCGCCGCTCATGGCGCTGATCGAAGTTGTGCGCGGCGACACCTTCGGGAGTGACGCGACGATCGCGGCGCTCGTCGATCTGGCGCGACGCTGGGGCAAGACGCCGGTAATCGCGCGCGATACGCCCGGCTTCATCGTCAACCGCGTGGCGCGGCCGTTCTACCTGGAGGCGCTGAAGCTGCTGGGCGAAGGTGTGGCGGACGTCCCGACGATCGATCGCATCGTGCGCAGCGCCGGGTTCCGCATGGGGCCGTTCGAGCTGATGGACCTGATCGGCATCGACGTGAATTACGCGGTGACGCAAAGCGTATACAACGCGTTCTTCCAGGATGCACGCTATCGCCCGCACCCCATCCAGCAGCGCATGGTCGAATCGGGCAGGTTGGGCTGCAAGACCGGCCGGGGATTCTACGACTATTCAGCCACTGGCGAGACGAAGGCGACCCCCTGAGCGCGGCGCGCTCGACTCAGACGAAAAATTATTGTCAGGAGATTCGCTTTGAGTTCACCGGCAAAGCGTGTCCTGCTGGTCGGCGAACCACCGCTCGCCGACGAACTGGGGCAACTGTGCGGCGACGCCGGTTGTGCCGTCTCGGTCTATCGCGTCGAGGTGCTGGCAGGGACTGACGGGCTTGAGGTCATTCGTCGAGAGGCCAAATCTGCGGATGTGGCCTTCGACATCTTGTCTGCATCGATCGAGGCGAAGCAACAGGTTGTGACGGCGCTGGACGCAGCGCTGGCGCCGGATGCCCTGTTGTTTACGTCAGCGCTCTCGACGACGGCGACGCAGGTCGGCAGTTGGGCCGGACGGCCAGAACGCATGATCGGCTTTGCCGCGCTCCCGCCGCTAGGAAAAGGCGGCACGCTCGAGCTTGCGGCTGGGTTGCGCTCGAACGCGCAGGCGGTTGAGCGGGCGTGCGAATTCGTGGCTTCGATCGGTCTGGAGCCAGTGCTCGTCAAGGACAGCGTGGGCTTGGTGCTGCCGCGCATCGTATGCGGGTTGGTCAACGAAGCGGCGGGGGCGCTGGCGGAAGGTGTGGCCGACACCGCGGCCATCGACACGGCGATGCGGCTCGGCACGAACTACCCGCGCGGCCCGCTGGAGTGGGCCGATCTGATCGGCCTGGACGTCGTGCTGGCGGTGCTGGAGGGTCTGCAGAAGGAGACTGGGGACGACCGATATCGACCAGCGCCGATCCTCAGGCAGTACATACGGGCAGGCTGGCTGGGCAGAAAATCAGGCAAGGGATTCTACACATACACTGATCACTGATGACTGATCACTGATCACTGACCAGTGAGGCACCCTCCGCAGCCTTGCACACGTACACCACTGGATCAATGCCGGTTGCGCTCTTGTAGCGCTCCGGCACTTCGACGAGGAATCGTTCGACGGCATCTTCGCGCACCAGGTTCACCGTGCAGCCGCCGAATCCCGCTCCCGTCATCCGCGCGCCGGCCACCCCCTCGATTCGCAGTGCGGCTTCCACCATGAGGTCAAGCTGGCGGCAGCTCACTTCGTAGTCGTCGCGCAGGCTGCGGTGTGACGCGATCATCCCCCGTCCAAACTGTTCCACGTCTCCGCGCTTCAATGCCTCAACCGATTCCAGCACGCGTGCATTTTCACTCACGACGTGCCGCGCGCGTTTTCCGATCTCGTCGGGCAAGTCTTGTGCGTGCTGCTTCAGGAACGCCGGTGTTACGTCGCGGAGGGCGGCGATCGATGGATCGCGACTCTGCAAGAGGCGAACGGCTTCCCCGCATTGGGCGCGCCGCTCGTTATAGGCCGACGCCGCGAGCGATCGTTCCACGCGCGTGTCGGCCACGATCACGGCATATCCTGGTGGGAGCGGGACGTGTTGGATCGAAAGGTCACGGCAATCGAGCAGAAGCGCGTGCCCGGCGCGGCCCATCGCGCAGATGGTTTGATCCATGATGCCACACATCACGCCGACGAACTCGTTCTCGGCGCGCTGGCAAAGGCGGGCGAGAAGCGGCTTGCGCAGCGTGAAGCCGCTGAGATGTTCCCAGGTGGTCGCAAATGCGACTTCGACCGCCGCCGAGGAGCTTAGCCCCGCGCCGATCGGCACGTTGGAGGTCATCACGGCATCCATGCCGCAGAGCGTGCATCCAGCTTCGCGCAGCGACCAGGCTACGCTGGCGGGATAGGCTGCCCAGCTCGGGGTGGCCTTTGGCGATCCGCGCCCGACTCTTTGCGGCGTGGGATAGGCAATCCAGCCTTCATCGCTCCCGGGTTTCACTTCCGTGATCTGGAAGGTCGCCGACTCATCGTACTCGATAGACACGATCGACGCCAGATGGCTGCTGCATCGTGAGGCCGCGAGTGTAACCGCTCGATCGATGGCGATGGGCAAGACGAAACCGTCGTTGTAGTCGGTGTGCTCGCCGAGCAGATTGACGCGCCCCGGTGCACGCACGACGATGTCGGGATCTGAGTGATAGGATTCTCGAAAAGCCGATCGTAGTGAATGCAGATCAACTCCCACAACTCTCCCCCCACAATTACTGGTCCATCTCAGCATCCACTAAGAGTCCAAGTTCTGCCAAGACATTCCTGAGTTTCTGCCAATTCTTCTCCGGGATCTTCAGTGCGGTAGGTCCAAGTGACTCGCCGACAAGCCCTCGCGTCTTTGCGGAAGCCTGTATCGTTTTCAGAACCGCCTGGCTCTTTACCTGCAAGACGACCGCCCGCTCGATCTTCGCCTCTTTCCCTTTGCTGCTCCAGCGCTGCACGGCTCGGATCACCGAGGGGGGCACTTCGGCATGGCTGGCGCGCTGAAGCGATTCGACGATGCGCGAGGCGTCGATTTTTTGCGCGCGGGCGCGGGCCAGCGAGGCGGGCGTCAGGCGATACGTGTATACATCGCCGGCCGAGACGAAATCGGCGACGCGCGCGAGCTGGAAGCGATCCAGGCGCCGCGAGGACGAAACACTGACTGTCGCGTCGGCATGCACGACGTAGTGTGACTCCGGCTCGGCGAGGCCCGGCGGCGGCGCTCCGACCAGCCCAAGAACAGTCGCTCCGAGCGGCGTGATCTTGAAAAGGCCGTCTCCCAGATCGACGATTCCCATCCAGAACAGGGGGCGCGTCACGACGTGCCGGATCAGCTCGCCTTCGACACGATCCCATGCCTCGAATCCTCGCAGATAGTCGCCGCTGAGCGCGTCACGGATGTATCCGGTATCGAACTCGGCGCGGGCGAAGTCGGGCTGCTGCCGCTTGATGTGTGCGACGAGCGAATCGAGAGTGTGCCAGGCTTCGGGCAGAGCTGCACGCAGGTGAGCCAGGATGGCGCGGCGCGCGGCGAGAGGATCGTTGCTCCAGGCGGCCCCGGCTTCGATCTTCAGCGCCGGGATATGCGCCACATCGTTCCAGTCACCGTCGCCGGACCAGGCGATGAACAGACCGCGCAGTTGGTCGAGCGCCGGCGCGCCAAGCCAGGCGAGCGCCGGCGCAGGATCGGGCCTGCGCCGATCGGGTCTCACCAGGCGCGCGCGCTGCGCGAGGTGCACGAGAAATGCCAGCCGCTCGGGATCGGGATCGCGCAACTGGCGCGTCCACGACCGTTCGTGCGGGTTGAGCAGATGAGCCAGAAGCGTGCACAAGTCGTCGGCAAGCTGGGCGGCGGAAGAAGACGCGGATGCCGGCGCTGCGACCGGCGGCAATGTGTCGGCCGGCAGCGCCGGAGCGGCGAGCAGCGCCGCGAGCGCATGAAGCTCGGCCGGCACGACAATCACGTCCTGCATGGCCCCGCTCCGCTGCTCGAACGAGCGGAAGATCAGTCCGAGATACCACAGTCCCTCTGCCGGGCTGATCGGCGCGCGCCAGGGCTGATCCCGCTCCAGCCGCGCCGGGCCTACCGGTCGAATGATTCCGAAGCGCTGGGCGAACGCCGACGCGCCGAGCGAGCCTCCGCCGGCGACGAGCACGCGCAGCCCCTCGCGCTCGGAGGGGGTCAGCCGCTCGACGATAGTCACGGCATGCGCAGGATCGCCCAGCCAGGATGCCACGACGCCGGCAATGTCGCGCACCTTGCTTCCAGCAGGGAAGTTGATGTCCCAACGTGACGCGATGACCCGCAGCAAGGCCGGCTCGGTATCGATCAGGAATTGGCGCAGCGAGCGCATGCCGGGATTATATACTATCAGGTGTATCCCGGCTTGCGCGACGTGCCGCGCGCAGACGGATGGGGTATAATTCGGGCCGGGAGGGAGTGATGAGCAAGCGATCCACGCCGCGAACGAGCATTTGGGTTGCAGCCAAACGCCAGGCTCGCCTGATTTTCGAGCTGATGCGCGACAGCCGGGTGCCCATCTGGATGCGCCTGATCCCGCTGGTGGGCATCGTGTACCTGCTGTCGCCGATCGAGCTGATGCCGGACATCGCCTTGCTGCCCTTCGGCCTCATCGACGATCTGGTCGTGATTATCATCTGCTTGACGATCTTCCTGGCGCTGGCGCCGAAAGACATCGTCGACGATCATCGGGGCTGGCTCGACGCGGCCGACATCACGATCGACGATTTGCAGGAGACGCGCCGCCTGCCGCCCAACGGCGAGGAGAAAGACTGATGCGCAACGATCGGCGCTCGCCCTCGTTCTGGCTGGCCCTGAGCCGGCAGATGCGCCTGGCGTGGCGATTGTTTTGGGATCGCCGCGTCCCGTTTACTTACAAGCTGCTGCCTCTGGCGACGGCGGCTTACATCTTGTCGCCGATTGATCTTCTGCCCGACGTGATCCTCGGCATGGGGCAGCTCGACGATCTCGGATTGTTCTTGCTGGGCGTCCAGCTATTCGTGATGATCTGCCCGCGCGGCATCGTCGCTGCGATTCTCGAAGAAATGGAAGGCAGCGTGATCGACGGCAAGTGGCGCCGCACGGATCGAAACCCGCCGAACCCTCCGCAGCTCCCCAAGTCTGATTGAGCGGCATGCCCTCGATCGACGCATTTCGTCTGGATGGGCGCGTCGCGATCGTCACCGGCGCGTCAGGCGGGTTCGGCGCGGCGATCGGACGGCTGTTCGCCCAGGCCGGCGCGCGCCTGACGCTGGCCGCCCGCCGCGAGCATCGTCTCAAGGAGGTCGCCTCGTCGCTGGATGCGCCGAGTGAGTGCGTGTTGACCGTGCAGACGGACGTGACCGACGAGGCGCAGGTGCGGCGTATGGTGACGATGACGGTCGAATGCTTTGGCCGCATCGACATCCTGGTGAACAGCGCGGGCATCATCGCGCGCATCCCGGTTCCGGAAATCGAAGAAGCGGACTGGGATCGGATGATGGCCGTCAACCTCAAAGGGCCGTTCCTGTGCTGCAAGCACGTGCTGCCGCACATGATCGCGCAGCGCGACGGGCGGATCGTGACCATTGCATCGTATCTCGGCCTGTTTGCCGGATCGGGCAGCACGCCTGCTTACAATGCCTCAAAGGGCGGCGTGGTGATGCTCACGCGGTCGATCGCGGTGAAGCACGGGCCGGAAGGCGTGCGCGCCAACGCCGTCTGCCCCGGGTTCATCAAGACCGAACTGAACCGGGACATCATCGACGGTGCGCCGGACCCGGCGGCGAAAGAACGCGAGATTGCGTCCGTCTACCCCCTGCGGCGGCTCGGCATACCCGACGACGTGGCTTACGCGGCGCTGTATCTGGCGTCGGATGCGTCGAACTGGGTGACCGGCGCGTGTCTCATGCTGGATGGCGGGTTGACGGTGGGATGAGTATTCTAGAGGTTGGAGATTGGAGGTTGGTGATTGGTAATTGGTAATTGGAGAGTGGGGATTGGGCTGCTCGCCATAGCCGCACTGCTGGCGCCAGCCGTTGCCGCGCAAGGGCCGCTGCTCACGCGTGGGCCGTACCTGCAATCGACGACGCGCGACAGCACGATCGTCGTGTGGCAAACCGGGACGGCGGGCGACAGCGTCGTCGAATACGGCGAGACGGGCTACACACGGGTCGTCAGCAGCACGGCTCCGGTGACGACGCACGTCGTCTCGATCGCGGGCTTGAGCGCCGGCACGACGTATCAGTACCGGATCGGAACCGGTAACACGCTGTTGTACACATCGACGTTTGCCACCGCGCCCGATCCTGGCGGCGCGTTCGACTTCGTGATGGTCGGCGACAGCGGCACAGGTTCCCCGGAGCAATACGCCGTGGCGGCTCGCATGGTAGCACTGAATCCAGACTTCGTGCTACACACCGGCGACGTGATCTATCCCCGCGGACAGGCGAGCGGCTATCAGCCCTATTTCTTCGACCCTTATGAAGAATTACTCGATGGCGCTCCCATATTCCCCACGCTCGGCAATCACGACTACGGCACATCGAATGCGCAGCCGTATCTCGACGTGTTCTATCTGCCAAGCGGCTCGTCCAGTACAGAGCGCTATTATTCCTTCGACTGGGGCGATGCGCACTTCGTCGCGCTGGATACGAATCAATCCTACACGACGACGAGCCCCATGCACCAGTGGCTGGTGTCTGACCTGGCCGCGGCGACGCAGACATGGAAGTTCGTTTATTTCCATCACGCCATGTATTCGTCAGGCCCGCATGGAATCTTTGATTCGTACGTGGCGCAGATACGTGCTGCGCTCGCGCCGGTGTTCGAGCAGTACGACGTGGACATGGTGTTCGCCGGCCACGATCACGACTACGAGCGCACTAAACCGATCAATGGCGTGATCTACATCGTCTCGGGTGGCGGTGGAGCAAACACCTATCCGGTCTTCCAGCAGCCGTTCTCGGCTTATGCGGAGAGAGTGCATCATACGGTGCAGGTGCAGATCGATGGCTGCATCCTCTCTCTGCGGGCGATCAATAAGGATGGCGCCGTGATCGATCAGATTGCGCTGACGAAGTGCAACGTGTACCTGCCCCTCATTCTCAAACAGTGACGCGGTCAGATGAGTGAGCCGATTCGTTTGCTGCACTTTGCCGACATCCACATCGGCATAGAGAATTACGGCCACATCGATTCGGCCACGGGCGTCAACAGCCGCGTGCTCGACTTCCTGCGCCGCGTCGACGAGGTGATCGACTACGGCCTGGCGCGCGACGTCGACGTGGTCATCTTCGCAGGCGACGCGTTCAAGACGCGCGATCCCAGCCCGACACTGCAGCGCGAGTTCGCCCGCCGCGTCAAGCGCGTCGTAGACGCCGGCGTGCCCATCATCCTGCTCGTCGGCAACCACGATCTGCCGGCCATGGAGAAGAAGGCGAGCAGCATCGACATCTATCGCACGCTCGCCGTGCCGAACGTCGTCGTCGGCTGGGAAGAGGCGCTGCATCGCGTCGAGACGAAGCGCGGCCCGATCCAGATCGCCACCGCGCCGTACCCTATGCGCAACCGGCTGATGTCGCTCGACGAGCACCGGGGCAAGCCGGTCGACGAGCTTGACCGGGCGCTGCAGGAAATCGTCGGGGACAACGTCCGCGCGCTGGCCGAGCAGCTCGATCCGGCGCTGCCGGCCGTGCTCACCGCTCACTTCACCGTCAGCGGGGCAACGTACGGCTCCGAGCGCAGCGTCATGCTCGGCCGCGACGTGGCCGTGCTGAAGAGCGTGCTGGCCGATGCGCGCTGGGACTACGTGGCGCTCGGGCACATTCACAAGCACCAAAGCCTACAGCCGAAAGGGGACTACCCCGCCATCGTCTATTCCGGCAGCCTGGAGCGCGTCGACTTCGGCGAGGAGAAAGAAGCCAAGGGGTTCTGCTGGGTCGAGGTCACCAGGGGACAGACGACCTGGCAGTTCGTCGAAGTGAAGGCGCGCCCGTTCAAGACGATCGTCGTCGACGTGCGCGAAGCCGACGACGTGACGATGGCGACGCAGGCCGAGCTGGCGCAGCACGACGTGACCGGCGCGATCGTGCGCGTGATCGTGCGCATGCGGCCCGAGCAAGAGGCTTCGCTCCGCGAGCGCGACGTGCGCGCCGTGCTCAAGGCAGCTAGTTACGTTGCGGCGATTCAGAAAGACGTGGAGCGCGTGGAGCGTGCGCGGCTGGGCGGTCACAGCCCCGAAGGCATGACGCCGATGGAGCTGCTGGAGCGTTACCTGCGCTCGAAGGACATGGACGAGGAGCGCATCCGCGTCGTGCTCGAGCACGCGCGCGGAATCATCGAGCGTGATGCGTGATACGTGTTGCGTGTTGCGTGATGGTCAGGTTCATGACTCACTCGCCGCGCATTGCGACTAGGTTCCTCCATCGATCGACGCGCGCCGACCAGCCCGGCGGTATGACCGTCGTCGTATCGAGCTGGAAAACGACTGCCGGACCACGAATCCGATGGCCGGCGCGCAGGCGCTCGCGTTCGTACAACGTCGTCTCGAGTGGCCCCTTCTCGAACCACACCGGTTTAGCTCCCACGATGGCCAACGTGGCATCTTCGCCGGCCAGACTCTCGGGAGCGACTTCGATCGGGCGGGCGAGGCCGATGGCCTTTACCCGCGCCGTGACGATTTCGAGCGGGCGGCCCGGATGGCTATGGCTGTAACGTGCGGCGTGTAGCTGATGAAAAGCGTGCAAGAAACCAGGTTTCCCGAAGGCCCCCGAAGCGGAGCGAGGGGGTGAGAAACCCGGTTTCTCTTCGACCGTGATCTCGTAAGACTGCCCGACGTATCGCAGATCGAGCGCGCGCTGAACGACGATATCCTGCGCAGCGACCCCTTCGGCCAGCAGCTCTTCGCGCCCCCGCGATTCCATCTCTGCCAACAGCGAGTCGAGTTCCGAATCCTCCAGGTCGTCTGCTTGTCGCAGCACTGCGCGTGAATAATCCTTCACGGTGTCCGCGGTCGCCATGCCCAGCGCCGACAGCACGCCGGGCGAAGGCGGTATCAGCACCCGCGCAATACCCAGCGAGTCGGCCAGCTCGCAAGCGTGGAGCGGCCCGGCGCCGCCGAATGCGACAAGCGTGAACAGACGCGGATCGAAACCGCGCTCAACGCTGATCTTGCGGATAGCGCGCTCCATGGCGGCGTTGGCTACCCGGATAACGCCCCAGGCAAATAAAACGTGATGCGTGATACGTGATGCGTGTGCGAGCGCGGCAACTGCCTTCTGGGCAGCGCCCACGTCCAGCTTCATCCGGCCGCCGAGGAAGTGATCGGCGTCGAGGCGGCCCAGCGCCAGGTTTGCGTCGGTGACGGTGAGCTGCGTCCCGCCCTGGCCGTAGCAAGCCGGCCCGGGTTCGGCGCCCGCCGACTCAGGCCCGACGATTAACGCGCCGCCTGCGTCGACGCGCGCAATAGACCCGCCGCCTGCGCCGACGGTGTGAATGTCGAGGATGGGCAGGCGCATGGGCAGGCCGGCGATTTCGCCTTCCGTCGTCGTGGGCAGGCTGCCATCGCAGAGCGCCACGTCCGTGCTCGTGCCCCCCATGTCGAACGTGATCACTCTTACCCCTCCCCCCTCTCCCAGC
>DATEUJ010000025.1:0-30030 GCA_035283185.1 Anaerolineae bacterium | reverse complement strand
TCTCACACACCACTGAGCGCGTGGTCTTAGCTTGTCTGAATCCGTCCTGCGATTATAGCCCATCCGCGCGCTCAAGTTTCTGCCCTCATGCATCACGCTTGAGGTGATGGCTATCTCGCAATGACGGCCGAGTAGTTACGCCAGCGACACGTTATTAATCGCCGGCGTATCGCTCTTCCTTCCACGGATCGCCGTGGTTGTTATAGCCGAGTGATTCCCAAAAACCAGACTTGTCCTTTTCCATCAAGCGCAGGCCACGCACCCACTTGGCGCTTTTCCAGAAATAGAGATGCGGCACGACCAGGCGCGCCGGCCCACCGTGCACCGGCGCCAGCAGCTTGTCGTCGTACTTGTAGGCGACGAACGCCTGGCCGTTGATCACGTCCGGCAGTGGCATGTTCGTCGTGTAGCCGCCGTCGCAGAACGCGGTCACGACCATGGCCTGGCGGTCGAGTTCGACGTGCTCGAAGAGCGTGTCTACGCTGACGCCTTCCCAGCGCGTGTCGAGCTTGGTCCACTTCGTCACGCAATGAATATCCACGACGAACGTTTGCGCAGGAAGTTTCAGAAACTCCTCCCACGTCCACCTGGCCGGCTCGCGCACAAGCCCTTCGATGGTGAATGTCCACTGATCGAGCCGGGTACGCGGCGTCGGTCCCGCCGAGAGCACCGGAAAATCGCTCACGGCATGTTGGCCCGGTGGGACGCGGTTCGCCGCTTCAGTTTGCCGCCTTTTGCCTGTAAAACCGCGCGAGATGAAACGCTCCGCCATTCTCCCTCCTTGCCGGGCAGGCTAGCGCCACTTCCTCACGGCGCCATGCCGTCGTCCATCCACTGCTTGAACCTGGCGACCTGATCGGCCGGCCAGGCCCCATCACAAGGCATCGAACCCTCGTCCAGGCGCTCGTAAATGTCCTGTGCGCGATCGCGAACATCCTCGTACCTGGAGAGATCGAAGCCGGCCACATCCATCATCTCCTCGACGTCGGTCTCACGGAACAACGGCCGGATGTCCTGAGCAAAACTGAGTGATGCCATGAGCCTCCCTCCTGTAAGTTCCTCTAGTTCCCTGATGTTCCTTCCTCGCTCTTCCCCGCCATCCCCTTGAAATACCCAAACGCCCCCTCGCCCTGCGCCTCCCACATCTCGCGCACTTTCCGCAGCATCTCGTCGGCGACCTCGAAGTTGATCGCCGAATGTCCGGCGTCGCGCGCCAGGCTCTCGACCATCTCGCGCACCATCTGCCGCTCGAACTTCGGCACACGCTCCAACCGAACCAGCGCCTCGTCAGTCCAGGGCATCGACCGCTGCGCGTGCACGCCCTCGTCGCCGGCGTAGCCCAACCGTTTCGCGACCTCGATCGTCACGTCCAGCGTCACTTCGGGCAACTGCTTCTCGCGCGCGTAGCGCTCCATCGCCAGCATCGCGATCGGGCGGACGAAGGCCGGCACGCGGTTGTTCACGCGGTCGAGCGCCTCCGGCGTCCAGGGGAAGGCGCGCTCGTGCGGGACGTACTCCTCAATCGGCGAGCGGGCGGACTTGCGGGCCTCCGCGATCTTGCGGTCTTCGGCCTCCAGCCCCATCAGGTGCTTGGCCGAGGGCGGCAGGATGCCCATCAATGCGCCGTGCAGCAGGTCGAGCGTAATGCGGGTGTAGCCTTCTTTGCGCGCGTATTCCTCGACCGACGCTTTTGCCATCGCCTGCGCGAATGGCGGCGCGCGCAGAATGAGCTTCAGCGCGTCGTCGTCCCATTCGAGCGGTTCTTCCTCGTATTCTTCGAGCGTCGGGATGTCGTACGGCTTCGCGTCGGCTGCGCCGACGATGAGCAGGTTGCACGCGCATTGGCGCAGCAGGTTCTCGGTGTTCGACCCCATGTCGCCGCCCTCGACGTGATGTGCGCCCCAGCGGCCGATCACGACCAGATCGGGATTCTCTTTCTCGCACCACTCCAGGATCTTATTGAACGGCTTGCCGACGAGCACCTCGGTCGTGATCGGCACGCCTTCTTCTTGAGCTACTTTCTCGGCGCGCATCAGGTTTGCCTCGCACACCTTGCGCAGGCCACGGTCGATGATGTTGTTGTGCAATTCCTCCTGCTCCTCGAACTTGAACACCTTGCCGGCCTGATACGACAGCACATAACGAATGTTATTGAACGCGGCGTAGTGATAGAACGGGTCGAACGCGCCGACGACGTGGACGCTCGCACCGAAGGTCTGCGCGAGCCGCAATGCTTTTCGCAGCGCGACGAAGCAGTAAGCCGACGAGTCTACGCACACGAGAATCTTGCCGCCGCGCAATGACCGGTCCTTCTGCTTCATCACCAGCATGTCAGCCGTGATCAGTCGGGCGACGCGGCTGGTGACCGAGCCGAGCTGCGATCGCTTGACCTGCCCGATGCCGTGCCCTCCCATCACGACGAGATCGTAGTCGCCGGAGTTGACGTCCTTCGCCAACTGCTCGAAGTGGATCCCCTCCATCAGCTTCCGCTCGATCTGGAGATTGTTCTCCTCGCCGCGCTTGTTCAGCACGTCGAGGAACGAGTCGGAGATCAGGATGAGTCCCTGCTCGATGAGCTTGTCGTGAATCTTGCGCTGGCGCGCGATCTCTTCGTCAGTCTGGAAGCGCGCGGGCAGGCCGATCTCGAGCTGCCGGAAGCGATCGTCGTGCAGCCGGGCGGCGTAGACGTGGTTGCCGACGAGCGTCGCATGCCAGGCGCGGGCGAACTCGATCGCCCAATCGATCCCCGCATGGCACAGCTCGGAGTTGTCGGTCGGGATGAGCACTTTACGATACAGCGGCCCGGATTGCCAGGCGCGGGCGGGGGCGGAGTCGGTGACGGGCGCGGTGACGGTAGTCATCAGGTTCTCCTTTAACTGTAACTCAAGGAACTCAGGGAACTCAGGGAACTTGAGGGAACTCAGGGAACTCGGTGTCGTATTCGATGTCCATTAGGTAATCGGCTTGCTCTTCTTTCACCCAGTAGTTCTGATCCCAGGTATCGTCTTGCTGTTTCCTGATGAGGGCCGGGATGAGTCGATCTAAAAAGAAAGAGGCGTCGCTGTATTGCTTGATGAGGGTGGTCAACTCGCTGCCGGTAATCAGTTCCCAGCGCTCGCAGTCCTGAATGTAACTGCCCAGCTCGCCAAGCGATCCACGTGCGACATTGCAGTAACGAATGTAGTTGGGTAGGGAACCGGAGCAGTAACCTTCGGCGATGTTGCCAGACACTGAAATGGCGGCGGTGCGCATCTGATCGGCCAACTTGTAATAGCCAGGGCCAAAGCGCTTGGCCAACTGATTGACTTGAAAACCCAGGTCACTGGCCGCCTGCCAGGCCACTATTTTTTTGAACCCGTGCAACTTCTGAAAAGTCTGCGTGTCCTTGCCGCGATATTGATACTCTGCCATAAGAGCTCCTCCAGTTCCTTCAGTTCCTTGAGTTCCCTTAGTTCCCTGAACTCAGTTCAGATCGAACGAAGCGCCTTCGACGCCAGGCGTGACGGCGAACTGGGGCCGGGCCGACGCCATCGTCTCGGCCAATAACCGATCGAGGTCGTCGTCGGTGTGCGCCGGATCGTGGTGAAAGGGCACCAGATGCCTGACCTCCGTCATCTCGGCAAACGCAAACGCCTGTGGCACAGAACTGTGCCCAAAGCCGATGCGCTCCGCGTACTCGTCGCCGGTGTACTGAGCATCGTGAATCAGCAGATCGGCGCCGGCGGCGAGCGCGACGCCCGAAGTCCAGTCCCTGCTCCAGGGAAACCGGTCGACGCCGAGCGCCGGCTCGTGGTCGGGCAGATAGGTGAGCACCGCGCCAGACGCCGCAATACGGTAGCCCACCGTGGGATCGGGATGGCACACCAGCGCCGACGAGATACGGAACTCGCCGACTTCGAAGTCGCCGCAGGGAACCTCGTGGAGAAACAGAGTGGATGGCATGTCGCGCAGGAAGACCGGGAACAACGGTGGCGACAAATAGCGCGTGAGACGTGCGTGCAGGCTGAGCGTGGCGCTGGCCGGGCCCCAGATGTGAACTTCGACGCCGGGCGTGCGCAGCAGCCGGAAGAAAGCCAGGCCCTGAATGTGGTCCATGTGCAAGTGCGTCAACAAGACGTCGATGCGCCGCATCCCCCCTCTCCTGTCGTCTGCGACGGGAGAGGGGCCGGGGGTGAGGGGCAGCACCAGGCCTAGCCGGCGGATGCCGGTGCCCGCGTCGAGGATCAGCACCGTGCCGTCGTGGCCCTCAACTTCAACGCACGAGGTGTTGCCGCCATAGCGCGCCGTGTCGGGGCCGGGCGATGCCAGCGAACCACGCGTTCCCCAGAGCGTGACTCTCATAACCCCACTTCCCAGAAAATCGCAACGGCTCCCACGTAGCGATCGGCCAGGCCGATCAGCGGAAAGGCGGTGGCCTCGATGTGGCGACGCACACCGTCGAGGCCCTCTATCCAGAATTGGCCGTGGGCCGGTCGACACTCGTTCAATGCAATCACCAACGGTAGTGATTCGGGCGCCAGCGGCGCGCCCCTCGCATCCGTGGGCTTAAAGATGGTCGACCACTCATCGACCGGCATCTCCCCGGTCTCCTCGAAGCGGCGACCCAGAATCCTCTCCGCCGGCTCGTTGTAAAACAGGAGAGTGCCCTGCGGATCGACCAGAAAGATCGGTGTCGCGAGGCAACCGGCCAACTGCCGGGCCAGGATCAATTCGATCTCTTTCTGTGACATGGCAGGGCCGCTTCCGCCGTCATTTCACAACCAAGACCGGCACCCTGGCATAGTTCACCATCCGATCGCTCACGCCGCCGAGCAGCAATCCGGCCATGCCATCTTTATTGCAGGCGCGGGCCTGCTCGGCAGCCATCTCGGCCATCCGCTGCGCCTCAGCTTTCAGCCGGGCGGCGACTTCCTCCCGCTGCGGCGAACCGAGATACTCCGGCACCCTCGGAAAGACGGTGACGATGGTCAATTCCGCCCCAGCGTGCATGGCGAAGTCAATCCCGTATTCGAGCGCCTTCTTGCCATGCGCCGAGCCATCGTAACCGACGAGAACGTGATGAAACATGGCTGCCTTCTAACCCACCCCCACCGCAGCCTGTCGGCCGGGGAGTGGGGTGAGGCTTAGAAGTGATACAGCATCAGGTAGACCACCACCCCACTCACCGACACGTAAAGCCAGATCGGGAGCGTCCAGCGCGCCACTTGCCGATGTCGAACGAACCGGCCTTGCCAGGCGCGGTACAGCGTCGTCAAAGCCAGTGGCAAGACGAGTGCGGCGAGAGCAATGTGCGAGATGAGGACGGCGAAATAGATCGGCCTGATCCATCCCGGCCCGGCAAACGGAACGGAGCCGGCAAAGATATGATAAATGACGTAAGACATCAGGAACAGCGCCGACAGGGCGAATGCAGACAGCATGCACGCGCGATGGGCCCTCACCCGGCGCTGGCGGATGAAGAAGTAAGCGGCGGCGAGCAGGATCGCGCTGGCGCCGTTGAGGGCGGCGTTCAGTCGCGGCAAAGCAGACACATCGAGCCTGCCCGGCGTTTCGCCGCGCGGCGCCGCGAGCAGAAGCGCTATGCTGAGCACAACCAGCGCCGAGATGCCGCCGATCAGCCAGCCGGCGCGTGTCTTAGGAACACGAAGGTGTGTTCGGGTAGAAACCATAGCTCCCTCAGCCTGCCCTCGCCCGCTGTCTGCGGGGGTTCCCCACAGTTCCCTCAGTTCCTTCAGTCAAAAGGAACTCAAGGAGCTGAAGGAACTCAGTGATGACTGATCGAGTCGACGAGCGGCGGCAGCGTCAGGATGATCGCCAGCAACAGCGGCCCGACGGCGATGAATCGCAGCACACGCCCCTCGAACCGTAAATGCATGTAATACATCCCTACCAGCGTCGCCTTGGCGATCGCCAGCGCGACCAGCAACGGCACCCGAATCGCTTCGAGCAGTCCAATGAAGGCCACGCCGACCTCGACCGCAGTGAGCAGCCCCAGGAAGACGAAGACGAGAATGTAATTGGGGCGTCGGTGCACAATGGACGTTTCGGCCATAGAAGCCCTCCCTGAGTTCCTAGAGTTCCTCAGAGTTCCTTGAGTTCCTTGTCAATAATGAATCCCAGGAACGGTCGGAGCTCATATCAAGTAGAGGATCGTGAACAAGAAAATCCACACCACGTCGACGAAGTGCCAGTACAGCCCCATCAATTCGACGCCTCCATGACGGGCCTGAGAGAAAGCCCCTCGAAAAGCTTTGACGATCACGACCACCAGCGTCAGGACGCCCCCCAGGACGTGCAAGCCGTGGAAGCCCGTCAGCGTGAAGAAGACCGAGCCGAACACGCTGGTGCTGGGCGTTGTGCCTTCGCTCAACAACGCGCTCCACTCGAAGGCTTGTATGCTCAGAAAGATCGCGCCGAGCGCAGCCGTCGTGATCAGCATGCGGCGCATGCCTTGTGGATTGCCGTCCTCGATCGCCGCGAAGGCGCGCACCATCGTCACGCTGCTGACGATCAGGATGAAGGTGTTGCCGGCCACCAGAGGGACGTTGAGGATTTCCGAAAGGACCGGCCACTCCGATGCGCCGCTGCGCAGCACAATGTATGCGCCGATCAGCCCGGCGAAGAACATGACCTCTGAGGCCAGGAACAACCACATGGCAAACTTGGTCGTAGGTATCCCTTGCCAGGTGGGTGTCGCGTGATGTTCCGATACGCTGGTATGTGACATAGATACAGCTCCTCTTTCCTAATCCGCCCATCTCCGGGTGTCTCCGCGACTCAGCCTATTATCCCAGTTCCCGCCGCAGCCTGCCCTGAGCGCAGCCGAAGGGTTGCACTGCGGCGGCCTGGGACGGCAGTTACACTGCCGTCCCAACCTTCGGGCATCTGCCGGGTGCGAACTTCAAGCTCAGTAGATCACGATTTTGTAGTGAGGACTCACTTGCCCCCGTAGCTCGCTCCAATCCGCCCTACCCCGGCATGGGCGCCAGGCCCAGCTGCTGCAGCATGCCGAGCTGGTCGACGTTGGCCCAGTGTTCCACGAGTTTGCCGCCCGCGAGGCGGCCGATGTGGATCTCCGTCCAGGTCGCGTGTTTCCCGGTGGCAGGCATGCCCTGAAACTCGCCTTGCATGGTGCCGTGTCCGGTGAGACGATGCACGAGCATGTTCCCTTCGGCGATCTCGTCGTCAATGTGGTAATGGAGGTCGGGGAAGGCGGCACGAAACGCCGTGAAGAACATCTTCAAGCCCTCGCGATCGGGCGGGACTCCAGGCGGAACGCTATGATCTACGTAGTCGGCGGCGAAATACTCGTCTATGGCGGCTACGTTCCCCTTGTTGAGGATCTCTTCCACTAACCGGCGGCCAGTGGCCTTGTTCTCTTCGGTCGACATGGGTTATACTCCTTTATGAACACTCAACGCATGGCTGATTTCGATATCCCTGGTGTTGCCACCACGGTTGCCCAGATATGTCATCAGACTATGATATCAGATAATGCATAGCGCCTCCTCTCCTATTTGCCGGCGGCGGGACTGATTGCCGGTCGAGCAGGCTCGGTCTGCACCGGTGGTTTCGCGCCGTCCACGTAACGATTCTGCGGCAGCCAGTCTTCCGTCACTTCGGGCGAGCTGTACTCGTACGGGCCGCGATAGACCGTCGGAATGACGTGGAAGTTCTCCAGCGGTGGCGGCGAGCCCGTTGCCCATTCCAGCGTGTTCGCCTCCCAGGGATTATCGACGGTCTTCTTCCCCCGGAAGAGACCCCAAGCGAGATTCGCGGCCAGGATCAACTGCGCCGCGCCAAGCACGTAGGCGCTGACCGTCATGAACTGGTTGAGCGACTGAAGCGGCACGAAGAGCTGATACTGATACGGATCGGCGATGCGGCGCGGCATCCCGTTCGCGCCGAGGATGAACATCGGGAAGAATACGCAGTTGAAGGCAATGAAGGTGAGCACGAAGTGTATCTTGCCCCACCCATCGTTCATTTGTCGTCCGAACATCTTGGGGAACCAATACTGGATGGCCGCAAAGACGCCGAAGAGGCTGCCGCCGAACAGCACGTAGTGAATATGGCCGACGATCCAGTACGTATCGTGGATGAAAATGTCCACCGGCGTCGCGGCCGCGAAGACGCCGCTCAGCCCGCCGATGACGAACGTCGAGACAAAGGCCAGCGCGTTCAACATCGGCGCGCTCAGACGCAGATTGCCCCGCCACAGCGTCCCCAACCAGTTGAACGTCTTGATCGCCGAGGGTACCGCGATCATCATCGTCGCCGTCATGAACGTCGTGCCCAGCAGCGGGTTCATGCCGCTCTGGAACATATGGTGCCCCCAGACCGTGAAGCCCAGCACGGCAATCGCCATGATCGAGAAGATCATCGGCTTGTAGCCGAACAGCGGCTTGCGGGCGAAGCACGAGATGATGTCCGAAGCCATACCCATCGCGGGCAGGATCATGATGTAGACCGCCGGGTGCGAGTAGAACCAGAACAGATGCTGCCAAAGGATCACCTGGCCGCCGCTGTTCGCCGCGAAAAAGTGCGTGCCGGCCGAGCGATCGAGAAGGAGCAGGATCAGCGCGGCGGTCAGCACGGGCGTCGCAAGGAGCACCAGGATCGCGGTAATAAACAATGCCCAGATGGTCAGCGGCAGGCGGAACATGTTCATGCCCGGCGCGCGCAGCGTCACGATCGTCGTGATGTAGTTGATGGCGCCCAGCAGCGACGAAGTGCCGACGAGGGTCAAACTGATGATCCACAGCGTCTGGCCCATCCCTGAGCCTTCGATCATGTCGGGCCGCGCGCTGAGAGGCACGTACGATGTCCAGCCGGATGCGGCCGTCCCGGTTTCGACGAAGAAGCTGGCGACCATCACCAGGAACGCGGGGACCATGATCCAGTAGGAGGCCATGTTCAGTCGTGGGAAGGCCATGTCGCGCGCGCCGATCATCAGCGGGATGAGGAAGTTGCCGAATGCTCCTGATAGCACGGGAATGATGAAAAAGAATATCATGATCGTCCCGTGCATCGTCACCAACGCCGGATACCGTTCAGGCGCGAGGATGTTGCCGGCCTCCTCACCATAGAGCAGCGCGCCAAAAAACGGAATCTCCTGCCACGGCCAGGCTAACTGCGTGCGGATCAGCAGCGCCAGCAGCCCGCCGATAGTGAAGAAGGCCAGCGCGGTGAAGAGGAACTGCTTGCCGATCACCTTATGATCGGTCGAGAAGACATACTTCCGAATGAAACTCAATTCCTGCTCGCCCGTCATCGCTTCCTCCCATACTCATTGCCAACTGAGCACCTCTCCCAGACCTCCTGCCCCCTTCCCCTCTCCGTAACGGAGAGGGGAAGGGGGTCGGGGGTCAGGGTGCGCCCTGCGCCGCGCTCGCGGCCGCCTGCCCTCGCGCGCTGTCTGCGGGGGTCAGCGGCGCGACGTTGCAGAAGTCGTGTTCAGCCGCTGCCCCTGTTTGCTCGGCCAGCCAGGCGTCGAAATCGACTTGCGACTCCACGGTGATCTCGGCGCGCATGCGGTAGTGCCCCAAGCCACACAATTCGGCGCACGCGAGTTCGTACTGGCCCGGCAGGGTAGGCTCGAACCAGAACTCGATCTGCCGGCCCGGCACGGCATCTTGTTTGATCCGCAATTCGGGCACGAAGAAACTGTGGATCACGTCTTCCGACTTGATCCGGACGATCACCGGCCGGCCGGTTGGAAAGTGCAGGATATTCCTCGGCGGATGGGCATCGTCGGCAGTGCACAGCTCGCCGTCTGCGCCCGGATAAGTTGGCTCCCACTCGAACTGATTAGAGGCGATGCCGACCACGAGCGCTTGCGATGCATCCGGCAGGGTAGCCTTGACCTGAATCCATGTGTTGTACTGATAGAGCGCCAGCGAGAAGAATGCGATCCCTGTGCCGATGGTCCAAGCCAACTCTAACCGGCGGCTACCGTGAACATAGACCGCCTTTTGTTCCCGTCGGTGGCGATAGCGGACGAGGAAGGTGATCAAAATGCTCTCAACCAACACGAAGGCGATGCCGGTCACGATCAGCACGACGATGAAGAGTGAATCGATCGAGGCGGCAAACGTCGAAGCTTGCGGAAGCAGTCCGCCCATGTCGTCTCCTTCCCATTCCTTCAGCATGCCCTCGCCCGCTGTGTGCGGGGGTTCCCTGAGTTCCTGATGATGGAACTGAAGGAACTCAGGGAACTTACTTGCCCTCGAACGTGAACTCGATCTCTTGTGTGTCTTTCTCGCCGACGGTCACTGACATCGACTGTTCGCCGTACAGCTCGTGCCAGGCCACGATCGTATACGTGCCCGGCGGCAGGTTCGGCAGGCTGAACGTGCCGTCTGCGCCGGTGGCGGCGAAGTAAGGATGATCCAGCACGCCGGCGTAGCCCTTCATCCACTCGTGCACGTCGCACTCGATCGGGATCATCACCTCGACCTCATCGAACGTTCTCTTCGAATCCATCTTCACCGGCTGCCCCAGGTTGAAGGGTCGGTTGATCGAAGGCATCGGGTGGATGTTGTGCAGGATACCATCGCTGTTGCGAATGATCAGTTCCTGCCCGGCCTGAACGCCGAAGACGTGTGGCCGATAGCGGCAACCCTGCTGATCCAGGACGACGCTGTCCTTCGGGACGGGAAAGTTCAAGTCGCCCAGGCCCTCCTTCACGTACACAAAGACGTTCTGAAGCGTCCCGTCCTCATTGACGACGACCGTCTCCGTGAACGCGCCATCCGGGTACTGTTCCTGGCACGTCGGCTCGGCGTCCATCTGGATCAGTTCCGGCTCCGGCGCGGTGCCGGTGAAGAGCACCTTGCCGGTGATGGCGCCAGCGGTCGCCGGGTCGACCGGGGAAGCGGCCGGCTCCTCTCCTCCGGCCGCCGTCGGCTCTGCGCCCGGTGGGGCCGTCTGCGCGCCGCCACCGCCGCAAGCGGCGATGAACAAGATAACCGCTATCGGCGCAGCCACGAGCTTGTAGTGTT
This sequence comes from Anaerolineae bacterium, assembly GCA_035283185.1. Taxonomy (GTDB): domain Bacteria; phylum Chloroflexota; class Anaerolineae; order Fen-1058; family Fen-1058; genus DASSFZ01. The sequence continues at coordinate 19,027 of DATEUJ010000025.1, read as the reverse complement.
GCATGGAGTCCCTCCCTTGGGCTAGTATGAGGCATACATACTATACGAAGCAAATCGGATAAGTCAAGTCAGATTTCCTGGTATCCCAAACGCACTTGGATTCTCCGAGTAGACCTGGCAGGTCTTCACGATCGAGCCTGCGGCCAACATTGGCGGACAAGACCTGCCAAGTCTATGGCTCGGAAGACGTTCTGCGAGCGCGGCGCACCAACGCCCACTCAGTGGCCGCAACCAAGACGACTGCCAGCGCGGTGTAAATGAATACCGAAACCGGCGTCGGCACCTCCAGCACCAGACTGTACCACGACGAGAGCGATAACCGCCGGCCCATCTCGCTGTTAGAACCTTCCCAGGCCTGGAAGGCAATCGGAACGAAGTCGCCCGGCGTCATTTGCAAGTCGTCCGGGTCGCGTGTATCCAGCGTCCGCGTGAACACTGCGCGATAGCGGCCGTCGGCCCACGTGACATTGGCCATCACATCGGATACCGCCTGTGGCTTCAGCCCGTCTGCAAATCCGGCGGCGTTGAATTCGCCGATACTACCGTCGGCCTGCCACTTCCAAAGGTTGACCGGCTTGCCGGATTGACCCCAGAAGAAGTATGGTTTCTGCGGTCCCTCGCTCAACTGTTGAGGGAACTGCACCGCCAGGGCATCCGGGAACGGGCCGGCCGTGCCGAGAAATTCCTCAAGGTTCACGTACGTGTCATGCCCGCCGTTCTCCTCGCCGCCGCTGGACTCGGCGTCGTGGAACGGGTCGTTCCATTCGACCAGGAGTGCCAGATTCTGATCGTCGTGCAGTGCCCGAACCGTCACGGCGTCGACGCCGGGCGTCTGCCAGCGCGGGCCGGCGATCACCTGGCCGGTCAGATAGAACGTCACAGCCGGAGCCTGCTCCCAAGTCGGATCGTCCGGTGACGTCGGCACTGTGCCATCGACTCGTCTGGCGGTGACGACGCTTTCCTCGGTAGGCTGATTCACTTGCAGCGATTGGACGTACGCTGAGAGCGCCCAGCGCTCGTCATCCGGGAGCACGTCGTAGAACGATGGCATGGGTGAGCCGTTCAGGCCGGTAGAAAAGCGAATGTAAATGTCGACCAACTCGCTGCCGCCCTTGTAACGCCAGGTCTTAGTCAGGTCGGCCGCGCGGATCGGGAAGCCAAAGTCATCGGTCAGGGTCGGCGCGGAAGGGCCGTCGCCGCGCCCTTGCTGGCCGTGGCACTTCCAGCATTGAAGATCCTGATACAACTGTTGGCCCTGCCCGATCAGAGCTGCGGTCACGCCGGGCGGGCTGCTGATAGGGATGACCGTCGGCTCATAAGTGCCCCAGTCGGGAACGAAGTTTTGTGTCACGTAGTCTACGACGGCCTCGATTTCAGCCTGGCTCAAGACATCCTCCCAGCGAGGCATGGCCGTGCCTCGGACGCCTTCTCTTACAATCTTGATCACGTCCTCACGCAGGGGCAGCTCGCCGGAGGCCGTCGTGCGAAATTTGAACTGGCTGGAGGTGAAATCGCGCGGGCGTGGACTGAGATACTTGGCGACCGGCCCGTTCCCATCGCCGTTATCCCCGTGACAGAAGGCGCAGCGCTCCCGATAAACGGCTTCGCCGTCCACCGGCGCCTGCGCGGATCGTTCGGCTGCGCTGAGGACAAGCGCCGGGCGGCTCATAAAGGTTGTCAGTCCGGCCAGAACCGAGAGGCCAAGAGCGATCAAGAACATTTGAAGCGACAGGCGCATAGGCTTTCCTCTTTTTATCTCACAGACGGAACCGAAAACGGACACTTTTCATGTTTTTGGGAAGCCGTCCATGTTCCCTTCAGTCCGTGTTTTTCCCACAGACGGAACCGAACACGGACACTTTTCATGTTCTTGGGAAGCCGTCCGTGTTCCCTTCGGTCTGTGAGCCACAGCGTGACCTCTCCTACTCGATCTGGTCAGCCTTCTTTATTCCCCTGGCGCCGCCTCCGGCCGCCTCGGCTCCACGCCGGCCGTATCATACTCCGCCGCGATGATCTTCCAGATTTGATCGTCCGTTAACTCGTCCTTCCACGCCGGCATAGCCGAGTCCCACGGGCTGCCCTCGGTCGGCAGGCCGATACCGCCTTCCTTGATTCGCCAGAACGCGTAGGCCTCGATCACCGTTGCGATCGTATCCTCCGACCGGAAGTTGGCCGGCTTGAGGCGGAAGCCATAGGCCATCGGCCCCTCACCGTCGGCCGGCGTGCCGTGGCAAGGGCGGCAGTTGATCTGGAATAGCACGCGGCCTTCTTCGATGACTGCTGGGTCCACCGTCCCGTCGGGGTTGCGGTACGGGTTGGTTAATCTCTCGTAGGCAAACGGGATAGTCGGGTGTTGAAGGCGAAGGGAGGTGGGCGGGGTCGTGGAGGGCGCAGTGCCAGAATACACCGCCCAGCCCGCACCCAGCGGCACGGCGACGAGCACAGCCAGCCGCATCAGGTTGAACAGGCGATCGCCGGTCGTCTCGACTTTGTCGCGCCCGCGCAGCAGGGCCTCGATCGGCGCCCAGAACTCTTTCAGCCGCGCCTCGTCGGCAGCCAGATACACGAGCACGCCGATGACGATCAACAGGAGGTACATCGCCATGAGTGCGCCGGGCACCGGCAGCGGATTGTTCCGCCCCGCGAGCCACATCGAGGCATACGGCACGACGAACTGAAGGAACAGGTACGTCCCGACTATGGTGAGGACAACTGACCAAAAGAGATTAAGTCGTCTGGGCACGCAAGCCTCCAATAAAGGAATACTGGGATTTGGTCTCACGGACTGAAAATAACACGGACATTTTTGATTTTGTCTGTGTTCCTTTCTGTCAGTGAGTCCTCTGGCTAACCGGAGTTAACCCCGTAAACCTGCAGCTGCTTCTTGCCGAAGTTCACGATGAGTCCGAACTTCAGGCCCAAGCTGTTAAGATAAGTCTTGGTTTGGGCAAAGTCGTATTCGGGCGGATGATCGAGTAGCGAACGGATGTTGAGCAGGAAATTGCCCTCGCCAAGCAAATAGTCGCTCGCATGTTGAGCCAGAAGACGGTTATCCAACCTGGCGGGGATTTCAACGCCGGCCTCACAACGGAGGCCACTGTGGTTCATCTCCATCACCGCGATCTTTCGGTACATAGTTTCAGGATAGCCGAGACCATATTGTTGACCGATGACCCGGATGTTTCGCCGGACTTCGCTCAGACATAACCGATCCGCGTCAGCCATGTAAGGCTTGAGCGAGTCGTAGTCCTCGTATGTTTCCAATTCGGGTTCGTCCCAGACGACTCTTTTGACTTCGGCGCGCGTCGGCCCAAAGTTTACCAGCAAGCCCAGGTCCTTAGCCCAACACTTCAGGTAATGGATGATCTGACCGTAATGTCCGGGCGCGAAAGTAGTAAAGGGCAACGCTTTCAATTCCAGAATGACCAGATCCCAGACGAGCAAATCGCATTCGAAGACATGAACCTCGTGACCGCGATGGACAATAGCTTTGCGTGGCTTCGAATGGACCGGAATATCTCTGTCCAACAATAACTGAAGCAGCCCTTGATGGTAAACCTCCTCGGGCCAACCCATTTTTAGCTTCTGGCGCACCTCGAAAATCAACCCGCGAAGTTCGTATGTAAGTGTTTCGTGTCGCAGGTTGGTCACGCAGACTTCTCCAGAGCCGTCCGTGTTCCCTTCTGTCCGTGAGAGAGAGTCTTACTGGCCAGCCCGGCTCACTCCTCTCCTGTAATCTTGAATACTTTATCGCGGGGGCGCACGCGCTGCTTGACACGCATCGCCACTTCCTGCCCCGGCCCCGCCTCATCGATCGGCTGGTGTTCGATCTGCAATGACGTGACTTCCTGTTGAAAGTCCGTCGAGGGACCGAGCATGTGCACGGTGTCCCCGACGCGAATCGTTTCCGTGAGCACGACCACGGCGACCTCAATCCTGTCGAAGTAGTGAGTGATTTCGCCAATACGAACGCCGGACATGGCTCTACCTCCACTGAGTTCCTTGAGCTCCTTCAGTTCCCACGTGACGAACTCAGGGAACTGAAGGAACTTGGGGCGACTGCTCACTTGGTAGGACACCCGCACTCTGCTGCAAGAACGCGATCAGGTCGGCTACCTGTTTGACGGTGAGCAGCTCGCCGAAGTTGCCCGGCATAATGCTCGGGATATCTGGATAACGTCTCTCGCGGTTGATGTCGGATTTGTTCACGGCGGTCTCGACACCCTCTTTATCCTTGATCGTCACCGTCGCGTCGTCTTCTTCCTTGATGATGCCGGAGAGGATCGTCCCATCTGTCAGTTGTACCTGGATAGGCTCGTAGTCCCCGGCGGCGATTTCCGCGCTGGGATTCATAATGGACTCGAAGATGTATTCAAGCGTCTGAGTGCCGGCTACGTCGGTAAGCTCCGGTCCGACGTCCTCGCCCTCACCTGCAACGGTGTGGCACTTGGCGCACGCAGCCGGTCCCGCGGCGTCGAAGAACAGCTCCTTGCCGGCCTCGGCGTCACCGGTCACCACCAGTGTAAACGGCCCACCCGATGCGACCTGCGCACTGGCGGCGTTGAGGATTTCAGGTGGCAGCTTGATCGCGGCAGCATCTGGCTCGCAACCCTGCGTCTGCAAGTACAGGATGACGGCGCGGATTTCGTCCGGGGCCAGGCTGATCGGCGGCAGGTAGACTTTGGGCATCTGACCTGAAAAGCCTTCGACGATTTCGGCTTGCGGCTGGGCGATGGACTCCACCAGGTAATCGGTGGCGGTCTGGATATGCGTCGCGCCGGCCGCCTGCCGCTCAGCGACACGCTCGTCGCGAGCTCTGCCGCACACATTCTCGTGGTTCGGCCCGCGTATGGCCGAGCCGCGCTCTCCCAGACTGTGGCAAGTGCTGCATTTGCCTTTACCCCAGTAGATGGCCTCGCCCGCCTCGGGGTTGACACCGGCCGCGGCGGCCGGCGTCCCGCCGCCGGAGATGCCCGTCACCAGTGCGCCGACATACACAAACAGGCCAAGCATCACCAGACCGAACACGACCGTTCGCCCATCGGACCACCAGTAGGCCGCCAATGCCGATGCGGCGAGAAACCAGAGGATCCACGGCAGCAGAATGGGCGGCACATCGGCGATCAGCGCAACGAACGTGCCCAAGCAGAGCAGGGCTGCAACGACGCGTGTGAGTCGGTTCATAGTTTCATCGGACCACGTGAAACGTAAAACGTGAGGCGTCCGTAAACGAACGGTTCACGCCCGCGCCTGCAGCGCGAGCGCAGGCGTTTCATGCATTACGTTTCACGTTCTGCATCCAGACTGCTTCTGAAGGTATCCGTCGAATTCTCCCATGCGGTGGAACTGAGGCCGATCAACCACTCGCGGATCGCCGCACGTTGGGCGGACGTCAGCGAGACAACAGGCTCCTTGTGCAGCGCGCTCTGCTCCGAGAGATAGTGCGCCTTGCCGCTGATCGGATCGGCCAGCAGATGGGCGATGCCCAGCGAATAATATCCGCGCAACTTGCCGTACAGCGCGTAACCGGAGACGATGACCGTCGTGTAGCGCTCGCCGCCATTCGACGAGGCGACGCCCTCGACCTGTGCGAAGTCGGTCAAGCCTTCGCCGAGAAGCGTGTCACCTTTGAAGACGAGTTGCGCGTACCATTGAGCCATAGATAGCAAATCGGAGGCGGTTTAATGCCTCACCTAGCACTGCCCGCCACTCCACCCACCGGTGTGGCTGGCATGGGCGTGGGCGCAGCGACCGGCATCATCGTCCCCTCTTCGACTTCGCCTTTCTCACCTAACCCGGCCAGCCAGAAGACGAAAGCGACGAGCGCGATGAACGCCGCGACGATGCCCGCGATCACACGCGCCATGTCGGCCATCGTCGGCGTCGCCGCGCCGGCCGACGTGTCGCGCAGCACGCCGAAGATGTGCCAGTCCTCGCGCAGGCCGGAGCGGATGAAGCCCATCAGGCTCATCAGCATCACCGCGCCGACGACGAGCAAAATCAGTGCGTACTGGCTGCGCACGGTCATCTGCCCCCAGCGGATCGCGCCGATCGTCTTTGCGCCTCGCAGCAGCATGACGTCGATCGCCGTAACCAGCACCAGGCAAGACATCGTGATCAGCCACTGCGCGACGGCGATGTTGCGCAGGAATGGGTTGGCCTGCGTCATGACGACGAATCCATAGGGGCCGAGGACGAACACCGAGCCGATCACGGTCGCCGCCAGATACACCACCTGCCCGGCGACGCCCCGATTGGCGAATGTCAGCCCGACCGCGACTGCCGCCGCGACGACCTGCACCGCGAGCAGCAGCGCCACCAGCGTGAAGTACACCCCCTTGCCGGGGTTGAGATCGAGTTCGGCCGGATCGAGCCTGAACGTGCTGATCGAGTACGCGCCGAGCACGAGCGCGACGATCGCAAACGCGCCTAGCAGGATGATCTTCGAGCCAACACCCTGCTGTGTGAACGGCACGCGCTCGCCGCGATTACCGCGCCGGTAGAGCAGGAAGCTCAGGAAGGTGGAGAGGATGATAAAGTTGATCACCGCGTTCTTCGCCGCCATCAGCCCCAGGAATTTCAGCGTCGGGTGAAACTGCCCGCCGATGATCGCCTGCTCGGTCGGCGAGAGCGGCAGGTTGTGCGGCGTCAGCCAGATCGCGAAGCAGATGACGAGAATCACGTCCAGCCACTTGATGTACTTCTTATAGCGCTCCGATCCGGGGATGCGACTCATCCCGCTCCACAGGTAGAAATTTGCGCCGATGAACAATGCGCCGATCAGGATCGCCTGAATGATGAACGTCCACGAGAACGTGCCGCCCATCATGTTGTTGCCCATCACCGCGCTGTAGGAATACACCTCGCGGCCCATGTAGTAGCCGGCGAACGGCATCGGGATCAGCGCCGCCACGCCGATGAAGTTGCCGATGTAGCCCATCCAGTCGTAGTACGCGCGCGCTTCGGCGGTCTTCGCGTTGAGGAAGCGCACTGCCGCGTACGCGCCGACGATGAACCCGCCAAAGGCGACGTTGCCGATGAAGCGGTGGATGTTAAGCGGCGCCCAGAGCGCATTGTTGATCGCCTGCGACAGCGTGCCGGTCCATTCCAGCGTCTGCGGATTAAGCCCGGTTCCGATGACCTGCCCGGTCTCGGCGTTGACTTCGGCGAGTGGGGGACTCATCATGTACGATACCCACGCGTTGGCGATGAGCATGATGACTACGCCGAACACGTTGAGCAGCAGGCCGGTCGCCAGGTGCCATTTTTTCTTCGCGCCTGTCAGGCGGCCCCACGAATACAGGTAGAGGTACATCGTGAACGCTTCGGCGAAGAACAACAGTCCGTACACCGCGTAGGTCGGGGTGAACACGTCGGACATGCGCGACATGAACGTCGGGTACAGCGCGAACACGCTGAAGGCCAGCAGTCCACCGAACGCCGCCGTCGTCGAAAACGCCGCCGCGAGCAGTTTGGTGAAGTCGTGAGCGAGCTTGTCGTAGCGTTTCTCGCCCGTGCGCACGCCGACGTACTCGGTCACCAGCGCGAAGATAGGCACGCCCAGCACGAACGCGGCAAACAGCAAATGCATTTGAGCGACCACCCAGACCACCAGCCGCGAATCCAGCCCGAAGTACTGGCGGTAGTCTGGCGGCCCAGCCTCTTGCGCTTGAACCGGCAGCGTCAACGCCAGAAGCGCGATGAGCGCCAGGCTGACCGCCAGATACGGCCGCAATCGAGTGAGCTTGCTCATCTCTCTAAACTCCTTGAACCCCGAAATCCCTTACAACTGAATCAAGGTGTCCGCACGGACCGAAAAGAACACAGACGAGAAATCAATCGAAAGGCGTCCGTGCTTCTTTCCGTCCGTGGGAGCTCGTGCTTCTACTTGAACTCGACATCCGCCGTCGCCGTTTCACCGGCTTCCACGGTGACCGTCAGCGTCTGCTTGCCCAGTTCTGCGTGCCAGACCTCGACGGTATACGTCCCCGCGGGAACATCGGCGAGCTCGAACGAGCCATCCGCGCCCGTGACGGCGACGTAGGGGTTATCCGTTGCCACAATGGTCGCATTCATCCACTCATGCACGTCGCAGCTCACCGGAATGTACTCCGGCACGGTGAACGGATCGCTCTTCAGTTCCGGCTGCGTCGCCGGCTGGGCTTTGTTGAGCGGCGCATTGTCGAACGGCGTCGTGTGGATGTTGTGCAGAATGCCGTCGCTGTTGAGGACGGTGAGCGCCGAACCGGTCGGCACGACCACGACGTGCGGGACGTACACGCAGTTCTTCTGGTCGAGCACGAACTCGACGCCCAGACTATCCAGCGGCCTGCCGGACGTGATGTCGGTAATGCGCACGACGGCGTCCGCCAGGCCGCCGGAGGCATCGGTCTGAACTTTGACGATTTCCTGCGTGGTTCCGCACACCTCTGGGTCTTTGTCCACCTCGACCGTTTCGGGAGCCATCGCCGCGCCGGAATACGTCACCTTGCCTGCAATCGTACCGCCGTTGGACACGGCGCCACCCTGATAACCTTCTACGGCCGGAGGCTGTGTGGGTTGTGTTGGCGCCTGCGTCGGCGGAGCTGCCGTGGGCTGTGCGGCGCCTCCACCACACGCAGCCAACACGAGGCTGAATACTACAAGTACCGAGATCATGAATGCGATGTGTCTCATCTTGTCTCTTCCTCCCATTGGATTGGGTGTGCCTGACCTTCCGTTCTTCACGTCGCGTAGATTTCTACAACGCCCATCACGCTTCACTACTTCACGTTTCACGCTTCACGTTCCCCCGCCTCACCGCCCGCACGACCAACCATTCCAACACAGCCGTGACGATCATCGCAGCCGGCACCCAGACATACCTGGTAATCGGCACCGGCTCCGAGAGATAGATCGAATACCACGACGAGATCGCCCCGGCTGCATCCTGCTCGCCGCGCCAGCCGTCCCAGGCCGCAATGGCGATGGGGATGAACTTGCCCGTCTCGAACTTGATGTCCTGCGCATCGCCCGTATCCAGGGCGCGCTGGACGATGAGCGTGTACTCGCCATCGGCGAACGATGCTGCGCCCTGTGCGTTTTGCGTCACCTGCGCACTCACCGAATCCGAGCCAGTTCCGTCGCGCTCCTCGACCGTTCGACTGCGCTCAGGGGCCTGCCCTGCGAAGTCCCCGACCGAAGGGAGTGGGGAACCTGTCGAAGGGTTCGCCGCCGCGCTCCAGGTCCACAGGTTGACCGGATGTGCGGAATCGCCAAAGACGAAATACGGGCGCTCGTCGCCGGCCGGCAACTGCGCCGGGAATTGGACGGCCAGCGCGTCGGCGGTACCCCCACCTGCTCCCCCGCCCGCAGGGGAGGGTGCGCCGGTGTCTTGAAAACGATCGTGCCACCGCAATAGCAAGGCAAGTTCACTTTCATTATAGAGCGCCCGCGCCCAGACGCCTTTGATCGACGGCGTGTAATTGCGCAGCTCGCGCATGATCTGCCCGACGAGCGGAATGTAATATTCGGTCGCGCTTTGCCACTCGGCTGCGTTCGCATCCGCCGGAATCGCGCCCTGCACGCGGGCAGCCGTGATAGACGCCTGCAGCTCGGGCGGGGCATCAGGTCCGAGCGAGTCGACGTAGTTTGCCACGTCCCACACCTGATCGTCCAACAGCACGTCAGCATACGAAGGCATTGGGCTGCCGGTCAAACCAGTCTTCAGCCGCCTGTAAATATCGTCGGCAGTCGCACCACCCCGGAACAGCCAGGGCATCGTCAGGTCGGCGGGCACGATGACATTGTCGAAATCGTCGGTCAGTTCGTCGGCGCTGGGACCGTCGCCACGCCCGGCGTCCCCATGACACTTGACGCACTCGGCAGCCTGCCCCTCGAAAATCTCTTTGCCGCGCGCGATGCTCTCAGAACTGGATGTGACCTTCGACCCAAAGGCGATTAACGCAGGCGTCTCGCGCTCGAAGCGTGAGGCGAAGCTCTTGATATAGGTTGCCACCGCGCGCATCTCCTCGTCGCTCAGCACGCCCTTCCAGGCCGGCATCGTCGTGCCGGGCATGCCGTTGGCGATGACCTGGACCAGGTCGTCGTCGGTCGGCAACTGGCCGGATGCGGTTGTGCGGATTTTGTACCAGCCCCTCCGAAAGTCACGCGGCTTTGGATCGAGGTTCGTCGCCGCCGGGCCGTTCCCGTTGCCTTCGGCGCCGTGGCAGACCTCGCAGCGCTGCGTATAGATCGCTTTGCCGTCCGCAGCTTGTGCCGGGGGCGAGGCGCGCGTGATCTGCGTTCCGGCGAGCGTGAGGGCCACGGTGATGACGAGCGCAATGGTTATGAGTGCGATCCAGGTGCACGTGCGATTCATTCGCTGCCTTTCGGTCTAGCAGACAGCAGCCAGTTCTGATGCCACCATAGCATACTGCCTGCTTTCACGGTTGCCAGCTGGGAAATACATCGTCCGCCGGACTATCCGCTAAGCGAACTACTCCCAGGCTGTCGATGGACATCAGGTAGATGTCATAGCTCCCGTCACGATTGGAGACAAAGGCGATCTGTGCACCATCCGGCGACCAGGCCGGTGAGAAATCGTGTGCGGGGTGATTCGTCAGATTGATCTGCCGCGAGCCATCGGCGTTCATCACATACATTTCCGCGTTGCCACTCAGCGTGGAGTAGAAGGCAATCCGCACGCCATCCGGCGACCAGGCGGGAAGGGATCCGATCACTGGCTCGCTTGCCAGGCGGGTCTGCCCGGAGCCATCGGTATTCATGACATAGATTTCAAATTGGTCCTTCTCCTCACGGTCGGACGAGAAAGTAATTCGCGTGCCATCCGGCGACCAGGTTGGTATGGCCTCGCCCGCCGAGTTGTCCGTCAACTGGGTCTCTGCCGAACCGTCGGCATTGATCACATATATTTCAAAGTCGCCATCGCGGTCGCTCTCAAATGCAATGTGCGTGCCATCGGTGACCAGCTAGGCATGCCATCGATCCCCGGGTCATCTGTTAAGCGCATCGCACCCGTGCCATCCGCTTTGATCGTGTAGATTTCAAAGTTGCCATCGCGGTTAGAAGTGAAGGCAATCTGCGTGCCATCTGGTGACCAGGCCAGTTCCAGGTCGTTAGCCGTGTTGTCCGTCAGATTGATCGGTCGTGTGCCGTCGGTATTCATCAAGTAGATGTCAAAGTCGCCGTCACGATCGGAGGCAAAGGCCATCTTGCCTGTACCGCTCTGCACCGGTATCGGAGTCCGGTCGGGTGTGGGGCCAGGGGCGCAGGCATCCGCGATGAGGAGCGCGATAGCTGCGAATGTGATCCAATTAGGAATGCGACTAGACATGGATAACCTGAGTGAGTGATCGACCGAGATTCGCCAGGTTGCCTTTGATATGCCACTCAACTGCCAGGCGCTCACCGGCGCCGAGCGCGGCGCAGGACCGCTCGGAGTTTAGCACGCCTTCAACCGCCGCGCGAGGGAACCGGCGCAGCGGCGCGCGCTTTTTCGCGCCGCGAAGCCGGCGTCCGGTGCGTTGTCGCGGACGTGCGCCCAACGGCGGGCATAACCCGCGCGCGGAGCGATAGCGGAGCGCGTCGGGTTCATGCCGGTGTTAGCCCGCTGACTGTGCTTGAAGACTCCCGGAGTGGCCTTACAGAGCTTACGCTCGGGGCCACCCCACGCGAATAAGCCGACGCGCTCCGCTTGTAACTCCCGCTGAAGGCCTAACTCGCACCCTATCCCGGCGATGGGATAACGCCGAGCTGCTGCATCATGCCCAACTGGTCAAACACATTCCATGACTCGACTAACTTGCTCTCCGAAAAGCGGTCAATGGTGATCCCGTCTACACTCATTTTCTTGCCCGTGGCCGGAATGCCGAACAATGTCCCCTGGTGCGTACCGCTGCCCGTCCAGCGATAGATTACTTTGTCGCCGTCCGCCAGGAGATCATGGATCGTCACGTGCGCGTCAGGAAACGCCTCGCGGTACATCTGGATAAACGCCTTATGACCCTCTGCGCCCGGCGGCAGGCCAGGAGGCGCGGTGTGGTCAACAAAATTGGGCGCGACCAGCTCGTCCACGACCGCCAAATTGCCCTTGTTCCAAGCCTCCTCGATCAAGCGACGCTCGAGGGCTTTGTTTTGTTCTGACATTTGATCTCTCCTTTGTTGTGGATGTTAGAGGATTGATTCGCGTGATTAGATATTGGCTCTCTTGGTCGATAGACGTACCTCCTTTCACGCCGCACGCTCCGTGCATGCCTCTGTCGCCGCTCGACGATACGGATGTGATGGGGAGCGGCGGCTTCCTCGTTGACCGGTGTAACGACGAGCGGGCTAACTCGTGAGTATAAGGAATTTTATCCGCATAATGTCCTGTATACGGAATTCCCAACCGCTGGACTTTGGTCCGGCGATTGCTACTCCAACCCCGCCTCTCTCGGCTGTTGGTTCGTCGCGTCATACAGGTAGAGAATCACCTTCCAAATCTCGTCTTCCGTAAGCGTTCCCTCCCACGCCGGCATTGCGCTGTTCCAGCCCTTGCCCTCGGGCGGCAGGCCGGGGCCGCCTTTCGCGATCCGCCAGAACAGATACGTCTCCTGCAGTTGCGCGATCGTGCCCGGGTCGGTGAAGTTGGCCGGGCGCGGGCGGAGCGAATCGGCGAATAACCCGTCGCCGTTCAGCGCATCGCCGTGGCAGAAGACGCATTGCTGCCCGTAGATGGCTTTGCCTTCGGTGAGCGCGGCCGGGTCGGGCTCCCCGCTCGCGTCGCGGAAGGGATTGATCGCCGTCTGCAAGTCGATCATCTTGCCGTCGAACGTAATCGAGGCCGGCGGCGCCGGATGGACGGAGCGCAGCTCGGCCGGTGGGCTTACGCCAGACTGCAGCGAGAGGAACACAGCCAGCCCGACGAGCAACGGCAAAGCGACCAAGATGGCACGGCGCAGCGCGACGACCTGGCGCCGCTCGCGCTCGATCAGCAGCGTCTGCAACGGAGCCGTAAATTCGCGCCACGACGCCTCATTCGCCGAAACGTACAGCAGCATGACCAGCCCGAGTATCGGCATGAAGATCGTCCACAGCAGGTGAGACGGAACGGGCGCCGCGACGCCGGTCAACGCGCGCGACAGCGCCGGAATGCCGAATTGAAAGAACAGGTACCCCACCACGAGCACCAGGATGAACTGGGTCAGCTTGTGTTTCAACATGGAAGCGAGGTTGGGCGCAGGCATTTTCCGGTTCTTGGTAATTGGTTATTGGTTATTGCAGGCTGGAGACTAGCAGCGACTCACGTCTACCAATTACCAATCCCCAATTACTTCTTAAGGCCGCCAAGGAAGGACACCAGTGTTTCAAGCTGACTCGCACTCAGTCGATTGCCGAAGTCTTTGGGCATCACGCCCGGTGGACACGCGCCGCTCGGGCACTTCTCGGCGATGACGGCATCCGGCGTCAGGATTGACTGGCGAATTTCGTCTGGCGTGAGCCGCGCCCCAACCCGGGACAGGTTTGGTCCGATTTTGCCCGCCGCGCCGACCGCGTCGATCTGATGGCACGCGACGCAGCCTGCATTGGCGACGATCTCTTCGGCAGTCGCGCCGGCTACGCCGCCGGTACTTCCGCCACTCGTTGCTGTTCCGCCAGCGGCTTCCTCGGCCGTCAGGCGGACGGTGACCTCACCACCCTGGCTTTGCAGGAACGCAATCAGCGCGGTGATCTTGGCCGGGCCGAGCGTCTGCATGAGCGTCTGGGGCATGATGCAGTCGTAGCCCTCGACAACGTTGGCGCACGGATCGACGAGCGACTCGCGAATGTATTCTTCAGCGGATTCGCCCGGCGCGCGCGTCGCCGCGCGGCTGCCGATTCCGGCCAGATCGGGCGCACGCAATCCTTCTCGGCCAAGTCCGTGGCAGGTGAGGCAGCCCGCCTCGGCACTCTCGAACACCGATCGGCCCAGCTCGGCCAGCTCCGCGCCAGACAATTCCCCGGAGATGTCGAGCGTTTCGGGCGCAGGCGATTCGAGCTGCGGGATCAGCGTGGCAAAGCCTGCGATCAAGGCGACTACGGCGATGACGAAGATCGAAACGGACAGTGTCGTTTTCATTTCGTGCTTGCGAGGGCTGGCCCCGGTTCGAGCGCGCCGGGCGCGGAGACGACTTGTGCCTCGGCCGGCGGCGATTCGACGGCTGCTTTTTGTTCGCCAAGTCTGCCAAGCCAGAAAATGAATCCGATCAGCGCCAGGAACAACAGCACGCACACTGAAATCACCAGCGCCGCGAAGCCCAGCGTCGGCGAGAAGGCATCCGGCGACGTGTCCTGCACCACCTGGTAGACGTGCCAGTGCTGCCGGATCGCGTTGCGGGCATAGCCCATCAGGCCCATCAGCCAGGTGAAGGTGACGGCCAGCAGAATGAGGATGTACTGCGCGCGCACGGGCATTCGACCCCATTGAATCGCGCCCAGGCTCGGCGCGCCGCGATACAGGAATACGTCGATCGCCGTCACCGCGATCAGCGCAGTCAGCACCGCCAGTACCTGATACACCGAGAAGCCGATGCGGATGGTCGCCTCGACGAAGTAGCCGTACACGCCGAAGAAGACGACGACGAAGGCAGCCGATCCCAGGATCAGCCACTGGCCGAACTTGCCCCGGTCGCGAAAGGTCAGGACCGTTGCAGCGACGATGACCAGACCGTGCAAGACCATCAGGCCAACACGCGCGACTCTGGAGAACTCGGTCAATCCTTCTCGAAACACGGCGAGAGCCGGCGACACCGCCAGCAGCACACAAATCCCGGCGACGACGACGAGGGCAATGCGCGCCGATCGACCCTGAGTGGCGAACGGAAGTGGATCGCCTTTGCCCGCGCGCCGATAGAACAGGAAGCTGAGGAACGTGGTCAGGATCATAATGTTGACGGCAGTGTTCTTGGCCGACATCACACCGAGCACGCCCAGCAGTGGATGAAATGCCCCACCGATCAGCGCCTGCTCAGTAGGGGTGACGACGGGATTGTGCGGCGTGGCCCACACCAGCACACACACGGTCAGTATGGCAAGCAGCCACTTGATGTGGCCCGCATAGCGCTGGCCACCCTCGATGCGTCCCATGCCGATCCACAGGTAGTAATTGGCCGACAGGAAAATCACCGCGATGAGCAGCGCTTGAAGAATCCACAGCCACGACAGGAACCCGCCCATCATCGTCACGCCCATCTGCTGGCTGAAGCCGTAAACCTCCCGGCCGAGGTAGTAGCCGGCAAAGGGCAATGGGATCAGGCCGACGACGGCGATGAAGTTGCCGACGTAGCCCATCCAGTCGTAGTGAGCGCGGTCGGTCTGCGTGCGCGCATTCAGGAAGCGCATCGCCGCGTACATGCCGACGACCGCGCCGCCGAAGGCGACGTTGGCGATTAGCCGGTGGATGTTGATCGGCCACCAGGTCGCGTTATTCATCGCCTGCCCAAGCGTGCCCGTGAAGTTGCCTGCCGAATCGTACAGCGACTCGCCCCCGGACGAGGGACTGATAGCAAACGTCAGCCAAGCGTTGGCGATGAACATCAGAAGCGTGCCGAACACGTTCAGCATAAGGCCGATCAGCAGATGCCAGCGTTTGCCTCTGGGCGTGTTCAGTCGATCCCACGAATACCAGTACAGATAGAGCGAGAAGATTTCGGCGAGAAAGAGCAGAGGGTAAAGTATCATGGTCGGCAGGAAGACTTCGGCCAGCCGGCTCATGTAGTTGGGATACAGCGTAAAGAGGAGGAACGTCAGGAGCGCCCCAAAGGCGGCCGTCGTCGAGGCGGCGACGAGGATGAGCTTAGTGAATTCGCGGGCCAGATCGTCGTAGCGCCGCTCTCGCGTGCGTATGCCGACGTACTCGACGACCAGAGCGAACATCGGCACGCCGAGCATGAAGGCGGCGAACATCAAGTGGACTTCAGCCGCGATCCAGACAGCCACCCGGCTGCCGATGAGGGGAAATTCACGGTAGGCGGACGGCTCGCCATCCTGCGCGAACACAACACCCACCGTCAGCGCAAGCCCCATGACGGCCAGCGCCACACTGACGAGAATCGTACCGGTTCGTGGACGGATCCAAGCGAGCAAGGCACCCTCCCTTGGCTATTGTGCCATCGCTAGGCTCAGCCTGTCCTTCATGCGGACAGGCGGGGACCGCGGCTCACTCAATCAGTCGATATGCAGTTGCCGATTCCAGTATGGGCCTAGTGTATCAAATTCGCAGGTAAAGTCAAGCGCGAGTTTTGTTGACAAAGGGTCTATAATATGGATTAGCCAAAGAAGCAGGAGGGGGATCATGTCTCAGGTCAAACCTGACTCACGACGTGTTGAGGCAGAGACCGCCGAGCGGTCCGTGCCAGAATGGGTCTATCCATACCGGGCGGGCGTGGTCGGCGGCGCGCTGGGGGGGCTGGCCATGGTCGCCGTCGCGCTGGCCTACGGCATCTGGAGCGGGTACGGCGTCTGGCTACCGGTCAACCTGATCGGCGCTACGATCGTGCGCGACTTGCAGGGCGCATCGATCGAGACGTTGTCGCAGTTCAACCTGGCCGCACTGATCGCCGGATTAGCGCTGCATTTCACACTCGCGGTGGGATTGGGCTTTGTTTTCGCCCTCCTGCTGCCGACGCTGCCGGGGCCGCCCATCATTTGGTCACTCACCGTCGGCCCTCTGCTGTGGGCGATCGCCAGCCTGCTCGCCATGCCCATCATCAACCCGATCATGGCCCAAAACGTCGAGGTGTCGTCCTTTTTCATCGCGCACCTCGTCTATGGACTGGTTCTCGGTTGGTACGTGACGCGCCAGCCAAAGATTCACGTGAGTTAGTGAGACAAGGCAAAGGGGCGCCGGCTTACACTTCGACGCCCCTCTCCATCGATTCCGCCCAACACGGGCGTCACGTCTCCAACGTGAGTGCGGAATCGCGTCCCTGGTTGAGTACGGCTTCAAGCCGCGACTCAGACTCGTAGAGCCGCGCGCTTCCAGTAACGTGGCGCGACGCACAGGTTATTGCGGATGCTCCGGACACCTCTCTGCCGTCGCACGACTTCTTCGGCCATGCGGCGAGCTTCCTCCGACAGCACAGTTCCCGACAGAGTCACCACGCCATGTTCGTGGTTGACTTCTATGAGAGACGCGCCGGCGTGTGGATCATTCAGCAGAGCCGCAATCACACGCGCTGTTATCTCGGAGTCGATCCAGGTCATGGTTCTCGCCTCGTGGCCACGCCTTGAACGGTCAAAGCGGCTTCCATGCCGGCCACTTGGTGGCCCTCGATATCGCACACAATGGTGTAAGTGCCGCCTTCCACAAGCACGATCTTCACGCTCTCAGTCGCCGCAACCGCAATGCTGGTGCGGGCCAGCTCATTGCCGGATGGATCGAGCACGACAAAGTTGTGCTCAAGGGTGCCGTTGTTCGTGATCTCGAAGGTGAGCTCTTCGCCGACCTGGGCGGTGAAGGCGTTGGGCGTAAAGGCGAACTCGGTCGCCTCGACCGAGATCGTGCTAGCCGACGTCACCACACCTGCTCCTCCGGCGCAGGCGCTCAGCGCCAGAGCGATCATCACCACGGCTAGAATGGTTACAGCGTAACGGTGTATCATGGGTACCTCCAATCTTGGTATCTCAGTGGTCAGCGCACTGCGCGCAAGATCACCAGTATGATCACGGCGCCAACGAATGCGGTGACAATGCTGCCTAAAAGTCCTGTTCCCACGGCAATCCCTAATTGGGCAAACAACCAGGACCCGATCAGACCGCCCAGGATACCCACAATAATGGCGCCTAAACAGCCTACCCGAACGCCGCCGACAACCGCATCGGCTACCGCCCCGGCGATGCCGCCGACGAACACTGAGACGAGTACCTGCTCTGCTGTCATGGCTTAATCCCTCCTTGTGGATAAACGGCGTCTATCGTGCGCAATGGCTTGAACCGGCCCTGGTGAGGCATCGATTGCCAGTCGCATCACCTCACACACTCGCCTGCGATCAGCCCTGATCTAAAGCGCTGGCAGTGCTTGGCTCATCAGGCGGATAGGCAATCAACGCGATTACCTTCAAGACAGTCCAGGTCAGCAGCAGATAGACGAACATGGCGACGAGCGAATAGGTCTCCAGCACCAAGTTGCCGGCGGCGGGCGCCTCCGTCAGCCCGAAAAACGGGAACAGGAACGGATCGGTCAAGCTATAGATGAATTGGGCAAACGGTGCAGCCGGATTGGCGCCCAACAGCTTCAGTAACACGCGCAGCCCGATAAGACCCTCCAGGATGCCGAGGATCAACCAGATCCAATGCGTGAGTCTCAGGGCGAAGCGTTTACGCCCCAAGATGCTGATGGGATATGGTTGTGCGGTCACCTTCATGCTCTCACGTTGTGTGGTCATCTTTATGCTCTCACCTTGATGGGTAACGTTTCGTCATCATCAGGCAGCGCGACCGGTGGCTCGTCGTGCGATGCGACATCGAGATCGTTGATCACGGTGATCACACCCTTCTGTCGGCGGGCGATGTCCTCAGCGGCCTGCCGGATGCCTTCCGAGGAAACCCGTCCCGACAACGTCAAGGCGCCACCCGCGCTGCTCACGTCGATGGCCGCTTCCCCGGTGCGAGGATCTCTGAGCAGTGCTTCCATCACCCGGGTGGCTAAGGTAGAATCAACCTGGTGCATAGTTCTAGCTCCTTCGTTCTTGCGTCTCTTTCGGTTATCAGGCCGTTTACTCATGGCGCTGTCCTCCGATTGCGTTTTACCCCGATGCGAAGTGGTCGCTGATTCTGGGGGAACTGCTCAGCCCGCGTCATTGCGAGCGCTTCCTTCGACTACGCTCAGGACAGGTTTTGCGAAGCAATCTCCTGCGCGGACAGCCACGCTCGCTCATGGCGGCTGAGATTGCTTCGTCGCAAACGGCGCTCCTGCTCAGAAACTTGCGTCTCGTTGAGCTTAGGCAGGTGTTTCGACAATCGTGAATCCGAGTTTAGCCGCTTTCTTTTTGAGATGCGCGACTTCGCG
>DATEUJ010000024.1:0-2568 GCA_035283185.1 Anaerolineae bacterium | reverse complement strand
GCTCGCGCTCGCCGCCACGATCAGTGCGACCGTGTTCACCGAGTTGTCCACCGGCAAGGCCGCCGCGATCAACCTGGCGGGCAGTCTCAGGATGCAGTCGTACTGGATCACGGTGCAGGTGCTGCGCTCGGGCGGCATCGGACACCCGCCGGCCGAGTTGAAACAGGCGCTGGCCGAGTTCGAGTCGCGTCTGCACAGCCCGCTGCTCCTGGGCGGCATACCCTCGGATTCGGCCGACCCAACGCGCCGCGCCTACGACCGTGTCGCGGCCGGCTGGTCGAGCACGCTCAAACCCGCGGTCGCGGGCGCCGTCACCGCGGGCGTGCCGGCGCGCGACACATTCGTCGCGCGCATGGCGGCTTATGTTCTCGACGTCGACAGACTGGTATACCTGATCGAGAACGATCTGGAGCGGCGCATCCAGATGCTGAGGCTGATTCAGGGAGCCGCGCTGTTCGCGATTATCGTGGTGATGTTCATTTCCCTGTACCTCATGCACGCGCAGGTCATCGTGCCGCTCGCCAACCTGCTGCAGTGTGCGCGCCGCGTCCGCATCGGAGATTTCACGGTACGCGCGCAGCACGCGGGTGAGGACGAGCTCGGCCAGCTCGGCCAGTCATTCAACTACATGGTGGCTGACCTCTCCCGCAGCTACGCCACGCTCGAGGCCAAGGTCAAGGAGAAGACCGAGGAGCTTGCGCGCAGCAACGTCTCGCTGGAAATCCTGTACAACACCACCCGCACGCTGGCCGAGAATCCGCTCACTCGGGCGACGCTCGATGCGGTGATGATCGACATCGAGCGCGTCATCGGCCTCAAGGCGGGCGCCATCTGCGCCCGCGAGGACGGCGACCGGCGTGGCTTTCCCATCGCCCTCAGGACCGAGGAGACGGCAGGCGCGGAAGGCGAGCGCGCCGGCAGCTGGTGCGGGCAGGAGCGCTGCTACGAGTGTTTCGACGGCGGCGAGGCTCGTGTGCGCACCGTGGGCAACGGCGCGGAGCGCATGCTCGCGGTGCCTCTGTCCGAGGGCGGCAAGCCCTACGGCGTGATGCTGCTGCGGATGCCGCCCGGCATGGAACTCGATGCGTGGAAGCTGAAGCTGCTTGAATCCATCGGCCACCACATCGGCGCTGCGCTCGCCACCGCCAAGCGCACCGACGAGCGCCGCCGCATTGCGCTCATGGAGGAGCGTTCGGTCATCGCGCGCGAACTGCACGACTCCCTCGCGCAGTCTTTGTCCTACCTCAAAATTCAGGTGACTCGCCTCAAGTCGCATCTGGACGGCAACAGCACGCGCACGCAGACCGCCGATGTCGTCGAAGAGTTGAAGGTCGGGCTCAACAACGCCTACCGCCAGCTGCGGGAACTGCTCACTACGTTCCGCCTTCGCATGGACGGACGCGGACTTTCGGATGCGTTGCGTGACACCGTCGGCGAATTCTCCCAGCGCACCGAAATAGACTTCCGGCTTAATGACCGCCTGCTTGGCCACGAACTCGATTCGAGCGAGCAGATCCACGTGCTGCAGGTGGTGCGCGAAGCCCTGACCAACGTCGAACATCATGCGCACGCGCGCCGTGCCGACGTGCGCCTCGCCATCGAACAGGGACGCGTTCGCGTGACGGTGGACGACGATGGCGTGGGCATCCACAACGCGGAACCGCCGACGCACCACTATGGTCTGGCGATCATGCGCGACCGCGCTGCAACGCTTGGAGGAACGCTCCGGATTTCCAGACGCGCCGAAGGCGGCACTCGCGTCGAGCTGGATTTTTCGCCGCGCGGGCCCTTCTGCGCCGGCGCTAGATCCCTGACGGCGGCATGAGCGGGGGCAACGGCATCCTGATCATCGACGACCACCCTTTGTTCCGCAAAGGCGTCGTCCAGCTGATCGCAATGGCACCGCACCTCGAGGTGGTGGGCGAGGTTTCCAGCGGCGAGCTGGGCGTGGCGATGGCGAAGACACTTGATCCCGACCTCATCCTGCTCGACCTGCACATGACGGGCATGAGCGGCATCGAGACGCTCAAGGCGATCCGGGACGCGGACCTGGACTGCCGGGTGGTCATATTCACCGTGTCGGACAACGCCGACGACCTGGTCGCGGCGATCCGCAGCGGGGCCGACGGCTACCTGCTCAAGGACATGGAGCCGGAGGATCTGCTTACCGCGATTGACGAAGCGCTCAACGGCCGCACCGTGATCGGCGAGCGCCTGAACGGCTTGCTGGCGCGCGCCATACGCGAGGAAGCCTCGGCGCAACAGCGCGACAGCGCCACCCTGACCGATCGCGAAAAGGAGATCCTGCGGGGGCTTGCTCAGGGACTCGCCAACAAGCTGATCGCGCGCAACCTCAAGATCACCGACGCCACCGTGAAGGTGCACGTCAAGAATCTGCTGAAAAAGCTCGGCTTCCACTCCCGGCTCGAGGCCGCAGTCTGGGCCGTTGGGCGCGGAACGAAGCCGCACACCTGACCTCTGCCGCAGCAGCGCGGAAGACCAGACCACTCCAGAGTACATTTAGCCCACGTCTCATTTGATTCATGTCAAATGCACGAAGCCGGTAAG
>DATEUJ010000023.1:0-29462 GCA_035283185.1 Anaerolineae bacterium | reverse complement strand
CGACGTCTACGTCGTGCACGGCCCGCGCGGCGAGGTGCTTCTGCCGGCGCGCGTCGAAGTGATCCGCGACATCGACCTGGCGTCAGGCGTCATGCGCGTGTCCTTGTTGCCTGGACTTCTGCCGGAGTGACCGGCAAGCGATGTGTCTACCGCAAAGCGGGTTCTTGACACATCCTGTCGATTCAATTATATTCACCCACCGCAGGCAGGAACACATGGACGATCTGCGCTACTGGGTTGCCTTCAATCGAACACCCGGCGTGGGAACGGCCAAGATTCGCGCACTCGTGGATCATTTTGGCAACCTGCAGGCGGCGTGGCATGCGGGCGAAGCCGAGTGGAAGGCTGCCGGCCTGGATCGGCGCGCGATCGAAAGCCTGCGCGCTGTGCGCGCAAAGATGGATCTCGACGCGGAGTTCGCGCGCGTATCGGCCTGCGGCGCGCGGCTGGTGACGTGGAGCGATCCTGATTATCCGCCGCTGCTGCAATCCATTCCTGACGCGCCGCCCCTGCTGTATATGAAGGGCGAGCTGACGCCCGCCGATCGCCAGTGGGCCGTGTCCATCGTCGGCACGCGCCGGGCGACGGCGTATGGGCGGCAGGCGGCCGAACGATTGGCGAGCGATCTGGCGCGCAGCGGCGTCACGGTCGTCAGCGGCTTGGCGCGCGGCATCGACGCGGCGGCGCATTGGGCCGCGCTGCAGGCCGGCGGCCGGACGATCGGCGTCATGGCCTGCGGCATCGATCTGGTGTATCCTGCCGAGCATGCGCGTCTGGCGGCGCAGATCGCCGAGCGCGGCGCACTGCTGACGGAGACGCCTATCGGCTCGCCGCCCGAGGCCGGCAACTTTCCGGCCCGCAATCGCATTATCAGCGGCCTGTCGCTGGCCGCCGTCGTCGTCGAAGCGGGCGAGCAAAGCGGCGCGCTGATCACGGCGGACCGCGCGCTGGAGCAGGGACGCGAAGTGTTCGCCGTGCCGGGCAGCATCTTCAGCCGGACGAGCGCAGGCGCGAATCGCCTGATCCAGGAAGGCGCGACGCTGGTGCGCTCGGCGGAAGACGTTCTCGAAGCGCTGAATTTGCGCATGGTCGCTCAGCAGGCGGAAGCTCAGGCCGTGCTGACGAGCGATCCGGTCGAAACCGCGATGCTCAAAGCGATCTCGCACGAGCCGACACACATCGACGACATCGTGCGCAGCATGAATCTGACTGTGTCACAGGTGAGCAGCGTGTTGGCGATGATGGAGCTGAAGGGACTGGTGCGCCAGGTGGGCGGCATGAACTACGTGCGGGCGCGTGAGGGACAGGCCGAGTACGTGGTGGACTGACCATCGGAGTTCCTTTAAGTTCCCTGCGTTCCTCACAGCTTGAAACGAGGGCACAGCTGAGACTGTCAGGCACTGAGGGAACTCAGGGAACTCTGGGATTGAGATCGTGAACGATCATTACTACGCGCTCATCATGGCCGGCGGAGTCGGCACGCGCCTGTGGCCGCTCTCGCGTGAGGATCGGCCGAAGCAGGCGCTGCCCCTGATCGGCGATCGCACGATGTTTCAGATCGCCCTGGATCGCCTGGCGCCGCTGTTCACGCCGGATCGCATGCTCGTGGTGGCGGGGAGCAACCACGTCGCCTTGCTGAAAGCGCAGGGTCCCGGCATTCCGAACGAGAATTTCATCGTCGAGCCGATGGGGCGCGGCACGGCCCCGGCGATTGCGCTGGGCGCGATCCACCTGGGGCGCAAGCATCCTGACGCCATGATGGCTGTGTTGACCGCCGACCATTTCATAGCCGACGAGGCCGGGTTCCGCCGGGCGCTGCTCGCCGCGGGTAAGGTCGCCGCACGCGGTCATCTCGTCACGCTCGGCGTCACGCCGGACACTCCGGCCACCGGCTACGGCTACATCGAGCGCGGCGAAGTCGTGGAAAGCGTGGAGAACTTCCTGGCTTACAGGGTCATGTCGTTTCGCGAGAAGCCGAGCGCGGCGGCGGCCGAGCGCTTCCTCGCCGACGGGCGGCATTCGTGGAACAGCGGCATGTTCATCTGGCGCGTCGATCGCTTCCTGGCCGAGCTGGCGCGCACCATGCCGGAGTTCTGTGCGCAGCTCGACGAGATCGATCGCGCGCTAGGCACGCCGGGCGAATCCTCAACGCTCGCCAAAGTGTGGCCGCGTGTCGCGAGCCAGACTGTGGATTACGGCGTGATGGAGAAGGCGCGCGACGTCGTCGTCATCCCGATCGATATCGGATGGAACGACATCGGATCGTGGGCGTCGCTGCTGGACGTTTTGCCAGGCGATGCGGATGGCAACGTGTGCATCCACGCCGAGCACCTGAACGCAGGCAGTCGCAACGTGCTGGTTCACGGTCGCGGCCGTATCGTCGCGACCATCGGGCTGGAAGACGTCATTATCGTGGACACCGAGGACGTCGTCCTGGTGTGTCGCAAGGATCAGGCCGAAGCTGTCAAGCGAATGGTCGATCGGCTCAAGGACGAGGGGCGCACGGATATCCTGTGACGGCTCGAGGTGGATGCGAGTCGAATCAATGCGGTGAAAGTAGCGTAATGGAAGCTTACTGCGTAAAATGCAAAACGAAGCGTGAAATCGTCAATCCGCAGCCCGTATTCACGGCTGCCGGGACGCCTGCGACTAAGGGCGCCTGCCCGGTGTGCGGCACGGCGCTGTTTCGCATGGGACGGACGCCGGCGCACGACGGCATTCCCCGGCCGGAGGCGACGGCTCGCTCGCCCCGTAACGGCAAGCGCAACGGCGCGCCTGCCGAGCGGCGTGGCGCGCTGGTCATCGTCGAGTCGCCGGCCAAGGCGAAGACGGTCGGCCGTTTTCTCGGACGAAAGTACACCGTGAAGGCCTCCGTCGGGCACGTGCGCGACCTGCTCAAATCTCAGTTGTCGGTCGACGTCGACAACGGCTTCGCGCCGAAGTACCGCGTGCCGAACGAGAAGAAAGCCGTTGTCAAGGAGTTGGCGGAGTTGGGCCGGCGCGCCGAGCAAGTCTACCTGGCGACCGATCCCGACCGGGAGGGCGAGGCCATCGCGTGGCACCTCGTCGAGTCCGCCGACTTCGAGCGGGAGCGGGTCAAGCGCGTCGTGTTCCATGAGATTACCGAGCATGCCATCGGAGAGGCGTTCGCCCATCCGCGCAGCATCAATATGGAGCTGGTTAACGCGCAACAGGCCCGCCGCATCCTGGATCGGCTCGTCGGCTATAAGCTCAGCCCGTTGCTCTGGGAAAAGGTGCGCAGCCGCCTGAGCGCGGGCCGGGTGCAGAGCGTCGCTTTGCGTCTGATCGTCGAGCGCGAGCGCGAGGTTCAGGCGTTCGTCCCCGTCGAATACTGGTCGGTCCACGCCGAGCTGGCGAAGCATCTCGCGCCGCAGGTGCACGCACCCAAGAAGCGCCCGTCTTTCCTGGCAAAGCTGATCAAAGTCAGAGGGCAGGACGTCGATCTCAAGAACGAGGCCGACGCGCAGGCCATCGTTGACGAGCTGCGCAAGGCCGATTATGTCGTTGCAAGCGTGAAGAAAGGCGAGCGCCGCCGCCGGCCCAACCCACCGTTCACGACCAGCACGCTGCAGCAGGAAGCCAACCGCAAGCTCGGCTATCCCGCCAGGCGCACGATGGCCCTGGCGCAGCAACTGTACGAAGGCATCGCGCTGGGCGACGAAGGGTCGGTGGGTCTGATCACCTACATGCGCACCGATTCGACGACCGTTGCAGCCGAGGCTCAGCAGGAGGCGCGCACGTTTGTCGGCGAACGCTACGGTGCGGAGTACCTGCCGGACGAGCCTCCCCAATACAAGACGCGCAGCAAGAACGCGCAGGAGGCCCACGAGGCTATTCGACCCACCTCCGTGCGGCGTACGCCGGAAGCCGTCAAGCCGTTTCTCGACGCAGCGCAGCTCAAGCTGTACAGCCTGATTTGGAAGCGTTTTCTCGCTTCGCAAATGAACGCAGCCGTTTACGATACGGTGTCGGTTGACATTGCGGCGGGTGACGTTGGACAACTGTTGGGCGTGATTCGAGACTTGGGTGACGGCGGTGCGAACGGCGCGGCGGGTCGATTCCCCTACCTGTTCCGGAGCACCGGCTCCACGCTCAGGTTCGCCGGTTACCTGGTCGTATACGAGGAAGCGCGCGACGAGGACGTCGCGCCGGAAGAAGACGAAGGTGCGCGCATCCCCGAGCTTGACGCCGCCGAGCTGCTCGATCTGCTCGCGCTGCTCCCGGATCAGCACTTCACCGGGCCTCCGCCGCGCTACACCGAGGCGTCGCTGGTGAAGGCGCTGGAGGAGAACGGGATCGGGCGGCCCAGCACCTACGCGCCCATCCTCAGCACGATCCAGGCGCGCGGGTACGTCGAAAAGCGCGAGAAACGCCTGTGGCCCACCGACGTCGGCTTCATCGTCAACGACATGCTGGTCGAGTATTTCTCCGACGTGATCGACGTGGGATTCACCGCCCGCATGGAAGAAGAGCTTGACGAGATCGCCGACGGCGAGAAGGACTGGGCCGAAGTCCTGCGCGAGTTCTACGAGCCGTTCGAGAAGGACGTCGAGCACGCGCTGCATGCGATCGAGAAGGTCGAGGTCAACGAAGAGATCGGCGAAGCGTGCCCGACGTGCGGCAAGCCGCTGATCGCTCGCTGGGGCCGTTTCGGCAAGTTCATTGGCTGCAGCGACTTCCCGACCTGCCGCTATACGCGCCCCTTCCTGATTAAAATCGGTGTGAAATGCCCGCTCGACGGTGGCGATCTGGTCGAAAAGAAGACCAGGCGCGGCCGTATCTTCTACGGTTGCGCCAACTACAAGAACGACGATCCCGACTCGTGCCAGTTCACGAGTTGGAACAGGCCACTGCCGCAGCCGTGCCCGAATTGCGGCGGCCTCTTGACGGTTAAGGGCAAAGACCGGGCCAGGTGCCTGCGTTGTGAGAACGAGTATTCGCTGAACGAGCTGCCGGAGATGGAGCCGGTCGCCGATTAACCCTTGCGAAGGTTTCATAAGCTTCGCAAGGGTGGGTCTTCTGTGGAGCGAAACAATATGCCAGATCGAGTGGCGCAGGTTCGTGGACGGCTTGGAGAATTGGAAATCGATGCCTTGCTGGTGACGCAGGCGGAGAACCGGCGGTACCTGTCCGGTTTCACGGGCAGCGCCGGCGTGCTGTTGATTAGCCTCGATCGTTCCATCCTCGCCACCGATTCACGCTACTGGGAACAGGCCGAGCAGCAAGCCCCGACGTTCG
This sequence comes from Anaerolineae bacterium, assembly GCA_035283185.1. Classification (GTDB taxonomy): domain Bacteria; phylum Chloroflexota; class Anaerolineae; order Fen-1058; family Fen-1058; genus DASSFZ01. The sequence continues at coordinate 24,203 of DATEUJ010000023.1, read as the reverse complement.
AGATGGTCCAGATCAAGACGCGGCTGGAGGATCACCTGGCGGAGGCGTTGGGCAAGGCCGGCTCTCCTAAGCGCGTCGGATTCGAAAGCGCCTTCGTGAGCGTGGATCAGTTGTCGACTTGGTCGAATATGAACGGCGATGTGGAATGGATCGCGACCAAGAACGCCGTCGAGCCGATTCGCGCCGTCAAGGATGAGTCGGAACTGGCGGCCATTCGCAAGGCGGCGGCCGTGACCGACGCAGGCTTCGATTTCCTGTGCGACATCCTCAAGCCCGGCATGACCGAACGTGAGGCTGCCTGGGAGCTTGAAGCGTTCCTGCGCACGCATGGCGCGGAAGCATTGGCCTTCGACCCGATCGTCGCGTCTGGCCCACACAGCGCGATGGCTCACCATCACCCGGGCGATCGCGCCATACAGGCTGGCGAGCCGATCGTGATCGACTTCGGCGCGAAAGTGGATGGCTATTGCGCGGACCTGACGCGCACCGTCAGCCTGGGCCGCGCCGATGACAAATATGACGAGGTCTACGAGACGGTTCGCCGTGCCCAGCAGGTCGCGCTCGACGGGATACGCGCCGGCATGCCCGGCGTGCAGGCCGATGCGCTTGCGCGCGAAGCCATCGTCGCAGCAGGTTACGGCGATTTCTTCGGACACGGCCTGGGACACGGCGTGGGCCTGGCCGTGCACGAGGCCCCGCGCGCGGGCCGCGTCGATGCCGAAGCGCCGCTGCCGGTCGGCGCTACGCTAACCGTCGAGCCTGGTGTATACTTACCGGGGTGGGGCGGCGTGCGCATCGAGGACCTCGTCGTCGTGCGCGAGAATGGGGTCGAGGCGCTGAGCCGCGCTCACAAACGATCCATCATTTGAGGCTGGCACGTGCGCATAAGGGGGCAAAATGGCTAGCTTGGGCACTCAACTCAGAGCGTCCTGGCCGATGGTGAAAGCGCTGCGACGGGAGCTTCTGATCGTCGGCGTCGTCTTTCTGATCGGCGCGCTGGTAGGCTGGTTTGTGCTGGGCTGGTGGCTTGCGCCGGTCGAGTGGACGGACGCCGCGCCGGTCGATCTGCAGCCGACCTATCGCGACGCTCACGTCGAGAGCGTCGCGGCGGCCTACAATACAGGTGCCTTCACCTCGGATGAAGTGGAGAGCCTCGGTAAGGGCGAGCGCTGGTCGTATACCGACTTCATCGCCGAGGTGAATCGCCTGGCTGCTGGCGCCAGCCCTGAAATGAAAGCGGCCTACGACAAACTGGCTCTGGACCTTGCACCGCTCGCGGCGCAGGAACAGGCCGCCCAGCCGCTCCCGGCAGCGCAGCCGTCGCCGCTGGTATGGCTCCTGCTGATCTTAGCCCTGGCTGCTGTCGCGTTCTTCACCATCATGCTTATGCGCCGGGGCGGCCGGGCCGCGGCAGCCGGAGCCGTCGGCGCGGGCGCGGCACGCGCGCCGGGCGGCGTGCCGGCGGCGCCGGGCGCAGTGGCCGTGTGGCCGGACGAAGCGCAACCGCCGCTGCGGCAATTCGACCTGACCTACGTTATCGGCGACGACCGTTTCGACCTGTCTAACGCGATAGAGACGTCGAGCGGAATGTTTCTGGGCGAGTGCGGCATGGGAATCAGCGAAACGATCGGCACACCCGATCCAAGCAAGGTGACCGCCTTCGAGGTCTGGCTCTTCGACAAAAACGACATTCGCACGGTCACGAGCGTGCTGATGAGCGAGCACGCCTACAACGACCCGGCCTTGAAAGCCAAGCTGGCGGCGAAGGGCGACCTGGTGAAGGCAGAGGTGGACGCGCTGATCACGCTCGAAACAGCGACACTGCGCGTGCGAGCCAAAGTGACTGAGCTGGAGTACGGTGCCGGTGCGCTGCCTGACAAGAGCTTCTTCAACCGCCTGCACGTGGTGATGGCCGCCTGGCCCATCGGCGACAGTGGTATCACCCAGCCGGCGGATGCCGTGTATGCTTGAGTTTCCACACGGCTCGCCCTACACACGCACCGCCGGGTCGAACAGCTTCTGATGCTCATCCAGGGCGAAGGAGTCGGTCATGCCGGCGATGTAGTCGCACACGGCGCGGTGCAGCCCGACGCGCTCGATGCGCGCCTGCGTCGATTCGGGCATCTGGCGCGGCTCTCCGACGTATGCCTCGAACAACTGCTGCAATAGCCGCTCGGCTTTGGCTTGCATGCGCAGCACGCGAAAATGCTGGTACATGCGCTGAAAGAGGAAGTCCTTATGTTCGCGGTTACGCGCGCGCAGCTCGTCACTGAAGCGGACGACGTTGTGATCCAGCCGGCGCAGGTCGTCGACGGATTTCACGCCGTCGGCCTGCAACTGCTTCGAGGTGGCTCTCACGACGTCGGTCGCTTCCAGGCCGATCAGCCGCCGGATGAGCCGGTGCCGCCATAGATCGTCGAAGCCCTTTCCGTCCCATCCCACGCTGTCTTTCACCGTCTCCCACAGCGCCAGCCCCTCCAGGTCGCGCGCGGCGAACAGACCGGCGCGCAGTCCGTCGTCGGCGTCGTGCGCGTTATACGCAATCTCGTCGGCGGCGTTGGCGATCTGCGCCTCCAGCAGCCCGCGCTGATCCGGCTCGTAACTTTCGGCGGACGATAGGTCGTATTCGGTCTCGTGCTTGACGATGCCTTCGCGCACCTCGTACGTGAGATTGAGGCCGGGCCAGTCGGGGTAGCGCCGCTCGAGCGCTTCGACGATGCGCAGCGCCTGCTTGTTGTGATCGAAGCCCCCGCGCTCTTTCATCAGTTGATTGAGCGTCCACTCGCCCGAATGGCCGAAGGGTGGGTGGCCGATGTCGTGCACCAGACAGATGGCCTCGGTAAGGTCCTCGTTCGCGCCGAGCGCGCGCGCCAGCGTTCGCCCGATCTGCGCCACTTCGAGGGTATGGGTCAGGCGCGTGCGGTAGTGATCGCCCTCGGTGACGACGAACACTTGCGTCTTGCGTTCCAGACGCCGAAAGGCGGTCGTATGGATGATGCGATCTCGATCGCGCTGATAAGCGGTGCGGTAAGGATGCTCCTCTTCAGGGTGGACACGCCCGCGCGTGTTGCGGCTGCGCATGCCGTACGTCCCGAGTGTTTCCTGCTCGATTTGTTCGAGACGTTGGCGGGAAATGATCATGGCCCGGCCTCCCCCGCCGCCGGGGCCTGCCCTGCGAAGTCCCCGACCGAAGGGAGCGGGGGCAAGGCCGAAGGGACGGCGGCTTGAGTCCAGATGTGACATTGTCGAAGTATAGTGCGATTGGGTTGGCAAATCAAACCTGATTGCCCACCGGCCCGAATGTGTGTTACTATTCCGTGCATGGACGGTACCCATCCGAAACGGGCGGAACTCGCAGACCTGGCTGGCGCCGACGGCGAGTGCTGGCTGTGTGGCGCTCCTACCGAAGAACGGCACTGCAAGATCGTGTGCCGCAACTGCGGCTTTACACGGGATTGCAGCGACCCTTGAGCGACGACCGAGGGACCGCCTGGCTGGTCGCCATCGTGATGGCCACGCTGGTCATGGCGCTGTTTCTGCGTCGATCGGCGCCGCTCGGCCGCTCCAGGGGTCGATACCGGTTGCTCGAGTGGACTACGCTGATCGCGACGGCCCTGGCGGCCGGCGCGATGATGGGGTTGGTCGCTTACCTCGTGGTGTCGAGTCTAGGGAGATAAGCCGGGGCGAGTGTACGTTGCTCTCGTCATGCGCTCGCTCAGCACTTCGTCGTCGATGCGGCCCTGCGACCACGCTTGCACGTCGAGCCAGGATGCTTCGACGACGAGTCGCCGGTTGGCGATGCGCGACGGATCGGGCGCGTCGACGCGAATGGGATCGTAGGGGCCGCAGTCGAGTTTCGGCAGCTCGGCCGAGACCGCGAAGGCAACCCAGGCATCAGCCGGATCGCCACCGCTCATGGTGAAATCGATCGCTCCATCGTCGCGAATCGCGACGATCCCGGCGACGTTTTGTTCGGCCAGCGCGCGAGCGGCCTCAGCCTGGCAGGCGTTCACCGTATGCAGCGGCGCGGGAGCGACGGCTGGGGTTGTCCCGGACGCCGGTGACAACGCCAGCGCAGCGATCGCTCCCAGCAGGATCAGGTTCGCCAATCCAAGCCCAATCAGCACGCCGCGCTGGCGGCTCGAAAGGGCTTTCCACATACTTATATCTTAGCACGCGCACCGAGGCTCGCCAAGCGGCAAACCGCGCGGGCATCCGGCGCGTATCTCTTGTGCGATTCCGATAATCGACCAACGAGGTCCGTTTTCGCGCTTATAGGCGCCAATCAGAGAGGGGGGCTGTGCAAGCGCCAGGCGATGCCGCAAGCCGTCGCGAGATCGAATCCGCTATACTCGAAACCGTCTTGTACTCCGATCTGTTTGACTATCCCTTAACGTATGCCGAGATAGCACACTACCTGATCGGCGTTTCGGCAGATGCGGACATGGTGCGGACATTGCTCGCCGCGCCGAGTTACCTCAACGGGCACCTCCGGAAGTGCGATAGCTATGTCTTCGCGCGTCCACGTGAAGCGATCGTCGATCGCCGGCGCGCGCGCCGTGCGTCTTCGGCGCGGCTGTGGATCCGCGCTCGGCGTTTCGTGCGCGTGATGGCGATCTTGCCGTTCGTGCGCATGGTGGGCATTACCGGCGCGCTGGCGATGGACAACTCAGCTCCCGGCGACGACATCGACGTCATGATCGTGGCCGCAAGCCGCCGAGCGTGGACGGCGCGCCTGTTTGTCGTTGCGCTGGTCTATGCGGGGAAGCTCTTCGGCCACACGTTGTGCCCTAACTACGTCATCACCGAGGATGCGCTCGAATTGGAAACGCGCGATCTCTTCGCCGCGCACGAATTCGCGCAAATGGTGCCGGTGTACGGTTTCGCCGTTTACGATCGAATGCGCCAGGTCAATCGATGGGTCTATGATTACCTGCCGAACGCTTACGTGCCGCTGCGTAGGGAGATCGAGGTTGGGTCTGGATTCCTGGGACGGGCCATTAAGCGAGTCGGCGAGCGACTCCTCGCCGGGCGACTCGGCGAAGCGCTCGAAGAATGGGAGATGCGGCTCAAGCAGCGCAAATTCGCATCGAGGATGACGGACCGGTCTCGCGCTATCCTCGATCGCGATCACGTCAAGGGCCACTTTGAGGATTACGGCGTGTCCGTGATGGAATTGTACGCCGAGCGCCTGGCGCAATTCCCTATACCGGATGCCGAAGACGCCTGAACGTCCGGGAGAGAGCAGTGGCGCAGATTCTATTCGGTCAATCCTATTATTTGCGTTTCGATCCCAAGCTCTACGCGGCGATGCAGCCGTATCCGCCGCTCGGCACGCTGTATGCTGCGTCGTACCTGCGCGCGCGCGGCTGGGACGTGGCGCACTTCGACGCGATGCTCGCCGCGTCCGAGCAGGAGTGGGCGGCTGCGCTCGATCGCCACAAGCCGCAGGTCGCGGTGCTCTTCGAGGACAATTTCAACTACCTGAGCAAAATGTGCCTGCTGCGCATGCGCGAAGCTGCCTTCACGATGATCGAGATGGCCAAGGCGCGCGGCTGCATCGTGATTCTGTGCGGCGCGGATGCAACCGATAACTCACTCAAGTACTTCGCGCGCGGCGCAGACTTCGCGCTGATCGGCGAGGGCGAGGAGACGCTAGGCGAGTTAATGGATGCTTTGCGAACGCATCCTGAGCCATGCCCTGAGCGGAGCCGAAGGGGGAGCGCAGCGCAGTCGAAGGATGCGTTCGCCTCCATACTCGGCCTGGCCTGGCCCGACGGAAAGGGCGGAGAGCATCGCAACCCGCGCCGGCCAGACATCACCCGGCTCGACGAATTGCCGTTCCCGGCCTGGGACGTCGTCGACATCGCGCGCTACCAGAGGGTCTGGCGCGAGCGACACGGCTACACCTCGATGAACATGGTCACCACGCGCGGCTGCCCTTACCATTGCAACTGGTGCGCCAAGCCCATATGGGGCCAGCGCTACAACTCGCGCTCGCCCGAGAACGTCGTCGCCGAGATGAAGTGGCTAAAGGAAAACTATCGCCCAGACCACATCGGGTTCGCCGACGACATATTCGGACTGAAACCCGGCTGGATTGAACGGTTCGGCCGGCTCGCCAAAGAGCAGGATGCCGCGATCCCCTTCAAGTGCCTGTTGCGCGCGGATCTCGTCAAACCATCGGTTGTGGAGGGGCTTAAGTCAGCGGGGTGCCGGAGCGTGTGGATGGGCGCCGAGTCAGGCTCGCAGAAGATACTCGATGGGATGGAGAAAGGTACGACCGTCTCGCAAATTGTCGAGGCGCGCCGCCTGCTGGGGGACGCCGGCATCCAAGTCGCGTTTTTCTTGCAGTTCGGTTACCCAGGCGAGACACGCGCCGACGTGGAGGCAACGATAAAGATGGTGCGTGAGACAATGCCGGACGACATCGGCATCTCGGTATCGTATCCACTGCCGGGCACTAAGTTTTTCGAGCGCGTCAAATCACAACTGGGCGAGAAGCAAAACTGGTTCGATAGCGACGATCTGGCAATGCTGTACCAGGGGCCGTTCCCGCAAGCGTTCTATCGAGTGCTGCATCGCGCCGTTCATGCCGAGTTCCGCATGCGACGGGCGTGGCGCGTCATCCGGCGCGTCGCGTCGCACCCTCGTCGATGGCGGCTTCGCCATGCGCGGCTGCTTGCTTCGATCCCCTACCACTGGCTTGGCTGGCAGGCCAATTGCTTGCGTCTGAATCGATTCAAGCCGAATGCCGGCGTTGTGCAGCAGACTATGATCCCGGAAAATCATTAATGCGCCGCACAGTCGTCCTCTACAACCCGAAAGCCGTATTCTGGACGATGCCACTCGCCCTCGTCGCCGTCGGCTCGGCGCTCGATCGCTCGAAGTATGACGTGATCATCGTGGATGGCAGGTTGGAGCCTGACCCGATCGCTGCACTCCGGGCGCATATCGACGATAGCACGGTCTACCTCGGCGTCACCGTCCTCACCGGCGCGCCGATCCGTGACGCCCTGCATGTGACTCGCGCGATCAAAGAGGCCAGGCCCGACCTGCCTATTGTGTGGGGCGGCTGGCATCCCTCGCTCTTCCCGGAACAGTGCCTTGCCGAGCCTTCTGTCGATGCCGTCGTCGTCGGCCAGGGCGAAGATACTTTCTTTTATTACAAGCCCTACCCGGGCAATCCAATCGCCGACGATTTGCTGCGCGAGGGCTATGTCTTGCCTGATTCGCTCGAAGCCTGGGCTGATTTTGATTACGTCGGGGGCGGCCGCTCGGAGTGGGTCACGCCAGAGCAGTGGCAGCGCGTGGAGCGTTTCAAGTTCTACCAGCGCCATGCTTTCGGCCACACTCGGCATATACTGCGCTGGCCGCTGCGCCGGCTCAGTCGCTGGCGCATCGATCGGCACTTCTATACGTTCCCGTTTGAGAAGACGATCGTCGAGAAGTTGAGGTCGGCGCAGAGGCTTTCTTGAAATTCGCGGTCGCAAACATGAGGAAGCCCTGTCGCTGTAAGACATGCTCTGTGGAATCTAGCTTTCCGACTCTAACAGCTCGATGAAAATCTGCGTATTGACCATCGGGACACCAGCCGTATCTTCCAAGGCAAGCAGATCCTTGTCTTCGCTGACCAGATAGTCGGCACGGCCCGCCAGAGCAGTTGCGATAAAAATGTCGTCCTTGGGATCCCGGACGACAGACGGAGGAGTACCGATGTCGACGGCTTCGGCTTTGGACAGTAAGTCAATCACCTTACGCAGACTGATCTTGGCCAGGCCGTGGTATTTGGCCGTAAGCTCTGGTCGATGAATCACTTCCAGAAGTTCCTGGGCAGTCGGTTTGGAGATGATAATCTTATACCGATCTGAATACTCGAATAGCAGTCGACCGCTACGGCTTTTGGGATTGATCAACGCGCGCACAAAGACCACCGTGTCAAGAACGATTCTGAGCACGCTTCCTCCGCACGGCGGTGACGGCCTTGTCGATGTCGGCGTTAATTTCCTTTTCGCTATACTTGGCCGCTTCCTCACGCACTGGTGCGAAGAGGTTGTATAGCTCGCGCGCCCAAGCCGAGCCGGTTTCCGTTTCAATCACTTTCACAGGTCGGATACGGAGCTCGCGGCCGACCAGCCGGACTTGAAGCAAGGTGTTCTCGTTGATGTCCAGTTGTTGGCGGAATTCGGCCGGTATCGTAATCTGGCCGCTTCTGAGAGGCCGGACAAGTTTAGTGGGGTATGCCATCCTCAACCTCGCAAATCGTGATTTGCATGTCTTATAATAATGTACTTTTGTAATTCTGTCAATTCGGGGGTAGGACATGGATGTGCTGCTCACACACGGCTATTTTCTGTATGAAGACCCGCACGAGCTCAAGGTGATGAAGCCCTATCCGCCGTTGGGGATTCTGTATCTGTCGGCATATCTCAAGCGGGCGGGTTACCGTGTCGGCGTCTTCGATACGACGTTCGGGAGCATGGCCGGCTTCGAAGCAACCATCGAGCGAGAACGGCCGCCGGTCGTTGGGCTATACACCAACCTGATGACGAAGTTCAACGTTCTGAAGCTGATCGCCGTCTGCAAGCGCCTCGGCACAACGGTCATGCTTGGCGGACCGGAGCCGGCGTGCTACGTCGAAGAATATCTCGATCGCGGCGCCGATGTGATCGTCGTCGGCGAGGGCGAGGCGGCGCTCGGAGAGCTGCTGCCGCGACTGGCCGCTTCGCGAGATGGCCCGCACCGTCTCGACGGGATTCGCGGCATCGCCTATCGCCGCGACGACGGTACCGTTGTCCGCGCCCTGCCGCGACCCTACATCGCCGATCTCGACTCTCTCCCCGATCCCGATCGCGAAGCGATCGACATCGAGCAGTATGTCGAGACATGGCGCGCGCATCACGGCATGGGAAGCGTGTCGCTCATCTGCGCGCGAGGCTGTCCGTATCACTGCGAGTGGTGCAGCCATGCAGTCTACGGGCACACGCACCGCCGCCGCTCGCCGGGACGTGTCGCCGACGAAGTGGAATATCTTCTGGCTCGTTACAAGCCCGATCAGTTGTGGTACGCCGACGACGTCTTCACGATCAAGCATGGCTGGTTTTTCGAGTACGCTGCCGAGCTGAAGCGGCGCGGCATTCGGGCGCCATTCGAGTGCATCTCGCGCGCCGATCGCCTGAACGAGCAGGTGATCGACACGCTGGCCGAGATGGGCTGCTATCGCCTGTGGATCGGTTCCGAGTCGGGATCGCAGAAGGTCCTTGACGAAATGCGGCGTGAGGTGAAGGTCGAGCAGGTGCAGGCGATGGTGCATGCCCTGAAGCGACGCGGCATCCAGACCGGCATGTTCATCATGCTCGGCTACGAGGGCGAAGAGATCGAGGACCTGGAGGTCACGGTCGATCACCTCAAGAAGTCCGCGCCCGATGTGTTCCTCACGACGGTGGCCTATCCGATCAAGGGCACGGCCTACTACGAGAAAGTGGAAGACCGTGTGCTGGCCCGTGCCGATTGGGATCGGCGCACCGATCGGCAGTTAACCGTGAAGGGCCGCCACTCGATGCGCTTCTACTCGTTTGCCACACGCTGGATGGTCAACTCGGTGGCGCTGCATCGCGAGCGCCGGAATGGCGTGAACGCTGTGCGGCTTGCAAAGGCCGCGGCCAACGTTGCGCTGGGCCGGATGGGCATGCTGCTGACGGCGAGGGAACGTGAGGCGTGACACGTGATGCGTGATGCGTGAAACGTAACGAGTGAAACGTGATGTGTGATGCGACAAGCGATATGCGATACGCGATACGCGATACGCCATCGGCCATCAGCCATCAGCCATCGGCATTCGATCAAGTTGCGTTCAACTACGATCGGCAGTTCACGGATACGCAGTTGGCGAGGGCGCTGCGCAGCATCGTGTGGGAGCGCCTGGCAGTGCACATTCGACCGGGCATGCACGTGCTCGAGATCGGCTGTGGCACGGGCGAAGATGCGGTCTGGCTGGCGGAGCGAGGCGCTCGTGTCGTGGCGACAGACATCTCGCCCGCCATGCTGGAGGTTACCCGCCGGAAGGCCGAGCGCGCCGGCGTGTCTGATAGAATAGACACCCGAATACTGGACGCCGCATCGCCTGTCGCCGTATTCTCGGACGGGGAGTTCGGAATGGCGGTGTCTAACTTTGGCGTGCTCAACTGCGTTCCCGATTTGCATCCGGTGGCAAACGCCTTGGCGGCGTGGCTGCGGCCGGGTGGATGGCTCGTCGTGGTGTTCATCAATCGGTGGTGTGGTTGGGAGATCGCGTGGCATGTGACCCACGGTCAGCCGCGAGCCGCGTTTCGACGCTTGCGGCGTAGCGTCGAGGCCAGGGTGGGGGAAGCGACGGTCCCCGTCTGGTATCCATCGGTTGCGTCGATTCGACGAGTGCTCGCGCCGCGTTTCATGCTCCGGCAGCTGACGGGCCTGGGCGCCTTTCTGCCGCCGTCGTATCTTGAGCCGGTCGTGGCGCGCCGGCCTCGGTTGCTCGACCTATTGGCTCGGTTGGAATGGGCGACTGCGACCGTCTTTCCATTCAATCGCCTCGCCGATCATGTCATTCTCGAGTTCCAACGCACTGATGCGTGACGCCCACATGGGGCAAATCGATCGCGATCGACTGACCTTTGCGTGCCCCGTCTGCCGGGCGCGCTTGGCCCGCGAGTCGCCCGACGCCCTGCGCTGCCCGAACGATGCCGACGCTTACTTCCGGGTCGATGGCATCTGGCGCCTCCTGCCGCCGCAGCGGGCGTCTGCTCTCGCACAGTTTGCGCGCGAGTACGAGACAGTGCGATGCGACGAAGGCTGGGGTTCCCCCGATGCCGGTTACTATCGGGCGTTGCCTTTTAACGATGTGAGTGGCCGGTTCGCGGACTTGTGGCGTATCCGCGCCAAGAGTTTTCAGGCGCTCGTCGAGCGGGTGGTGAAGCCGCTGGAATGGACGTGGCGACGTCCGCTGACGGCCCTCGATTTGGGTGCAGGCAATGGCTGGCTGTCGTACCGGTTGGCGCGGCGCGGCCATGGCGTCGCCGCGATCGATCTTCTGATCAACCCGACCGACGGGTTGGGCGCACACGTCCATTACGATGCAGCCTTTGTCCCGGTGCAGGCCGAGTTCGATCGCCTGCCCTTCGACGACGATCAGGCAGACCTAGTCGTGTTCAACGGCTCGCTGCACTATTCGCTCGATTATGAGACTACCCTCTGCGAGGCGATGCGTGTCTTGCGCTGCGACGGTCGCCTGGCCATCGTAGATTCGCCAGTTTATCGCGAAGCGGCGAGCGGCGAGCGGATGGTGCAAGAACGCGAGGCGCGCTGGATGCGCCTCCACGGCTTCAGGTCGCATGCGCTGCCGCACGAGAACTACCTGACCCACGCGAGGTTGGACGACCTAGCTGCGCGGCTAGGGCTGTGCTGGCAGGTCGCGCATCCGTCTTTCGGCTGGCGCTGGGCGGTGCGGCGCGGCTGGGCGCGGTTGCGCGTCCGGCGCGAACCGGCGCGCTTCCCGCTCATCGTGGGCAGGTATGCCGAGGCTCGCGCGTGATGCTGCGCTTCTTCGTGCGATTCCTGCTCTGGCTGCGCTTCTGGCTGTTTCAACGGCTCCGCCACAACCGCCTAGTTTTAGAGCATGTGAATGGCAGGCCGTTTCTCGTGCTGCCAGGCGTGTTCAACCCGACGCTGTTCCGCTCCAGCGAGTTGTTTGCGAAGTCGCTCAGCTCCGAATGGATTCGTTCCGGCTCGACGGTGCTCGATATGGGAACCGGATCGGGCATTGGGGCCGTGTACGCCGCGCAATGGGCCGCTCACGTCGTGGCTGTCGACGTCAATCCGGAGGCGGTGTGCTGTGCGCGGATCAATGTGCTGCTCAACCATGTTGACGATCGCGTAGAAGTTCGAGAGGGTGACTTGTTCGACCCCGTATGCGATATGCGTTTCGACGCTATCTTGTTCAACCCACCTTTCTTTCGAGGGAGGCCACGGGACGTGCCTGACTTCGCCTGGCGCTCTGAGGACGTGGCTGAACGATTCGCGGCGGGCCTGCGCGGGCGCCTGGCGCCGGATGGCTGCGCTTGGGTCATCCTGTCTTCGCTCGGCGATGACGAGGCGTTCCTGCGGGCTTTTCGAGCCAACGGCTTTCAGGCCGACGTGATGCTTAGACGCGACCTGCTCAGCGAAGTGATGACGATCTATCGAATCGGGCAAGGACCTTGCATGTGATCATCCTGTATAATCCACCGAGCAACGCGCAGCGCAAGCCGGTGCTGCCCATGTCTCTTCTGGCGCTGGGCGCGTTGCTCGAAGGCGAACAGGCCTACCGCATCGTCGACGGCAACCTGGTGGGCGATACCGTCGCCGAGGTCGATCGGGTCGTTCGCGAAACAGGTGCGGACATCCTGGCTGTCACGGTGATGCCCGGTCCGCAGTTGGGTGACGCGGTACCGCTGTGTTATGTTGTCAAGGCGCGGCATCCTCATCTCACCATTGTCTGGGGTGGTTACTTTCCGACACAGCACTTCGATGTATGCCTGCGCTCGGGGTACGTGGACTACGTCGTGTGCGGGCATGGCGAGGCGATCTTCAAGTCGCTCGTCGACGTATTGCGGCGAGGCGACGATCCGACCGGTCTGCCGGGTCTGGCTTTTCGCCGCCCGGGAAGCGGCCAGGTCATCTCCAACCCAATGCCGCCGATTCCGCATCCTAACCGGTTGCCCGACTGGCCCTACCACCGGGTCGATGCGGCGCGCTACGTGCGACGCACGTTCATGGGAGAACGCACACTGCCGCATCACTCCAGTTACGGCTGCCCATTCTTCTGCAACTTCTGCGCCGTCGTCAACATGGTGAATGGTCGCTGGCTGGCTCAATCGGCAGAGCGCACCGCGGCGACCGTGCAGCGCCTGGTCCACGAGTTCGGCGTCGACGCGGTGGAGTTCTACGACAACAACTTCTTCACGGCCGAGGCCCGCACTGCGGAGTTCGCCGAGCGCGTGCGGCGTCTCGGCATTGGCTGGTGGGGCGAGGCGCGCATCGACACGCTGATGCACTATTCCCATCGCACCTGGGATCTGATGCGCGACGCCGGGCTGCGTATGGTTTTCCTCGGCGCAGAATCGGGATCGGACGACACGCTCAAGCGTATGAACAAGGGCGGCAAAGCGTCGACCGAGAAGACACTGGAACTGGCCGCGCGAATGAAGCAATATGGCATCGTGCCTGAGATGTCTTTCGTGCTCGGCAACCCGCCCGATCCGGACGAGGACGTTCGGCAGACGATCGAGTTCATCCGCAAGGTGAAGCGCGTGAATCCGGATGTGGAGATCATTCTGTACATGTACACGCCCGTTCCTCTGGCGGGCGAGTTGTACGAAGCAGCGAAGGCGGAAGGATTCCTGTTCCCTGAGACGCTGGAGCAGTGGATCAGCCTGGAGTGGCAAGAATTCTCGCAGCGACGCAGCACGAAGGTCCCGTGGCTCGATGATCCCGTGCGCCGCAAGATCAGAGACTTCCAATGGGTGATCAACGCCTACTATCCGACGATCACCGACGTCCATCTCTCGCGACTCCGGCGGGGGACGCTGCGTGCGCTGAGCGCGTGGCGCTACCACCTGCGACTGTACGGCTACCCGCTCGAACTGCGTGCCGCCCATAAGCTTCTGGCCTACCAGCGGCCGGAGACGAGCGGGTTCTGAATGAGCGAACGCGTCGGACATGCCCATGCCCGTGCGAATGAGCTCCTCAGGCCGGCGCTGATCATCATTGCACTGCTTGCCGGGCTTTTCTTCTTCGTCGACACGCTGCTGCCGGCCCGGCGCGCTGTGACGCACGGCTTTCCCGGCTACTACACAGCCTCGCGGCTACTCATCGAGGGCCGCTGGGGTCCAGCCGCATACGACGACAACTGGTTCGGCGACCGGGTAGCCGACCTCACCGGCAATCGCGTGCGTGAGATCATCACCCCCAACACGCCGCTTGTCGCGCTCGTGCTCGTTCCCCTGGCGCGGCTCGACATGTCCGCCGCGCGTGAGATATGGACGTGGCTCAACCTGTTACTGTTTGCCGGCAGCCTGTGGCTGATCGGGAGCGCGCTGCCAGCGCCTGCGAGCCTGACCTGGCGCGCCGGTTTTGTAGCCTTGGCGCTGCTCTACGCGCCTGCCCGAGAGGATTTTCGCCTGGGGCAGATGTATGTGCTGCTCTTGTTCCTGCTGTCGCTTGCGTTCTGGTGTCTGCAGCGCAGCTCGACGGCGATCGCTGGCCTGCCCCTGGGCATCGCAACGGTGACAAAACTGAGCGTCGTGCCGCTGTGGCTGATTCTGGCCGGCCGAGAGGATCGCCGAACGCTCGTCATAGGCGCGCTGACAATGCTCGGCGGGTGTGCGCTCGGCATCGCCTTGACAGGCTGGGGGAGCTGGCAGCGCTTCATCGAGGCGGCGATTGAGCGTGTTGCACATTATCCTGCCCAAGCGGCCACGGCCTTTCAGTCCACCCCAGGATTCTTTCAGCACCTATTCGCGCGTGAGGCCACGTGGAACCCGACGCCGGTGTGGCATCAACCGTGGCTGGCGCATCCGCTGACCCTTTTCGCCTCTGTCACGGCTATCGGTGCTACGCTGTGGCGCGCGCGCCGTGCTGATATCGATCTCGTATTGGCATCCGGCCTGACATTGAGCGTCGTTTTGCTGCCTCTGGCCGAGGAGCATCACTACACGCTGCTCTTGATTCCCATCGTCGTGGTCGCAGCACGCATCTCCCATACGCCGCTTCTTAGACGTGACGTGCTCTGGCTCTCGGCGGTCATCCTGCTCCTGGCTGTGGCGTGGCCTTACGAATCACCAGGTCTCAGCACGGGTTGGGCGGCGCTGCTGGCCTATCCGCGCCTTTATGGTGGATGGCTGCTGTGGGCGTGGCTGTATGTCCGTATGAAGGCGCGCTGATCTTGAGGATGAGGATGCTAAACAGGATTGATCAGGTCTCCCGCTCCAGGCTCCGGCGGCGGGCATCGCCTGTCATCTTGAATGCGGCCAACAGCCTGTTGATCCCACTGCTCAGCCCGATCGTGTCGCTCGCCGTGGTTCGACTTGCCGGTGCGGGCCTATGGGGCGACCTCGTCGGCGTCTTGATCGTCGTCCAATTGGTCGCTCATGTCGTCGCCTGGGGTAACAAGGAGTACCTGCTGCGCCAGTTCAGCTTCAGCCCGGCCCATGCCGCGCATGCCTGGCAGTCGAGTCTGGCGACGCGATTACTGCTATGTGTCGCGCCGTTCGGCGTGGCCGTCGTGCTTGCGTTGAGCGGATTCGCTTCGAATCGGCTCGCGCCGGCTATCGTGTGGACGCTCGGCCTGGTAGTGTATCAATCTTTCGACGTCATCGTGCTGTACAAGAGAAGCTTCGTGTTTTCGGCGGCGGTCGAGCTTGCGAGCCTGGGCCTCATGCTGGCTGCGATTCTTCAGTGGGAGGCACACATCGACCTGGACAGCCTCATCGCTCTGTTTGGCGTCGTGACGTGGCTCAAGGCGATGGCGATGGCGATCCGGTTCCGGCGGCCCTTCCTCGCCGGCGCGTTTCGACGGCCGTTGTTGAGCGGGCGCTTCGATCGGCGCTACTTCGCGCAAGCGTTTCCCTTTTTTGCGCTCGGCCTGACCGGCCTGCTGCAATCGCGCATCGATTTGTACGCGGCCAGCTACTTCCTTCCGCGCAGTGAACTGGCTCAATATCAGGTGTTCATGACATTTATGCTCTTGCTGCAGTCGGTATCCAACTTCGTGCTGGCGCCATTCGTGAAGAATATCTATCGCGCCCAGGTGCGCTCGATTCTGGGCCTGTCGCCCCGGCTGCTCGCGCTCGGCGTCCTCGTCGTGCTGCCGGGCCTGCTCGTCGTGTGGGCGATCTTGAAGGTGCATTATGGATTCGACCTGCCGTCCGGCACGTTCGTCCTGGGCGGGATTGCGGCGTTGCCGATTTTCTTCTATCTGCCGATGATTTACGCGCTGTACAAGGTCGGCGCGCAATCAGAGGTGGTGAAGATTAACCTGATCGGCATCGGCGTCAATTTCGCGCTGAGCGCAGCCCTGCTTCCACGGGTTGGCCTGACAGGCGCTGTGGGCGCTGCTGCGGCGGCGCAGTGCGGTATGGCCGCCGCGTATTCGTTGCGAAGTCGTTCATTGCGAGCTGGCTATGGGATTGCGGTGCCCGACGTGTCGTGAGTCGATCGACTCGCGCGGGCCGGTGTGCCCGAACGGGCATTCATTCGAGTATCGTGACGGCGTTCTGCGCCTGCTCGACGCCGCGTTTGCCGATCGGCTGGAGCCGTTCACGGCCAGACTGAGCGCGATCCGAGAGGCGGAGGGCAAGCGGTTGACGGACCTCTCTGCGTATGAGGGACTGCCATACTCTCAGCTTGAGAGCGGCGACCCGGCTTGGCGCGCCGAATGGCGACTGCGTTGTCACGATCTCGACATTCTGTTCCGTCTGATCGCCGGTCGCTCTCGTTTTCGCGTGCTCGACATCGGAGCGTGGAACGGCTGGCTGAGCCACCGTTTGGCGGCGCAAGGGCACGAGGTGACGGCGGTCGACTACTTCGACGACGCCTGCGACGGTCTCGCGGCACGAAAACACTATCGCGCGCACTGGCGGGCTATCCAGATGGATCTCGAAGACTTGGCGGTCTTGGACGAGCGCTTCGACCTGATCGTGCTCAATCGCTGCCTGGCGTTCTTCCCGGATCCGATTGCGGGTGTGATCTCGGCGCGGAGGTTGCTGGCGGAGGACGGCACGCTCGTCATTACGGGATTGCAGTTCTTTCGCAGTGCCGCGCCCAGAGCGCGCTCCATCGCGTCACAGCGAGAGGCGTATCGTGCGCGTTATGATTTCGAGCTGTTCCTGAAGCCTACGAAGGGCTATCTCGATTGGGAGGACAGACGGCGGTTGGGTGCAGCCGGCGTCGTGCTGAAGTCGTATCCTCAACTCTGGCTGGCGAATCTCAGGGCCCTGGCCAGGCGTGCTTTGCCCTGGCATATGTACGGTCTTGCCTTCGCGGAGCCGAGCGCATGAAGCTCCCGATACTGTTGTTCTGCGTGGCGCTGGGCGTGCGGCTCGCCGCGCTTGTCGTCTGGCCGTTCGACGGACTCTACGGTCAGGATGCATACGATTACTATCACTACGCCGTGAGTCTGCGCGAAAGCCTCGCACAGGGCGGCGGTGTGCCGCCCTTCTTTTGGCCGATCGGTTATCCATTGCACATCGTCGCCGGCCAGTTGGTCGTCGGTATGCAGCCTTCCGCGGGGCAGGCGGTGAGCGTCGTGGCCGGCGCGCTCGTCGCGCCGTTGACGCACGCGCTGGCGCACGAAGCCCTGAGGTCGACCGATCCGCGCCGTGCACGGCGCGCCGGGCTGGTCGCTGGTCTCGTCGTCGCCGTGGCCGGACAGATGCTCATCTCAAGCATCTCGATCATGTCCGACGCTGCAGGATTGGCCTGGGCGACCTTGTCGGCATGGCTGGTCGTGCGATACGCGCGCACGCTTCGACCGCCAACGTTGGCCCTTGCGTCGTTGACGCTGTCGCTTGCCGTCATCACGCGCTGGCTCTTCGGTCTGCTGGCGCTGCCGTGGGTGGCCAGTGTGCTGCTATCCTGGCGGCAGAACTGGCGCTCGATCGGCTGGCGGCGCGGGATTGCGCTTGGACTGATGGTCTGCACGATAGGCGGATTGATCGTCGGTACACAATTACTCGGCGGCGATTCACACACTGGCGATCTGCAAGTGGTGGGCTGGAATCCGGCCAACGCTTTTCGCCGCGAAGTGGTCAACACCGATGGCACATGGCGCTATGCGCTGCCGATCGGCCTGTTCTACCTTCAGCCGCTGGTCGTTCCGAGTTATGTGTTTCCGTTGTTGGTCCCGCTGTGGTTGGTCGGTCTGGCCGCGCTCGGCCGATCAGACGCTCCCCCCCGTGCTCTGTTAATCGGTTGGCCGCTGGTCGTGTATGTCTTTCTGGCCGGGATTGCCTGGCAGAATCCTCGTTTTGCGCTCGCGCTCTTTCCGCCGCTAGCGGTCTGGGTCGGCGTCGGGTTCGATCGGGTCTGGGAGAGCCGCCCGGCATGGCGGAAGGGATTGGTCGGCCTGGCGGCCATCGCGCTGGTCGGGACGCTCGCCTGGTCGGGGCGCGTCGTCGGCAATTTCGTCCACGCCAAGGATGCCGACCTGGCCCGCGTCGAGCGTGTGTCGTCTCGGCTGCCGGGCGGATCACGTGTGATCACTTTCGGCGTCAGCCTGTCGCTCGATCACTATACGGATTTGGAGGTCATCGATCTATATTCCGAATCGCCGGAATCGCTAAGCGATCGCCTGAGCGACTGTGTCTCAGCGTTTGTTTATGTCGATGTGGAGAACCTCGAACGGCAGTGGCGTGGGCTGTCGCCTGAAGTGAACTTTCGGTGGCTGCGCGAGGAGGCCGGGCTTGAGGAGGTGGACCGCTTTCAAGGTTACACATTGTACAGTGTGACGAGGAATGGCGAGCCGTATCCGTGACTGGATGGAGCGCCAACGTCACGTGCGAATCGGTGTCGTCGACGATGGCACGTACGGCGTGATGGAGATTCTGGCTCGGCCAGACGTGTCGTCGCGGAGTTCGCCATGAGGATCGGACTGATCGTGCCCGGCTTCAGCAGCGACGAGAACGACTGGTGCATCCCGGCGCTGCTCCATCTCGCGCGTGCCCTTGCGTCGCGGCACGAAGTGCACGTGTTCGCCCTGCATTACCCTTACCGGCGCGATCACTATTCCGTTTTCGGAGCGCACGTGCACGCGATCGGCGGGGAGAATCGTAGGGGCTGGCGATTGCCCGCAATCCTGAACGCGGCGGCAAGCGAGGTGGCGCGCGAGCATCGACAGAGTCGATTCGATGCGCTGCATGCGTTCTGGGTGTACGAGCCGGGCATAATTGCCGCCTGGCTCAAGCAGCGGCTCGGCGTGCGTGTGATCGTGACCGCCGCCGGCGGCGAACTGGTGAGTTTACCCGCCATCGCATACGGCCTGGCCGGACGACGCTGGCTGCTGCGCCTTATGCGCTGGGCCATGCGACAGGCAGATGTCGTCACCGCCGGATCGAGCGGACCGCTGGACGTTGTGCGAAGCGTCACCGGCCGTGACGCCAGTCGTATCGCCTTTGCGCCGCTGGGAGTCGACACCGCCATGTTTCACTCTGCCGGCCGCCGCCTGGAGACGCCTGCCGTCCTCGTCAACGTGGGTGCGCTGCAGGCCATCAAGGGACACGCCGACCTGATCCGGGCTTTTCGCTTCGTCGTCGACCGCGAACCGAACGTGACGTTGAGAATCGCCGGGGCAGGGGAGTTGCGCGCGGAACTGGAAGCCTTGAGCGCAGAACTGAATCTGTACGATCGGGTGCAGTTCGTCGGCGAGGTGCGGCACGATCAGTTGCCGGACGTGTATCGCAGGGCGACGATGTTCGTTCAGGCATCGTATCACGAAGCGCAGGGCATGGCCGTGCTGGAGGCGGCCGCCTGCGGCCTGCCGATCGTCGGAACACGGGTCGGCGCGCTGGCCGATCTGGCGCCCGATGCCGCCGTGGCGACGCCGCCCGGCGATCCGATTCGATTGGGCCAGAATATCTTGACGGCGCTGGGCGATCCGGCGCGCCAGCAGGCCCTAGGCCACGCGGCGCAGGATCGCGCCCAGAAGATTTATAGCCTGGAAGCGTCGGTCGCCCGCTTCGAGTCGCTGTACGACCTGGAGCTATAGACCTGGCAGGTCTTGTCCGCGAAGACCTGCCAGGTCTACTGCCAATCCCAGACGACAACCTGTGCGTAACGTTTCCTGTTAATAGGAGACGCGATACACAATAACGTTATCTGCCTAGGAGGCGAGGGGCTGCTGGACGTAGTCCCTCGGTTTTTCGTCGCATGAACGCGCCGATTGCGCTGGACTTGCGGAAGAGCCGGCTTTACTTTCGGTGGCTGATGTTGGCGGCGAGCGAGGCAGCACTGCTGGCGACTGTGTTCGTGCTGGCCTGGCAGCGCAACTGGCCGATCGATCTGCCCGGATTCGACTATGCGTCGGTGAGGTTAACACACACCCTTCCCACCGTTCGCCTTGTCGAGGTGTTTGCCGGCGTGGCAGTGATCGCTTATCTGTCGGCGGGTTGGCCGCATCGTGAGCGGCTCACAAATGGGGCGGGACGACTCTTTACTTGGGCATTGGTGCTACTGCCTCTAGCGGCCGCGCTGTCAACGACATGGTCACTACATCCGGGTCTGGCCGTTGTCCAGTCTGTGCACATGATGCTGTGGGCGGGTTTTACTCTCATGATCGTATGTACGGACGTGTCGGTGGGGAGCATTGTGGCAATGTTTCTCGCGGGTTTGTTGGCCCACAGCGCGGTCGGCTTCTTGCAGGTGTCGCTGCAACACTTCGTCGGGCTTGGGCCGAAATTCGGCGAGCTCCCGGTCACGCCACAGGACACCTGGGCTAGTGTTGTGACCGCAGGTCCGGTGCGACTACTCCGCGCCTATGGGTTGAGCGGCCATCCAAACGTCCTGGGCGGCCATTTGGCCGTTGGAGTGGTTCTCGCTTGGGGGATCCTGGTCACATGGCCACGCGTCTGGCGCGCGCTGATTGTGCCCGCATGGGCGGCAATCTGGGCGTTGTTATTACTAACGTTCTCGCGTTCTGCGTGGCTGGCGACCGTCGCCGGACTGCTGATCGCCCTTCTGCTGCTCGTACGTGGTCGTCTTCTGGAACGGCGGATTATCGCGTCCTCGGGCACGTTGGCTGTGATTGCGTTGGCATTGACAGTATGGTTTGCAGCAACGTTCAGCCCGTTTCTCTCAGGCCGATTTGGCGCGGCGGCCCAGCCGCTCGAGACATACTCGCTTAATCAGCGCGCGGAGATGATCGGCGTTGCGATACAGCTGATCGCCACCTACCCATTCTCTGGCGTGGGTGCGGCCAATTACTCTGTTGCGAGCGAACAGGTCACGCCTGGTCATTATCCGCTGAACTCGATTCACAACGTCCCCCTACTGATTGCTAGTGAGCAAGGGGTACCGGGCGCAGTCCTGTTCCTCATCGTGTGCGGCTGCCTCATATGGCGAGGATGGACGCGGTGGCGGTCACGCGCATTGACGGTCTGGTCGGCATTGCTGGCCGGTGCCCTGGCGGCGTTGTTCGTGATCATGGTGGTCGATAGTTACCTGTGGACAGCACCACAGGGCGCGTTATTGTGGGCGCTCGTGATGGGCTGTTGGTTGCGCCAGAACTCGAGTCCTGGTGGCGCACACTTTGGCGCGTCGGGCATCTCGGAGACGTGGAGGCTTCATTGAGCGCCATCATTGGGTCGACGCGGCGCATTCTGCTGCGTGCCCTGTTGGTCACCATCTTTCTGCCGGCACCACTTTGGCAATGGACGGTCGATGAGACGCGGATCATCGAACCATTCAACAGCGTCGTGATCTATCTTACCGATGTTGCTGGGTTGGCGTTCGTCGGCGCCACAGCCGCGTGGCTGGTCGTAGAAGGGCGCTCTTTTCGCTGGGGCGATCGGCGGATAACTGGGATCATCTTTGCCCTCGTGGCGCTGAACACATTGAGCCTGGCGTGGGCTTCTGTGCCGGCTTTGGCGCTGACGACTGCGATGCATTGGGGGCTCGTCGCCGCCGTGTATTTGTGCGTCGTGAATTCGACGGAAGACTTCATCGACTTGGCGCCTGCAATATGCTGGCTGGTGGCTGCCGAAAGCGTCGTGGGCATGCTTCAGTTGCTCTCGGACTCGACGCTCGTCAACCGCTGGCTGCTGGGATGGCCCGACGAGCTGTATGGCCTGAAGTGGGGCTCGAGTGTTGAAAACGCCGACGGCATGCGATTGCTGCGCGCGTATGGAACGGTTGCCCATCCCAATCATCTGGGCGGCTACGCGGCGATTGCTATCCTCATCCTGATCGGAGCGTCACTCTCCGGCCAGACGGGGTTATCGCGCATGCATTGGCGGCTCTCTCTTGGCCTGGGTGTATGGCTGCTATTGCTGACGTTTTCGCGTGGGGCGTGGCTCGCGTTCGGACTGGCGTTTGTCTACCTCCTGCTGGCGACACGGAGACGAGCTTATCGTTACCTACCCTTAATTGGTGAACTTGTAGGCATCACCCTGCTGTTCTTGAGCATTTTCTGGCCGTGGGTGATCCAGCGCATTCAGACGTCGTCGGTGCGCGTGGAGCGAGTCTCCATTCAAGATCGCACCGACTTGCTGTCGACAGCGTGGAAGCTCATTGAGTCGCATCCACTCACCGGAACCGGCGGCGGGAACTATATGCGCGGCGTCCTTCAATTGCCAGATGCGCCAGGGACGCCGATTCCGGTTCACAATCCAGTACTGATGGCGGCGGGCGAGCTCGGGATCGGCGGCGGCGTGCTCGTGCTGGCTGTCTGGGCGGTAATCGTTCACGCTGCATGGTTTCGCCGGCATAGCGCCGTGGCTGCGACGGCGCATGGAGTGATGTTGGCTGTTATCGTCGCCAATGCATTCGACCTGTATATTTGGGGCCTCGCTTCTGGCCGACTACTGCTTGGGCTGCTGCTAGGACTGTGGGTCAACAGCCAGTGTCAGGCCAAGAATGAGACTCAGCAGATCCAAATTCTGGGGAGTGAGGCACGCCTACGTGCCGCATCGGGCCGCACCTGGGGGTGCTAACCCCTCAAGTCTGGATCTGCTGAGACGGGGAGGTTGCAGAATCGTGTCGCATGGACGAGGCGCTGGCGCGCACGATCGATCATGCTGTGGCAGGCGCTGCTGCGCGGCAGCCCGGTCGCGCTGCTCGCCATCATGTTGTTCGATCATTACCCGTGGACGGCGCCGCAAGCAGCTCTGTTATGGGCGCTGCTCGCCGGCTGCTGGATGAGGGATGTCAGAAATCATCCAATGTCAGGAAGATAGGCGGTACCCGTGGACTTCTCCGTGGCCGAAGCGATTGTCATCTACACGACGGTGGGCATGTATGCGTTCACCCTGCTGGCGCTGTCGCTGTACGGCGTCAACTTCCTATACCTTGTGGCCGTTGCCTGGCGACATCGGCGCGACGGCGCAGATACGCCGCCGCTTACGTCATATCCTGTCGTGACCGTGCAGATACCGATCTACAACGAGCGCTATGTGGCCGAGCGTGTGATCGCTGCGGCGTGCCAGTTGGATTGGCCGCGCGATCGCCTGGAAGTCCAGGTCCTGGACGACTCGACAGACGGCACGCGTGACATCGTGTCGCAAGCCGCTGCGCGCTGGCAGGCATCCGGCGTCAACGTCGTGCATGTCCATCGCGCTCTCCGGCGTGGATTCAAGGCGGGCGCGCTTGGCGAAGGCATGAAGATCGCGCAGGGAGAATTCATCGCTATATTCGACGCCGATTTCGTGCCGCCCCCCGATTTCCTGCGCCGGACGGTTCCTCACCTGGTTTCCGACGAGCGACTCGCCTTCGTGCAGGCGCGTTGGGGACACCTCAACCGCGATGCATCTCTACTGACGATGCTGCAATCGCTCAGCATCGACGGCCATTTCATGGTGGAGCAACTCGCGCGCAGCCAGGGAGGCTACATCATGAACTTCAATGGCACGGCCGGCGTCTGGCGGCGGCGGGCGGTCGAAGACGCCGGGGGCTGGAGCTTCAGCACGCTCACGGAAGATCTCGATCTCAGCTATCGCGCTGCGCTGCGCGGCTGGCAATCGCGCCTGCTCTGGGATGCGGTGGCGCCAGCCGAGCTGGTGGGCGAGATCAGCGCCTATCGCCGACAGCAGACACGCTGGGCGCAGGGCAGCATCGAATGCGCCGTGCGGCTCCTGCCTCGCGTGTGGCGCAGCCCCCTACGCAGTCTCGTCAAAATCGAGTCCTTCTTCCACCTGTCCGGGTATTTCATCCAGACGTTGATGCTGACCATGTCGCTCATCTATCCACTGGTCATGGCCTACGTCGACCGGGCGCCGCTTCTCAAGGTTGTGTACTCGGCCGGTTGGCTGCTTGCGCCGATCGCGCTCGCGCCGACGCTGTTCTTCGCGTATGCCCAGTTTGCGATCGATCGCTGCGAATGGTGGCGGCGTATTCCCTATTTGTTGTGTCTCACCGTGCTCGGCTCGGGACTGGTGCTGAACAGCACCCGCGCGATTGCGCGCGGTGTGCGCGGCCGGCTC
>DATEUJ010000022.1:0-64282 GCA_035283185.1 Anaerolineae bacterium | reverse complement strand
GCTAGCCGTCTCCATCCCTTCCAGGGCTGAGTGTACCCTACCTGTCGGTCTTGGGGAACGCTATTCGAGATGTTAAGGTGCAGTCTCAATATACAAGCCGGTTCGATTATCCGCCACATCTCCGGCTAAAGCCTCGAGTCCGGACAGCTGGGTAGGCTGAGCAGTTACAAAGAAAGGCTCTGATGCGCCCTCCTTATCCCGTCATCGACGCTCACGTGCACATCATCCCCTGGGAGCAGGTGCGCCCGGACGCCGCGGCGCGCATGGCCGCCGGCCGGCAGGACTTTGAAACCATCAAGGCTATCACGCGCGATCCGCACCGGCTGACCGCCTTCATGGACGAGCGGGGCATCGAGAAACTGGCGATGATCAACTACCTCAGCCCCGAGGTCATCGGACTCACCGAAGAAGCAAACACCTTCTCCGCCAGCATGGCCCGCGCCCATCCGGAACGGCTCATCCCGTTCGGCGGGATCGATCCGCGCCGCGTGAAGGACGTCGCCGCCGAGATGGATCGGCTGCTGGGCAGTCTGGGCATTCGCGGCATCAAGATTCATCCGCCGCACCAACTCTTCCACGCGAACGCCTACCTGCATGACCCTGAGTTGCGCGGCCTGGCGACGGTGTACGAGAAGTGCGTCGAGTACGACGTGCCGATGATGGTGCACACCGGCACGTCGGTCTTTCCCCGCGCGCGAAACAAGTATGGCGACCCGATGGACCTCGACGACGTGATCGTCGATTTCCCCGATTTGAAATTGATCGTCGCGCACGGTGGGAGGCCGCTGTGGATGAACACGGCGCAGTTCCTGCTGCGCCGATCGCGGAAGGTCTACCTCGACATCTCGAGCATTCCCCCGAAGAACCTCCTGCACTACTTCCCGTGGATCGAGCGTGTGGCGAGCCAGGCGATGTTCGGCTCCGACTGGCCCGGCCCGGACGTCAAAGACCCGCTTCGCAATATCGAGGATTTCTACGCCCTGCCGATTTCGGAGGAGGCCAAGCTGCAGATTCTGCGCGGGACGGCGGAGCGGCTGTACGCCCGGTAGCATCATCCCGGTTGGAACCTTGCTTTGGGGGCAACGGTCAAGTTCATTCACGGTTTGACCTGACGCCCGCGCGGGGCTACAATTTTGCCTATGTGCTCACTGATGCGTGAGCCGTCGCCTGACACCGATCGCTTCAAATTCGGAATAGTCAGTGATCGGCTGGTGCGCGTGCCATTAGGTTTTGCCGCTTTCTGAATTTTGGGTGCGTGGCTCATTATTGATCAGTGTCTACGCCAGTTTTAGCTACTAAACTATACATCCCCCCACCTCGGCCGAAAGTTGTCCTCCGCCCCCGCCTGATCGAGCGGCTGAACGAGGGTCTGCGCCAAAACCAGGGTTTTGGACGCAAACTTACCCTCGTCTCTGCGCCTGCTGGTTTTGGGAAGACCACGCTGGTCAGTGAATGGATTACCAGTTGCGAGCGACCGGCCGCCTGGGTTTCGCTGGACGAAGGGGATAACGATCCTACACGCTTTCTGGCTTACCTCGTCGCTGCCTTACAGACCATTGCCGCGAATATTGGAGAAGGCGTGCTGCGTGTGCTACAAGCCCCTCAGCCGCCACCAATCGAATCGATTCTGACGGCCCTGCTCAATGAAATCACCACCGTCCCGGACAATTTCGTCCTCGTCCTCGACGACTACCACGTGATTGATGCCAAACCGGTTGACACTGCTCTCACCTTTCTACTCGAGCATCTGCCGCCGCAGATGCACCTGGTCATCGCCACCCGTGAGGATCCACAGCTACCCCTGGCCCGGTATCGCGCCCGGGGTCAATTGATTGAGCTGCGCGCCGCCGACTTGCGTTTCACCCCCGCCGAAGCTGCCGAGTTTCTCAACCAGGTGATGGGCCTCAACCTCTCAGCGGAAGACAGCGCCGCACTGGAGACCCGCACTGAAGGTTGGATCGCTGGACTGCAGTTAGCCGCGCTCTCAATGCAAGGACTTCAAGATACAGCCGGTTTCATCCAGTCTTTCACTGGCAGTCATCATTTTGTGCTGGACTATCTGCTCGAAGAAGTACTACAAAAGCAACCCGAAAGCATTCAGAATTTCTTGCGGCGCACGTCAATCCTTGACCGCTTGTGCGGCCCCCTTTGTGATGCTGTTCTGCTCGATGCGTCTGCTTCCGGGCAGGAAACGTTGGAACAACTGGAGCGTGCCAACCTGTTCGTCATTCCGCTCGATCATGAGCGCAGGTGGTATCGCTACCATCATCTTTTCCGTGACCTGCTCCGCCAGCGGTTAATGCACAAGGTATCACCCGAGGAAATTGCGCGAGTTCACATCCATGCCAGTGAGTGGCTGGAAGCGAATGGAGATATTGCTGAAGCATTCCGTCATGCCCTCGCTGCCGCCGATGTTGACCGCGCCGCGCGGTTGGCAGAGTCGGCCTGGCAGGCTATGAATGAGAGTTTTCAGATGGGCACCTGGCTTGGGTGGGTGAACCAGCTGCCGTCAAGCGTGATCCGCGTCCGCCCTGTCCTGTGTACTCAGATTGGCTTGGCATACATGGACACCGGCAATGTGAATGCCAGCGAGTCCAGTTTGCGGGATGCAGAGCAATGCCTCAGCCTCCCATCAAGTGAAATGATCGTGGTGGAAAAAGGGCAGTTTCAAACCCTTCCCGCACGGCTCGCCTTTGCGCGCGCCTACAACGCTCAAAGCCAGCATCGTTTTTCCGATGCGGTCAAGTATGCCGAAATGGCGCTTGACCTGACGCCCATTGAAGACGATTTTATGTATGCGCAGGTCTCTACACTCTTGATGGGCACGCATTGGGCAAATGGCAACCTGGATAACGCCTGCAAGTTGATTAGCGATTTCATTGAAGCCTCAGAACAAGCGGGAAAACTTTTCTTTGCCATTGCCGGCGCTTTTGGGAAAGCGGATATTCTGAGCGCACAAGGACGGTTGCGTGATGTACTGCAAGCCTATCAACAGGCGCTTGACCTTGCCGACGCTCACAATGCGGCACAACACACAGCGCATCATCACCTGGGGTTGGGGATGCTGTACCACGAAATGGGGGAGGATGAACGCGCTGCGCGGCATTTGCAAAAAGGTTTTGCCCTCGGCAGACAAGCCACGATCGTGGACTGGGCATACCGCAAGAGTTTGGCTCAAGCGCACTTGAAAGAATCCGAGGGCGACTTGGACAACGCGCTCGAGCTGCTGGATGAAGCGCAACGCTTGTACGTCCGCACCCCCACTCCCGATCTGCGCCCTGTGGATGCCATGAAGGCGCGCATTTATCTCAAGCAAGGGAAGCTGTTGAAGGCGCAAGAATGGGCACACAAGAGCGGGCTTTCTCTGCATGATGCCCCCGATTATCTGCATGAATTTGAGCGCCTCACGTTGGCAAGGGTTGCGCTTGCTGAATATCAAAACGATCCCAATGAACAGCTTTGGCTTGATACGCTTGGACTGTTGGAACGTCAGTTGAAGTTGGCGGAGAAACAAAACCGTCTCCGCAGTCGAATTGAAATTCTCATTGTGCAGGCGCTTGCCTTCCATGCAAAGGGAGAGGCTGCTAAAGCACTCAAGTCACTGGAGCAAGCCCTGACGATTGCCGAGCCTGAAGGATACCTTCGTATCTTTGCCGCAGAAGGCAAGCCAATGACGGAATTGCTATCCAATCTCGACAATGGGTATCTTAAAAAATATGCCGAAAAGATTTTGACGGTCTTCACACAGCCTCAACATATTCATCCTCCATCCCTCATTCCTCATCCTTTGATCGAGCCGTTGAGCGAACGCGAACTCGAAGTGCTGCGCCTCATTGCACAGGGACTTTCCAACCAGGAGATCACCCAGAAACTTTCCGTTGCGTTGAGCACGGTCAAGGGACATAACCTGCGCATCTTTGCCAAACTGCAAGCAAAAAGCCGCACCGAAGCCGTGGCGCGCGCCCGCGAGCTGGGCTTGCTCTAATCCCCCAGGCAATACTCAAGACAATACTCAAGACAATACTTTTGGTTCTAGACGACAGTACCTCCCTGCCGGTATACTCGCGTACGTTGATTCAAATGCGCTAGGCGATGACCCACTTCTACGAAATTCGAATCGAAGGGCGCTTGGATGCTCAATGGCAGGATTGGTTCGACGGCATGTCCGTTACGCTGGAAGAGGATGGAACCACGCTTCTCTCTGGACGTGTGCCTGATCAGCCCGCCCTGTACCGGTTGCTGCGGAAGGTGCGCGACCTCGGACTGCCGCTCGTTTCGGTACACCAGATGCCAGACCCGTTGAATCAACAAAGTTCAAACAAGAAAGGAGCAATACAAAAATGAATACAAACGCAAATACCACCAAAAAGCTGGACACCAAAGTTCTGCTCTCCACCCTATGGATAGTTGTAATGATCAATATGCTGAAGGCGGATATTCTTTCACTATACATCCCTGGGGCATTGGAGGAATTCGTAAAGTTTGCAGGCGAAACCCCGATCCCTCTACTAATGTTGGGCGGCGCGATCACGATGGAGATTGCAATTGTCATGATCGTCCTCTCCCGCGTATTGAAGTACAGGCCGAATCGTTGGGCCAACATCATTACGAGCATCATCACGATTGCGTTTGTTGTAGTTGGTAGAGCATCCTATCCCCATTACACATTCATAATGGCTGTTGAAGTGATCTGTCTGTTGCTAATCATCTGGAACGCATGGAAATGGTCCAGTTCTGAAGAATAACCATCATGCTAACTACGGTCGTTCTTCCTGATCCTTGTCGCTTCCTCGGCATCGCTGGCGAACTCTCGCCCTGCTTCCGGCTATTGTTCAACCGCAGCAGGGATGAAACAGGAATGGATATTTCATGAAAGCGATTGTCTACAACCAATACGGCACACCCGATGCGCTGACACTGACAGACGTCCCGCAGCCATCTCCCAGGGACAATGAAGTGCTGGTCAAGGTCCACGCGGTGGCGGTCAACGCCGCGGACCATCATCTGCTAAGCGGACTGGTCCCCCGCATCATGGGCTTTGGCGTGTTCAAGCCGAACAACAAAATTCTCGGCGCAGACATTGCCGGGCGGGTCGAAGCAGTCGGTAAAAAGGTCACCCAGTTCAAGCCGGGCGATGACGTATTCGGTGATCTTTCTGGCATTGGCTTTGGTGGGTTCGCTGAATATGTCTGCGCACCTGAAACGTTATTGGTAAGAAAGCCTGCCAACCTGATGTTTGAGCAGGCTGCGGCAGTCCCAATGCCAGCAGTCACTGCCTTGCAGGGATTACGAGATAAAGGGCGCGTTCAAGCGGGGCAAAAAGTGCTCATTCAGGGCGCTTCTGGCGGTGTAGGGACATTTGCGGTGCAGATTGCCAAATCCTACGGGGCTGAAGTGACTGCCGTTTGCAGCACCCGGAACTTGGACATGGCGCGCTCAATAGGGGCAGACCATGTTATTGATTACACGCAGAAAGATTTCACCAAAAACGGGCAGCGTTATGACTTGATTCTGGCCGTTAACGGATACCATCCAATTCTGGATTATAAGAGGGCATTAAACCCTGAGGGAATTTGCGTCGTGGCTGGAGGTTCCCTGTCTCAAGTTTTCCAGGCGATGCTTCTGGGGCCATTGGTATCGAGGCTCGGATGCAAGAAAATGGGGGTCATGCTGGCGCGTTCAAATCAGGAGGACTTGGTCTTTATCGGAAAGTTGCTCGAAGCCGGCAAAGTCGTACCTGTCATCGATAGATGTTACCCATTAAGTGAGGTGGCTGAAGCTATCAGGTATCTTGTAGAAGAACACGCCCGAGGCAAAGTAGTCATCACTGTGGAACAGAATAACAAGGAGGCGCGTCGTGTATAACCCTATCGCATATCCTGCTCGTCTGGAGATCGACTATCCGGAGAAACTGGACCGGCTGACAACCTTCTTCCGTCTGATCTGGATCATTCCCATCGCCATCATCCTGGGCCTCGTCTCGGGGTCTGGCGAGACGGTCACCAACACGGTTATCCTCAATGAAGCCGGTGAGGTGATCAGAATAACTCGGGAGACGGCGGCTGGACTGGCGAGTGGTCTCTCGACAGCCACGGCCCTGATGATCCTCTTTCGACGGCGTTATCCACGCTGGTGGTTCGACTTTGCTCGCGAGCTGACCCGCTTCGGGGCCAGAGTCGGCGCCTACGCCGCCCTGCTCAGCGACCGATACCCGTCCACCGTCGAAGAGCAGTCTGTCCACCTGGAGATCGACTACCCCGACGTCGAAACCGACCTCAATCGGTGGTTACCCCTGGTCAAGTGGCTGCTCGCGATCCCGCATTATATTGTCCTGTTTTTTCTCGGCATTGCCGCATTCTTCGCCGTGATCGTGGCCTGGTTCGCCATTCTGGTGACCGGTCAATACCCGAAGGCTCTCTTTGACTTCATGGTCGGGGTCGGTCGCTGGGGACTGCGGGTGGGAGCCTACGCCTTCCTGCTGGTGACCGACCGCTATCCACCATTTAGCCTGCGTTAGCATCGGTAGCCAACCTGAGCGTAGGAACCTGTCGTTGGTGCCATACCTGTATGCGATTAACGAACTGCTGCGCAGCCTTTGAATTTTGGGGGATGTGTTTTACAATTGATGTGTGCCTGCGCCAATTTTGGCCACTAAACTTTATATCCCCCCACCTCGGCCTCAAGTTGTCCTCCGCCCCCGCCTGATCGAGCGGCTGAACGAGGGTCTGCGCCAAAACCAGGGTTTTGGACGCAAACTTACCCTCATCTCTGCGCCTGCTGGTTTTGGGAAGACCACGCTGGTCAGTGAATGGATTACCAGTTGCGAGCGACCGGCCGCCTGGGTTTCGCTGGACGAAGGGGATAACGATCCCGCACGCTTTCTGGCTTACCTCGTCGCTGCTTTGCAGACGCTTGCCCTGCCTGCACCTGGGCCGCGGGCACAGGTGAGCGGAGACGAAGGGATTGCGGCGGATATTGGAGCAGGGGTGTTGGGGGTGCTCCAAGCCCCTCAGCCGCCACCAATCGAATCGATTCTGACGGCCCTGCTCAATGAAATCACCACCGTCTCGGACAATTTCGTTCTCGTCCTCGACGACTACCACGTGATTGATGCCCAACCGGTTGACCATGCCCTCACCTTTCTGCTCGAGCACCTGCCGCCGCAGATGCACCTGGTCATCGCCACCCGTGAGGATCCACAGCTACCCCTGGCCCGGTATCGCGCCCGGGGTCAATTGACCGAACTGCGCGCCGCCGACTTGCGTTTCACCCCCGCCGAAGCTGCCGAGTTTCTCAACCAGGTGATGGGCCTCAACCTCTCAGTGGAAGACAGCGCCGCACTGGAAGCCCGCACTGAAGGTTGGATCGCTGGACTGCAATTAGCCGCGCTCTCAATGCAAGGACTTCAAGATACAGCCGGTTTCATCCAGTCCTTCACTGGCAGTCATCATTTTGTGCTGGACTATCTGCTCGAAGAAGTACTACAAAAGCAACCCGAAAGCATTCAGAATTTCTTGCGGCGCACGTCAATCCTTGACCGCTTGTGCGGCCCCCTTTGTGATGCCGTAGTGCTCGACCCGTCGGGGTCTGCTTCCGGGCAAGAGACCCTGGAATATCTCGAACGCGCCAACCTGTTCATCATTCCCCTGGACAATGAGCGTCGCTGGTATCGCTATCATGATCTCTTTGCGGAATTGCTGCGAAACCGCCTCACTCGCGCGTACTCAGATCAGATCGCCGAACTCCACCGCCGCGCCAGCGATTGGTATGGGCGCAACGATTTGCCAAACGAAGCGGTCACGCACGCGCTTGCAATTCAGGATTGGCACCGCGCCGCTGAAATCATCGAACGGTTTTCTGATCAGTGGCCGATGCGCAGTGAAAGCAAAACCCGGCTTGGTTGGTTCGAAGCGTTCCCGGCCCAGGTTCTACTCGACCGGCCCGGGCTGGGAATGGTTTATGCGTGGGCGCTCTTTATGTCAAATCAATTGGAGCGCGCCGAGCAACAGTTGAATCAACTGATGCCGCTCGTTCAAACCGCGCCCTCTCTGCTTGGCGAACTTTACGTGATTCGCGTGATGATCGCGACGCGCCGTTACGATATGCCCGCCTTTATCGAATTAGCCCGGCAAGCCTTGTCGCGCGTGCCGCCGGAAGAGGCGTCGCCCCGCAGTCGGATTTTGCTTACTTTGGGCGTGGCCTACGAAGAAATGAGCGGTGATATTATTGCCGCCAAGAGCGCCTTCCGCGAAGCGTATGAGTTGGGCAAGGCCTTCCCTTCCGCCAGCTCGGTGGGGAACGCTCCGCTTCCGTTAATGGCCTTGGCGTATTTGGCCGACTATGAATGGCTCCAGGGCAACCTGCGCGACGCATCTCGAATGTACGAACAGTCCATTGGACTCGCGGAAAAATGGGGCGGGCAATCTTCCATTGCGTTGTGTCTCGTGCAACAGGGTAGGGCCGGTCTGCTCTACGAGTGGAACGATTTGGATGGCGCGGCGCGCGCCTTGCAGGAGTGCATTCGCGTCGGCGAATTGTGGAGAAACCCGCGCCTGCTCGTGCCTGCCTATGGTTTGTCGGCGCTGGTGATGCAGGCGCGCGGGCAAGCGGATGACGCACGCGCAATGATTGGGCGCGCGGAACAAATCACGCGCGATTCGTATTCGTCTCCTCCCGACCTGGGTTCGCTCGCGCTTTATCAAATCATTTTGTGGATCGCGCAAAAAGACTTTCAAGCCATCGCGCAATGGGAACAAAGCCACGATTCCGAGTGGCGATCGCAAATCGGGCGCTCCCGCGACACCATACCGATTGTCCTCGCGCGTGCGCGGATCGCGCGCTATTTTCGGCAGCGCGATGATTCTGCCCTGGGTCAGGCGCGTGCGCTGATCGAGCCGGCGTTGGAACAAGCGCAAGCCAGCGGCTTGATGTTCAATGTGGCGCGCCTCCTCATCCTTGACGCGCTGGCGTTATACGCGCAGAGGGAAACCGTATCCGCGATCACAGGGCTCAAACGCGCGTTGGCGCTTGCTGAACCAGAAAATTATGTGCGCAGTTTTCTCGATATGGGCAAGCCGATGGAAGAATTCCTTTTGTGGGGCCTGGAAAGCCAATCATTGAGCGAACCGCATCTGCGCGTGTATGTAAGCAAATTGCTGTCCCATTTCGGTGCAGATTTTCCGATCAAATCAAGCCAGCCAACGGGCGACACACTCATCGAACCGCTCACCGAACGCGAGTTGGAAGTGCTGCGGCTCATTGCCCAAGGACTCTCGAATCGTGAGATCGGCGAGCGTCTTTTCCTCGCCCTGAGCACGGTGAAGGGACACACTCGGATCATCTTTGACAAGCTACAGGTCCAAAGGCGCACCGAAGCGGTAGCCCGTGCCCGCGAGTTGGGTCTATTGTAGCCTATATGTCAGTTCCCCTGCCAAGTTGTAATCAAGAACCGTACGCAAGCGGTCCGTAAAGCCAGAGTTTTAGAACTCCCCTCTCAGCAACCCCAAAACAATACTCCCGAACAATACTTTAGTATCTATACGCTCATACCGTATTGTTGGTATATTGCCGGCACATTGAGCAAGTGGCAAAAGCTGTCATGCTCGGCCACAACCGGTACAGGGAATGTCGAACCACCTCGAACCAGCAACTGATCCAAGTCAACCCATCGTCTATCAAATCAGGATCAAAGGCCATCTGGGTTGTCAATGGACAGACTGGTTTGGGGGCCTGACCATCACACTGGAAGAGAACGGCGATACGCTGCTGACTGGACCGGTGGAGGATCAGGCCGCGCTGTATGGGCTGCTGAGGAGATTGCGCGACCTCGGAGTGCCTCTGGTTTCGATCAACCCTGCTCCGCCCGGGGAGCCGGGAAACTCATCCAAGGAGGAGAAGAACCGATGAACACGCAGAATAGAATGACCAGTGCAGTGGATCCAGAAGGGAAGTGGTTGTATCGCGTAGGTGCAGTTGCCGCATTCGTCCTTGTTATCGGGTACCTCCTCACCTTCCCGGTCTACGGGTGGGTGGGGGACCCGCCGACGAGCGGCGTCGCGGCGCAGGTTGCCTACTTCGCAGAACACGCTGCGGGATGGTGGGTCATTGTCTTTCTCATGGTGGCCACAGACCTCCTGCTGGTGCCGATCTTCTTCGGGCTCTATATGGCCCTGAAGCACATCAACAAGGGGCTGATGTTGGTGGCGCTGACCTTCAAGGCCTTCCTCTTTGTCATCTTGGACCTGGCGGTCACGTGGACAGCCTACTCGGCACTCATCACGTCCGGTGTCGCCTACGGTGCTGCAGCAACGGAGGCCCAGAGGGCGGCCTACGTAGCGGCCGCGGCCTACCCGTCGGCGATGCTGGTTTCCCCCCTGTTTGGTACCTACGCCATCCTGATCCCTTCTCTCGGGGTTCTCTTCGCCGGTCTGGTCATGTTCAAGGGCGTCTTTAGCAAGGGCACTGCCTACGTTGCCCTGGCAGTAGGCCTAACCGGGATCCTCTTCATGGGCAGGTACTTCCTGGAACCTTTGGCTGTACTTCGGTACATCAACGCCCTCCTCGCGACGGCCTTCTACCTGCTGGCAGGCTTCCGGCTCTACAGGCTGGGTCGGGGGTGATTTCGATTCGACGACGCGGCCTCTTGAAGGATGCACCGATCTATAGGAGAAGGCCAATGAAAGCGATGGCATACACACGGTACGGTCCTCGGGGGGTTCTTCGGCTAACAGACGTGACAAAGCCCGAGCCCAGGGAAGATCATGTCTTGGTCAAGGTTCATGCGGCCTCCGCGAACGCACTCGACCACCGCCACTTCGAAGGGGTCTCCCTTGAGACGGATCCGGGGAGCACGGCCCGTCGGTCCGGCTACAAGGTGCTCGGCGTGGACATCGCAGGGCGGGTAGAGGCCGTTGGCGCAAGTGTAAAGCAGTTTCAGCCAGGTGATGAGGTCTTTGGGGTATCTGCGGGATATGAGGGTGGGTTCGCCGAGTATGCGTGTGCAGCCGAAGATAACTTGGCGCTGAAACCGGCCAATCTATCGTTTGAGGCTGCCGCTGCCGTCCCTGTTGCGGCATTGACCGCATTGCAGGGGCTTCGCAACAAGGGGCAGATTCAGCCCGGCCAAAAGGTTCTCATCAACGGGGCGTCTGGCGGCGTGGGTACGTTTGCGGTGCAGATTGCCAAATCCTTCGGGGCTGAAGTGACAGCCGTATGCAGCGCACGAAACCTGGACATGGCGCGTTCGATTGGGGCAGACCACGTCATCGATTACCGGCGAGAAGATTTCACCCAGAATGGGCAGCGATATGACTTGATCCTTGGCGTGAACGGATATCACCCGATCCTGGATTACCGACGCGCCCTCCGCCCTGGCGGAAGGTATGTCGCCATCGGCGGCTCCATGCCCCAGATCCTTCAGGGGATGCTGATAGGACCGGTCCTGTCGCTGGTCGGAGGCAAGAAGATGGGCTTCATGGGGATCTCGAAAACCAACCAGAAGGACTTGATCTTTGTGAGAGACCTTGTTGAAGCCGGCAAAGTTGTGCCCGTCATCGACAGGATCTACCCCTTGTGCGAGGCTGCCGAAGCAATCAGGTATCTCGCAGGGGAACATGCCACAGGGAAGGTGGTCTTCACCGTCGATCAGGAACAAGTGCCCGATCCCAGTCAACTTGGGGAGCACTCATGAAGGCGATGGCGTATTCGAATCCCGGACCTCCAGAAGTCCTTCAACTCCAAGAGGTGGCAAGACCTGCTCCGAAAAACCACGAAGTCCTGATCAGAATCCATGCGACAACCGCCACGGCAGGAGACTGTGGGGCTCGCTCTTCGAAAGCACCTGGCGCGTTTCGGTTTCTTCGTCCCAGACACCCAGGCATCGTCATCCTGGGACAGGAGCTGGCCGGGGAAGTTGAAGCCGTCGGCCGCAAGGTCGCAAGGTTCAGAAAGGGCGACCAGATTGTCGCATGGTCCGGCCTTCGTTTGGGCACCTATGCAGAGTACACTTGTCTGCCTGAAAGAGGGGTGCTGTTCACTAAGCCAACCAATATGACCTTTGAGGAAGCCGCTACCCTTCCTGTTGGTGGACTTGACGCAGTGTATCTTCTTAGAAAGGCCAATATCCAGCGCGGAGAAAATGTCTTGATCATTGGTGCAGGTGGAAGTATGGGCACTTATGCGGTCCAAATTGCCAAGCACTTCGGGGCTGAGGTGACGGGCGTGGACAGCACAGCGAAACTGGACATGCTGCGCTCGATCGGGGCCGATCACATCATTGACTACACACAAGAGGATTTCATCCAAAGCGGCGAGACCTATGATGTGATCTTTGACGTGATCGGCAAAAGCTCATTTTCGGATATTCTGAATCGCCTGAACCTCAACGGACGCTACGTGACGGCCGTTCCTCAGATGTCGCAGATATTCCGATGGCAATGGATCGCGTGGAGGAGCGGCAAGAAGGTCATCTTCTGGACGCCGAGGACTGTAGGCAGATACACTGAAGACTTCACCTTCCTCAAAGACCTTATTGAGGCGGGAACAGTGAAAGCGATCATTGACAAATGCTTTTCATTAGAACAGGCTGCCGAGGCGCACCGATATGTCGAAAAGGGATATAAGAAGGGCCATGTGGTCATCGCTGTGGGACAATAACAAACTCGATAGATCGTGAGCCGGTGGTACTTCATGTGGAGGATTGTGTACGCATGACCATCTCACGTGTCACGGGCATTCTTCTCATTGTGATTCCCATCGCCTTCAACCTGGTGTTCTTCCTGCTGCAAAGGCACTTTGAGTACCCCGACATCTTGCGTAAGCCCACGGACTACATCTTGACGCGGTTCCGCGCAGGCGGCAGTCGTTTGGTGGCCTTCTCGCTCCTCAAGTGCTGGCACCCGGGGACGCCGTCTTTGTCGCCGCCGCCGTCACGGCTGGCGTGCTGGCCGGACTGGTGCAAGTCCTCGGCCTGATTCGCTGGCCGTTCGTCGTTCGGCATCTGGCCCACACCTATGCGGATCCCAGCATCAGTCAGGCCACACGAGACGCTATCACCGTCGTCTTTCAAGCTGTCCATCGTTACGCCGGTGTGGCTATCGGTGAGCATCTAGGCTTTTTGTTTACCAGCCTCTGGACTGTCTTGATTACGGCGGCCCTAACGCAGCCGTCCGAGTATCCGACATGGCTGGGGTGGGTGGGGTTGATTCCGGCTCTTGGTATCTTTGTTGGCGTTTTTGAAGAGAGCGGCTTCCAGGCGGCTGGATCACTCAACGCTATCAGCTACATCTTGTGGTCAATCTGGCTGATTGTGATCGGCATATTCTTTGTGACGGTTTGAGCCTCGGCCCGTGGCGCTGCCCAGCTACGGTCAGGGAGGCAGTCACCTTCTGCGCGGGACGGCGGAGTGGCTGTACGCGCGGTAAGCGGCCCTGGTGATTGTACACGTCTCTGTTGCTCGCCTCTCTAACCCGACCCACCTCTCCGTCCACAAGGGGAGAACAGCCACAGGTTGACAACACCAGAATGCAGACTACAATCGTAGTCGATGCCACGCCGGCCGAAGTTGGAAAACATCCTCATCGCACGCTCGCCGCGTTTTCAAGACATGCTGAATAGATCATGGCAGAGTATCAAGGCGGGTAAAGGGCTTTCAGAAAAAGACTTCTGGAAGGCCGTATCCCAGCGTCGCAAGAGGGCCAAAGGTAACGGCATTTCTGCATAGTGGGCAGCCCAAGTTCTGATTGCCATGAAGTATGGGCTTGACGTGTCCATTGCCGGAGAGTACGCCAACCCGCGCCTGTTGGCTGATCTGGCAGCCGAAGCCGAGCAAGCCGGCTGGGACGGCTTTTTTGTGCAGGACTATATGGTATCGGACCAAGCGGTCGTTGATCCCTGGGTGGCATTAGCCGCCATCGCCATGCAGACTGCACGCCTCCGAATCGGGGCCTTCATGACAGCCCTGCCCCGACGACGTCCCTGGAAGGTCGCCCGCGAGACGGTGTCGTTAGACCACTTGTCGAAAGGGCGACTGATCTTTGGAGCAGGCTTGGGGTTCGACGCACTCGATTTCACCGCTTTCGGGGAAGAGGCCGATCCCGAGCTTCGAGCCGAAAAACTGGACGAGGGTCTGGCGATACTGAGTGGGCTGTGGACAGGTGAACCGTTCAGCTTTCAGGGAAAGCATTATCAGATCAAGGAGGTGCAGCTTCTTCCTCGACCGATTCAGTCACCCAGAATTCCCGTCTGGGTCGCAGGCGGGTGGCCTAACCGTAGACCATTCCGCCGAGCGGCACGCTGGGATGGCATATACGTCATGACACAGCAGGCGAACGGGGAGCGAGTCACTCCGAAAGAGATCAGAGAGATCGTGGCTTATGTGAAAAGCTTTCGGGATGGCTCCGATCCTTTTGACGTAGCGTTTGCGGATGAAACGTCGTCCGATCTCAAGAAGGGAGCCAAGATCGTTCAGTCATATGCTGAAGCCGGGGTGACGTGGTGGCTTGAAGGCATATGGGGATCCGATATCAGGAAATCGAAGGAGCGAATTCGAAGTGGCCCATCAGGGACATACTCGGAGGCTAAACCATGACCACTACACCAGGAATCGACGTATCGCGCTGGCAGGGAGATATCAACTGGGAGATAGTTGCATCGGCTGGCTATCGTTTTGCGGTGATTCGAGCCACAGTCGGCGAGACATATATCGATCCCCGACTTCACGCGAACTGGGCTGGCGCGCGCAACGCGGGTCTCCTCGTCTCCGCATACCATGTGGTGAAACCCGAGCATCCGGCCGATTCACAAGTGGCTCGCCTGTTTGAGGCCCTGGGCGACCGAAGAGCCGACTTGCCACTCGTGCTGGACATTGAACTCCATGGCGATCTCAGCCCTGCCGACATCACGGCCTGTATCCAGGGCTGCTTGCACAAGGTCGAGCAGACCGGTGGCCGAAAGCCGATTATCTACACCGCCAAGTGGTTTTGGAACAGTCACGTCTTACCGTCGTCGGAGTGGTCGGCGTACGATTTGTGGGTCGCCAGCTACGGCGTGGCCACGCCAATACTACCGGCGGGATGGAGTGAGTGGAAGTTCTGGCAGTATTCGAATAAAGGAAGTGTCCCGGGTGTCAGCGCAGGCTCGACCGACTTGAACTGGTATGCTGGCGCCTACGAGGATTTGCTGAAGTACGCCGGCACAGTCCCACAGCCGCAGCCGCGCCCCGGCGTCGGACTACAGGCGCGTGTGTCCGTCCCGACCCTCAACCTTCGCAACGGCCCCGGCGCGAATTACACCGACATCGGCGATTTGCAGAAGGGCGACGTGGTGAGCATCCTGGCGCTCAGTGGACAGGATGTTTGGGTGGAGATCGAAGCGGGGAAATGGGCCGCCTTCGCCGTTCACGATCAGCGCTACATGGAACTGGAAGGGGTACGGGCGCGCGTGTCGATCCCGACACTCAACATACGCAGTGGCCCGAGCACCGGCAGCAGTGACATCGGCGATTTGCATCTCGGCGACAGTGTGAACATCATGGACCTGGAGGGCAAGGATGTCTGGGCCGAGATTGGGCCGGGGAAGTGGGCTGCCCTTGCCTCTCATGGCGAGCGGTATATGGAACTCGAAGAAGCCAGAGCGGTTGAGGCCGTAGAGCGAACGGCCCGGTTCCAGATCTACCGGGACCGCCGAGGCGAGTACCGTTGGCGGCTGCGTGCCATCAACGGCGAGATCATCGCCGACTCCAACGAGGGATACAGCCGCAAGTCTGACTGCGAGCACGGCATCGACCTCGTCAAACGGCAGGCTCCGGACGCCGCGGTCGAGGATCAAACCTAGTACGCCGCCACATGCAAATTGATGGGTAGCTTAGCCCCTTGTGGGCGTCTGACGGGCACGAGGCCCTACGCTACGCCGAGCAAAACCACCGTGGCGGAGTACTAGCGTGCCGCGAACAAAACGACCGAGCCGCCCCGATCGGGGCGGCTCGGATTTCGTTCAGGTCGATTGGTGTTATGCTGAATCTTCGCGTCTAATAGAGGTCGTGCTTGCCGCCGCCGCCCGAGCCACCGCCGATGCCGAGCGCCGCGGCGAGACGCTGTAGCCAGGAAGCCTGAGCGCTCATCACGGCGCTGTCTGCGGCCTGCGCGCCGTAAGCGACACTGCCTTCCGCCTGAGCACCATAAGCGGCAGCGCCTTCCGCCTGCGCGCCCATTGCGCTGCTGCCTTCCGCTTGAGCACCATAAGCGGCGCTGCCTTCCGCCTGGGCGCCCATCGCGCTGCTGCCTTCTGCCTGCGCGCCGTAAGCGGCACTGCCCTCTGCCTGGGCACCCATCGCGCTGCTGCCCGCCGCATGAGCGCCATAAGCGGCACTGCCTTCCGCCTGACTGCCCATCGCGCTGCTGCCTGCCGCGTGAGCGCCGTAAGCGGCAGCGCCTTCCGCCTGACTGCCCATCGCACTGCTGCCCGCCGCGTGAGCGCCGTAAGCGGCGCTGCCTTCTGCCTGACTACCCATCGCGCTGCTGCCGGCCGCATGAGCGCCGTAAGCGGCAGCGCCTTCTGCCTGGCTGCCCATCGCGCTGCTGCCCGCCGCGTGAGCGCCGTGAGCGGTGCTGCCTTCCGCCTGGCTGCCAAATGCCGCAGCGCCGAAGGCAATCACGGACATCGATATGCGCTCTTCCAGGTGGTTGGCGAAATCGTCCATCGTCTCGGCCGGGATGGAGCGCAGGGCCTGCACTTCATCGGGGGTGAGATCGTAACCGGTCAGCGCCGTGTCCGGGTCGCTGAACAGGGTTCGACGGAATTCCTCATCCATGACCGCGCGACTCACGACTTTTCGAGTATCTTGCACGCTCATCGTAATCTCCTCTCTGATATGTATTCTCGGATTTTGTGAAGCCACTATATACGATAATCGGGCCGTTGTCAGTGAGGAAGTCAGATGGCGCCCGGTGAAGTTGACCATCGGGCCGGTGTGAACTGCTTCACAACGAGTATGGTATCATTTCGCGCGTGAAACGGAGCCTTATCCTGCTGGCCCTGTTCCTGGCGGCCTGTAGCGCGCGCCAGCCCGAGCAGATCGGCGTCAATCTGACCGTCGACGGCGAAACGCGCGCCATCGTCACCGATGCCCGCACAGTCGGCGCGTTCTTGCGACAGGCCGGCGTCACGCTCGGCGAGCTGGACAAGGTGCGCCCGCTCGAGACCGCCTCGCTGCAGGACGGCGCGAGCGTCACGGTCATTCGCGTCACGCAGACAACCGAGGTCGTCACCGAGACGATCCCGTTCGGCACGCAAATACTGCGCGACGCCTCGATCCCGCCCGGCACGCCTATCCCCATCCAGGCCGGCCGCAACGGCGAGCGCGTGATGACCTATCGCATCACGCTCGAGGACGGCGTCGAGGTCAAGCGCGAGCTGGCCGGCGAGCCACAGGAAGTCCGGCCCACCCCCGAGATCGTCCGCGTCGGCATTAAGGACATCTTCTCGAACGTGCCCTTCACCGGCACGATCGCCTTCGTCAGCAACAACAACGCCTTCGTCATGCGCGAGACGGCCGGCAGCCGCCGCCCCGTCACGAGCGAGGGCGATCTCGACGGCCTGGTGTTCGATCTCTCTCCCGACGGGCGGTGGCTGATCTACACACGCGCCGTCACCGACACGCTGAACGAGCTGTGGCTCGCCGACACGGCGCTCGCCACACCCGAAGCGCGGGCGCTCGGCGTGTCGGGCGTGTTGTGGGCCGCCTGGTCGCCCGACGGCGAGTCGATCGCGTACTCCACCGCCGAGCCGTCCTCGGGGCCGGCGCGCTGGCGCGCGCACAACGACCTGTTCACGCTGCCGGTCAGCGACGGCGCGCCCGGCCGCGCCCGGCGCATCCGCGAGGAATACACTGGCGCCACGTATCCGTGGTGGGGCACGACCTTCGCCTGGTCGCCCGACGGCGCATACATGGCGTTTGCCGACACCGACGGCGTCGGCGTCATCACGATGACGGCGCGCATCCCCGAAGCCACGCGACTGGTCACCTTCACCGCCTTCAACACACGCTCGACGTGGGCCTGGGTGCCCGCGCCCTCGTGGTCGCCCGACGGGCAGTTCGTCGTCTTCACGCTGCACGGGAAATCGCAGGCCGGGCGCGCCGACGAGGACAGCGAGCGCTTCGACGTCTACGCCGTCAGCCGTGACGGGGCGACGCTTGTGCGCCTGTTCAATCCGGCCGGCATGTGGTCGGAGCCGCGCTGGTCAGTCAATGCGGCACACCCGTTGATGGTGGTCGGCCAGCCTGAGGAGCCGTTCGACAGCAACCAAAGCCGCTACAGCCTGCTGCTGATCGACCGCGACGGCAGCAACCGGCGGCGCGTCTTCCCGCCCGGAGACGGCCTCGGTCTGCTGGGCCGTCCTGACCTGGCGTGGTCGCCGGATGGCACGCAGCTCGTCGTCACTTATCAAACGCGGCCCGCCGTTGGCGGGGTGTATCAGGGCGATCTTTACCTCGTCGACGCGCTCAGCGGCGAGGTGCAACAGCTCACGACGGATGGCGCGATCCGATCGCCGCGCTGGTCGCGTTAACCACTCCTTCGCCTGCCCCTTCGCCTGCCCCTTCGCTACGCTCAGGGCTTCGGCTCAGGGCTTCGGCTCAGGACAAGCTTATGTCTGCGCTTCCTTCGCCCTCGCTCAGGACAAGCCTTTCGCGACGCTTCCTCGACAAGGTCGATGTCCTGGCGGTTGTGCTGCTCGTCGCGTTGGCCGTTCCCCTGATCATTTACGGCTACGTCGGATGGTTCACGCGCTACATGGCCGACGATTACTGCACGGCGGCCGTCGTCCAGGCACAGGGATTCTGGCCGGCGCAAGCGCACTGGTACACATGGTGGTCGGGCCGATACGCGTTCACATTTGCCGTCAGCGCCATCGAGCTGCTCGGCCCCGGGATCACGGCTATCCTGCCTGCGCTCGGCGTTATCGCTTGGCTGATCACCATCACATGGACGCTCGGGCAGATGAAGCGCCACCCGCGTGCCCGCCATTTTTCAGGGGGAGCTGTCTTGATGGCGGCGCTCATCGTGTTCTTCACGCTCGAGGGGACTCCGAACGTGCCGCAGTCGCTCTTCTGGCAGACAGGAATGGTCACCTACACGATGCCCCTGATTTTGACGACGGCATACGCAGGGCTTCTCATTCGCTGGAGCGATCCGGCCTCCCATCGTCCACGCTTCTGGATGAAGGCCGTTCTCAGCGCGGCAATGGCGACCGCGATCGGCGGGTTTTCCGAGGTGGCGGTCCTGCTACAGATCGGCGCGCTCGGCCTGGCCGTCGCCGGCAGTTTGATGCTCGTCCCGGCGCCGCTCAGGCGCCGCATCG
Organism: Anaerolineae bacterium; assembly: GCA_035283185.1. Lineage (GTDB taxonomy): Bacteria > Chloroflexota > Anaerolineae > Fen-1058 > Fen-1058 > DASSFZ01. Next base: position 44,926 of record DATEUJ010000022.1, on the reverse strand, counting down.
TCATTCTGCTCGTCGCCGGGCTGGCCGGCTCCGTGTTGGCAGCCATGCTGGTAGTGTATGCGCCGGGCACGCGCGCCAGGCTGGAAGGCCCTCTGCCGTCACTCGATGTGAGCACGCTCGCCGAAATTACACTCGACTATACTATCGGCAACCTGGGGTTCGTTCAGGCATCCTTGGCGCGCTCGCCAGTGGGCTGGCTGCTCGCCGTACTGCTCCCTGCGCTGCTCGCCATGCGAGTACGCCATGCGGACGACGAGCATGGCGCGGATTTTAGCAGTGATTGGCGTAAGGCCGGGCTAGGCCTGATGCTCATTCCGATCGTCACGCTTGTCCTCGTCTTTGTGTGTTTCCTGGCTACATCGTATGCCGTGCTGACGCTCCCGCCCGATCGCGTCCTGATCATTCAGCAGTACGTCGTGGTCTGCGCGCTGGCCGGCTGGGGCTATCTGGCGGGACTGGTCCTGCGCCGCCGGGCGAGGCCCGCCCGCCTTGGGTCGCCGCTCCTGGTGATTGTCCTGCTCGTTGCCGTTCCGCATTCGATCCGCTCGGCCACGCGGACCCTGGAGCTGCTTCCTGCCGTGAGCGCCCACGCTGCCACGTGGGCTGTTTTCGATCGCGGTGTGCGAGAGGCGAAGGCGCATGGCGCGACTGCCGTCACGCTGCCGGCTCCGGACGACTTTGCGGGATTGGATGTCATCGGTCCATATCAGAAGCATTGGACGAACACGTGCGCATCCGACTATTATGGCTTGTCCGTGGCCGGCTACCCACCGCCCCCTGTGCCGGGTGCGGCTGACCTGAACGGCATGACGTCGCTCGACGCCGACATCGGGGGTGTCGCGCGCGTAGTCGGTTATGCGGTGAACCGAGACACGGTACGCCCTGGCGAAAGCCTCGACGTGACGGTTCATTGGCTTCCACAGGCCGCCACGCAACAGCCGTACACGGTCTTTGTGCACCTGTACGATCCGGTGCTCGGATCGATTGCCCAGCAGGACACCTATCCTCTCTCCGGAAAGTATGCAACGACCATGTGGGCGCCCGGCCGCGCCTTCCTGGATACCTATACTTTGAACGTATCGGACGACGCGCCGATTGCCGGCGACGCGCGGCTGGTCATGGGGCTGTACGATCTCCAGACCATGCAGCGTCTGCCGGTGAGCGGGCGTGATGCCGGGCCGGAGGCCGATGCCTGGGTCGAGATTGGAAGCGTCCAGATACAGCCATAGCTCGCGTGAAGCAGCGCGCACGCAAAATCCTGACACGCACCCGGAGCGCGGTGTGCACGCAAAACATGTCAGGCCGGACGTAGGGCGGCTTTCGATAGCCGCCAATTTGCGGCGCGTATGGAAACGCGCCCTACGGTTGATGACAACATTTGCGTACACACGAGCGCGACGCCTGCTTGACACGTGTCATCCTGTACTGTATAACTGACCCTGGTCTCGCTTGTTCTTCTTCGGTGCTGTCAGGCGCACAGCGCTCGGGAGATGCGGATGAAGATCAGTGGCCTTATCTGGCTCAGAGACGTGGTCGATAAACTCATTGTGAAGCATCATGTCGAGGTCTACTCGCTTGATGAACTGGTCGAGTTCTTCGAGACGCACGATCTCGGCGATTATCTGGATCAGATGCCTGAAGCGGAATTCGAGATCGATCTCGAAAAGCGTACACACGTCGTCGCCATTGACGACGATGTGGCGGAGAAACTGACCGAGATCGCCAAAGCCAAGCATGTGCCCTCCGAAACACTCGTGAATGTTTGGCTGAGAGAGAAGATTTTAGAGCAGGCGTAGTTGCGTCCGCTCGACGACTACCCCATTGGACGCCCGCCGTTACTTCGCCCGCGCTATTCTCTGTTTCGTCGGCTTGTGCGCGGTTATCCTGATCGGAACAGCGGTCACGCTGGATTACGCCCAGCGCACGCGCGGCGTCACGTTTGGCTTCCCCGAGCCGATCGAGCCTTACGTCCCGAACCGGCCCGCCGTCGGCGTCAACGTCGCGCTCGAGCAGTACGGCCCCGACGCGCTGCGGCGCACGCTCGCACACATCGATTCGACCGGCATGGACTGGATTCGCCAGACGTTTGCCTGGGCAGACATCCAGCCGGAGCCGGATCGGTTCGAGTGGGCGCCTCGGGATCGCATCGTGAATGCGATCCCGGACAATCACATCGACGGGACGCCGCTCAACCTGATCGCTGTCCTCGATACCGCACCGTCGTGGTCGCATCCAACTTCCAATCTCCAATCTCCAATCTCCAACCTCCAACCTCCAACCTCCAACCTCGATTTTGCCAACTTCGCCCGCGCGTTCGCCCAACGTTACGGCGACCGCATCGACTATTATCAGATCTGGGACGAGCCGAACCTGGGCGCTCGCTGGAACGGCGAGGTCAACCCGGTCGCTTACGCCGAAATGCTGAGGCAGGCGCGCGACGCGATCCGCGAGGTCGATCCGAATGCCATCATCATCCTCGCCGGACTCGCGCCCACGGTCGAGACCTCGCCGGCCAACATGGCCGATTGGCTGTTCTTGCGAAAGTTGTACGAGGCCGGCGCGAAAGACCTGTTCGACGTCGCCGCCGGCAAGCCGTACGGCTTCGAGACAGGCCCCGACGATCGGCGCGTCGATCCGAGCGCGCTGAACTTCTCGCACATCCTCCTGCTGCGCGAGGAGATGGAGGCGCACGGCGACGCGGGCAAGGCGCTGTGGGCCAGCCACCTCGGGTGGAACACGCACCCGCAGTCGATATGGGGGCGCGCCTCGCCGGAGCAGCAGGCGCAATGGATACAAGACGCGGTGCGGCGCGCCCGCGACGAGTGGCCGTGGATGGGCGTGATGGTCGTCGAGAACTGGCAGCCCCTGCCAACTGCCGAAGCGGCGCGTTGGGGATTCGCGCTGCTCAATGCCTCCAGCCTGCCCGAGCCTGTGTTCGACGCGGTGAAGCAGGCTGCTTCCGAAGCCGCGCGCGCCGCCCTCGGCTATCATCCCTCGTCTGTGGCGGTTCAACCCGGCAGCGGCGAGTACGCGCCCAACCCGTTCGCGACGTTCACGGGCGATTGGAAGTTCGGCGAGCTGGGCGCGGACTGGAGCGCGACCGGCGAATCGAGCACGTTTCCGTTTGAAGGCGCGTCGATCGCGCTGCGCGTGCGCCGCGCCGCCGACCGCGCCAACCTGTACCTGACGGTCGACGGCCAGCCGGCGAACGCGCTTCCGCAGGACGGGCGCGGCAGCTTCATGCAGCTCATCCCACCGAACAAGAGTGTGATCGACGTTACGACGCTTCCCGCCGCCACTGGCTTGAGCGACGGCCCGCATACCCTCGAGGCGGTTGCCGAGCGCGGCTGGAACCAGTGGTCGCTCATCGGCTGGAGCGTGGGGCGCGAGGAAGATCGAGCGGCGCTCGACGTGGCGATGATCGCTCTCGGCGCGATCGGGCTGATCCTGGCCTACGGCGCGGTTCGCAACGCGCGACGGGCGCCATGGGACGCGTTCGGCCACGCAATTACCAATCTCTACTTACGCTTGAACCACACCACCCAGCTCATCATCACGGCTTCTGCCGCCTTCGTCTTCTACACCTCGGCCTGGCTGACGTGGGGAGCGGAAGCCGGATCGGCGTACCGGCGGCTGGGCGATCCGGCTAACGTGCTGATCACGCTTGCAGCGGCGGGGGCCTTCAGCCTGTCGCCCTGGCTGATACTGACGCTTGCCAGCGGCATGGCGCTCTTCGTTCTAATCCTGTTGCGGCTCGACCTCGGGCTGATGCTCGTCGCCTTCTTCGCGCCCTTCCACCTGCTGCCGGCCAATCTGTTCTACCGCTTTTCGTCGATGGCCGAAATGACCCTGATCATGTGCGCTGCCGCGTGGGCGTTGCGGCGGCTGGCCGAGTGGCGCGGCAGCGTGCAAAGTGCCAAGTGCCAAGGGCCGGGCATCACGCCCCACGCTTCACGTTTCACGCTTTACGTTTCACGCTTCACGCTTCACGTTTCACGCTTCACGCTTCACGTCTCACGCTTCACGTCTTTAGACTGGGCCGTGCTCGCCTTCTTCGTCGTCAGCACGATCTCGCTGTTCGCCGCCTCGTATTTCGAATTCGCGCTCCGCGAATGGCGCATCATCATTCTTGAGCCGGTCGTTTTCTATGCGCTGCTTCGTTCGAGCAAACTCGACCGGAGCGCCACATGGCGGATTATCGACGCGCTGGTGTTGGCGGGCGTGCTCGTCGCCGCGATCGGGCTGGTGGAGTACACCTTCAACCTGGATTTCATCACCGCCGAGGAGGGCACGCGCCGTCTGCGCAGCGTGTACGGATCGCCCAATAATGTCGGGCTGTTCCTGGGGCGAGTGCTCCCGATCGCGCTGGCATTCCTGCTGCTCGGCAAAGGTCGAAGGCGCACGTGGTACGGGCTGGCGCTGATCCCGATCATCGCGGCTATCGTGTTGAGCCAGTCGCGCGGCGCGATATTCCTTGGCGTACCTGCGTCGATCCTGGCTATCGGCCTGCTGGCAGGCGGTCGATGGATATGGGTCACGCTGGGCGCTCTGCTCGTGGGTGCCATCGCGGCGATCCCCTTCTTCAACTCGCCTCGCATCCAGGCGCTGCTCGGCGGCGGAGGCACGCAGGTCTTCCGCATCGCGCTGTGGCGCAGCGCGCTGAATATGATCCGCGAGCATCCCGTTCTCGGCGTCGGGCCGGATAATTTCCTGTATGCCTATCGCGGACGCTATATGCTTCCTGAGGCCTGGCAGGAGCCCGGGTTGTCTCATCCGCACAACGTCGTTCTCGATTTCGGCGCGCGGTTGGGACTGCTGGGTCTGGCGGCGTTTGTATGGATTCAGATCGCGTTCTGGCGAAGTGCGTATTCCGTGCTGCGTGAGACACGCCGTTCACTGAACACTGAAAACTGGTCACTGACCATTGGCCTGATGGCGTCGATGGTCGATTTCCTGGCGCACGGGCTGGTCGACGCGGCGTACTTCGTCGTCGATCTGGCGTTCGTGTTCATGCTGACGCTAGCGATTGCACAAAGGATGAGGGATGAAGGATGAAGGCGGAAGGTTTCTTCATCCCTCATCCTTCATCCCTTGACAACATGTGGATACGCTTCATTCTCTACGGCCTCGGCGGGTGGTGCGCCGAGATTGTCTTCACCGCCACGCGCGACCGCCTGCGCGGGCGCGTGAGCGATTGGAAGCTCAAAGGCACGACGTACCTGTGGATGTTTCCCCTGTACGGCTCGATCGTCTTCCTCTACGAGCCTGTCCACGACGCGATTCGCGCGTGGCCCTGGCCGCTGCGCGGCCTCGTCTACATGACCGGCTTCTTCGCCATCGAATATCTCGCCGGCTGGCTGCTGAAGAGGCTGACCGGCTCGTGCCCGTGGGATTACTCCAAGTGGTCCAGGTGGAGCGTGAACGGTTACATCCGTCTCGACTACGCGCCGATCTGGTTTGTCGTGGGCCTGGGCCTGGAGCCGGTTCATGATTTCCTCGTACGGCTTACACCCGCCATCCAGACTGCGCTGCGATAGCCGCGCCGCGTCATTGGAATTTGCTCCCCCGCCGAGAGAAAGTTATAATGAATGTACATTTTGGAGGTATAGCGTAATGAGCCGCGTGATCGAAGTGGTCGAACGCTACATCGTGCCGGACATACCCGAAATCGATCTGCCGGGCGAGGATGGGATTCCCTTGGAGACCAACTGGCATCGCATTCAGATCAACCTGCTGGTGGATTCCACCCGCCAGCACTGGCACGGCCGGACGGATTTTTTCGCGGGCGGTAACATGTTTATCTACTATAGCCTCAGGCAGGCCCGCAGCAAAGACTACAAAGGGCCAGATTTTTTTGTCGTCAAGGATGTGGACGGCACACGCGACCGGCCGGCATGGATCACATGGGAAGAAGATGGCCGCCTGCCGGACGTGATCGTGGAGCTGCTCTCGCCGAGCACTGCCGCCGAAGATCTGGGTACGAAGAAAGATTTGTACGAGCGCACATTCAAAACGCCGGAATATTTTTGCTACAATCCGGATACTCGTGAGCTGCTCGGCTGGCAACTGGAGAAGCAGCGCTATGTCCCGCTGCAACCGAGTGCGCGCGGCCACCTATGGAGTGAGCAGTTTCAAGTCTGGCTGGGATTATGGGAAGGCGACTACGAGGGAATACAGGCTACCTGGCTGCGGTTTCATGACGCTGCGGGCAGGCTGTTGCCGACCGGCGAGGAAGCCGAGCGTCGCCGGGCGGAGGCCGAACACCAACGCGCCGAGGCCGAACGCCAGCGCGCGGATGCGGCCGAAGCCGAACTGGTCCGCTTGCGCGCCGAATTAGAACGACGATCACGCGACGGTTGATGGATCGCCTGCCTGGAAACTGCATATGCCTCGAAGAGCCTGCTTCGAGGCATGTGTGTTTTAGAGGATAAAACCATGCTCATCAACCATACCTCCCTCGAACTACTCCAGGCCGACATCACGACGCTCGACGTGGATGCCATCGTCAACGCGGCGAACAATTCGCTGCTGGGCGGGGGAGGCGTCGACGGCGCGATCCATCGCGCGGCCGGACCCGACCTGCTCGCCGAGTGCCACACGCTCGATGGCTGCCCAACCGGCGAGGCGAAGATCACCAAAGGCTACCGGCTCAAGGCGCGGCACGTCATTCACACCGTTGGCCCGATCTATAACCTTGCGAAGGTTTCACGCTTCGCGCCTTCGCAAGGTTCACCCGCCGAATTGCTTGCCTCCGCCGTGCGCAATAGCCTGCGCCTGGCCGACGAGCAGGGCTTGAAGAGCATCGCCTTCCCCGCGATCAGCACCGGCGCGTACGGGTATCCGATGGCGGAAGCGGCGCGCGTCATTCTGTCCGCCATTATCGAGTATCTGCGTGCTCGCGAAACGACGCTGGAGCGCGTCATCGTGTGCCTGTACGACCGTCGGGCTTACCAGGTTTTTGAGACTGCGCTTCGTGCTTTGGCGTGAATGCGCCGTTCTTGCGTGAAAGACGCGAACGGCGACCGTGTCGAGGTCGCCGTTCCACTTTCTGCTCGCGAGCGTCATCAGCCGTTCACGTTGAGACGGAAGTCTTCTCCCACGGCCTGGCGCAGGTCGAGGACGACTCGCCCTTCTGCGTCGAGCGCCAGCGCAGCGCGCTGCAGCGGTCGAGCAGCCGGACCTTGGGTGACCCCTCCCGCCTCGTCGAAACGGCTGCCGTGGCATGGGCAGTCAAAGCCCCCGCCCGCGTGCTTGACCAGACAGCCCAGATGCGTGCAGGTCGCGACGACGGCGTACAGACCGCGCTCGTCGCGCCCAAGATATGCGCGGCCATCTGCTACGGGCGTGAACGCGCCCGGCGGATATCCGTCCGGTGTATCGAGCGTGTAGACGACGGATGGCTGCGGCTCGGCGAAGCTGAGGAACCGGGCCAGCGCGACGGCCGACCCGCCGAGCGTCGCCCACAATGCGCCGCGACCTGCCAGCGCGAGAAAGTTACGGCGAGCCATGTTGGAGGTTGGAGATTGGAGATTGGAGGTTGGAGGCTCCTGTGTTCTTGGACGCACGCTATCCAACCCCCAACTTCCAGCTTCTAACTTCCATCCCGCTCATAAGCGTGACACTCGTGGCAATAACGTGACTCTTGTTCATCAGGCTTCTGCTCGCAGGCCGTGCCTTTCACAAGCGGAATCTCAAGCTGCTCCCCCGTGACCTTCATCGTCTGCACGAGCTTACCGTCGACGAGTTGGATCGCCCCCATCTTCTCCCCGCGCTCGGTGAGCAGCACTGTATCGCCGACCTGGAGCGTGGTGTTGCCGTTGAGGCGCGCCCGGCGCAGCTCGACGTCGTTCGCGTCGGTGATGGTCGCGGTCGTCGGCGGTTCCGTCAGCGTGCCGTGACACGTCCTGCACTGGATGTATTGGATGTCGAGCTTGCTGCTGTAGAGATCGCCGTCGCCCATCGCCTCGCTCGAGGTGTGGCAGTCGACGCAGTCGAGCTTCCACTCGCACAGCGTGAACTGGCCGATGGGCTGGTAGTAGTCGCGCAGGCGATCTTCGGGCAGCGGTTCGCCCGACGACGGCAAATCCGTGCGCGGCAGAAACGCCATCTGCCGCAGCGAGTAATTGCCTCGGTTGTGGCAGGCGTTGCAAGTCGTGTAAGGGATTGCGGTCGTCATGCGATGCGCCGCCGCATGCCCCGGCTGCGTCTTGTCGATGACTGGATCGCCGCCGCGATACCGCCCGTCGCTCGCATACGGCGTGTGGCAGGCTGCGCAGCCGGTCGAGCGATAGCCATACGGCTGCGCGCTCGGCTCGGCGAACAGATGACAGCGCATGCAATTTGCCGCAAAATCGACGACCGGTTGGGGATCACCCAACGCGACCGGATCGAACTCGGCCAGGCTGGGCACGGCCGAGGCCGACCGCACGTGATCGTCGCCGACGGCGTACACGCCGTAGAGCGCGACGCCGTCGGGCTGCGCGCCGAACGACCGGCGTACCTGTGCGATCGCGCCGGCATAGGTCGCCTGGATGCTGGTCGTCGAGCGGTGAATGTGATCGCGCTGATCCTCTGCGCTTCCCGAATGGCATTCCGACCCGCCGCACGACGCTTCGACCACGCTGAAGTCCGAGGGGTTCTTGCCGCCGCGCATGCCGGCGTGCGCCAGATCGGCGTCGAGCGCGAGCGCGTTTCCGCCGTGGCAAATCACGCAGCCGAAGGCGTCCTGCGGATGCGAGGCGCTGATCTCTTCGATGCCGTCGTGGCAGGTCAGGCACAACTCCGGCTGGCCGGTGAGCGTCGGCGTGATCGATTTTGCAGTTGGCATCGTTACCTGGCGCGCGAACGCGAAGGCGACGGCGATAGCCAGGGCGAGTGCGGCAAAGACGAGGCGGCGATCGGGTTTCATGGGAAGATCAAACCACGGAGGCGCGGACACACGGAGTTTATTGCGCGATTTCCACAAGCGTCAATCCGACGAGACCGGCGAGCATCAGGAGTGTGAGCACCTGCGCGACGCGGCCCGGCCGGTTGAACCATTCCGCCGCTCCTTCGCTGCGGCGATCGATAAGGTATGGAATCAGGCTCAAGACGATCAGCAGCCCGAGTGGAAGCAGGATTCCGGCCCATACCGGCGGAACATATCGCAGCAGCGCCTGCACCCACAGGAAGAACCACGGCGCCTGCGCCTTGTCGGACGCTGCTGGCAGGTCGGCCATGGGGCCTAAAGGCGCAGGGAGCAAGATCGACAGCCCGAGCAGCGCAGCCATCACCACCAGCATCGCTATCGTCTCCACCCTGACCAGTTGCGCGCGATCGATGCGCGGCGCGCGATCGCCTTCGCGCGGCCGGTGCGCGATGCCCCCATCGCGCCGGACTTTGAAGATGTGCCAGCCGATCAGAATGACCGCCGGCACGGCCAAGCCCAGGATGTGCCAGGCGTAGAAGCGGATCGTCGTCGCCGCGCCGATCTCGGCTCCGCCAGCGATCATCTGGTACAGCGCGCCGCCGATCAACGGCGTCTCTTTGACCAGATTCGTCCCCACGACGAGCGCCCAGCGCGTGCCCTCGTCCCAGCGCAGCACGTAACCCGTGAAGTCGAGCAGCAGCGTGCCGGCGAGCAAGGCGACACCGATGACAGTGTTGGCGCGCCTCGGCGCTTTGTACGCGCCGGTGAGGATCACACGCAGCATGTGCAATGCGACGACGAGCACCGCCGCCTGCGCCGCCCAGTAATGCAGGTTGCGTATCAGCCAGCCGAACGGAACCTGGAACGCGATGATTTCAATCGAGGCGAAGGCGTCGCCGGGGGTGGGGATGTAAAAGAAAGTCAATAACAGGCCGGTGACGATCAGCACGAGGAAGAGGAAGACCGAAATGCCGCCCAGCCCGAAGGTGTAACGAAAACGCGATTCGCGTTCGGGGATCGTCGGCGGATGGAGGTGATAGAGGAAGTTCGGACGGCGTGCGGGCATGGACGCGATTATAACTGATCGCGCGCTTCGATCTCTTCCAGCCGCACGTGCATCTCGTACTCGCGCTCTTCCCTCATCTTGTCGTCGTACCACTTCTTGTGGTGGAGGCGGGCGTACAGTGCATTCACCTCGCCGGTGAACATCGAGAAGAATGCCTCTTTCTCTTCCGGGAAGAACGCCGCCATGTACACGTGAATAATCAGCCCGGCCACGACCATGCCGACCGCGCCGAAATGGAGCGGCCGCGACCACTGCACGATCCAGCGCATCTCCGGCGGGAAGATGTGCGAGAAGGTCATGATCAGCCCGGTCACGCCGATCGTCAGCGTGCCGAACGCGGCGACGTAACCGTACAGTTTCTGGCCGGCGTTGTAGGCGTCCTGCGGGGGCAGCGTCACCTTTCGTCCGAGCAGTTGCAAACCCTTCCGCTTCAGCCACTCGACGTCGTCTTGGGTGAGCAACATGCGCTTCGCGGCGAAGGGCACGAAGTAGCGCCGGAAGCCCAACAGCACGTTGTAGGTAATCACGAGCAGCCAGATCATCCCGAACACTTTGTGCGTCTCGACCAGCCCGCCGATGCCGCCGAACAGTTCCCGCATGAAGTCGATGTAGCCCTGCGGCATGATGCGCAAGCTGGGGCTGCCCAGAATGCCCAGGCCCGTGAGCAGCAGGACGAGCCAAGAGGCGGCGTTGAACCAGTGCGTGACGATGTTGATCAGGCCGTGCTTCTTGATCTTTTTCGCCCGCAGGCGCTTGCGTTCGGCCAAGGTGAGAACTTCGGCTGACATATCTCGCTCCAATATGGAACCACGGATTACACGGATGACACAGATGGTTCTTCTGATTTCATCGGTGAAATCCGTGTCATCCGTGGTTATTCTCTATCTTACTCATCAAATTCGTTCTCGCCCTTGCGCAGTTGTCGCGCGAAGGCGGCTGCCTGGCCCAGGAACGTAGCGCCGGCCGCGAGCAGCACGCCAGGGATGACGATCCATTTATAAAAGGCATCCGCGGGCGGCGCCTGTGGCGCTGTGACGGCGAGCTTCTTCTCGTCGACGTTGTCGTTGATGTAGTAAATGTTCGGCCCGGTATCGACGCCCACCGCCGGCAGGCGTTTCACGCTCTTCGCCGCGCGCAGCGCCTGGGCGACTTCGCTTTCTGGCTCGTTGAGGTCGCCGAACAGCCGCGCCCCGCCGATGCACGTCGCCACGCAGGCCGGCGCCTCGCCCTGCTCGACGCGCTGCAGGCAGGCGTTGCACTTGTCGGCCTTGCCGGTTTCCGGGTTGATGGTGCGCGCGTGATAAGGACATGCCGGCAGGCACAACCCGCAGCCGATGCACGCCTGTTGGTCGACGACGACGATGCCGTCCGCGGGGCGCTTGTACGTCGCCTGGCTGGGGCATACGTCGACGCACGGCGGCTCGTCGCAGTGCATGCAGTTGTACGGCACAAACTGCTGGCTGAGGGCCGGAAACGCGCCCTGCACGCCCATGTCGTACACCCAGATGCGAGTCGAGTTGAGTGGCACGTCGTTCTCGGCGCGGCATGCGACCAGGCAAGCGCGGCAGTCGATACAGCGCCGGGGATCGATGACAAAGCCGTACTTCTTCACGTTGTTCGTCATTCTCGCCTCCGCCTATCGCCGATAGGGTATTGCCCATCGTGCCGGGTTTCCCGTGAATGACATCCGATAGGCGATACGCGATACGCGATATGCGATATGCGCTACGCTTTCTCCACCGTCACGCACGTCTGCGACAGCGCCTGCCCGCCGCTGACCGGATCCGTGATGGTGACGTGCAGATCGCTGTCGCTCGCCCCTTTGCCATACGCGGTCTTCAGACCCATCGATCGATGCCCGAAGCCCTGCGTCATCCATACGCAGTCCTCGCGGATGCCTTCGGTGACTTTGGCCTTAATCGTCACGGCGCCGGCGTCGCTGGTGACTTTCACCGAGCCGCCGTTGAGGATGCCGCGCTCGGCAGCCGGCTTGGGGTGAATCCACAATTCGTTTTCCGCGTACACCTGGTCGAGCCACAGGTTGTTCTGAGTGGCGAACTGCGTGTGCTGGCCGACCTTGCCGGTGAGCAGGTAGAACTCGCCGGGTTCCGGCTCGGGCGGAGCTTGCCACGCCGGGACGGCCGGCTGCCCGGCGTTGCGCAGTGTTTCCGAAGCGAGCTCGATCTTGCCGCTCGGCGTGTTGAATTTGAACTCCTTCAATTCGTACGGCAGCTCTTCTTCCTCGAACGTGATCGCCAGCGGCACGAAACACGACGATCGCTCGGCGGCGCTGATCGCTTCAAGCGTCGGGCTCCAGCAGCCGCGCTCGGCGAACGCGCCGATGTCGATGCCCAGGGGGGCCAGTTGCTGATTGATGTAGTCGACCTCGTCCTCGTACTGGAAGTAGTCGCCCAGCCCCAGCCTCTCGCCGAGCTGCTTGTAGATCCACAGCGCGCTCCTGCTCTCGCCGATCGGCTCGATCACGGGCCGGCGCAGGAACACGCGATTCTCGACGACGTTCAGCGGATCGTAGCGCTCCAGGTACGACGCCTCGGGCAGGATCACGTCGGCGTACCACTCGGTATCGTTCGGGATGATGCTGACGGTGACGATGAAGTCGAGCTTGCCGAAGGCTTCGAGCGTCTTGTGTCGCTCCGGCAGGCTGAGCGCCGGGTTCTGCCGCGCGATGAACCAGCCGCGCGCCTGATACGGCTTGCCGCTCAGGATGTTGTCGCGAATCTCCTGGAACACGCCGAGCTTGAGCGGGACGAGCGGATACTTCCACGGCACGCCGTCGAGCCGTTGGGCGGCGATGCGCGGGTAGGGCGGCTGCGGCGGCTTGCCCAACTGAATGCCGCCCTCTTCGCCGCCGTTGTTGACCAGTGTGCGTCCCCAGTTGCCGACCAGCGCGTTGAGAATCGCCACGGCGCGCTCGGTCTGGAAGGAGTTGACGAAGTTGCTGGTGCGCCAGCCGGGATGCGCCATCGCGTCCGGGCCGGCGGCGGCGAAGTCGCGCGCGATGCGGCGGATCGTTTCTGCGTCGATGCCGGTGATCGGCGCGGCCCATTCCGGCGTGTACTTAGCAACTTCCGCTTTCAGCTCGTCGAAGCCGGCGGTGTTGAGCGCGACGAATTCGTGATGGGTGCGATTCTCGCCGACGATCACATTGAGCAGCGCCAGGTGGAAGGCGAGATCGGCGCCCGGCTCGATCGGCAGCCACTCGCTCGCCTTGCTCGCCGTCTTGGTGAAGCGCGGGTCGAGCACGACGACGTGCGCGCCGCGCGCGATCGCTTCGACCAGGTTGCTCGTCTCGCTGGTCGAGATCGCTTCGAGCATGTTGCGACCGGTGTAGATAATGTACTGGGCGGTTCGATAGTCTCGCCCCGGCTCTTCGACGCCGTAAGTCATCAGGTGCGCCACGACCATCGCGTTGAAGCACAGGCTGCGCTGCGTGCCGTAGTTGGGTGAGCCATAAGCGTACAGCAAGTTTTCGAACAGCGGCTGGCTCAGGTTGTGGGTCGCGGAGAAAATCATTGCCTCCGGCCCGTACTTCTCCTTGATCCCCAGCATCTGCTTCGCGGTGAAATCGAGCGCCTCGTCCCACGACGCGCGGCGGAACCTGCCCTCGCCGCGCTTGCCGGCGCGAATCAGCGGGAATTGCACGCGGTCCGGATCGTAGGCGGTCATAATGCCGCTCTGGCCGCGCGCGCACAGGCGCCCCCTCGAATGGGGATGGTAGGGGTTGCCTTCGAGCTTGACGGCGCGCCCGTCACGCACCTTGGCCCACACGCCGCAGCGCCACACGCACATCTCGCACAGGGTGGGCACGATCTTGTCGTAGGTCAGCGGTCCGTCTGCGGCAGGCCCCGCCGACACCGCGCTGAAGCCCATGCCGGCCAACCCCAATGCCCCGAGCGTCGCGCCCGAAGCTTTCAGAAAGCTACGCCGGGTGAGTTGGACGATTTCGTCTGCCATAAAAACCTCTGGAAGTGGCCAGTAGTCAGTGATCAGTGATCAGTGGTCAGTAGTCAGTGGTCAGTGATGAGGCATCGGCGCGTCGGTGTTCACTGGTTACTGATCACTGATTACTGATTACTGATTACTAATTACTACTCACTGGCTACTCTGTTGCGCCGCAGCCGAATGGCGCGCTCGAGCGCGTAGAACAGAACGATCGTGATCGCCGCAAACAAGCCGATCACCAGCCAGTGATTGGCGTCGATGACTTCGGGCAGCACAATTGGCCCCTCGTTGGCGATCTTGCTGATCGCGGGATAGACCTGATTGTAGGTCAAGCCGAAGAGCATCGCGCCGACCAGCATACCGAAGATGCCGGGAAAGATGTAGTCCAGGCGTCCCTCGCCCGAGCCGGCAGCAATCGGCGCGGCGCATACTCCCGCCGCCGCCATCCCCACGCCGAACAGGAGGCCGCCGACCAGGTTGCCGACGACGAAGGTTGGCGTGATGGGCATGCTGGCGACGACGCCCAGGTCGGTCAGCAAGTAGATGCCGATCATCCCGACCACCAGCGAAGACATCATGAACTTGAGCACCGCCATGTCTGTGAAGCGGAACACGTTGACGATCTTGTGATAGCGGGTCATCCCGCCTTTGTGCAGCAGAAACCCGAATAGAAAGCCGATTAAGATAGGAGCGATGATAGTCATAGGAGACTCTCCTTGAAAATGTCAAGTGCGGAGTGCCACGTGACACATGACACGTGGCACTCTAATACCTCTTTCGATACAACAGCATCGCCGTGACGATGCCCGACGCGAACATGCCGGCGATGAAGATGAACGAGGCGGGCGCTAGCACGACGCCGCCGGAGATCGCCAACCCGCTCGTGCAGCCGCCCGCAATGCCTGCTGCGTACTCCAACAGCACGGCGGCGAGGAACACGATCACCCAGCGCCTGGCGACGCTCTTGCCGAAGACTTCCGTCCACTGTCGATCGGGCAGCGCGCGCCACTTGAAGGTGCGCGACAGCAGCGCCGAAGCCAGCCCGCCGAGGAAGACGCCGGCCAGTATCCACACGGACCAGGTGAGGCCCGGCGGCATGATGTAGTTGAAGTAGGTGTTCTTCGGATCGACGGCAAGCCCCGCCGGCGCGACCAGGTTCTCGTACGCGCCCGACGCGCCGATCAGGCTCGGCGCCGGCAAATGGGCGCTGCTGAGCACCAGCGCGAGGATCGTGACGAGACCGAGTCCGGCCCCGGCCACGTAGGGCGACCATTCGGGCTTGCGCAGTTGAGTGATGAGCCAGTTCATAGTGTATTCTCCCGTTCATTGACATCGCTTGGTGCGTAAAACGTGATTCACGCATCACGTTTCACGCATCACGTTTCACGTTTCATGTTTTACGATTCACGTTTCACTCGCCAGCGCCAGCAGCAGCGAAAGCTCGCGCTTGTCCAGGCGCTTCATCTCCTCCAGGACGCTGAAGTTGATCAGGCTGAGCGATTGCAGCAGCTCTTCGCCGCGCCTGCGATCCGATAGGATGATGCGCAGCGCGCGCAAGGTGCGTGGATCGAGCGCCTGAAGAAGCGGCAGAAGCTTGAGCAGCTCGGGAGAGAGGTCGCCGAAGGATTCGGGCACGGTCACTTCGGGACTCACGGCGGCCATCGTCGCCTTCGCGACACTCGAAGCCGGAACCGTCGGTGCGCTCGCTCGCTTCAAACGCTTCTCGTTCCAGGTGACGAATGCCGCGCCGCCTGCAATCGTCAGAACAAGCAGCCCGCCGACGACCAGGTTGCCGGCGCTGATCTGCGGCGCACCGCCCGATGTGTATTCGGCGGCGTAGTCGACGATTTCGCCGCCGGATGGAGCAGGGCCGGCATCGGGCGCAGGATCGGGGCTGGACGAAGCCGGCTCGCTCGGAGCAGGGGGTTGGGGCGGCGGCGCTGCCGATCCGCCGTCGCTCGCGCCGATCGTCACACCCAGTGCGGCCGCATACACTTGAGCCAGGCTCTCGTAATCTTCGTGGCACGACGAGCAGTTCGCCTTGACGTCGCCCAGCGGGGTGACAAGGCTCTGATGCGCGGCATCCTTGTCGACCGCCTGCACGTTGCCGCCATGACAGAACTCGCAGAAGTCGCCGAAGGCATGCGAAACGTGCCACTCGCCTTTGGCATTCACCGGGTCTTCGCCTTTCACCTCGTGGCAGTTCTTGCACGACGAAGCCTGCGATCCGCACTGCGCGAGTCCCTGCGGAACTTTGATTTCGCACTGGAGGTCGAATTGAGAGTCGAGCACGGCGCTGTCGGGGCGGAACCAGGTATCTGGTTTCCCCGCACTCGGGGCGACGCGGGGCCACGCGATGAGCAGGGCCGCGCCGGCGAGGAGAAAGATACCGCCGAGGGAGATGGTTGTGCGTCGTCGATTCATAACAGTCACGCTCCTCAGATTAGGATTCACTGTGAGCGACGCGAAGCGTTTCGGCCAGCGCGCTTTTCTGCGCCAGGTCGTCGGCGAGCAGCGAGCGCATCAGATCGAGCGCTTCGATGACGCGATGGTCGGCGAGGGAATACACCACCGTTGCGCCGAAGCGCTCCGCGGTCGCCATGCCGCGCTCGCGCAGTATCTTGAGATGCCGCGACACGGTCGGCTGGTTGGTGTCGAGCGCAGCCGCCAGCTCGCCGACGCTTTTGGGGCCATCGGCGAGCTGGTAAAGGATCAGGATGCGTGTGGGATCGGCGAGTGCCTGGCAGACTTGAGCGTGGAGCAACCGGACTTCTGCTTCCTGGGGCTTTTGCATGGGTCACTTCGTATTGATGTAAATAGACATATTCGGATAAACGTATAAACTTGTGAAAATAATAACGCACTAGCTCGCAGGGTGGAAGTGAGACTTGTCACCTGGCGAGCATTACAATCGGCGAGGTGGCGTGAAAAAAGAACGACGACCGTGTTCAGGTCGCCGTTGAGTGGGCCAAGTATGGCTTTGTGCTAATCTGTATCAACTTTATCCACTCATGCCGAGTTGAAGGCTTGAGAGGTCAGGGCGCAAAGTCGGCAAACGTTCGGCCATCGAGATAATCCGGGAAGGAGAATATACCTGTGATCTGAAGGAAGCAGCGGTCCGGGTATGCATCCCATCCGCGCGCGAGACCGATTCGCAGGAAGACGTCACTCGATTTCAGCGACGAGGTCCGGGCTGCTGAAATCTCCCCAGGGCTGCGACCTTTCCGTCGCTCGAAATCGTTGAAGTAGCGCCAGGCGAGGTCGGTGACAGTCAACCAGTAAGTGAGTCCATCGCCGTCGATGAACCCAAGTCGATATCTCCACTTGCCGTCGAGAGCCTGCTCGTAAACAGCCTTTATGATCCTTTGAGGCCGAATCGTGCCAAGCGAGCGCGGGCCACGGCCATCCATAACATAGTGACCCATGTCGCTTTGGATCGGTTCTTCAAAGATGGCGGCTACACTCCCGGATAGCGACTTCTCCAACACCTCGCGTCTGCGCTTCATATCCAGGTGCTCGATGAACCTCACGGATGCCGGATCGTATCGATGGTCTTCGGTATGCGGAGGGTGAGGCAACACCTGCGTCAGATCGTATTCGACAACCGCGAATGGAAAGATGAGGGGGCGCTCTTGCACATATAAGGATGTTTCTTGAATGCCAGGCGGCGGCAAGACAGGGCGGATGCAGTTGCCGTCTTCGTCGTAACCTGCAACGCACACGCGCCCTTCCCGCATGCGGGTCACATCCGTGATCACGAGCGATTTCTTCATAGGTGAATGATCTCCACGTCAGGCCAGCGTGCCGCCAATCGTACGGCTACCAGGCGACGGTGGCATTTTTCGGGAGAAGCCTCGCTGCACAGCAGGCAGGAGGTCAACGCCTCGAAAGCTGTTCGGTCCAGCGTCTCCGGGATCTGCCGCGTATCCATGAGCGCCTCGAAACGCGCCGCGAAGCGAGACCAGTCCGAGTCTGCGCGATAATCTTTGAGGATTTCTTTCGTAGGAGCCAACTCAGGCATGTGAACATATTGACAGCCGTCGGCCAACCTGAAAAGGAAATAGGGCAGGTCGTCCTTTCTCGTGAATCCCGACAACTGTCCGTCCGGGCTGATCCGGATATCGACAAGGCGTTGTACGCCGTGCCGGCGGAGAAGGTCGAAAAAGACTTCTGCCCGTTTCTGGGTAAATCCAATGGTATAGAGCTTCATCTCGCTACAGCAGGGGAAGCTGCTCCGCCGAAGGCTCGTCCAGCGACTCGGTGATGGCTGCAGCTCCAAACACTGTTCCGTCGCCGCGAATGTGCCGCACGCTCACCTCGGGATGCGCGGTCATGAGGTATTTCGCAATCAAGTGATGCCGGTGGCATTCCGCCGGGTTCTCTTCACTGCATAAGATGGCCGTGGTCTGTTCATCCGCCAGTTCCAACAGGCGCTCGATCCCCTTGGTGAACCAGTCGCGCTTCATCACCTCGGGGTAATCGACTTCGTGCAGGTAGTCGGCGCCTTCGCCGGGAAGCGTTCGGCTCTTGTAACAGGACGGATCGGACGGACGGCCGCCCAGATACTGGCCGGCGAACGCGTAATGAATGCCTCGCTGAGAGAGCACGCTGTCCAGGTTGTCTTTGTTGAACTGCGAGTTATAGCGACTGTATGGCGCGCTTCGCACGTCGACCACGGTCATCACGCCGTTGTCTTCCAACAAGCGAATGAGCTTTTCCAGGCTATGATTGCTGTGGCCGATGGTGTACAGTCTCATTCATGTTTCTCCCCGGTCGTCCGACAAGATAGCTCGCAGTCAATGTAAGTGTATCCTCGAAATACAAATATGCAAATGGCTGTGAGGAGGCAGTCTGTCTGCGCTGCCTGTTGAACGGCACGCGGATCGCCATCTCGAAGAGCAGGCCGAGCAAGTAAGGCGCCTGCGCGTCACCGCACGATCATCACCGGAATCGCGGCGTGCTGCAGCACCCGTTCGCTGACGCTGCCCAGCAGCAGCCCCTTCAGTTGACCCATTCCACGCGAGCCCATGACGATCAAATCGCAATGCTCCGCCTCGGCCACGCGCAAAATGGCTTCGGCAGCCGGGCCTTCCAGCACATTGGTCGTGACTTGAACACCGGCGGCGTGGGTACGCTCAGCCGCCGCCTCGAGCATTTCGCGACCGGCGATGACGGCGCGGTTGACGGCCTGTTGAAAGTTCGGGTCGCCCAGGTAGGATGGAATCTTATCGTGGGCATACACCAGGATCAGCGCACCTTGCGTGTATTTCGTGAGTGCCATCGCCATGTCCAGCGCGCGGTCACTGTGCGGTGAGCCGTCGTAAGCCACCAGGATCTTGTTGAACATCGTTCCACCTCGCTTCGACAAAGTACTGGACTTTGGCAATGGCTATTTCAGGCGGTTGGAGTGCAGGCTTCAGCCTGCGGAGGCCCAACATACGGCAGCCTGAAGGCTGCACTCCGGCAATTTGCCAAACTCCAGCAGAGTATTCACTGCGCCTTGTGCGGTACAGGCCGATTATATCGTACTCCTCATTCTTACGGCGCCGGCGGGGCGCTGAACAGCGCGCCGACGAAGTATCCGGCCAGCGCCGACACCGTGCCGATCACGGCCATCTGCAAGCCGCTCTTGCCCGGATGCCCGACTGTCGTTTTGGCCTTGAATGCACCAACCGCGAATAGCGCCACAGCGGCCAAGACGATCGCGATGACGATGCTGGCCGGGATCGACAGCGTGGACAGCGGCGGTAGCGTGAAGAAGAACGGCGACAGGGGAATCAAAGAGCCGACGATCGCGGCGATTCCCACGACGAGCGCGCTGCGCAGCGCGCTGGCCGAATCGACGGGCGACAGCTTCAGCTCGTTGTGCATCATCACGTCGACCCAGGCCTGCTCGTCCTTCATCACTTGCTCGACAGCCTGGTCGAGCAGGCCGCCTTCGAAGCCCCAGCCCGCGAAGATGTCTTCGATCTCTTTGCGCTCGAGGTCGGGCATGTCGCGGATCTCGCGCTTCTCGCGCTCGATCTCGCTCAGGTAGAAATCGCGGTCGGCGAGCGTGCTGGTGTAGGCGACGGCGCCCATCGAGATCGATTCGGCGAACGTGGCCGCCAGCCCGCCCGCGACGACGATGCGCGGGTCACTCGACGCGGCCGCGACGCCCAGCACGACGCCCAGCACGTTGACCAATCCGTCCTGTCCGCCTAAAATAATGTCCGACAACGACAGCTTGGCATGCGGCTCGACGTGGCGCACGGCCTGGCCGAGCCGGGTCGGCAGAGTTTCGACTCTGGGTTCATTAATCATAGGAGCTCTCCACAGCCCATTATACAGGCGAGACGCATGTGCACATCATCCTATCTGCCCGGACGCGCCGCCCGTAGTGGCAAATGTCACCGTGCGCGTCTGCCAGGCGTCACCGTATTGAACCTAAACTGGCGTTCATACGTAATATCGACACACCGATTTTCCTGGGGACGTTTTTTGGCTCCGAAATTGGCAAGCATCCCGCTATCGACCTGGGCGATTGCGAGTTCATTTGGCACCTTGACCGTGCCGGAATACTTGCCCATCCGTGTAATCCGCCTGCCCTCGCCTGCTGTGTGCGGGGGTGGGAAATCCGTGTGACATGAATCGCTCGGTCCGGCTCAAACAGTTTGCGGTCATCGCAATGATGATTATTGTGTCGGCGTGCGCGCGCCCAACGCCTCAACCGGCGCCCACTTCGACCGCCACACCCGGGCCGACGGCGACTCCAACATCCACGCCGACGCCCACCTCGACACCTACGCCGACGGCTTTGCCCCTGACTATCCTGGACGACCTGCGCGACATTCGGCTGACCACGCCCATCCCTCAGCGCGGCGCGCCGTGCGGCGTCGTCGACGTCCTCGATTTTCCCGTCGGCCCGCCGGACGGGCGGGGCTTCGTCGCGCGCTGGAGCTTTGGCCGGAACAGTGGCCGCTATAACGGGATTCACGCTGGCGAAGATTGGGCGCGCAACAGCGGCCAGAGCCTGGGGCAACCGGTGTACAGCGTCGGTCACGGAACGGTGACGTACGCGCAGCCGCTGGGATGGGGCGTCGATCGCGGCGTCGTGATCGTGCGCCACGTCTTCCCCGATGGCAGCACGATTCTCTCGTTCTACGGCCATCTCGATCCGGACAGCGTCGTGCTGAGCGCGGGCGATTGCGTCGCGCGCGGCGACAAAGTCGGCGCGATCGGCAAGCCGCGCGGCTCACCGCATCTGCATTTCGAGATCCGCAACCACACACCCGACGATCCCGGGCCGGGCTACTGGCCGGTCGATCCGCGCCTGGCCGGATGGCAGCCGCCGTCGGAATATATCTGGACGTATCGCATCGCCACAGCGCCCGGCGTGCAGTGGACGCGCCCCTTCACCGCGACCGGCATCGGCCTGCTGAGCGACGGCGCGCTCGCCGCGCTCGATGGCCAGCGCCTCATCGGCGTCGATCTAAATGACGGCAGCCTACGCTGGAGCCATCCGGTTTCGGGAACGCTCATATCGTCCGCCGTCGACGCGAACGGCTCGACGATTTATCTTTCGCGTCAAGGCGGCGCCGTCGAGGCTGTCGACACGCGCGGCGAAGCGGTCTGGCGGGCGCAATTCGCCAGCAGCGCTCGACCGGTGTTGATGCCTCTGCCGGGCGGCGGTGTCGTGGTGCATAACGAAAATCGCCTGCTCGGTATCGGGACGGACGCCAAACGCCTGTGGCTGATCCAAAACGTGGCCCCGCCGTTCGACTGGACGCTGGACGGCGATCGACTGATCGTCACGACCGCTGCTCAGCAGCCCACCCTTTACGCGCTGGATCGGTCGGGCCGCCTCTTGGTAGGCGCGCCTATCGGCGGCCGTCCTGTCGTCTCCGGCGATCGCATGTTCATCTACAATCCGAACGGCATCTACCAGATCGATCCGGGAACGTTGACGGCCAGGCTTCTGAAGCCGCTCGATCCGAGCGTCTTCGAGACGGGCACCATCGCCGCGCTGCCGGATGGCGGTGTCGTCGTCTCGCACCGAGGAGAATTCGCGCGGCGCTTGATCGCGCTCGACGCCGACGGATCGCTGCGCTGGGACTGGGCCATCGCCGGTCTGGGGACGACGATGCCGCGCCTGCTGACAAATGGCGATCGAGTGTATGCCATCGCGCAAGACGGCGATGTGCTGTCGATCGATCCGGCTAGCGGCGCGGCGCGGCGCGTGTTTGACGGGGGCAGCGCGATCGGCCTGCAAGGCAGTCCGTGGGCGGCGTTCACGCCGGACGGGCGCTTGTTATTCGACTTTCGTGGAGGGAATATCGTCGCGCTCGATCCGGAGGCTGCCATGGAGGTGATAGTGGGGGCGCACTGACGCGTACTGCTTGTTGCGTGTTACGTGTTACGTGGTGCGTGTGATTATGGCATGGGAGGATTGTCGAGGAGATCGGCGATATTTATGTCGTAGGCGGCCTGCTCTTCTGCCAGCTTACGACGGCGTTCGACGGGTATAATCGTGAGCAGCAGCCGGACGATCTGCGTGAGCAACCTGATGCGATGCAGAGCGACGGCGGCGCCCAGCACGTGGCGGCCCTGATAGTACCAGGTTCGCGCCTCGCGAGCTGAACCTAGCGAATACTCGTAAAACCTGGCCTCATCTTTGCCAGAACTGCGACTGTAACCCTCCGCAATATTGGCGCTTATGGAACCGACGGCTTCGTACAGTTGGTCGGCCAGGCTGATAGTGCGCTTGTCCTGAGCCAGCCGCGATACATCGTGCCATGCAAGATCGCTGGCGAATAGCGCGAGCCGGTAGACCTCCATCCGCCAGAGCGGGTCGTCAGTGATCTCCGCCGGCACAGAAGCCAGCCATTCCTCGAAAGTCATCGCGCCCTCCTCTCACGCACCACGCAACACGCAACACGAAACACGAAACCCTCCCAGTGCCCTATGCTTCAGGCAAACCCATCAGCATCACCTCGACGACCAGGCGCGGTGTAGCATTCTTGTCGAGCTGCCACAGCGCGCGGCTGCACGCCTCGGCCGCCGAGCGCGCCTGCTGCACATCCAGGCGCGCGGCGACGCGTTCGATCTCGTCACGCCTGTCTATGTTCGTCAGCTCGGCGCCGCTATTCGCGGACGCCAGCATCACGTCGCGCCACCACGTGCGCCAGACTTCGATCGCTTCACGCGTGTCCGCGCTGCGCGCCAGCGACTCGGCGTAGGCGAAGCGCTCGACGCGCGAGGCGCCGAACAGGCGCTGCAGATGGTCCAGGCGCGCCGCGCGCCGCTCCAGGACTGATTTGTCCTTCGCGGCAGTGACCGCCCAGCCTATCCGCCCGCCGGAAAGGTGCGCCAGCAGATCGGCGCGCCCGGCGTCGACGCCCCACCGGCTCACCAGCGCGTCGCGCACCTGCGCGATCGTCAGCGGCCGCAGCGCGACGACCTGGCAGCGCGAGACGATCGTCGGCAGCAGCAGCTCGGCTTCCGGCGCGATCACGACGAGCACAACGCTAGACGCCGGCTCTTCGAGCGTCTTGAGCAGCGCGTTCATCGCCTCGATCGTCGCCCGATCGAAATCGTCGAGGATGGCGACCCGCTTGCGCGCTTCGACCGGCGAGAGCGACAGCTCGCGCTGCAGCTCGCGGATCTGATCGATCTTCAGCCGCTCGCCTTCCGGCGCGACGACGCGCACGTCGGCGTGCGTGTTCGTCGCGATGCGGACGCAGGGGCGGCACACGCCGCACGGGCGTGTCTCGCCTACACAGTTGATCGCCATGGCCATCGCTCGCGCCAGCGTCGCCTTGCCGATCTGCGCCGGGCCGGTGATCAGGTAGGCGTGGCTCAGGCGGTCCTCGTCGATCGCGCGCGCGAGCTGCGCTACGGCCCATACGTGGCCGACGACCGGCCAGGTGGGATGCGAAGCGTCGCTCATCGCTCGGATTGTAGCCGGTCAGACCTCCATTCGCAAGTTGCGGTGGTAGCGCACAAGAGGATATAATTGCTGTCAACCCTCTCGCACACCGTAGGGCAGGTTTCTTACCTGCCTCTGAAATGGCGGCTATGGAAAGCCGCCCTACTCGGTATTTTCGAGTGCGCTCAGTATAAATAGACCTGTGCAAGGGTCAGAGCACAAACGGGGGAACACATGGGCGGATCATTCAAAATCGCGACCGTGCGCGGCATCGACATCAAGGTTCACGTGACGTTCTTCCTCATCCTGATCTACGCGGCAATTGTGTTTGGGTCGGATGAGCGCGGGATGAACGGCGCGCTCTTCGGCATCGCCGCCACGCTGCTGCTCTTCGCCTGCGTGGTCCTGCACGAGCTGGGCCACAGCGTCGTCGCGCAGCGCTACGGCATCACGGTGCGCGACATCACGCTCTGGCCATTCGGCGGTGTGGCGCGGCTGGAGCGCATCCCGGACAAGCCGGCGCAGGAATTCTGGATTGCGATCGCCGGGCCGGCGGTGAACGTGGCGATCGTCGCCGTGATCTTCGTTCTGGCGCAGGCCCTGGCACGTCTTCAGGTCGGCTTCGACCTGAGCGCGCTCGAGCGCGGGATGCTGCAACTGGACCCGGCCAGCCTGCTCGCCTACCTGTTCAGCACCAATCTCATCCTGGCCGTCTTCAATCTGATTCCGGCGTTCCCGATGGATGGGGGGCGTATCCTGCGGGCGCTGCTAGCGACGCGCATCAATTACCCGCGGGCGACGGCGATCGCGGTGGGCATCGGCCAAAGCCTGGCGCTGTTGGCCGGGTTTGTCGGTTTCCTGACCGGCCAGTTGAACCTGGTGGTGATCGCCATCTTCGTGTTCCTGGGGGCCGGCTCGGAAGCGCAGATGGTGCAGGTGAAGAGCGTGCTGGACGGCCTGAAGGTGCGCCAGGCATTCACGCGCAAGACCGAGGCGCTGGACCCGGACGATCGGCTGGCGCGCGCCGTCGATTTGACGCTGAGTTCGTTCCAATCCGATTTTCCGGTGTGCCGGGGCGAGGAGCTGGTCGGGTTGCTGACGAGGACTGACCTGATTTCCGCGCTGCAGGATCGCGGCTCGAACGCCT
This sequence comes from Anaerolineae bacterium, assembly GCA_035283185.1. Lineage (GTDB taxonomy): Bacteria > Chloroflexota > Anaerolineae > Fen-1058 > Fen-1058 > DASSFZ01. The sequence continues at coordinate 19,935 of DATEUJ010000022.1, read as the reverse complement.
TCGTCGTCAGCGTGATGCGGAAGGAGTTTCCCACCGTCACGCTCGACGACAGCCTATACGTGGCGCAGCAGAGGATGGCCGAGCATCATATCGAAGCGCTGCCGGTGATGGAGAAGGGCCGATTCCAGGGCCTGCTGACGCTGCGCGACATCGACGAGGTCTTCCGCCTTCTGAGCGTCAGCCCGCAGTTGCTGCAGTCCCGCAAATCCATCGTCGAGGAATTGGTCGCCTGAACTCTCACCAGATCCGATTTTCAGACTTCGGAAGTCTCAAGACTTCCGAAGTCTTGGCTGTGGCCCAAACCTGGATCGACCGAGTCTTGCAAATCTGTGTGCTTGCAAGTATAATCGCGGTTGGTTGGGCGGTTAGCTCAGTTGGTTAGAGCGTTGCGTTGACATCGCAAAGGCCAGAGGTTCAAGTCCTCTACCGCCCACTCTTCATTTCAGAACGCACGCTAGCCGATCGCAAAAAGGCGGCCCTCCGGCGAGGGGGCCGCCTTTGTTATGGTTCATCAGGACAATGACACTCAACGTGCTGTAATTCGTGTTATACTGGAACAACCGCACTTTGGATGTGAAGAATCATCAGCAACTGAGCCAAGATTTCGCATCTCGGCCGCAGCCCTCTGACAAAGTGCGGAAAACAGGCCTAGCCGACATTTCCGAAACGAACCAACGGTGTATCACCCGGTGGTTACAGTCTGCGGCGGAGGTATCAGGCATGCAACTTCCCGTTCACCAAGTCGACCGGTTCTATTCCATCTGGCGGCCGCTGCTCTTCTTTGCCAACGAGCAGCGCAACATCGTCCCCAGCCTGCTGGGCGCTGACGAAACAACGCCGTTGCCCGTACAGGAAGTGGTCAAGATTCGTGATGCGATCTGGGCAGACGACTCCTTGCGAGAGGCTTTCATTGCCCAAAACCCGGCGAGGTTGCCGCCGGACGATTTGGCCTTGGCGGATAGCTGGAAATATCGGCGCCAGGGAACGTTTTTCGTCTTCCGGCATCTCAAGAAACACTCGATCTTCATCGATGACAAAGACCCACCCGGAGTCTTTGAGGTGGTGGGACTTTACAGTCCGATTGCCGAGGTCGTCGGCCCGTACCTGCCGGTTCTGGTGAAGACCGTGCTGCTGCCGTTCGAAGACCAGATCATTTACGATAGCTTGATGGCTCCGTACCCCATCACCTTCGGCGGCGGGATTCGTGGAAATCTGAAGCACACTTACGAGGATGCCAAGGAACGAGGAGACATCATCACTTCGCTGCTGCCGCCCGCGCAACCGGCCCGTCGTGAGGATCGTTTAGCGGCCGTACAGACGACGGACGCCAAAGTGCTAGACGCATTTCGCAAGCATCTCTATCAATCCGGCCTTAGCCCCCAAGTAGTCGATCGGGATGTCGCCAGCGTGACGGCCTTTGCCACGGACTACCTGGCGAATCAACCAGAACCGCATTCGCTGCGCGAGATTCGGCTGGATGAGGTGGAGGCTTATCTATCCAGCTTGTCTGGACAGGGTTCTAAAGCGAAGGCTGTTCGGCGGCAGGCGATCACCGCTTTCAAGCGCTTCTTCCGGTTCTTGCGCGACACGGATCGCATAGATTACATGGACGCAGAGGATACCTTGCGGGCGCTCAGGCAACTGTGAAACGGCTCAGAGCCATACCATCCCCGGCGTGACCGATTTTGAGGAGTCTCTTGCGTGAATCCGGATCGCTTTCGTAATAGCCCGTCAGGTCGGCTGATGCAGGCTGGACAAGGCGAGGCGAAATATTGGGCCTTCATACCGAACCCGCTCCCGCCGGACTTAACGCTTGACATCGAGCTGGTGCGCACCTTGTCCGATGCCGATCGCGCGCTGGGTGAATTGGCTGGTCTCGGTCGCGCCATGCCCAATCCCAATTTGCTCATCCGGCCTTTCATCCGCCGGGAGGCCGTGCTGTCTTCACGTATCGAAGGCACGCAGGCTGATCTCAACGATCTGTATGCGTACGAAGCCGGGCAGCTGGCGCTCCCTGGTCTCAAGTCTGCTGCACCGGAGTCCGATGTGCGCGAAGTCCTGAACTACGTGCGGGCGCTCGAATATGGCCTGGAGCGAGTGAACACCTTGCCGGTCAGCCTGCGTTTGATGCGCGAACTGCACGAACATCTGATGGAAGGTGTTCGGGGCGAGAAGGCGACACCTGGCGAGTTCCGCCGCTCCCAGAACTGGATCGGGCCGGCAGGTTGCACACTGTCAGAGGCGACGTATGTACCGCCGCCTGTGGCAGAGATGCAGAAAGCACTGGATGAACTGGAGAAATACCTGTACCGTGAAGACGTTTATCCGCCGCTGGTGCGTCTGGCGTTGATTCATTACCAGTTCGAGGCGATCCACCCGTTTCTGGATGGTAACGGCCGCATTGGAAGACTGCTGATTTCGTTGCTGCTGGTCAACTGGGACCTGCTCCCGCTGCCGCTCCTGTATCTGAGCGCGTATTTCGAGAAGCACCGCAACGACTACTATAATCTGCTGCTGGCCGTAAGCGAGCGCGGTGCCTGGCATGAGTGGGTGATGTTCTTCCTGCGCGGTGTGGCGGAACAGGCGCGAGATGCTGTTACCCGGTCGAGGCGCTTGCAGGATCTGCAACTTGAGTGGCGTGCGAAGCTGCAACAAGCACGTGTTTCGACATTGGCGCTGAGCCTCGCCGATAGTTTGTTCGATTCGCCTATACTCACGATCCCGCGCGCCCAACGGCTGTTGGACGTGACCTATCGCACGGCCCAGCGCAATATTGAGAAGCTCGTTGAAGCTGGCATCCTGGAGCCGCTCGATGAGTCAACCTACGGCAGGACTTTCATTGCGGCAGAGATTCTTAGGGTGATTGGCGAGGGTGAATCTTGAGCCAGAGAATTGTACTTCCGGCCTGAAAAGTATAATTCCCTCTTTCGGATTTATACTTGACGACAATTTCATACTCCGGATGTTACATGGGCTGCGGCTTGTTACTTGGCTGACACACCACCGATCGGTTGCCGTGGAAGCGCGATGCGCTGCTCTGGATAACTTGCTATCCCGTGCTTCCGCCACGTTTGTTGGGCAGATACACCCCGGCCGTCGGCCACTGAGCATCAAATCCCAGTTACCTCTTTAAGACTCCCTTCCCTGAAGGGACGACCTGCATCCCGTTGTCGCGTTGAGGTTTCGCCGCCAGGCTCTCGCCAGGCGTAAGGTGAGAGACCGAATTATAGGGGCCAGGTTGGGCTAGAATTTCCGCAACCGTTCCGAGGTTGTTCCGAGTTTCAGAGCGACCTCATGAATTCTCATCCTAAGCCTCTCGAACGTAGCTGGCAGGCGTCGCATCGAGGCGGCCGGCGCCCGAAGGATTGCAGCATGTGTCCACATCGTGTATAATGTGGTCGCAGACCCGAGAGATGTTCAGCGGTGCAGACAGGAGGAGCGCGTGAGCGAATTAAGTGTCGGTGTGCGGGAACTCAAGACCCGTCTAAGCGAATACCTCCGGCAGGTGAAGGCCGGGCAGACGATCGTCATCACCGAGCACGGCAAAACGGTTGGGCGCATCGTCCCCGCATCCAGCTCCTTGGACGAGCGGCTGCAGGCCATGGTCAAAGCCGGCCTGGCACAATGGAGCGGTACAAAGCTGAAGCCTGAGAAGCCCGTGGCAAAGACGCGTGGTCCGCGCACGGTGGCTGACCTGCTGATCGAGGATCGTGAATGATCCTGTATTTGGACTCCAGCGCTTTGGTAAAGCTGTACACCCGAGAAAGCGGCTCCGATGAAACGACAGTTCTCGCCAGCCGGGCGGATGCCCTTGGAACGGCGTTGATCGCCCGAGCCGAGGTGGCCGCCGCCTTCAGTAAGGCGGTTCGCCTTAAAGCACTAACTCGCGAGGAAGCTGGTGCTGCACTTGAGGTGTTTCGCCGCCAATGGCCCGACCTGCTGCATGTGGAGGTCAATGAAGCCGTCGTGGCGCAGGCAGATGCACTGGCGTGGGAGCACGGCTTGCGTGGTTATGATGCTGTGCATCTGGCCTGTGGGCTCCAATGGCGGCAAATTGTCGGCGAGCCTGTGACCCTGGCGACCTTCGACCGCCCGTTGTGGGATGCCGCGCAGCGTGTCGGGTTAGAGGCGTGGCCCGACACGCTGGTGTAGACCCATGCCTGAAAAAGTCCAACATCATGAAGTTAAAGCTGCCGTGGCGACGCTCGACCGCCCGGCCTGAATCAGAGCCTGGAGAGACTCGTGCGCCCTCACCCTCGAAGATCGACATCATGCGACCACGCGAGTGCATCTATAAATCCTTCAAGGGCGACCCCGGTCCGTGCCCGCGATGCGGCTCTACACTACGACAGAGCTACCAGACGTATCTCATCGCCACGCGGCGCGGCAAGCACCTGGCCGACTCGTTCATCACCGGCACCGACTTCGGCTGGCTATGTCCATCCTGCCCGACCATTGTCATCAACCCGGAGGACGTGAGCGAGACGTTGGGTGTTGGCGCGCTGCGCTGGGACGTCGGCACGGAGTTTGTCGTGCTCGGCATCGTCGATCTGAATGCCGTCCCACCCGATAAGCGCAGCCGGCCGCTGGGCGAGGACGACAATCCAGTGCCGCTCGTCGAATTCAGCAACCTCGGCATTGAGCCTTCGCCGAAGCGATCCGCCCCGGCGCATAAAGAAGCGCAAGTCGAAGAAGAAGCGAAAGCGGTGAGCGTTTGACTGGCTAGCCCGTGTACCCACACATGCCCACGCGCGGCGAATTGACGACGGGCAGCAGCATGTCCTCGCCGCATTTGTGCGTGCGAGCGTGGCGCGCGCACACCCAGCCTCGCCCATTGTAAATGCACTGTGCGCAAACTTCGGTGGCCGGCGCGCCGCATTTCTCGCACGGGATCGGCAGGGGATGATTGCGGGCCAATATCCTGACGGCGTTTCGGGAAATGACGCCCTCCTGCTCGGCCATCACACGCAAGGCCAGGTGCGTCGTCGTGCCGAAATCGTACTCGTGAAAGAACTTCAGGCCGGGGCGCAGCACTGCGTCTAACCGGATGTTCATGCTCTTCGGCGGCGCCCCTCGGCCGAAAATCATGGGCCACATGGCATCCACGCCGCCGGTGTTCAGTTCGTACTGTTCATTTTCGATGGTGAACGCGCTGAGGTGGCCGCAGCATTCCAGCCAGATGTCGCGCAGGAAGGCGTCGAGCGTTCTGAGCGTCGCCTCGGCGGGGATTTCGATGTGCAGCCAGTATTCGGGCAGGTAGCGCCCTTCCACCTTCAAGTGAAAGGTTTTGCGGAACTTGCCTTTGCCGGGGGTATGCTCGGCCCGACACTTGACCAAGTGACGGGTCATGGCGGCCTTGCCGAAGTCTTCGCGGCACAGCGCGCACGTTCCAGTGGAGATCCAGCCAGGCATGATGGTCTCCTTTCTGTGGATTGCTTCCGCCTGTCACGTCTTCACGCGACACGGATAGGCGAATAGCAATAGGTACGGTCAGGGGTGAATGACGCGCAGGCTCAGAAATTCTTCAAAGGGGTCATAATCCCGGTCATTGTGCAGTAGAGCATGATCGTTCACCAAGCAGAATGTGGCGATCAGGCAATCCACCGTCTTGCGCACGATGCGCCCTCGCGCGCGCAGCCTGCGGTAGTTCTGCGCAGCGGTGATCGCCAACTGAACGCCGCCCGTCTCGAACACCTCAAACTTCAACAACTCGTGACGGGTCTGCGTGGCCTGCCGCTCATCACGCACACCTTGCAGGACTTCGCACAGGATCAGGTCCGTCAGCCCCAGGCGTTGGCGCGCCAGCTCCGTGTCCAACCAGTCGGCCTGCGACGTCGAAATTCCATTCAGGTAGTCGATCCAAACGGTCGTATCGACGATGACCAAGTTCAGTTCTCCCCAACGCGACTGGCGCGCATTTCATCGAGACTGCCTTCCCATTTGACCTTGCCGCGTAGATTTCGTATGCCGGTCTGGGCTTTCACCTGAATGAGTAGTTTCAGGCCGGCTTCGACGACGGCGCGTTTGGTCTTCAAGCCGGTCGCCTTCATCGCCTGCTCTATCAACTTGCCGTCGATCACGATGTTCGTGCGCATGCCCGCCTCCTGTCGCAAAGGAAAAACGCCGTTCGGAACGATGTGTATACCATAGCTATTTTATGTGTATTCGTCAATATCATCATCGCATCAACACTTCCCTGATTTGCTGCGCGTAGACTTCACTCTCCGCGTCGCCTGTGGCGATGGCGATCCGCGCCGGCGAATCCACGCCCAGGCCCAACTCCACCGCCCGTGCGATCTGCGCCTGCTCAAATACCCCGCCCAGGCTGACCTCGCGCGTCGTGCCGAACAGGCGAAGGATGGCCACGCCGACGGCGTCCATGGCAATGCGATCCGTGCCCGCCAGCACGACTTCGGATTTCACCTTCTTGCCCCGGTCCGGCCCGCCGTCCACAAAGGCCTCCACGCCGTCCATCACGATCAGCGCTGGCGTGTAGGCTGTGTTGATCTCGGCAATCATCTGTCGTTGATAGGGCGAGCTGTGCAGCTCGTGCATGTAGTCGTAGCCGCTGCCGTTCACCGTTTTGGCCGCGAAGCCGACCGAGTTCTTGAGCGACAGCGTAAAGTGTCCGCCGAAGCGATGCGTCTTCAGGTTGCAGGTCTGCACCACACACTCGGCGTCGAGCAGCAGCCTGGGCACGGCGTAGCCGCGCGGCCAATGCGTGTCTTTCGACTGGCGTATGACCCAGTCCCTCTCTTCCAGCTCGTCGAGCACCACAGCGGTGAACCCTAACTCGTCCGCCAGCTCGAGTACGCCCTTTCGCTGCATCACCGTGCGCGTGTCGCCCATGCCACTTCGGTCGGCCACGCTGACGGCCCGCGCACCCATATCGCTCAGCTTGACGACGAGTGCGCGCAGAATATCAGAGTGTGTCGAGCCAGGTGCTTCGTCGGCGCTGTTAAGATTCGGCTTGAGCAGCACGCGCTTGCCGCGCGCCGGGTTGAGACCAAGCAATTCGATCGCCTGGCGCACGCCATCGGCGCGATCCTCAGTCTTGACCAGGGCAATGTTTGCCATGGTCGCCTCCTCTGTTGGCTGCGGCATCACCGTTGGAGTCGGGGCAGTGGTTGGGTGCGGCGTCGCGGGCGAGACAGGCGTTGCAGTCGCCGTAGGCTCTGATCGGGTGAGTGTCACCTCTGACCGGGCGCAGGCCTCGATCAGCGGCGCAAGCATCAAGCTCCCGCCGGCCATGGCCACCCTTCGGCAAAATTCCCGTCGATGCATTCTCTATCTCCTCAAGACAATTGTACGCCATTTGCCGCATCTTGCCAGCTTTCCGGTGGCGTCGCGCCTTGCGCTTTCAAATCACTTGTTTGAAGGCGGAATGACTGTATGCCTATCGACAGCGCCGCCAAGCTGCGGTAGTGATCGCCAGACTATAGTACAATATAGGCAGGTCGTAACGCGAGGTGTCCAAATGTCGTCATACAAGTGAGGCGTGACGCAGGTTACCCGCGCAGGAGGCCGACATGAGCCAATCGGTTGTCTCGTTACCCGTCAGCGTTGAGCAGATCGCGGCGGCGATCCGGCAAATGCCGCCCGCTGAACGAAAGCGCTTGCTCGACTTGGTGCCCGAACTGCGCCAATTCGCACCGCGCACCCTGGACGAGGCGCGCACCAGCGCCGCCAGTGTCCGCGCCGACGTGCAACAGGCCCTCGCCGGACAGGCTCTCTCCTCGACCGATCCGTTCCTCGGTGATTTGACGCTCGACCAGTACCTCGCCCTGCCAGACGAGGAGCGCGCCCGACTCTGGGAAACGCCGATCGACGCAACCTGGATCGAAGCCGAGGAACGCGATGTCCGATCGGACACGCTGTCTGCTCGATAAAGTCACCGCACGTCGCATCCTCGAAGGCCTGCTCAAACTGGCCGAAGGGCGCGATCTCGGCGACGACGAGTTGTTTGCCCTCGATTTGTTCTATCGTGCCGGTTCGCATTCCATCGAGCTATTCATCGTGCCGCCTACTGTGCACACGCTGAGCCGGCTGGAAGTGTTGCCGCGCTACGGCGGCATCATCCGCCTGCTTCGCGACCGCATGCAGGTCGCACTGCCTGCCCGGTACTTCACACGCTGGTCGCGCCGCCTGCGCGACTTTGGCTTCACGCCCGAAGATGCGGCCGTTTTGGCGCTCGGCACATTCGGGACAAACGAAAGCGGCACGATCCTGGGCATGGATTACATCGCGACCTTCGACCAGCCCTTGATCCGGCACTGGGCCACTCAGCAAGGCGCGATTCGTGAGCGGTGGCAGACGATGAGGGACGATCTGCCTGCCCCTTATCGCGACGCGCCCTTGCCCGATGTGCAGCCTCCCGAGCACATTGTCATCGTCTGATTGGCAGTACATCCCCAGGGAGCAACTCCCGCGCGCCGAGAGCGACACGCTGGTCGAGCCGCACTTGCGCGCGGCGTTGATCCGCCTGAATCCCGAAATCGCCGAGAAGTCTGTGCGCAAAGGCGACATCAGCACCCTGCATTTGTGGTGGGTGCGGCGCATCGACGCGCGCATTGCCTGGGCGAATGGACGGTGGGAGGGCGTGCGTGAGCGCTGCCCGAAGTCGCGGCGATGATCAGGGGGTAGGGAACGACGCGTCCCCGGCGAGCGTTCACATTGTCGCCTTGAGGTTTCGCCGCCAGGATCTCGCAGGTGTCAGGTGAGAGGGTCAGTCCTGCGGACTTCGTATTGGCGGCTTGCCTGAATTGGCGCAGTGCGCATAAGTTGTGCTAAACTTAACACCAGTAGTCCGCCAAACTGGTTTTGATGGGTGTAGTATAGGGCCTTGTGCCCGTTCTTGTGCCCGTTCATGACGCCCACGAGGGGCTGGGCTACCCATCATTTTCCTCTTGGTCGACTACTAGCATTACTCGCCGCGACTCGATCAGGTGGCACGGCCTTTATGCAATCCGTATTCGACCTCTGTATCCCCCGCGACGAAGTCCTCAAGGGCGAACTGCGCGAAGATATCTTCGCGGCGCGCTTGAAGGACGTGCTCGACGACAAGGCCGATCCCGTCTACGGCGATCCGGTCACCTTCTTTGAGAACACGTATCCCACCGCCGGACTGAAGACTCTGCTGAATGACGCGCTCGGCCGCTTGATCGGAAAGGCGGCGGGCAAGAACGCGGTCATTCGTTTGGAGACCGCATTCGGCGGCGGCAAGACTCACAACCTGATTGCTCTGTATCACGTTGTAAGCGGCAACACGCCGGCAAAGGCGCTGTCGAACATCCTTGGAAAGCAGACCAAACTGCCACAGCCTGGCGACATTGTGATTGCCGGCGTCGTGGGATCGGATCTGGATCAGTCTGTCGGCATCGATCATCCGGAAGACAAGGTCAAGACCTACACGCTGTGGGGCGAGATCGCCTATCAGCTTGGCGGGCGTGCCGGTTACGCGCTGGCCAAGGAGAGCGAAGAAAACAGGTCGGCGCCGGGTACGGGCCTGTTCGAGGCGTTGGTCGGTGACAAGCCGGCGCTGATCATGCTCGACGAGGTTGCGCGCCACTTACGCGCGGGGTTGGCCGTCCCGACGGCGACCAAGAAATCGACGCTGGCCGACCAGACGGTTGCGTTCCTCATGTCGCTGATGGAATTCGCGGCCAGCAAAGAACGCTGCCTGGTCGTGCTGACGCTGGCCGGCCAGGCGGATGCCTTTGCCAAAGAGACAGATTCGCTTCGCCAAAGCCTTGCAGAGGCGCTGAAGGTATCGGCGCGGCAGGAGCGCGTGCTGACGCCAACCGACGAGGGCGAGATTCCGGCGATCGTGACGCACCGCTTGTTCAAATCGATCGACCGGAAGGCCGCCCAGCCGGTGCTCGACGCGTACGCGCAATACTACCGCGGCCTTCTCGAAAAGAGCGCCGATCTGCCGCAGCGCGCTGCCCGCGCCGAGTACGCACGCGAGATGCAGACCGCCTATCCGTTCCATCCCGAGCTGCTGACGGTGCTCGATCGCAAGACCTCGACGATTCCCAACTTCAACCGCACGCGAGGGGCGCTGCGCCTGCTGGCCTGGACGATCCGGGCACTGTGGCAGAGCAAGCCAGATGGGGCGTGGCTGATCCATCCACATCACCTGGATCTCGCGCAGTCGCAAATCGCGGAGGATTTGACCAGCCGGCTGGATCGTCCCCTGTTCAAGCAGGTCGTCGAAGCCGACATCGTCAGTCCAAAGCGCGGGACGTTGGCTCACGCGCAGGAGGTCGATCAGCCGCTGGTCGCTTCCGGCAAGCCTCCATATGCTCGGCGACTGGCGACGACGATGTTCTTGCACAGCCTGACGCAGGGCATCGCCAGCGGTGTCGATCCGGCCGACCTGATGCTGGCGGTGCTCGAACCCGACGAGTCGGGCGGTGGCGACGATCCCGCCGTGGTGTCGCGCGCGCTCGAGCGGCTGTACGACCAGGCGTGGTTCCTGGAGTACGACGGGCATCGCTATCGCTTCAAGACGGAGCCGTCGCTCAACAAGATCATCGCCGACGAGACAGGCCACGTCGGGTTGAGCAAGGCGAAAGCCGAGATCGAGGATCGCATCAAGCAAATCTGGAAGAAGGGCTACTTCAGGCCGGTATACTTCCCGGTCGAGCCGGACGATGTGGACGACGATGCCGACCTGCCCAAGCTGGCGATCATGCACTTCGAAGCGGTCAAGGTTGGCGCGGCAGAAGCGGCTCCGCCCGATCTCGTGCGACGCATCTACGAGTACACCGGCGCGATGGAGTCCTTCCGGACGTATCAGAACAACGTGCTGTTCCTCGTCGCCGACGGCGATCAGGTCGACAACATGGTGAACGTCGCCCGGCGCTACCTGGCGATCGGGCGCATCGTCGGCGACGCCAGCCGATTGGCCGAGTTCAACGACGAGCAGAAGAAGGCCCTGAAGAAGATGCAAGAGTCGGCTGAGCTGGACGTCCGCGTGGCGATCACCAAGGCTTATCGCTACCTGTACTACCCGACCTCGGATGCGCCTAAGTCGCAGGCGTATCTCCGGCGCGAGACGCTGCCGGCGCAGGATCAGGGCGACGTCGAGAAAGATCAGACCAACGTCGTGTTGCGTGTGTTGCGGGCGCTGAAGAAGGTGTTGACAGCCGACGATGACCTGCTGTCGGCCGCGTACGTCAAGTCGAAGGCGTGGGATCAGAACCAGCAGTCCATGACGACGGACGATCTGCGCAAGGCGTTCGCCCGCAAGATCGGCCTGCGTATCCTGCTGGACATCGGGCAGTTGCGCAAGACGATCCAGAACGGTGTGCAGACGGGCGTTTGGGTGTATTATGATGCCGGCGAGCAGTTCGGCTACGACAAAGATACCCCACCGCAACACTGGCGCATCGGCGAAGACGCGATCCTGTACGTGCCGGAGGAAGCGGCCCGCCTGCAAATTCGCATCAAGGGCAAGTGGCAGCCGCCTGTCGAGGGCGGCAAGACTGCGACCAGCCTGGCGACCTGCCCGGTATGCGGCCGGCCTGAAGATCAATGTATTTGCGGCGTCGAGGTCCCTGGCAGGCGTACCATACCGGCCAAGCTGCAAGGTCAGGGCGCAGTCGCGCAGGCCTTCCAGAAAATCGTCGACGAGTGTCAGGAGTATGGCATCGCCCGGCTGCGCCAGGTGTTTATACGGATCGAAGGCGCCGGCAAGCAGGCCGCCGGCGAGCTGCGCGCGATCGGGCTGGCGGTTCCGCAATTCGGCAAGGGTCGCTACGGCGTTGAGCTGGAGGTTATTGCTGCATTTGGCAGCGGAGCGAACGCTGAATCGTTCCGGCAGGAGTTCAAGGGCGGCTGGGATCGCTACAAGCGCTTGAAGAGCGTGGCCGAGTCCTTCGGCCAGGAAGCCGACGAGCTGCGCGTGACGATGCGGGTCGGGGCCGAGTTCGAAGATGGCCTGGAAGTCGACGGCCAGCAATTCCAGACGATACGCGATGTATTAGTGACGCTGGGAGTGGGCAAAGTAGTAATTGAGGCCGTGCCCCATGTAGCTTAGGGCCTTGTGCCCGCCTTGTGCCCGACGCCCACAAGGGGCTAGACTACATCCATGAAAGCGATTAGCATCCGCCAACCCTGGGCAGACCTGATCCTGCAGGGCAAGAAGACGATCGAGCTGCGCTCGTGGACCGTCAACTATCGCGGGCCGCTGGCGATCCACGCCGCGCAGACGGTCGAGCGCGAAGCCTGCCTGGCGCACGACATCGATCCCGATGCCGTCACGACCGGCGCGATCGTCGGCACGGTCGATCTGGTCGACGTCGAAGAGCTGGACGAGGCGACGTTTGATGCGTTGCAAGACGAGCACCTCGACCGCGAGCGCTTTAAGCCGCCGCTGTACGGCTGGCGACTGGCGAACGCGCACCCGCTGCCGCAGCCGCGACCAATGCGCGGCCGGATGGGTCTGTTCAGCGTGCCGGACGACTGGCTGTCTGGCAAGAATGGCGCTGCGCCGGAACCGGAACCGGCGGCTCCCACCGTCGAGCCAGCTTTTGCCTGGGACCCTGAGCGGCCGTTCGAGCTGCGCGTCGTGCCGAATGCGAATCGCGCCGGTCATTCGACGGCCTATGGCCTGGCGCTGTATCAGCGATTGGTCGAGCCGCCAGGCGCGCAGCGCACACTGTACCGACAAGAGCCTCCACGAGAGATGCAGCGCGTCGTCAAGGTAGGCGGTGGCGTGCTGCGCGCGGTGGCCGATCACATCCTGGAGGCGCTGCGCCGCTGCGGCTACAAGGCGACTGACTTGAGCGCCAGCCGTCGCGCACCGTTCCTGCTGAACGAAGAAACCGGTGTGCGATTGGGGCTGCTGTTCCTGGCTATCAAGCCGATCAGCAAGATGAGCCGCGTCGAGGCGATCTCCGACGGCGTGCGGGCGATGACGAGCGAGGAAGCCTACTACTGGTATAGCAAGTGCACCACAGGGCCAACAGCCGAGCGGGCGCAGAAGGCGTTGAGGGTGTTGTTGGCGGGAGAGTAAAAAAGACCCGACGGATTTGCCAGGCTCGTCAGGTCTGCGCGATTCCGGCGAATGGGTCAGTGCGATTGACGCTTGCCGAGTTCGGCGATGAGCGTGTCGATGTCCCAGCGGTCGACCCATTGGTGACGCTCAGTGGAATAATCGCCGGCGCCGGTTTCAAACTGCTGCAGGAAACGGATCATTCCATCGGGGCCGAGTTTTTCCATCAGCGCCGCGAGACCGGTTACGCGGATTTGTTCAAGCGTCATGATCGGGGCGCTCATTTTTCAGTTGGCCGCCTCTCGCAAAGGATTATACGCCGTTTTCGGCGTCCTGTCACCTGACATCGAATCCAGCGCCCGAAATCAAAAATGGCCCTTCCCTCCCTCCTCATCGAACACTGGCTGCCCATCGAGGCCATCGGCGTTGAGTCACGTCGCGAACATGGCTACGGCACGCCTTTTCCTGCCCCGAATCGTCTTCACGTATGGTGGGCACGTCGGCCCTTGTTGATTTGCCGCGCCGCGATTTTAGGCGGAGTCCTACCTGTTTGGTCGAGCGAGTGGCCAGCTCAACTGCGCGAGAAGTTCCCTTCGGCTGACATCTATCATCAGTGGGTTTCACAACTTCTCGGCATTCGTGGCGATCCAGTTGCTTCGCGCAAATTGCTTGAATGGGCGCGAGCGCAAGATGTGACGCTGAAAGGTGGCCCATACGGTTACCCTCGCGCCTTCACCATCAATCCCTCCGCCGAAGACCTGCTGACGATGGGCGATCTGCTGGAGCATACGTGGGGCACGCGCGAACTGAGCGTACTCGACCCGTTCGCGGGCGGCGGATCGATCCCCTTCGAGGCGCTGCGCTACGGCTTCACGACGATCGCCAACGACCTCAACCCGGTCGCCGCCGTCATCCTCAAAGCCACGCTCGATTACCCGGCCCGCTTCGGCCCGTCGCTCGCCGAGGACATCCGCAAGTGGGGCGACGAGTGGGCGAAGCGTGTCAAAGAGAAACTCGATCCGTATTTCCCCAAGCGTTCCGGCGAGAGTATCTTTGCCTACCTGTGGGCGCGTACCGTCGCCTGCCCATCGACCAGCAAGCCCGTCCCGCTCAGCCCCAACTGGTGGCTGCGCAAAGGCAGCGACCCGGTCGCAGTTCGACTCATCGCTGAAGACGGGATGAGTGAGCCGAGATTTGAGATTGTGGCCGGTGCAAAGGTGAAGTCGGCCAAGCCAGATGTCGGGACAATCACGCGCGGCGTCGCCCGCTCGCCGTGGACGGGCGAGACGATTGACGGTGACTACATCAAGGCCGAGGCGCAGGCCGGCCGCATGGGACAAATGCTATATGCAGTCGCCTTTAAGCAAAAGCGCGATCTTTACTTCCGTCCACCGACGGAAGAGGATGTGTCTGCAATAAAGCAGGCAAGAGCTGATCTTGCCCATAACCGCCGAAGTTGGGATGCAACCGGTTTGATTCCGAACGAACCGCGACAGCCCGGTCGAGCTGATTGGGCAGCTGAGATATATGGACTTAAGACTTGGGCAGACTCATTCGCACCACGGCAGCTTTTTACTTTCTGCACCGCTCTCGGTGTCTTACGCCAGATCGAAGAAGACTCTTGCTCATCACTCGATGAAGATCGCGCCCAAGCAATCGTCACTTATCTCTCATTGGCATTTGATAAAGCTCTTGACTACAACTCAACTCAAGTGGTGTGGCATGCATCTCGTCAGGTAATAGCGCACACCTTTCAGAGGCATGATTTCTCTGTCAAATGGACCTTCGCAGAGTTCGATGCAGCACGTAGCTTGTTTCCCTGGGTAATCGACCAAGTAATAGACGCTTACAAAGGGCTCGCGGATCTGGTATCGCCCGCGCAGACGACCTTGATGTATGCAAGGCATGAGAAGCTTGTAGACCGACTACGCATCTTTCATGGTTTAGCTTCTAGCCTTGTGGAAATACCTGATCGTTCGATTTCCAACATTAGTGTTGATCCGCCGTACTACGATAATGTTCAGTACGCAGAGCTTTCTGACTTCTTCTACGTCTGGCTCAAGCGTGGTGCTAGAAATGTGTTCCCCAGTCTTTTCCGTGAGGAGTTGACCAACAAAGATGACGAAGCAATCGCGAATTTCGCTCGGTTTAAGGACATGGGGCGTAGCAGAAAGGAATTGGCTGAACGCGACTACGAGTTCAAAATGGCCGCCGCCTTCTGCGAGATGTACCGCGTCCTGCGGACCGACGGTTCGCTCACCGTCATGTTCACGCACAAGCGCGTCGAGGCGTGGGACACGCTGGCGTCGGCGCTCATCGGCGCGGGCTTCGCCATCAAAGCCTCGTGGCCGGTCCACACTGAGAGCGAGACTAGCCTGCATCAGGCCAAGAAGAATGCGGCCTCGTCGACGATTTTGCTGGTGTGTCGAAAAAGACAGTTGCCAGTGATCAGTGGACAGTCATCAGTGGGCAGCGGACAACTGATCACTGATCACTCATCACTGACCACTGCCGTGTGGTGGGATGACTTACAGCCCCGCGTCCGCGAGACGGCTCGCCAGAAAGCCGCCGAGTTCGCGGCGATGGGCATCAGCGGCGTCGATCTGTACATCAGCGTCTTCGGCCCGACGCTCAGCATCATCTCCGAGCACTGGCCGGTGCTGACGAGCGAAGTCGATCCCAAGACCGGCCAACCGAAGCCGCTGCGCCCGGAAACCGCGCTCGACCTGGCGCGCGAGGAAGTCGTCCGCCTGCGCAAGCAGGGTCTGCTGCTGGGGCGCGACGTGCAGTTCGATCCTATCACCGACTGGTACGTCATGGCCTGGGACGCCTTCGGCGCGGAGCAATTCCCTTACGACGAGGCGCGCAAGCTGGCCATCGCGCTCGGCCTTGATGTCGAAAAAGACCTGATGAAGACTAATCGGCTGGTCACCAAGAAGGGTCAGTACGTCGTGATGCAGACGCCGGTCCAGCGCCGGCGCAAGGGCGTGGTCGACGACGAAGTCGCAACGTTCGAGCACCTGATCGACGCCGTGCACACGGCGATGATGGTGTATGAGGAAGACGGCGCGGGTGCGTGCGACGTGTTCCTCAAGAAGTCCGGCCTCAAGACCGACGGGGCATTCAAGGCCTGCCTGCAGGCGCTGCTCAACGCCATCCCGCGCTCGCGCATCAAGGGCAAGTTCGCCCGTCCCGAAGCCGAGGTGCTGGAGAACCTGCGGCTGGCCTTCTTCGACGATCTGCAAGCGCCGGTCGAAGAGGAGCCGGAGTTGGCAGTCGCTGCGCAGCTCGGCCTCGGCGAGGGGTTTGAGGAAGAGGGCGAAGAGGGCGAAGAAGACGAGTAGCTTAGCCCCTTGTGGGCGTATTCTTGTGGCGTATTTGTGGGAGTCGGGCACAAGGCCCGATGCTACGGGTAGCGTATTCGAGTCGTAGTAGCCTCGCCCCTTGTGGGCGTGCACGGTCGGGCACATACCGGGCACAAGGCCCGATGGTACGTGTGGGCGTATTCGTGGGAGGTCGCGGTAGCCTCGCCCCTTGTGGGCGTGCACGGTCGGGCACATACCGGGCACAAGGCCCGATGCTACGGTGAACGTATGCCATGGAATAAACCCTATCATCCACCGCGTAATCAACGGCTCGACCCTGAGTTGTATCGGCAGGTTGGTCGGATCACCTTCATCACTATTCGCGCCTACCTGCACGCGGCTCCTTTCGTAAACGAGTCTATCAATCAGATGATCGTCGATACCCTCCGCGAGGAGCAGGAACGGCAGCATTGCGCGGTGTATACGTATTGCCTGATGCCCGATCACCTGCATTATCTCGTCGGCCCTGTTCAAGAGGGCGTCTCCGTGCTGGTGTTCAGTGATCAGTTCAAAGGAAAGACGACGAATCGCAGTTGGCAGCACGGCTGGCGCGGCAAATTGTGGCAGCCGCGCTCCTATGATCATATTGTCCGGGTCGAGGAGGACTTGCGACAAATCGCCGAGTACATTTTGAATAATCCCGTCCGAAAGGGGCTTGTCGATCATGCAGAAGACTGGCCCTGGAGTGGCCATCTGACACCATTACTCTTGTAGCATAGCGCCTTGTGCGCGACGCCGACAAGCGGCTAGACTACGGGTCGCTATGTCTGGTGCGTGACGCCGAGAAGCGGCTAGACTACGGATCGCTATGTCACTACGCGACTATCCCTTCCGCATCTATTACGGCCCCGCCGACGATCCGCTGAACAACTTCTACATCCCGGCGCTCTCGGCCAGCGTGCGGTACGACCGCAGCGCCGGCTTCTTCAGCTCGACTGCGCTTGCTGTGGCCGCGGCCGGCGTGGCGCGGCTGATTCAAAACGGCGGCCGGATGCGGCTGCTCGTCGGCGCGGCGCTCGACGAGGGCGATGTCGAAGCCATCACCAGAGGCCACGACCTGCAGGCGCGTCTTACCGAGCGCCTGCTGGAGCATTTCGCCGATCCGCAGGATGCACTGCTGCGCCAGCGACTGGAAGTGCTGGCCTGGATGGTCGCCGAAGGCACATTGGAAATCCGCGTCGTCCTGCCCCGTGATGAGCGAGGTCTTCCGATCCCGGCGCGCCTGTCGCAGGACTACTATCACCCCAAAACGGGCATTTTCACGGACGCCGACGGCAATCGCATGGCCTTCAGCGGCAGTGTCAACGAGTCCGAAACTGGCTGGACGAAGAACTACGAGAACTTCCTGGTCGTCTTTTCGTGGGAGGCGACACAGGCGCACCTGGCGCAAATCGCGACCAACTTTGAGCGGCTGTGGACGGGCCAGGAACCGGGTTGGATCGCACTCGACGTTCCGAAAGCGGTGCGCGATCGTCTGCTGACCTACCGCCCGCCCCACGCGCCGGAGTTCGATCCACTTGAACGCGCGCCGTCCCGCAAGCCGACGAAGGATGAAGAGCAGCCCTACGCCGGCGAGGTCCCTCAAGCCGAGCGCATCCTTTTCCAGTTCGTGCGCGATGCGCCCTACCTGCCCAACGCGACCGAGCTCGGCGCGGCGACGGCGGCCATCGTGCCCTGGCCGCACCAGTCGCGCGTGGCGAATGTCGTCATCCGGCGCTTCCCCGATCGCGCGATGCTGTGCGACGAGGTCGGCCTGGGCAAGACGATCGAGGCCGGCCTGGTCATTCGC
Source organism: Anaerolineae bacterium (assembly GCA_035283185.1). Taxonomy (GTDB): domain Bacteria; phylum Chloroflexota; class Anaerolineae; order Fen-1058; family Fen-1058; genus DASSFZ01. The sequence continues at coordinate 1,781 of DATEUJ010000022.1, read as the reverse complement.
CAGTTGCTTCTGTCGGGACGGGTGAAACGCTGCCTGATCCTCGCGCCCAAGTCGGTGCTCAAGCAGTGGCAGGAAGAACTCTACGAGAAGTTCGCGCTCGAAATCCCGCGCTACGAGGCGGGCGGATTCCTCGACGTGCGCGACCAGCCCTTGCCCGCGCCGGACGGCAATCCGTGGGACGCCTTTGACGTGCTGCTCGCCGGTAGCCAACTGGTTAAGCGGGCCGATCGGCGCGAGCAAATCCTCGCCGCTAAAGGGTGGGATCTGCTGGTGGCGGACGAGGCACACCACGCCCGGCGCAAGGACTTCAAGGAGCGCATCTATCGCCCGAATCGGCTGCTCGGCCTGCTCAACGATCTGAAGGCACAAGACAAATATGCTGGCCTGCTGCTGATGACGGCGACACCCATGCAGGTCCATCCGCTCGAAGTGTGGGATTTGCTCACCGTGCTGGGCATGGGCGGGCGATGGGGCGCGGACGAGGACAACTTCCTCGGCTTCTTCGCCGAGATGCACAAGCCGTTCGACGACCGGGACTGGGAATTCGTCTTCGACCTTGTGCAAGACTACCTGACGACCGGCGGTGAAATCGATCCAGAGTTCAAGGCGCACGTCGGCCAGGAGATCGGCCCGGTCAAGTGGTCGGCGTTAGAAGATCTAGTGCGGCGGTCAGGCCAGCGGCTCCGTATTCTGCGACAGTTGGGCCGGGCGCCTGAGCCGCACGTCGCCGAGTTAGCGCGCCGCCACACGCCGCTCAATCACTACATCTTCCGCAACACTCGCGCGCTGCTGCGCGAGTACCAGCAGCGCGGCATCCTGAAAGACAACGTCCCGACGCGCCGCCCGCGCCTCGAACGGGTCCCGATGCGGCCTGAGGAACGGGCGTTGTACGATCGGATCGACGAGTACATCAGCGCCTTCTATCAGAAATACGAGAGCGAGCGGCGCGGGCTGGGCTTCGTGATGACCGTCTATCGCCGTCGCCTGACCAGCAGTTTCTACGCCGTGCGGCGCAGCCTGGAGCGCCGCTTGCAGTTTCTGCGCGGCCTGACGGACGAAGCCTTCGTCGACGACGATCTGGAACAGGACGAACTCGAACAGGACGTCCTCGAAGAGGTATTGAGCGACGCCGATCGGGAGCGCTTCAAGGCCGAATTGACCTACGTCGAGGACTTCATTCACGAGCTCAGGTTGTTGAGCGTCAACGACTCGAAACTCGAGGTCTTAAAGAGCGAATTGGGGCGCATCTTCACGCAGCGCCCGACCGTCCTGATCTTCACCCAGTATGCTGACACCATGGATTACCTGCGCGATCAGCTCGTCGAAGTTTATGGCAGCCAGGTGGCATGCTACTCTGGCCGCGGAGGCGAAGTCTGGAATGGCATCGCCTGGGTACGCACGACCAAAGAGGACGTGAAGAACCAATTTCGCGAAGGCAGCGTGCGAATCTTGATCGGCACCGAGTCGGCCAGCGAAGGCCTCAACCTTCAGACCTGTGGCGTGCTGATCAACTATGATATGCCGTGGAACCCAATGCGCGTCGAACAGCGCATCGGCCGCATTGACCGCATCGGCCAGCAGTTCGACATCGTGTGGATCTCGAATTACTTCTATCAAGACACTATCGAAGATGTGATTTATCGCAACACGGCAAAACTAGCACATTAAAGACCAAGTGGCATACTTCGCGATCGATACAGGTTGCGAGGTGTGGCCATGCGAACCGCGAAGTCTCTGGAATGCAGTGATCGGCGCTACTATCTGCCCGAACTCAGCACCTG
>DATEUJ010000021.1:0-8659 GCA_035283185.1 Anaerolineae bacterium | reverse complement strand
CCCCTCTCCTGACATAGTCAGGAGAGGGGGAGGGGTCGGGGGTGGGGATGAGGCAAAAAGATACGGGGCGATTGTACCCCGTATCTCTCCATTCGTGAAGGTGGCTTGAAGGGGACGCTTCAGCGCGCGGTGGCCAGGCCTGCCCTGAGCGAAGCCGAAGGGTGCGGGACCTCGGCATAGACCGGCGTGCACCAGCGGCGATACTTGCGCACCCTGCCGCGCACGACGTCGAAGTACAGATTGCGGATTGCTTTCACGATCGGACCCATTGCGCCGCTGCCAACCGGCCGGTGATCGACCTTGACAATGGCCGCCACCTGGACGCCGGTGCCCGTAAAAAACGCCTCATCAGCCACATAAAATTCCGTTCGGCTGATGGGGCGTTCGATCACCTGCAGCCCCAGCTCTTCGCGAGCAAGCTCGATCATTGTCGCCCGCGTAATGCCTTCGAGGATATCCTCGCCGGCGGGCGGCGTGATCAACACGCCGTCGCGCACCATGAAGACGTTCTCGGCGCTGCCCTCCGAGACGAAGCCGTTGCGATTCAGCACGAGCGCCTCGTCGAAGCCGTTGAGCACGGCTTCGGTCTTGATGAACGCCGTGTTGGCATACGCGCCGGTGATTTTGCCGCGCGGCGGGATGTTGTTGTCGCTGACGCGCTGCCACGAAGAGAAGCCGACGTGCGCGCCTTCTTCGTTTTCGACGTAGCGTCCAAACGGCGTCGTCCAGATCGCGATGTCGTCGTGCAGCCCGTGCAGCTTCACGCCGATGATCTCGTCGGTCTTGTACGCGATCGGCCGGATGTAACAATCGGTGCGATACCCTTCCATCTGCAGCAGCTCGACGGTGACGTGCTCCAGCTCGTCGGCCGTGTAGCGGCGCTCCATCATCAGGATACCCATCGAGTGGAGCAGCCGCTCGTAATGCTCGTGCATGCGAAAGACCAGCAGTTGTTCTTCCTCGGGATTCCAGTAAGCGCGGATGCCTTCGAAGCAGCCGGTGCCGTAGTTGAGCGCGTGGGTCATGACGCTGATCTTGGCTTCTCCGATCGGAACGATCCCCCCCTTGAAGAACGCGTATTGGGTCAAGGCAATCCTCCTCTCTCAGATAGGATGTGCTCCGTTCGGGCGAACGATGCACTCTAATTATAGACCGTTGCCGGGGGGAGTGTCAATTAGAGGGCTGTTTGTTTCACGTTCCGCGCCGGATCCTTCTATGGTTGATTCGTGGCTCATGGTAAATCGACCTTGAGCCATGGCCCAGGCTTCCGAAGCTCGAAAATCGCTCTGCACAGTCCTTGCTATAATCATGCTGGTTCGACTGGAGTTTTCGCTTTGGCAGCATTTGGTGCGCTTTGAGAATATATACGGTGACGCGTGCCAGATGGTTCACGCAGAGCAGAAAGTAGTGATCATGTTCGAGGACATCGAAGCTGCGGCGCGGCGCCTGGCCGGCGTCGCCAACCGCACGCCGGTCGTCACCTCGCGGGCACTCGACGAGCGCGTCAACGCGAAGGTCTTCTTCAAGTGCGAGAACCTCCAGCGCGGCGGCGCGTTCAAGTTTCGCGGCGCGTATAACACGATCAGCCAGTTGAGCGACGATCAGCGCAAGCGGGGCGTGGTATCGTTTTCGTCGGGGAATCACGCGCAGGGTGTGGCGCTGGCCGCCAAACTACTTGCCGTGCCGGCCGTGATCGTCATGCCGCGCGACGCGCCCGAGGTGAAGCTGGCCGCCACGCGCGGCTACGGCGCGGAAGTCGTGCTCTACGACCGCGTCGAGCAGAAGCGCGATGCGATTGCGCGCCGGTTGGCCGAAGAGCGCGGCCTGGCGCTCGTGCCGCCGTTCGACCATCCGCACATCATCGCCGGGCAGGGTACCGCCGCGCTGGAGTTGTTGGCGGACGTGCCCGATCTGGATAGTCTGATTGTGCCGATAGGTGGTGGCGGGTTGATTTCCGGGTGCAGCATTGCCGCGCACGCGCTGCGGCCGGGGATGCGCGTGATCGGCGTCGAGCCGGAGACGGCAAACGACTCGTATCTTTCGCTCCAAAAGGGCGAGCGCGTCTCCACGCCGCAATCGCACTCGATCGCCGATGGGCTGCTGCCGACTGCGCCGGGCGAGATCACTTTCCCCATCATGCAGCAGCACCTCGAATCGATCGCGCTCGTGAGCGACGAGGAGATCGCCGAGGCCGTGCGCTTCCTGGCGCTGCGCATGAAGCTCGTCGTCGAGCCGAGCGGGGCTGCGCCGGCTGCCGCGCTGATGAGTGGGCGTGTGCCGAACGTACCGGGCAAGAAGATCGGCGTGATCCTGTCAGGCGGAAATATCGACCCCCACAAGCTGGCCGGGCTGTTGAACCGATGACTCACCCGGGCCATCCGTTTATCCGTTCTACATCCGTTGCCGTCATCCGTTTATCCGTTTTACATCCGTTGCCATTTTGAGAATCGACCGGATCGGTTTACAATTGTAATCATCCCCAAACGCGCCGCCCGCCCCGGCGCGACACGCACAATATCTGATGAGGAGGAAAGAGGACATGAAGACGATCCGAATTTTCAGCTTGCTCATGGTCGTGGCGCTGCTGTCGGCAGCCTGCCAGCAAGCCGCGCCGCCGACGTCCGCGCCGGTCACCACGGTACCACCCCAGCCCGCCGCCCTGCCCGACCTGGGCGGTCGCGAGGTGACGGTGGCGATCGAGAACGCGTACCTGCCGTTCAACTACATCCGGCTGGACAACAGCCAGGCCGAGGGCTGGGACTACGACGCGCTGGCCGAGATCTGCGAGCGTCTCAACTGCGTGCCGGTGTTCCAGGAGATCGCCTGGGACAACATGATCGCGGCGGTGGCCGAGGGGCAGTTCGACATAGCCGCCGACGGCATTACCATCACCGAGGAGCGGGCGAAGGTGGTGGACTTCTCGGACGGGTACATCTCGGTGCAGCAGCGCATCATGGTGCGGCTGGAGGACGAGCGCTTCACGAGCCTCGACGACCTCAGGGCCAGCACAGACACCCAGCTAGGCACGCAGAAGGGCACGACGAACTACGAGGAGGCGATCAAGCTCGTGGGCGAAGCGCGCACGATCGCGTTCGACACGTTCGGCGACGCGGTGCAGGCGCTCATCGCGGGCGACGTGGACGGCGTGGTCATCGACGACACGGCGGGCCAGGGCTACGTCGGCGTCAACGCCGACAAGATCAAGCTGCTGGAAGGCTCGCTCATCGGCCAGGAGCTGGGCTTCGTCTTCCCGAAGGGTTCCGACCTGGTTGAGCCGTTCAACGCCGCGCTGGCTGCCATGCGCGCCGACGGCGCCCTCGAGGCCCTCGCCCAGGAGTGGTTCGGCCCCGAGTTCGCCGTGACGTACGATCAGATCGGGCCGGGCGCGTACGACAATCCGACGCCCACGCCGTAGAGAAGCAACCGCAGACCTGCCAGGTCTTTGAGACCTGGCAGGTCTTGTAAATGGACGCTGCCATGGCACCCATAACCTCGACTCCTTCGACCGCGATGTGGCGGCAGTGGAACCTGTCGCAAGTGCGCTGGTGGGTGTGGCTGATCCTGATCGCGGCCGCCGACGTGCTGCTGTTCGTCGCGATCGCTCGCGACGAGCTTTACACGCTCATCTTCGGCAAGGTGCAGCAAGGCATCGTCCTGACGCTGTTCGTCACGCTGGTCGCCTACTTCTTGGCGCTCGCCATCGGCCTGATCGTCGGCCTCGGGCGCGTCTCGAAGAATGGGATCATCTACAACCTGGCGACGCTGTACGTGCAGATCATCCGAGGCGTGCCGATCCTGGTGCAGATCTTTTTCGTATCGTTCGTCGCCACGCCGGCTTTCTTCGAGCTGCTGAAAGCGATCGGCGCTGCACTGTCGGGCGTGCTCGGTCCCGACAATTTCCTCGCCCAGACCAGCACGCAGGACGTCAGCCTGCTCGCCCGCGCCGTCGTCGCGCTGACCGTCGCCTATGGCGGCTACGAGGCGGAGACGTTTCGCGCCGGCATCGAATCGATCGGCAGGGGACAGATGGAGGCGGCGCGCTCGCTGGGCATGAGCTACTTCCAGGCGATGCGCTACGTCATCCTGCCGCAGGCCGTCCGCAACGTGCTGCCGCCGCTGGGCAACGATTTCGTCTCGATGCTGAAGGACTCGTCGCTCGTGTCGGTGCTGGGCGTGCGCGATATCACGCAGGAAGCGCGGCTGTACGTGGCCGCCTCGTTCCGCTACCCGGAGACGTATTACATGCTTGCCTTCATGTACCTGAACATGACCATCCCGCTGTCAATGGCAGTGCGCTGGCTGGAAGGGAGGATGGGCAGTGGACGACGCGCCGCGTGACATGATCGCCATCAAAAACCTGGTGAAGCACTTCGGCCACGTGCAGGCGGTGAACGGCGTCAGCCTGACGGTGGCGCAGGGCAAAGTGGTGGTGATCATCGGCCCCAGCGGCTCCGGCAAGTCGACCGTGCTGCGCTGCATCAACCATCTCGAGTCGCCGACCGGCGGCGAGATCTGGGTCGACGGCATTAAGCTGACGCACGACCACAAGAACATCAACGCTATCCGCGCCGAAGTGGGCATCGTCTTTCAGCAGTTCAACCTCTTCCCGCACCTCACCGCGCTAGGGAACATCATGCTCGCGCAGCGCGTCGTGCGCAAGCGCAAGCGCGAGGAGGCTGCGCGCATCGCGCGCCAGCAGTTGGCGCGCGTCGGCATCCCTGAAAAGGCGGACGTGTACCCTGCCCAGTTATCCGGCGGCCAGCAGCAGCGCGTGGCGATCGCCCGCGCGCTGGCGATGAATCCCAAGATCATGCTGTTCGACGAGCCGACCTCGGCGCTCGACCCCGAGATGATCAAGGAAGTGCTCGACGTGATGCTGGCATTGGCTAAGGAAGGCATGACCATGGCCGTCGTCACCCACGAGATGGGCTTCGCGCGCAACGCCGCCGACGAGATCATCTTCATGGACCAGGGCCTGATCGTCGAGCGCGGCACGCCGGACATCTTCTTCGGCAACCCCCGCGAAGAGCGCACGCGGTTGTTCCTCAGCCAAATCCTTCATTGAATGAAGAATTGGGAATGTGGAATGCTCATCGTCGACGCGCACGAAGATATAGCCTGGAACATGATGTGCTACGGGCGTGACTATACCCAGTCGGCGCAAACCACACGCGCACGTGACTCCGACGAGGTGGTCGTCGACGCCGGCACGGCGACGCTCGGCTTGCCCGAGTGGCTGGCAGGTCAGGTGGCCGTGATTTTCGCGACATTGTATGCTATGCCTGAGCGATCGCCTTACGCCGCCAAGCTCAGCCAAGTCTACCGCACGCCGGATGAAGCGTTCGCGATAGCCATGCGCCAGATCGACATCTACCGGCGGCTGGCCGGCGAGGACAAGCGCTTCCGGCTCATCACCGAGCAACCCGACCTCGACGCCGTGCTCGACACCTGGAAGGAGGGGAATTCAGAGCAGCAAATCGGGCTGGTGTTGCTGATGGAAAATGGCGATCCGATTCGCAAGCCCCAGGAAGTCGCGCGCTGGTACGACGAGGGTGTGCGGCTGATCGGGCCGGCGTGGATGGCGTCACGCTACTGCGGCGGAACCGGGGAGCCTGGCCCGCTTACCGACGAGGGCGTCCGTCTGCTCAAGCACATGCAGGAGCTCAACATGATCCTCGACACCACTCACATGGCCGAGCAGGCGTTCTTTCAAGCTATCGACCAATACGGCGGGTCGATCATCGCCACTCACTCCAACCCGCGCGCCTACGTCGACGGCGATCGCCATCTGTCCGACGAGATGATCCGCGCGCTGGTTCGGCGCGACGGCGTGATCGGCATCGTGCCCTTCAATTCATTCCTCGTCAAGGACTGGAGTCGCCGCAGAGGCGATCCCAAAGATGCGGCGAACGTCAGCCACGTCGTGCGCGCCATCGATAGGGTGTGCCAGATCGCAGGCGACGCGCTGCACGCCGGCTTGGGCACCGACTTCGACGGCGGCTTCGGCGCGGAGTCGACGCCGGCCGGCATCGACACGGTGGCCGACCTGCCGAAGGTGGCGGATGGGCTGAGGGAGGCGGGCTTCTCGCAGGCCGACGTCGAGAACGTCATGGGCGGCAACTGGCTGCGCGTGCTGCGCGTAAGCCTTCCGGGCTGACAAGAGAGACTCGATTTCTGCCAGAAACCGGGTCTCTTGTTCGAGGAGGTCATCGCCTCGCTTTGAGCACGCGCTCGATGCGCAGGCGCAGCTCCTGCGCGTCGAACGGCTTGGCGACGAAGTCGTCCGCGCCGATCTCCAGCGCCTCGACGCGATCGGTCGGCTCGTTACGGCCCGTAAGGAAGATGATCGGGATGTGCTGGGTGTAGCGATCTGCGCGCAGCGCGCGGGCTACCGTGAAGCCGTCGGAGTCCGGCAGGCGCACGTCGAGCAGGATCACGTCCGGCCTGGCATCGCGCGCGATGCGCACCGCCGCCGCGCCGCGCTGCGCGACGTGGACCGCGTATTCGAGGTTCTCGAAATAGAACTCGAGCATCGAGCAGACGTCTGGATCGTCGTCGACGATGAGGATCGCCGGCTGCCGATTCATGTCACCTCCGTTCCGGCGGCATGGCGCTGCCCGTCATTGCACGAATCCAAACGACGCGAGCATCTGTTCCAGCGTCGCCGTCAACTCGGAATCGGCCGGCGCGATAATCGACACGGCGTATCCGCGCCCGTTGCGGATGGCGAACAGCGTGCGCTGCAGGAAAGCCTGCCCGTCCTGCTCGACGGCGGCCTGCGTCATCATGGCGCCCACGCCGCCGAGCAGCACAGGCGCCGGCTCGGAGAACGCCGCGTCGCCGGCCGTCGAGCGCAAGCCGGCCATTTGGCGCTTGGCGAAGCCGGCCAGTGTCTCGTCCCCGTCCAGCTCCTGAACGTACACGACCAGCCTCGCTCTAACAGCCTGGCTGACGAACGCGACTGCATGCAACTTGTCGGCTCGCGCGCCGACCAGGCTCGACGGATCGACGCTGGTGATCCAGTTCGACGGAGTGTCCACGCGAAAGCCGAACGCAGGATTGATATAGGGCTGCAGCTCGCCCACCTCATACGGATTGCCGGCGCAGGCCGACAACAAGAGCCAGGTTATCAGCGACACCAGAGCAAGCCTCGTCTTCACGATCCTCCTTGGAGATAGCCACAGAGACACGGAGGTTCTCCTCAGAAACCTGGTTTCCCGAAGGCCCTCGAAGCGGAGCGGAGGGGGTCGGAGAAACCAGGTTTCTAAGGGATTACTTATGTTGTGAGACTCGCCCCGCACACGCCGCAGAACTTGAAGTGCGACGGCAAGTCTTTCGCCCCGCAGTTTGGGCAGGTGACGGCCGGAGGGCCATAGTGGTATTCGGGCGACTCGTCGGACTCGGCCCTGCCGCGCAGCGTCTCGTAATCGGGACGTCGCTTGTCCCTGAACGCGCGCACGCCTTCGACCGTCTCCGGCGATCCGGCGTGGAGTGTCAACCAGTCGCGCGTGTGGCCGATCGTCAGGCTCCACGACAGCTCGCGCCAGAAGTTGAGATGCTGCCGCGTGTAGCGGATGATCTCCGGGAACTTGGCGAGCAGCTTGCCGGCCATAGCCGCCACCGCTTCGTCGAGCTGGGCGCGCGGCACGACGCGATTGACCAGTCCCCACTCCAGCGCCTTCTGCGCGGAAATCTCCTCGTTGAGGAAGAGGATTTCTCTCGCGCGCCGGTCCCCGACGATGATCGGCAGCCACTGCGTCGCGCCGGCGGCGGCGACCGATCCGTGCGACGCGCCGACCTGCCGGATAGTGATATCGTCGGCGGCGATCGCCAGGTCGCACGACATATTGAACTCGTTGCCGCCACCGACGACGATGCCATTGAGGCGGGCGATCGTCGGCTTGCCGACGTTGCGCAGCCGCTCGTGCGCCTCCTGGAACGCGCCGAACCATTTCCAGTAGTCGCGCGGCCGCTCGACGAACTGCTCTTGCTCTCTCATGTCTGCGCCGGTGCAGAACGCGCGCTCGCCCGCGCCGGTCAACACGACGACGCCGAGGCCGTCGTCGAATGAGGCATCGCGGAAGGCTTCGGCAAGCTCGACGAGCAACGGGTAGTTGACTGCGTTCAGCACTTCGGGGCGGTTGAACGTCACCGTCGCGACGCGGTCTGCCTTGCGGTACAGGATGTGCGCAAAGTTAAACGAATCGGCCGGCCGGCCAGTATACGGGCGAATCAAGGTATTCTCCCAGCCATGTAGTTCCCTGAGTTCCTTCAGTTCCCAGGAGGAACTGAGGGAACTGAAGGAACTCGACTTACTTGCGCACCTCGTCTTCGTACGCGTCGGCGATCATCAGCGTGACGATGTCCTTGGCGAACGACATCAAATCCTTGCCGGCGGCCTTGTTCTCCTCCGACATCATCGCCTTATTGTAGGCTTCCATGTCGTCGAAGTACATCTCGTACATCATGTAATAGGGTGCCTCGCCGCGCGGCGCGCCGATCATGCGGCCCAGCTCAGTCTTGCGCAGGCCGGGCATCTTCTCCACCAGCGGCAGGTGAACGTTCGCGTAATGCTCTTCGAACGCCTGCACGTCGGCGGGTTTCTTATAGAGTGCGACGAGCTTGACCATGGGTAGGCTCCTGGGGATGGAATTGGGGC
>DATEUJ010000020.1:0-30360 GCA_035283185.1 Anaerolineae bacterium | reverse complement strand
AGCATTTGTCGTCATCGAGCCTGATGGTCATAGATTCAGAAGGCTGCCGGTCAAGTAAACCAACACGGCTCTCGTTCACTGAGTACGATTCAACTCATCGAGCGACCTAGTTACGGTCGTTGCGACACGAAGCCGTAGATGTAGCTGTGATGCTCCATGGGGAGACATCACCTGTTGTTCTGCCAGTAGTCTCCTACCGGCACGCGCGTCACGGGCCACGGTGAGGTGCGAAGCGGCTGGAACACTGTAGCCTTATCCGCCTCGTCCAGAAAACACACGTCGTGTTGGGCTTGACTCCAGTCGATTCCGATGTACACTGTCAGACAGACCTCCCGTGTCGGGGATCCGGAGGCCCACCGGCGGACGCGGGTTACCATGTCCCTGTTTATGACTTTGGGGAGGTCGCCCCACAGCCAAAAGGCAGGTAGGTGACAATGACCAAGACATTGCATCTCAAACTAACTGATGAGGCTGAAAAGCTTCTCGCCCAACTAGGCCAAGTTGGCGTAAGCGAGCAAGATGCAATTGCACAAGCATTGTCGTTGCTAAAAATGGCAGTCGATACCGAAAGGGTAGCTATCTTGAAGCCCAATGCTAATCCAAAAATCGTCGACCTTGTTATTGAACATATCCTTGTAGCGGGTAGAACCGAGAGCGCCGAACGGGACACTCAAGAACCTGCTACTGAGCCCGGCATAGCACCTGAGGATGTCAGCAATCTTTTAGTTGCTTTCAGTCTTCTTACTGGGCATAGAGAGGGCGAAAGCTCAGAGGTACGAACGACGCTGGAGAAAATCGAGGAAGCATTAGAGGCACACCACAAAGCCACAGAAGTAAGGGAGGCGAGGATAAATGAGTAAACGCCGCCAACAAGTCACGAATCTCTCCGGAGTTGCCGTCATACGACGCGAGTCAACCCGTACCTGGATTGCTTATATTGCTATCGGTGGCTTTCTTGTGCTTGTACTTGTGATTCTGTTGGGCGGATGGGTTCTTCGCGGACTACCAACAACTGAAGTGTTACAGGTCATCAGCACTGTCTCTGGCGTGTTTGGAGGATTGGTTGGTGCAGCCATAGGATTCTACTTTCGCAGCGAAGTACAGTCCTGATTTGGAGCGAGTAATGCAATTTGCCGCCCAAGTTGCGGTCGTTGCGACACGAAGCCGTAGATGTAGCTGTGATGCTCCATTGGGAGACATCACCTGCTGTTCGGCCAGCAGTCTCCTACCAGCATGTGCGTCACTGGCAACGGTGAGGTGCGAAGCGGCTGGAACACTGTAGCCTTATCCGCCTCGTCCAGAAAATACACGTCATGTTTAGCTTGACTCCGGTCGATTCCGATGTACACTGTCATACAGACCTCCCGTGTCGATGATCCGGAGGCCCACCGGCGGACGTGAATGACTGTGTCCCTGTTGTGACTCGCGTGAGGCGGAGAGCAGACCGTTGCCAGAAATCACTCGCTTCTTCGGTGTCATCATTCGCATGTACACGGAGCCAGGCGCGCCGCATCATCGGCCTCACTTCCATGCGTACTATCAAAATGCCGTCGCGATCTACAGCATTGACCCCATTGAAGTCATTGACGGCGCATTGCCCATACGCCAACAGCGCCTGGTCGAAGCCTGGGTAGAACTGCACCAGGGTGAACTGCTGGAAAACTGGGAACGACTACAGGCGGGTCAACAGCCGTTCCGGATCGCTCCGCTCAAGTAAGGGATAGAGGTATACAATGGCACATCCAATCTACCGCGTGGTCAACTTCGAGATTGTCGGTCCCTCCACGCTTCGAGTTGAATTCGACGATGGCGTGGCGCAGACGATCGACTTTCGGCCCGTGCTAGTCGGAGAGATGTATGGCCCACTGCGCGACGAGAGGCTTTTCAATCAGGTTGAGATAGACCCAGAAGTGCACACGCTGGTTTGGCCGAACGGTGCTGACTTTGATCCGGCAACGCTGCATGATTGGCCGAAGTATGCTAACGAGATGAAGCGTATGGCTGAACGGTGGGCCACCGTGAAGGCAAGGGCTGTATAAAGCAGCGGGCCGCCCAAGTTGCGGTCGTTGCGATACGAAGCCGTAGATGTAGCTGTGATGCTCCATCAGGAGACATCACCTGCTGTTCTGCCAGCAGTCTTCTACCGGTACGTGCGTCACGGGCAACGGTGAGGTGCGAAGCGGCTGGAACACTGTAGCCTTATCCGCCTCGTCCAGAAGACGCACGTCATGTTGGGCTTGACTCCAGTCGATTCCGATGTACACTGTCAGATAGACCTCCCGTGTCATGGATCTGGAGGCTCACCGGCGGACGCGGGTGACCGTATCCCTGTTATGGCATTGATCACGCCGCACGCTTTGCACAGGCAGCCCGGCACGCCTGGGGGACAGTCCGCCGCGAGCGATCGTATTGCCCGCTTAGCTCGGGTCCTCTGCTTCCAGGCCGGGATCGCCGATGGCGCGAAGCGGGCAAGCGGTTGATGGGTCATCACCTCGCTCTGTTCTACTCCATCGGCACACCCTTGCAGTTACGGTAACAGGTTGATGCGCGCTGCTGGTGTCGTTTGACAGCCACACAGCGGATATGAATCGTCCTTGACAGATGTACCAAATTTGATACAATACGTGCATGGCCGAAACTCAGGAGAGCAATGAGCCAATCTTGGGGGTGGTCTTCTACCGTACGGAGGCTGGCAATGAACCCGTCCGCGAATGGTTGAAAAGCTTGAAGCGCGAAGATCGCAAGAGCATCGGCGAAGATATCAAAACTGCGCAGTTTGGCTGGCCGTTAGGGATGCCGCTGATCCGGAAATTGGAGCCGGGTCTTTGGGAAGTCCGCTCACACCTCAGCCAGGGCATTTCACGTGTGATCTTCACAGTTGAGGGTCAGACTATGGTGTTGTTACATGGCTTTATCAAGAAAGCCCAGAAGACCCCGGTTGGGGAGTTGAAGACAGCGCGACAGCGATTAGCCGATTTACGTGAGGAGTAATGCATATGAAGACAAAGCACAGGGGTAGCAACTTTGATGACTATCTGCGGGAGGAGCGGCTTTTGGATGCTGTGGAAGCCACTGCCGTAAAGCGAGTGATTGCCTTCCAGATCGCCCAAGAGATGAAACGGCGGAGGCTGACCAAGACCGAAATGGCTAGTCGGATGAAGACGAGCCGAGCGGCATTGGAGCGACTTTTGGATCCGGGCAATCCGTCAGTGACGATATCGACTTTGGAACGAGCGGCGTTGGCGTTGGGGAAGAAACTGAGAGTAGAGTTGGCGTAATGCTGTGCTCAGGCGGATGTAAGGTTGCCCTGCTACGGTTAGGGAGACAGTCACCTGCCTCCCTGCCGTTCCTCCCCTTCGGGCCGTGCGTAAGACCCTTCGCCACCTGGACTAGACCTATGCCGACCCCAACGCGAAGAGCATCTACACCGCTTTGCGATCTGCGTGGACAACTCGGAATATCCCGCCTCATTGGAATTGCACAAGGTCTATCGCGTGTTCCTGGATAAAGAGGCTGAGCGGCACGGAGACCTGCGCGTTGTCGACGAGAGCGGCGAAGACTATCTCTACCCGGCGGATTACTTTGTCCTGGTGGATCTGCCACGCGACACAATGCACGCCCTCAGCAAGTCATACACCCGTGGTATGCAGCGCGCTGGCTGAGTTACGGCCGTTGCGACACGAAGTCGTAGATGCAGTTGTGATGCCCTATCAGGAGACATCACCTGCTGTTCTGCAGGCAGCCTCCTACCGGCCCGTACGTCGCTGGCAGCGGTAAGGTGCGAAGCGACCGGAACACCGTAGCCTTATCCGCCTCGTCCAGAAAACACACGTCGTGTTGGGCTTGACTCCCGTCGATTCCGATGTACACTGTTAGACGGACCTTCCGTGTCGGGGATCCAGAGGCCTGCCGGCGGACGCGGGTGACCGTGTCCATGTTATAGCGGCAGTGCTGATCTCCAGGCCGGGCCAAGGGTAAGTCCATTCAACTCCGGCATCCAAGACGAGGGTTTTCAGAATATGAGAACCGTGACTGTTTCCCCCCGCGCCAAGACGCTCAACGACTTACTCAAGCGGGCCAAACGCAGCAGCCTCATCTTGCAGGCTGCTGACGGACAGCGCTTTGTATTAACCTCACTGGAGGACTGGACGGCGTTCGAGGTTGGCAATGGTGATGACTTTGACCGCGAAGTGAAAGCCACCGTTGAGAACAAGAAGTTGATGAAGCACCTGGCATCGCGCCGCAGCGGCTCGAAGCGTATTCCGCTGGCAACCGTTAAAGAGCAACTCGGAATCAAGTAGTTCAGGACGAAGTTCACCCAACACGCCGCCCAGTTACGGTCGTTGCGACGCGAAGCCGTAGATGTCGCTGAGATGCTCTATCAGGAGACATCACCTGCTGTTCTGCAGGCAGCCTCCTACCGGCCCGTACGTCGCTGGCAACGATGAGGTGCGAAGTGGCTGGAACACTGTAGCCTTATCCGCCTCGTCCAGAAAACGCACGCATCTTGGACTTGACTCCAGTCGATTCCGATGTACACTGTCAGACAGACCTCCCGTGTCGGGAATCCGGAGGCCCACCGGCGGATGCGGGTGACTGTTTAGCTCGGGTCCTCTGCTCCCGGGCTGGCCTCGCCGATGGCGCGAAGCAGGCAGACGGTGATGGGTCATCACCCCGTTCTGCGCGAAGCATACCCCATCGGCCTCCCTGTGTCGAGTATTAAGGTAACAGGTTTAACTCGAACGTTAAGCCACCAATCGATCGAGAGGCAGCATGACAGACTTGATAAAACCACCAGAACAAAGAAAAGCTTTCTGGGATACCTTCATTCGCGCCGTTGAAGCAGAACCTGCGCAGATCGAATCTCTGAAGGGTTCGTCAGGGCTCGTTCACCCGGTTGTAGCAACAGGAGTAGACCGCACTAGGAAGAGGCTTATTGTGGTTTCAGGTGATCCTGATGGAAGAACTGCTGCACTCGCTCAAGCTGACATCCAGGCCTTATATGGCGATTATAAAGTCATCCTGGCGCGCCCTATCGCCGTAAATCTATCCAAAGCTGCCGAGGCCTTAGCCAGTTTTTTCGGCAAGACAGAAATAGGAAATAAGGATCTCGATCGGCTCTCTAAAGGAGGGGAACGGGGTAAGAGAAAGCTAGAACGTCAGATGAAGCAATTAGCAGAAGCCGGGTTCATCCCGGCTATACAAGCGATTGGCTACGCAGTACTGAGTACAAGCGCGACATGGCAAGACATTATTAAACAACTATCGTACGTGCAGTTCCTTCCCACTGCGGATCTCCCGCAAGCGACTACCGATACTCCCAAAGGAGCCAAGACAGACTCACCTATCATCAATTTCGGCGCGCTGATTGCTCGCGACCCATCCGAAACAGACAGGCAGATGGGTGTATGCTCGGTACCACTGTATGAGCTATCTACCAGCGAGGCCGAGATATTCCACTTGGGTACAGACATCGAAGCAGCAAGGGAAATGCTCAAGACTCACCACATATTCCAGTACTTCTTCCCAGCACCCGACTTCCTTGCTTTAGGGCTCATCGAGAAAGAGCATACCTCACCATCAAAGCTGATCGACATACTAAGCCGATCTCCCGAAATAGGTCATCCTTTCGGCTCGTCCGAGCTTGTACCCAGTAATGTCAAGTTGGAGGAACTCGTCGACGTGCTGAAAGAGCGCGGTTACTCTGTTGAGGGCGAAGTAGGACTTGAGCTTACGGACAGTGGTAAAATCTCCAGAGCCGCCGTTAGGTTTAAGCCTCGCGAGGGCCTTCTCTCAAAACTGTCAAACATATTCTCGATAAAAATAGACTTGAACCTCAAGGATCTCTTTAAATAGTCGAATAAAACTTGCGGCCTAAGTTACGATCGTTGCGACACGAAGTCGTAGATGTAGCTGTGATGCTCCATTGGGAGACATCACCTGCTGTTCTGCCAGCAGTCTCCTACCGGCACGTGCGTTACTGGCAACGGTGAGGTGCGAAGTGACTGGAACACTGTAGCCTCATCCGCCTCGTCCAGACAACGCACGTCATGTTGGGCTTGACTCCCGTCGATTCCGATGTATACTGTCAGACAGACCTTCCGTGTCGGGGATCTCGGAGGCCCACCGGCGGACGTGGGTTACACACGGTTCTGAATCAGGAGTGGGGGAAGGGATTCCTCTGCTTACTGTAACCGTTGGGCCGGGGCATGGCAAACGATATGCCGCTACAATCGTTTCCAAGCGGATGGAAGAAGAGCACATGTGCATGGTATACGATGTCTAGTCCGGCACCGTTTGCTTCATGCTACTTGGCAGTGCGACAGATCTGTCTTATTCCAAAATAGGCAGAAAGGAGTGGGTCACATGCTGAAGAAACTTCTGATTCTGGGTGTCGTTGGTGGGCTGTTGGCCCTTGGGGGCGCCCTGAATCCCAGCCAACTGAGCCTCGTGAATGCCAGCCAGGCAGCGAAGCTTTTCGTCGTCTCAGCCCAAGGGACAGAGTCCACTAACGAGGTATACCGTTATAATGTAGAGCCCACAGGTAGCCCCACCTTAGAACTCACGATCACCGATCCAAGTCTCGATAAACCTTTTGGACTCGCGTTTAACGCGATCGGCGAGATGTTCGTGGTAAATCGGGGCCCGGCTTTCGGGACAACAGGCTCTGTCTCTCGATTCTTGGATCCCCAGGGCGCTCCTGTCCCAAATGGGACTATTACGTCCAGTCGCTTCAGCTTTCCGCACCTTGCGGTGTTTAGGAATGGAGAGTTATTCATCGCCCAAGCAACGGGGAATAACGTGGTGCGATTCATTTTTGACGCCGCTGGAAACGCCCAGTTCAATGGCGACCTAAGCGCCGGTCTCTGTTGCACTGCCCCTCGGGGCGTCACAGTGAGTCCGACAGGTAACGAGTTGTTCGTCACACAATGTTGTGGAGTGAGCCAAATCAACCGCTACCTCCTGGATGCGAGTGGCAATGCCACACCAAACGGAGTGATCACCGGCGGAGGGCTGAACAACCCGCACGACATGGCCTTTAGCCCGTGGGGTGAGCTATTCGTCGCCAACTCCTCTGGCTGCCATTGCATTTCACGTTTTATCTTCGACGCCGCAGGCAATGCGTCGCCGAATGGTCAAATCACTGGAAACGGACTCAACGGTCCAATCGGCTTGGACTTCAGCCCATGGGGTGAACTGTTCGTCTCGAACCATTTTAGCCCTAGTGTTTCCCGGTTTACCTTCGATGCGTTGTTCAACGCGATCCCCAATGGTTCGTTTTCCACCCCTGCCTCACTCGGTGACCTCCAGTTCTTCCCCGCTGCTCCCACAATTCCCTTCGCTACCTTTGCCCCTACCGCCAAGCTTGATCTGGGATCAGCCGCAAACGATGACAAATTGAACATCAATGGGAACTTCACTCTCGGGACAGCCAGCAATGGGATTAATCCTCTCACTGAAGATGTGAGACTCCAGGTCGGAACTTTCTCCACGACCATCCCAGCCGGATCCTTTACACTAGATAGTTCTGGAGACTTCCGGTTCGCGGGAATTCTTGCCGGTGTCACCTTAAAGGTGCAGATTACCCCCATAGGAGGCGGCGCTTACACGTTCAAGGCTACAGGTGATGGCACCGATCTAACAGGGACAATGATCCCTGTGAGCGTCAGTCTCACGATCGGCGATGATAGCGGCAGTGCCACGCTCAAAACGGTTAAGGTCATGGCCGCACCTTGAGGTAGAGTAGGCGGCCAGCGAGGTACTGAAATACTCAGCCCTTTTGCTGTAGTAAGCACAGGGCGCATCTTCTGGCCTCACGACCAGGGTGGTTCCCCATACTCCTACTGCCGAACCGGACGTGCGGTAGAGTAGGCAGCCAGCGAGTTATCGCTACCGACACTTTTCCAACTGCCCCTCTCAGAACTGCTCGTGACCCTTTCGGTGTCAAGCAGCTCGCCAGTGGTTAACATCCAACCGAGTGGCTGCGATTGAAGGTCAGTTCCACTCTGGCTCTCCGCATCTCGCGTACCGCATGGCAACTGACTATCTGACCACCTGTCTGGCTTCGCCCTGTGAATGGCTCTCCCGTCCGCCCTGGCGGGACGTGACCTCCCGATCCTGGGGCTCGCGTCCAGTAGGCCATCCCGTGTTCTGTCACAGAGGAACGTATCGAGAGCGATGTAGGCTTCCCATTCATGCCCTTAAATGCACTCGCTGTGCATCGCCCCTCGGACAGGGCGTACCGCGAGCGAAAGTCTTACTGTTCGCTCAGCCTCTCACCTCCGGCTGATCGGACCGATGGGCGCTAGGGCGAGGACAGCTCGTCAACCGGGTAGACACTCACCGTGCTGCTCGCCGATCTTCCCCATTGCTCCGGCTCGTACATGAGATAAACCTGCACGGGCAGCGCGCTGAACGTCCCCGCCTGCGTCGCGCGCGCCAGGTAGGTGAATGTGTGCCGGCCCGGGCGCATCTGCGTCACGAAGAAGACGACTCGATCGTCGCGGACTTCCTTGTTGTTGTAGCCATATTCCTGGTAGAAGAACTCGCTCCCCTCTTCGGTGTAACCTGCGCGTGCGGCGTAGCTCGTCGTGTTCAGCCGCTCGTTCAGCCCCTCCAGCCCGCCGGGCAGCGGATCTTCGATCGCGACGTACCAGCTCTCCTGGGGCAGCGTCACGCTCAACCGCACTTTGACCACGTCACCCGCGCGCACGGACGCAATCGGCTTGTTCGTCTTGGCGTCGAGGTATTCGCGCGTGATCTTGATCCGCCCGGCGGCCTTGTCAGCCGATCCGGCGATCATCGCCCGCAGTGTGACTTTGTAGTACAGCCGGCCCGGCGCTCCCGAGCGCTCGATGCGCACACGATGCTGGCCGGCCTGGAGCTGTGTCGCCGGCGCGACGATCGTCGTCTGCATCTGGCCCGCAGCCAATGAGCCTTCGCCGGCTAAGACGCCGTCGACGAATACGCGGTAGGTCGATCCGGCGACAAGCTCGTTCGACGAGCGCAGGTAGTCGGTCAGCGCGACGACGGCATAAGCCGTCTCCTGCGTCGTGCCCCAACCCGTAGCCGTTCGGCGTCCCATCAGCCAGCGCACGACCTGGGTGACGAGCGGGTCGTCCGGCCGCACCCGCGCGAGCGCGTCGAGCGCGAGCGCCGTGCTGCGCGTCGACGAAGACATCGTCTTGTGCCGATAGTGGCCGTCCTCGATGCCGGTTTCCCAATGCGCCTGGCCGTCGCTCGCGATCGCTTCTTCGACCAACGTATCGATCATCGTCTGCGCGCGCGCCTCGTCGCCCAGCTCGTGCAGCGCGATGGCCAGCGCGGCGCGCGAAAACGGATCCAGGTCTTCGGCGTCGCCGCCGGCAAGCTGTTGGGTCGCGGCCATCTCGCCGTGACCGGCCAGTGCCAGCGCGAAGAGCGCGTAGGCTTTCGTCCGCTTGTCCGCGATCTGTGGCAGGCGCTCCTTCAGGTAGCTCGCGCCGCGCTCGATGACGCCGTCGTCTACGAGGTAACCGGCCTGCTTCGTCATCGCCAGCCCGAACAACACGTAAGCCGTCTGGTAGTCGTCGCTCGAATCGTCGAACCACCATCCCCAGCCGCCGTCGTTGTGCTGGTAGCCGTACAGCCGCTGCAGGCCGGCGCTGACTTTGCCGGGCAGGTCGGCCCGGAGTGCGGGATTGTTTATGCCCAGCACGGCGAGCGCGCGCCCGACGACCGCGTTGGGCAGCGCCTTGCTCATCGTCTGCTCGACGCAGCCGAACGGGTAGCCTGTCAGGTACGCCAGCCCGTCGAGCACGCTCGCGGCGATCGAGGGCGACAGGTCGATCGTGAGTGACGAGGCTTCTCCAATCGTGCCTGCCGGCAGATCGACGGCTTCCTCGACGCTCGTCGTGACTTCGCCGATGACCGCGTGCACGTCCGGCGCGGCGAGCGGCACGACCGGCAGGCTCATGCGAACCGCGTCGGCGTCATCGCCCGATTGAGCGCTCAGCGTCGTCGTGATGGCGCCCAGCGTCGACGCCGTTACCGGCCAGCCGACCACGACCGATCCGTTCGGCGAGATCACCACCGTCTGAGTCATGCCATCTGTCTTATCTGTGTTATCCGTGTTCATCCGTGGTTCAATCTCCATCCATACTCTTGCGTCCTGCATCTGGCCTGTGTTATTGTGAATGACCGCCGACAGCAAGACCTGATCGCCCTGCACCAACTGCCTGGGCAGCGCGGGGCGGATGACGATGGGCTGTGTCGTCGTGATGGCCGCCGTGGCCTGCCCGACGCGCGGGAACTCGTCGGCGGTCGTCGCGCGCGCGACAGCCCGCCAGCGCGTGAGCGAATCGGGCAGCCGCACTTTCACGGTCGCGCGGCCCTCTGCATCGGTGACGATCGCCGGGTTCCAGTAGGCCGTGTCGGGGAAGTTCATGCGCGGGTTGCCCAGCAGGTCGCCACCGCCGCCTCCACCGCCCATCCCGCCGCCCAGCCAGCGGATGGGCCGGAGCGCATCGTACGTGCGCACGATGCCGGGCCGCTCGCCGTAGAACGCCTCGAATGGGTCGGCGACCAGCTCCTCGCTCAATGCGAAGATCGCCTCGTCGACGAGCGCGAGTGACACTTCGGCCTGCGCCGGCGCGCCGTCCGCGCCTGTAACCTGGATGGTGAACGCCGCCTCGTCGCGCGGGCCGTAGACGGACCGATCGGGCGTGACCGTGACGACCAGCCGCCGCTGCTCGGCGGAGACGCTCAGATTCGTCCGCGCCACGAGCAGGTCCGCCTCGGGGATCGACTGCCAATCGGGCTTGACGTCGGCGCCGGTCAGGCGATACACGTTGACCGCGACGTGGACGTTGGGCGCGTCGTCGTCCTGGATCGTCACCGGCACGATCGTCGTCGGCGCGGTCAGTTCGACCACCTGCGCCCGGCGCAGCTTGCCTCGCTCGAAGGTCAGCAGGGCCGCGCCTTCGACGGGCGTGCGGATCATCAATTGCGCCGTCTCGCCCGGCAGGTAGCTCGATTTGTCCGCGCTGATCTGCAGCTCGCTCGAATCGCCGATGTACCACGGCAGGTCGCGCTCGGGATCGTATACCCACAGCCAATCGAGACGCTCCACGCGCCGCCCGTGTTCGTCCCTCCCGGCGACACGCAACTGGTACCAGCCCTGCTCGGTCACCTTCAGGGTGAGGGCCGCGCTGCCATCGGCGCTCGTCTGGCCTTTTGCACTGGCCAGCACACGCTTGAAGCCATCGTGTGACCAGCCCAGCACCTCGGCCGTCACGGCTTCGTCTACGCGCGGGTTGCCATTGACGTCTGTGGCGAACACGCCAACGGAGATCGATTGACCGGGCCGATAAGCGTGATGCGGCAGGCTGATGCTCAGCCCCAGCGCCGCATCGTGAACGGTTGCCTGCGCGTGCGCGCTGACCGACTGGCCGCTGCCATCCTTGATCGTCGCCTCGACGAGCACCGGCAGGCTGTGCACGTAATCGCCGTAACGGTAATCGTCGACCTTCGGCGTCAGCCTAGCCGTCCAGCGGCCATTCGCGTCGGTCACGCCGGACAGGGCATTGCCGAGAGGCGACCACAGGCCGCCTGCATCTTCGTCGCCGTACCACCACCACTCGACCATGCGCGTGTACGTGGCAAGCTCGACCCGCGCGTTCGCGGCCGGCGCGCCGAAGTACGTGCGGGCCTCGACCGTCACGCTGACCGGCTCGCCGTTCACCAGGTTGGCGCGGCTCACTCGAACGCTCACTTCGTACTCCGGCTTGCGATATTCTTCGACCTTGATCGCCTGCCGGTGCACGTCGTCCTTGATCTGCGCTTCGACGTGATACGCGCCGACGGTTCCGCCCTCGGCCAGCGCGAACGACGTGTTGAGCGTCCCGTATTCGTTCAAGTGCAAGGTCTGCTCCGAAACGACGTTGTTCCGCGCATCGCGCAGCCGCACGATCACGTCCCACTCCAGGGGGATGCGGCTGTATACCGCGTCGTTGTCGTAACGGGCGACGATCTTGGCGTGGACAGTCTGGCCGGGGCGGTAGATCGGCCGGTCGGTGTAGATGTACGCTTGCGTGCGATCGGCTTTCGGCGCGGGCTGCCACCACCCATACCAGCCGCCCTGCTCCCACTCGTTGCTCAGTCCGCTGGCGGTGATTTCGCCGTCGCGCTCGCCGACGACGATGAGCGGCTGCGGGTCGACCGGCACGTTCGTCGTGAACAGGCCCTGCGCGTCGGTTCGTCCTTCGGCGACGAGCGTCGCGTCGCGGTCGTAGATGCGGATGTGCATGTCGGGGATCGAGCCGCCGCCGATCGCGCTGGCCCACGCGCCGATCTGCCCCTCGGCCTGCTTGAGCACCAGCGTGTAACGTGTATAAATCACGATCAGCTCGTCGCTCCCGGCCGTGGGGTGATCGATCGTCAGCACGTACAGGCCGGGCGACAGGTCGGCAGGCAGCGTCATTTCTTCGGCCATACCGTAATCCCGGTTTCGCGTCGAGAGCGCGTGCCGCCACTCGCGCACGATCGGCAGATCGTCCGCGCGAATGTGCTTTTCTTCGGAAGGCCCGATCCCACGAAACATCGACGTGTAGCGATCGAGGAACTGCTCGATCGTCAGCGCGTGCAGGCGCACGGCGATCGGCCGCAGGGTGCCGGATGCCTCGAACTGAACGGCGCGGCGGCCGCCCGGGTTGACGACCTGCACCTTCGGTCCCCAGCCGAAATGGATGCGCCCTTGCTCGGCGGGCGTCGAGAAGCTCAGTCGGAACGGCGAGCGCAGCACAGGTTTCCCGTCAGTTGTCTTGAGCGTCGGCGAGAGCGTGACCGCGTAGCGCGTGCCCACGCGCCACTCTTCGCCTGGCTTAAACACGAGCGCGGTGTCCTCCCAGCGAAGGACGCCCCGCACGTCGGGCTGAATCGAGAATGCCGCCTCGACGCTCGCCCGATCCATCGGCCGGAGAAATTCGATCTTGACCTCGTCCTCCCACCAGAGGGTGCCGTTGGGGGCAGGCTGCGTCTGGCCGATGACGGGTTCGACGCTGAACAACCACCTGCCCAGGAGCCACTGCTCCTCCAGTCGCAGCGTGATGCGGTACGTCACGCCTGGCTCCCAGCCGCCGGCGGGCACGAACGCCATTGTGTCCTCGTCCCACACGAATTTCCCGTCGATATGGGGTTTGATCACCAGCCCGTGCTCGATCGCCGCGCGATCGACGTGGCCGCGAAAGGTGATCGTCAACGGCATGCCCGGCGGGACGTTCTTTGCGCCGTAGGCGGGCGACACGCCGGAGATTGGAGATTGGCGAGCCGGCGTCGCGCGATGCCTCGGGACAGGTGTGGCGAGCGGCGACTGGAATGCCTCCGCTGCCGTCAGGCTCGACGAGCCGGCAGGCGCGGGCGCCGCCCCGGCGCTCGTCTCGGCCGCGCACAGCCCGATCAAGATGAACAGCACGCCCAGGATCCACAGCACGGCGACGAGCGCCCTGGCGTTCTTCAGCGATGGCACGAAGGGATAAAGTCCGTGGTTGAACATGGCGCCTTTCCTCCAAATTCAAACTTCAAACCTCAAACTTCAAACTCAATCTACTACCGATCAGACGTGACTGCGTGTCGTAAGGTTTCCGCGTCTGCGCCGCTTACCTGTCGATTGATCGACGCCCACGATGCGATCGTCTGACGGGAAACGTACGGCTGCTGTTGACTTCGGAAGTCTTTCAGAGGATACTCTGCTGGCGGAGGCAGTCAGCCAGACGAGCAACCTCGCAGGCGATGCCCGCCCGGAGACTTCCGAAGTCTTGAGGCAGTACCTTTGCAGACTTCGGAAGTCTCACAGGATACCTTGCCAGCCGTGTCGCGCCTTGAGACTTCCGAAGTCTCACGGAGCACCTTGCTGGCCGTGTCGCATATTGAGACTTCGGAAGTCTTTCAGAAGATACCCTGCGGGCGGGAGTGGGCAATCAGACCACCAACGCGCAGGCGAGGCCCGCCCGGAGACTTCCGAAGTCTTGAGGAGGACACTATGCCCCGCCGAGAAGTCCGGCTCGTGGCCGGCGAGTACTACCACGTGTACAATCGTGGCAACAACCGGCAAGACATCTTCTTCGACCGGGAGAACTACTGGTTCTTCTTGCGCCGTCTGCACAATTACTTCCAGACCTCCCAGGCGCTGCACGAGACCTTAGCGCTCTGCACGGTGGTCGCTTACTGCCTCATGCCCAACCATTTCCACCTGTTGCTCCAACCGCACGACGACCAACTCTCGCGCTATCTCCAAATGCTGGCTATCTCCTATACGAAGGCGATCAACGCACGCCACAACCGGGTTGGCGCCTTGTTTCAAGGCGCGTTTCAGGCCAGGCACGTCGACCGAGACGAATATCTTCTGCATCTGTCTCGCTACATCCATCTGAATCCCGTGCACGCCGGGCTGGTCCAGCGGCCCGAGGACTGGGAGTCCTCCAGCTATCGTGAGTATATTGGGACGCGAACAGTCACGCTGCCAAAGCCGGACATTGTGCTGGCACAGTTTCCGTCGCGCGACGCCTACCAGCAGTTTGTCGAGACCCACGCACTCAACGCACAAGAGCGGATTGCCCATTTGCTATTCGAAGAGTAGACTTCGGAAGTCTCACAGGATACCTTGCCAGCCGTGTTGCGTCTTGAGACTTCCGAAGTCTTGTCGGCTCATTCAAGGTATAATCGGCGCGGAAGCGATGGAGGTCGCATGGAAAATGTCATGTTGGCGAATTGATCTATGCGTTGCTCCTTCTCCGCGACGTACTTGCCCCATCGGACATGAGCAATCACGTCGAGTTTCTGTAATCGATCTCGATTGACCAACGCGTCTGAATCGGTGAGGCGCGTCTGGATGGCCATTCCTCATTAACATGTCTAAACAACGCAAAGTCCCCAAGAAGCAGCGTCGTCTCCGACGCGAAGAACAGCGCCGGCAGGCGCGCGACGAGGCCGCGCCGTTGGATGACGTACTCGTCAAAGACCTGACCTATCTCGCCGAGCGCGGCGTGATGGCATCGACGGAGCGCTTCGAAGACGCGGCTTTCGACGCAATGTACAAGAGCAGCCGGTGGCGGACAGAGCCGGAGTTCGCCGACCTGTCGTTCGATCCGGTCGATGCCGGACAGGCTATCACTCGCATCGTAAGTGAAGAGCCGGACCTTGCGGATCAAGTGAAGCGGCTGCGAGGCTCCGCGCGAGAAGATAAAGCCTTCGACGTGAATCGCCGCGCTCTCGCAGCCGTGATGACGCCGGCCTTCAAGCAGCAGTTTTTCACCCGGCTAGACCGTTTTCGGCAGCGACTGCGTGCCCAAGGCAACCGGGAGACCCTGGCACAAGCCGCCCTGGTGGACATGACGCTGAGAATGCCCGGCAAGAGCGGCGAGCTGTGGGGCGCTTGTATGCTCGTGTATCAGATCTTCATAGACGCGGTCGATCAGTACTTCCGATTGTCGGACGTGACCGAAGCCGCCATCATGGGTGCGCAGCAGACGCTCGGCGACGTCTCGATCGAATCGCTGCTTCAGGCCCCCTTCGGTGCGCATCCCGCCGAGTCAGCCCTGCTGGAGGCGACGAAAAAGACACCCGGCCTGATGGATTTTCTGCAGCGGCAAGCGTATGACATGATCGACGAGGCCCTGGGTGCGCTGTTTACGGCCCAGATTAACCTCGGGCTGTTCAGGAGGGAAGAACTCGAAACCCTGATGGAGCGGACGGCTGGCCTCTTCGCGCAAGAAGGGTGGGAGAATTTTCAAGCGGTCGGCAAAGCGGAGCGGCGGCGGTTGGCGGAATCGCTACACAGCCTCGCCGTCGAGACGCTGGGCGAGATCGACACGCCCGAGCGACGAGCCGAGATATTTTCGACGGCGCGTCAGCGCGTGAAGGAGCTGTCTCGGCAGAAGGAGAGGGAAGGTGGACTCGCGGCGGCTTTGGCCGTATTGCTGTCAGAAGAAACACCGCTCGGCGAAAGCAGTATCATGACAAGAGCCTTTCTGGGTGAGATGTTCAGTGCAGTCAAGCGGCAAGCCAGAGAGGAATGATCGGAGCCTATGGCAACCGACATCCTCACCCACGGGCGTGTGACCTGGACGCACATCGTCCGGCCCACAGCCGAAGACATCCGTGACCTGGCCGCGCGCTATCCACAATTTCATGCGCTCAATCTGCAGGATTGCCTGACCGAGGTCGAGTTTCCGAAGCTGGACCATCACGACGACTACCTCTTCCTGGTCGTGCAGGCGCCGCTGTGGGACGAGCGAAGGCCGGGCGTTCACCCGGCGGAAGTCGACATTTTCGTCGCGCGCGGAACGCTCGTCACCTCGCATACCGGCGAGATGAAGCCGCTCGTCGAACTGTTCACCCGCGCCCGGGACGACGAGCTTGCGCGGGACGCGCTGATGGCGGAGGGGGCCAGCCCCCTATTGCACAGGGTGCTCGACGTGCTTGTGGACAATAGCTTCCCCCTGGTGCAGCGCCTGGAGCACGCGATCCGGCACGTCGAAGACAGCCTGTTCGACAGCGATACACGCCACATCCTCGACGAAATCGCCAGGGTTCGCCGCGACGTGATTGTCACGCGGCGCATCCTGCACCCGCAGTGGGAAACCATCCACCAGCTCGAGCAGGGCGCGTGGCCCTTCATTCACGAGGAGCTTGAGCCGTACTGGGGCGACCTGAGCGATCACCTGGCGCAGTTGCGCTGGATGCTGGACGAGCAGATAGAGGTCGTGAATGGGCTGTCCGACACGATCGACACGCTGGCCTCGCATCGCATCGACGCCGTCGTGCGGCTGTTGACGGTCGTCACCGTGCTGACGCTGCCGCTCACGCTGCTGGCGACGGTGTTCGGCATGAACGTGACGCTGCCCTACGCCGAGCATCCGGCGCTGTTCGTCGTCGTCGTCGGCGCGGGCGTGGCGGTCACGCTCGGACTGCTGTGGCTCATCCGCCAGCGCAGATGGCTGTAGTTCAGACTTCGGAAGTCTTTCAGAAGATGCCCTGCCAGCCGTGTTGCGTCTTGAGACTTCCGAAGTCTTTTAAGGAGACGCTATGCTCCCAATACTCGCCGACTACCTCAATCGTCTCGAAGTCGTGCACGCAGACATGAGGCGGACGCT
Organism: Anaerolineae bacterium; assembly: GCA_035283185.1. GTDB lineage: Bacteria > Chloroflexota > Anaerolineae > Fen-1058 > Fen-1058 > DASSFZ01. The sequence goes on along the minus strand of DATEUJ010000020.1, from coordinate 13,231 downwards.
CGAAGGGCTGCCGCAGGAAGCGCTCGACTGGTCGCCCGGCCCGGACATCAGTTCGATTGCCGTGCTCGCCGCGCACACGGCCGGCGCGCTGCGCTACTGGATCGGCGACGTGGCCGGCCAGGCGCCATCGGGACGTGACCGCTCCGCCGAGTTCCGCACGCAGGACGTGGATGCGGCTGCGCTGATCGTCCGGCTCGACGCCGCGCTCGATCACAGCCGCAGCGTCCTCGAACGGCTGGCGCTGCCCGACCTCGAAGCGACGCGCATCTCGCTGCGCGACGGCAAAGAGTACACTATCGCCTGGGCGCTGGCGCACGCGCTGGAGCACACCGCCGTCCACCTCGGCCACATGCACATCACCCGCCAGTTGTGGGATCATCGTGAAACGCCCGCGCCTGCAGCGCGACCCCCGCACACAGCAGGCGAGGGCAGGTCGCAGGCGTGATACGTGATGCGTGAGACGACTCTCCACGCTTCACGCTCCACGCCTAATGTCGTGACGGAAGATTCGCTCGAACATCGGGGGTGTCAATGACTCCACTTGTCTACCTTCTCGCAATCGTCCTCGGTTTCGTCGGTATCGTGTTCATCGTCGGCGCGCAGGGACAGGTGATCCGCATCGTCGTCGGCGTGGTGCTGTTCGTCGCCGCCGGCGCGTTGGTCTACTTGACGCGCGCCCGCCCGCAGCAGACCACGCTCGTCCAAAAGATCGATCTCAGCGGCGACGTCAGCGCGCAGGAGCTGAAGTGCAAGAACTGCGGCGCGACGCTGAGCAGCAAGTCGCTCTCGGTCAAAGGCGGCGCGATCTTCGTCAACTGCGAGCACTGCGGCACGGCTTACCAACTCGAGGAGGAGCCCAAATGGTGACCGACATTTCGCTCGCGCAGCGTCTCTTCGGTGGGCTGCGGCGTGACATCGGCGGGTTGTGGGGTGCGCTGACGCCGTCCGCCCCGCCCGGGCCGGGCCTGTACACGTACCGCGTCGAGCTGCCGGGCGGCCGGCGGCGCATCCATCTTCGTATCGAAGGGGATGGCGCGGGCGTGCTGTTCGTCGACGTGACCGACGCGATCCACCTCAACCCGACGGCTGCCGAGATGGCGAAGATGGCGCTTGAGGACGTGCCGATCGAGCAGGCGCGCGGCCGGTTGTTGGGCCGCTACAGGGGCGCGCCCGGGGCGCGCGTGGACGAAGAACTGGCCGCGATCTACGCCATGGTCGACGGATTTCGCCGTCCCGAAAGTGGTTGCCCGACCTGCGCCGTGTCGTTTCTCCAGCGCGCTCCGCTGTTCAGCACGCGCGCCCGCGCGCCGTATAAAGTCGACCTGGCGCTCACCTACGGCTGCAACAACGAGTGCCCGCACTGCTACAACGAGCCGGGCCGCCTGGGCATGGCCTCGCTGTCGAAAACCGACTGGTTCCGCGTGCTCGACCGGCTGGCCGAGATCGGCGTGCCGCACATCATCTTCACCGGCGGCGAAGCGACGCTGCATCCCGACCTGCCCGACTTGATCCGATACGCCGACGGGCTGGGCCAGGTGACGGGCCTGAACACGAATGGCCGCCGCCTGGCGCATCGACCCTACATGCGGACGCTCGCCGAGGCAGGACTCGACCACGTGCAGATCACGCTCGGCTCGAGCTATCCCGAAGTGCACGATGCCATGATGGGCGCCGCCTCCTTCCACCAGACCGTGCGCGGCATCCATAGCGCGTTCGACAGCGGCGTCCACGCCATCACCAACACGACGCTGATGCGCTGCAACATGGATCACGTCGAGCACATCGTCGACTTCCTGTTTGCGCTCGGCATCCGCACCTTCGCCATGAACGGGATGATTTACTCCGGCGGCGGCTTCGCCGATCCGAACGCGATTCCCGAGCACGAGCTTGCGCCGCTGCTCGTCCGTGTGCGCGATCACGCCGCCGCGCTCGGGATGCGCTTCCTGTGGTACACGCCGACCGAGTATTGCCGCATGTCGCCGGTCGAGCTGGAGATCGGCGCGAAGCGCTGCAACGCGGGCGAGTACTCGATGTGCGTCGAGCCGAACGGCGACGTGCTGCCGTGCCAGTCGTATTACGTGTCCGCCGGCAATATTTTGCGCGATGCGTGGGAGAGGATCTGGCAGGGCGACCTGTTCCGCAGCTTCCGCGAGCGCGAAGAAGACCCGCGCTGGGCGGGCCTGCCGGAGAAATGCTGGGAGTGCCCCGACCTGCCGTTGTGCGGCGGCGGATGCCGAATCGAGCGCGAGGCGCGCGAAGGTCGCAGGGTCGCCGAGGGCGCCGGTGGTTGCTCGGGATGTGGCGGCGGATCAATGCGCCGCGAGTCGCTCTCCGCGACGGCGGGCTTCATCCCGTCGGCGGGACTGATCAACACGGTGGTGCGCGCATCAGGCAAGATGGCCGTGCCGGTCATTGGGTTATCGGACATCGCCGTGCGTCCAGACTTCCGAAGTCTTGGAGACTTCGGAAGTCTGAAGGGAGAGGTATAGGCCATGATGGAGAAGAACTGGTTCAGGCGTCTGTTTTCCTTGAAGCCGCGTCTGCGGGTCGAAGCGATCGCGCCCGGCCTGTACCACAGCATGCGCCAGGCGGACGGGACGTACACGCGCTTCCATCTGCGCGTCGAGCCGGACGGCAGCGGCATGCTGCTGGCGAACGCGACGGCTGCGGCGCGGTTGTCACCCTCGGGCGTCGTGATCGCGAAGCGTCTGCTGGAAGGCAAGGACGACGACGCCATCGTGCGCGAGCTGTCGGCGCGCTTCCGAGGCGTGCCGCGCCCGCTGATGCGCCGCGACGTCGACGTGGTGAAGGCGATCGTCGAAGACCTGGCCGCGCCCGGCGACAACTACCCGATCATCAATCTCGAAGACGCTGCCGTCTCCCCGCGCGAAGTCCGGCTGATGGCGCCGCTTCAGGCCGACGTGTCGCTCGCCGAGCCTGAACGACTGGTTCCGATCGTCGATCGGCTGTGGCAGGCCGGCATCCCGCACGTCACGTTCTTCGCGCCCGAGAATCCCGATCGGGCGCACCTGGTGCGCGCCGTCGAGCGAGCCGAAGACACCGGCATGATCGCCGGCGTGCGCGGGCGAGGCACTGACCTTCTGCAGGGCACGCTGATCAAAGATTTAGCGATGGCCGGCGTGGATCACGTGACGGTGCTGTACGCCTCTGCCGAAGGCGCAATCCACGACGCGTTGTGCGGCGAGGGCGATCATGCGGCAGCCATGCAGGTGATTGCCGCCGCACACGAGAATGAAGTTTGCCCTGTCGCCGAGGTGGCGCTGGTGACGACGACGATCGGCGCGCTCGACGAGACGCTCAGGGCGCTGGCGGACATGAATGTGACGAACGCTTCGTTCTTCGCGATCGCCGCGCCGGACGGAACTGAGCCAAGTGGCGCGCTGAGCGCGAGCGGCATGCCGGAGACAGCCGCGCTCGTCGAACACGCAGCGGACGCTACGCAGGTGCGCTATATCTGGCAGCCGCCGGTGATGCGCAACCCGGCTGAGACGCTCGGCGCGCAGGTGCGCGCAGGCCCGCGCTGCTCTGGAGACGTCTCTATCCGCGTCGAGCCGGACGGGTCGGTGATCCCGCCGCGCGGGCCGTACCAGAGCGCGGGCAACTTGCTGACCGACTCGTGGGAGGCGATCTGGAATCATCCGGCGTTCCAGCGATACCGGGGGCGCGTCGAAGCGCCGACGCGCTGCGACGTGTGCCCCGGCCTGGCGATCTGCGCGGCGGACTGCCCGCGCGAGCCGGAGGGATGGTCGCAGGATGCGCCAGGAGGTGAGCGATGAAACGATTGCAAGAGCTAATGATGCTGAGCGCGCTCATCCTGCTGTCGTTGATCGCGCTGACGGTCGTACCCGTTCTCGCGCAGAGCCTGGAGTTCTCCGTGCCCGAGATGCGGCTGCGCGTGTACGTCCAGCCCGACGGCTCGGCGCGCATGGTCTACGACATCACCTTTGCCAATTCCACCTTCGGCGATCCGATCGACATTGTCGACATTGGCATGCCGCATGGCGGGTACGACATCGGCAACATGAGCGCCCGCATCGGCGATGCGGTGCTGACCGACATCCGCCCTTCGGAATTCGTCGATCCCGGCGTGGAGATTCACCTGCGCCAGCACGCGATCCAGTCCGGCGAGACCGCCACGCTCCACTTCGAATTCACGATGCCGGATATGATCTATCAGGACGTCACGCGGCAGGACTACGCATCTCTGCAGATTGCGACGACCTGGTTCGATTCGCAGTTTGTGCGCGGCGCTACCGATCTGGGCATTGCCGTTTACATGCTGCCCGACGTTCAGCCTGAAGAAATGCTCTATCAGTTGGAGCCTTTCACGGCGCAGGCCGTCGATCAGGGACGAACGGTCGCTTTGTGGCGCTGGGAGCAGGCACGCGCCAGCGAGCCGTACAAAGTCGGCGTGTCCTTCCCGAAGCGCGGCATGACGCGCGTGGTCGAGCAGTCGGTCTTCGACCTGGCGGTCAAGTGGCTTGAAGACAATCCCAACGTTCGACTCTTATTCGGCGCGGCGACGATCGCGGGATTCGCGTTCCTGTACTTCCGTTTCACCGGCGGCACGGGTGTATCGCTTTTCGTCTTGCTGGCCGGTGGGCTGGTGGTCCTGCTGTTCAGGTATCCGGCCGCGCAACTGCTCGTCGTTCTTCCCTTGATCGCGCTGATCCTGATCAACGAAGGAGCCCTCGTACGCCGCCGCAGTCGCTATTTGCCGGCGGTCGCGCAGGTGGAGGGCGGCGGCATCAAGCGTGGGCTAACCGCGCCGGAAGCGGCCGTGCTCCTGGAGATGCCCCTGAACAAGGTGCTCACGCTGGTGATCTTCGGCCTGCTCAAGAAAGGCGTGCTGCAGCAAGTGCAGGCCTCGCCGTTGATCGTCGAAGTCGCCGGCGGGTTCGAGGACGGCGACCCGGGCAAGCGCAGTAAGAGTCGTCCCGAAGTCGCGCAAGAGAAGGGCATCGTCTTGCACCCGTATGAAGGCCCTTTTATCGACGCGCTGGAAGGTCGCCCGGGGATTCCCGTCCACGAGATCGACTTCAGCCAGCCGATGAAGAAGCTCGTCGAGCACACGGCCACCCGCATCAAAGGCTTCGACCTGTCGGACACGCAAGATTACTACCGAGGCATCATTCGCCGCGCGCTGAAGCAGGCGCAGGCCATCGGCGACATTCCGGAGCGAGAGAAGGTTCTGGATCGGGACATGGAATGGATCCTGCTCGACGACGGTTTTCCGACCGTCTTCGAGACGCGGGGCTACAGTTATCGACCCATCTGGCTGCGTCCGGCGAGTGCGATCGGACGCGCGGCGTCCGGCGGGCGGGGCGCGCCGTCGAGTGGGCGCACGTCCTTTGGCGACGTGGCCGGCGGATTCGCAGGCTGGGCGGAGAATACGATGGGCCGCCTGGCGTCGGCTATCCTGCCCGGCTCGCTGCAAGTCCCGTCCGCACAGGGCGGCGTCATTAATCTCGGCGGCGTGGACAAGGTGACAGGCGACATCTTCAAGGCGATGGCGACCTCATCAGGCAGCAGCGGAGGGGGACGCAGCGGCGGCGGATGCGCCTGCGCGTGCGCGGGCTGCGCGTGCGCCTGTGCCTGCGCGGGCGGCGGAAGATGATGGCTCACCCGGGTGACACACCCGGCGGGAGCAGTTTCATGATATGCGTGATGTGACACCGGCGCTGCCATCGGCCGACTTGCTTCGCCAGCAGGCGGGGTGGCTCGCGCCCGCCCGCGCGCGTCTGTTGCGGCGCGGTTCAATCGCGCGCCGCCGCCGCGTGCTCGACCTCGGCGCGGGACACGGCGCGGTGACGGGCGAGCTAATCCGCCGATCCGGCGGGCCGGTGGTCGCGCTCGATCTGGCATGCGACGCACTGCGCGTGAGCGCGGCAGCGTTTGTCGGGGCGGGGCGTGTGTGCGCCGACGCGACGCGCCTGCCGTTTGCCGACGGCGAATTCGATCTCGTCTTCTGCCAGTGCGCGCTGCTGTGGATGCCTGCTGCACGGACCATCGACGAAGTCTGGCGTGTTCTGCTGCCCGGCGGCGTGCTGGTCGCGCTCGAGCCCGACTACGGCGGCGCGATCGAGCACCCGCCGGACGTTGCCGCTCGCGACGTATGGATCGCCGCGCTGGCGCGCGCCGGCGCCGATCCGCTCGTCGGGCGCAAGCTGCCCGGATTGCTCGAATCGCGCGGTTTTTCCGTGCGGGTCGATCTCTTGCCGGAACTGCTGCCGCCTGAGCCGGCGCGGTTCGATCTGCTGCGCGGCCTGCCTCTCACCGGCGACGAGCGGGCAACGCTGAAGCGCATTGAGGAGAACGACGCGTCGTCGTCCGGTATGTGGACGCACGTTGCCCACGTGCCGTTCCTGCTCGTGACTGCCACGAAGCCGACGGAAGATGACCGAGGATAAGAGAAATGCGCTACGCAATCTGTCTCGAGGAAATTGAGGGCCGCTGGATCGCGCACGCGCCGTCGCTGCCCGGCTGCTTCGTCAGCGCCGGGGAGCGGCGTGCGGCTGAAGTGTCGGTTCCGCAGGCGATTCGCGATTACTTCGCCTGGCGACGGGCGCATGGAGACGAGCCGGCGCCATCGGAACCCACGATCGAAATCGAAATCGAGGAGATCGTCCGCGAGTGGGCGCATCCTGCCGAGCCTGATTACCTGGTCAACGCCTTCTTCGCGTCCGATGCTCCTCCCTTGACTTCAGAAGACATCGCTCAGGCGCCGCGCCTGCTCGAGTGGAGCCGTGCCGATCTGTGGGCGTCGATCGACGGGCTTTCGCCGGACGTGCTGAAGCAGCCGGTCGAAGGCGAATGGTCGATCGGCGGGATACTCAATCATATGAGCCGCGCCGAGTGGTGGTATCTCGACCGGCTCGAACTGGCTCCGCCATCGGACAAGGAGCCTGGCGAGTGGCGCGGCCGGCTGGAAATGGCCCGCGCGCGCTTGCGGGAGGTCCTGCCCCGGCTCGAAGGCGTCGCGCGCATCGAACTGAGGATCGGCGAGGTCTGGTCGCCGCGCAAGATGCTGCGCCGCGCGATCTGGCACGAGCGGGATCACACGCAGCATATCCTTCAATTTCGCGCGCGGCTGGGCGTTTGATGACTGATAACTGATAACTGATGACTGATAACTGATGACTGATCACTGGCTACTTCAGTTCCGCGCGCGGCTGGGCGTTTGATGTCCGAACTCGCCCGGCTCTTCCTCCGGCTTGGCGTGACCGCCTTCGGCGGCCCGGCGGCGCACATTTCGATGATGCGCGACGAAGTGGTGGCGCGGCGCAGATGGCTCACCGATCAGCATTTCCTCGATCTGCTGGGCGCGACGAACCTGATCCCCGGCCCGAACTCGACCGAGATGGCGATCCACATCGGCTACGTGCGAGCCGGCTGGCGCGGGCTGCTCGTCGCGGGCGCGTGCTTCGTCCTGCCGGCGATGCTCATCGTTACGGGGTTGGCCTGGGCCTATACGCAATTCGGGACGACGCCGCGTGCTGCGGCGCTGCTGTACGGCGTGCAGCCGGTCGTCATCGCCATTATCGCCCAAGCATTGTGGGGACTCGGCCGGCAGGCGATCAAAGGCCCACTGACGGCTCTGGTCGGTCTCGTCGTCGCCGCACTATACTTTGCGAATGTTGACCCTATCGCACTGCTGATCGCCGGTGGGTTGACGGTGATGATTGTCGTCAACGGGCGCCGGCTGCGCTCCGCATGGACAACCGGGTTGATCGCGCCACTCAGCGGCCTGGGCTTGCCTTTGCTCGTCGCATCACCCGTCTCCTTTGACTTGGCGACGCTCTTCTTCACCTTCCTCAAGATCGGTTCGGTACTGTATGGCAGCGGCTACGTCCTGCTCGCCTTTCTTCGCGCCGAGTTCGTCGAGCGATTATTCTGGCTGACCGATCGTCAGTTGCTCGACGCCGTGGCCGTGGGGCAGGTGACGCCCGGCCCGGTGTTCACGACGGCGACGTTCATCGGCTACGTGCTCGGTGGGCTGCCCGGCGCGATCGTCGCGACCGTCGGCATTTTCCTGCCCTCGTTTGTCTTCGTCGCGATCAGCAACCCCTTCATCCCGCGCCTGCGCCAATCGCCCTGGGCGGGCAGTTTGCTCGACGGCGTGAACGTCGCCTCGTTGGGATTGATGGCTGCCGTGACAGTGCAGTTGGCCCAGGCCGCGTTTGTGGATATCCTGTCGGTTGCGCTGGGCGTCGTCGCGCTGATTCTTTTGTTCCGTTTTAAGATCAATTCGACTTGGCTGGTGCTGGGCGGGGCGCTTGCCGGCCTGCTCAGTGCAGCGGTGCGCGGATGAGGGGTGGCCAATAGATGGTCAGGCGAATGGTGTCAACGAATGGGCAACGAATCAACGAATAATCTCTGCGACCGGATTCGCTGTCAGCCGGCCGGAAAGCGAGTCAAGCGGCAATCGCGAATGGAGTCGGCCAGATTCGTTGATTCGATATGTATTCGTTGACTCCCTCTGAACGTTTACGATAAGGGCAAGTGTGGACAGGCATCCCTTGATCGTCCTCTTCGACGGCGCTTGAAGGTTTTGAACCCGCAGCGCGCAGTGGATTCGCGCACGCGACACCGCCGGCCGGGTGCTGGCGCTCCCCAATCAGACGCCACATCTCGTCGAGCAGTTTGGCCTGACGCGCGAAGAAGTGGATCGGGAAGTATGGGCGATCGACGCCGATGGCCACAAGTTCGCCGGCGCGGCGGCGATCAATCGCGTCCTGCGAGAATTGGGCGACGTCTGGGCTTGGCTTGCTCGGCTGTACCGCTTCGCGCCGATCCGGTGGATCGAAGATCGTGCGTATCGCTGGGTCGCCGCCCATCGCGACCGGCTTTCCCGCGTGTGGGGCGCTCCGCCCGAGTGGCAATAGATCCTGTGATCATTCACAAGTGCTCCGGCCGCCGTCCGCGGCGACTCGCACCCGCGCCGGGGACGGCGCGTTGAGCGAGGAGTACTGGCTGCGTTCGAGCGTGTACCGGATGAGGTCCAGCGTTTCGCTCAAGTGGTCGAAGGGCATGCCGTTGCGCCAGGCTGAGGCGCGTTCGATTAACTCTGTCCAGCGTCCGCCAAGCGTATCCTGTGCCCAGCGCGCCGCGACCGATTTCGAGACGACGGTTCCGTGTCGCAGGGTGTAGATCATTCGGCACATCGTAAGGACGGCATAGACTTGATAGCGGGGGCTGTGCAGCCGGGCGGGATCGTCGAGCATCGGCGCCCACCACCCCCGCAATGTGTCCAGCACAGCCTGCCGTAATTCGTCTGGCACGACCGGGTCGATCAAAGTGTGTGGCGCTGGCCCGGCCAGCACCACGCCGTGCTCGCGCAGGATGTGGCGTTGAATGACCCAGTCGCTGTCGTGCTGCTCCACCCTGAGGTCCCCACCCATATCCATGTGCGGATGCCGCGCCTGGGCCGGATCGTAGCGGCGGAGGGCGCGCTGCGGAATGTAGGAGCCTTCTAACTCCGCCGCCCACGTCGAGCCGCCGGCGGCGATGCGCACATGCATCGCGTCCAGAGTCGGAAGCATCTCGTCTGGAAGCTCAGCGGCGGTGACGACGACAAAATCAATATCACTCCTGTGAGGGTTGAAATCGCCGATGGCAAGCGAGCCGTAAAGATACATGCCGATAAAGTGGTTCCCCAAGATGCTTTGCACGCCCGACAACAATTCGTGCAGCACGGCGTTGACGTCGGGGCAAGGCGTGGGCTGCGCGATCTGGGTTGACATGGAGCGCCATCCTTCTACTTAGAATATCACAATCTCGACAATCTCGAGCCATTTGACGCCTGCTCACCATGGCGTATAATTACCAATAACCAATAACCAATAACTGGTACACTCACAACGGACAACAACATACGTGCATCCGGGAGGAGTAGGCGACCGGTGCGCTGCCAGAGAAGGAACGGCCACAGGCTGAGAGCCACCCCAGCAAGCCGCCGCCGAATGTCGCCCGGACGGACTGCCGAAGAAATCTGCGCGTGCGGAAAGTAGACCGGCACGGGTAAGCCCGTTACAGCGAGGCCCCGATGCTGGTCGGGGCGGCGAGTGCGCTGCACGATGATGTGCGGCGAAGTGGGGTGGTACCACGGAAGGCGTGCCCTTCCGTCCTCATGGACGGAGGGGCATTTTGTTTTCGGAGGGCAACATGGGACTACCGAAGCAATATGATCCGAACCGCGCAGAGTCGAGGCTTCAGGCCGCGTGGCAGGCGTCGGGCGTCTATCATTTCTCAGGCGACACCGGCGCGCCGGTCTATTCCATCGACACGCCGCCGCCGACGGTCTCCGGCTATCTGCACCTTGGGCACGTCTACTCGTACAGTCACGCCGACTTCCTGGCGCGCTTCTGGCGCATGAACGGGTATAACGTCTTCTATCCGATGGGCTACGACGACAACGGCCTGCCGACCGAGCGCCTGGTCGAGAGCTGGCTCGGCATCACCGCTCAGCAGGCCGGCCGCCGCGCGTTCGCCGAGAAGTGTCTCGAAGTGAGCGAGAAGGCCGAGCAGGAGTACCAGGCGCTGTGGCAGCGGATGGGGCTGTCGATCGACTGGCGGCACACGTACCGCACCATCGACGATCTCTCGCGGCGCACGTCGCAGTGGTCTTTTATCGACCTCTACCGCAAGGGACTGGCGTATCGGCAGGAGGCGCCCGCGATCTGGTGCCCCGAATGCCGCACGGCTATCGCGCAGGCGGAGCTGAACGATCTGGATCGCGATAGCGAGTTCGTCACGCTCGCGTTTCGCTTCGAAGACGGCGAGACGCTGCCGATGGCGACGACGCGGCCCGAGCTGCTGCCGGCGTGCGTGGCCGCCTTCGTGCATCCCGGCGACGAGCGCTACAAGCGCCTCGTGGGCCGACAACTCATCGTGCCCCTGTTCGGTCAGTCCGTGCCACTGCTCGCGGATCCGGCCGCCGACCCGGAGAAGGGCACCGGCGCTGTGATGTGCTGCACCTTCGGCGACGCCGTCGACGTCGACTGGTGGCGCACCCATCGGTTGCCTCTGAAGATCGTCCTCGGTCGGGATGGCCGATTGACCGAAGCGGCGGGAGACTTTGCGGGGCTGCCCGTGCCTGACGCGCGGCGCCAGATCGTCGAGGCGCTCGATTCGCGCGGCCTGCTCCTCGACCGGCAGCCGGCAGCCCAGTCCGTGCGAGTCCACGAGCGCTGCGACACGCCGGTCGAGTACATCGTCGTGCTCCAGTGGTTCGTGCGCGTGCTGGAGTTCAAGCAGGAGCTGCTCGAAGCCGGCGAACAGATCGCCTGGCATCCGGCTCACATGCACACGCGCTATCGCGAATGGGTCGAGAACCTGCGCTGGGACTGGTGCATCTCGCGCCAGCGAGCCTTCGGCATTCCATTTCCCGTGTGGTACTGCACTGCGTGCGGCGAGGCGATCGTCGCCAATGAAGAGCAGTTGCCTGTCAATCCGGTTGACAAGCAGCCGGATCGACCCTGCCAGTGCGGCAGCGCTTCGTTCACGCCCGAGCAGGACGTGATGGACACTTGGGCGACGTCGTCGCTCACGCCGCAGATCGTCGGGCGCTGGCCCCCGATAGAGTCAGTCGGGGGCTGGCTGGCCGGCGAAGAACTTTATGGCAAGGTGTTTCCGTTTTCGCTGCGCCCGCAGTCGCACGAGATCATCCGCACCTGGGCCTTCTATACGATAGCGAAATCTCACTTCCACTTCGGCGCGCTGCCGTGGCGGGAGGTCGCCGTCTCAGGCTGGGGTGTGGCAGGCGAGGGCATGGGGAAGATCAGCAAGAGCCGGGGCGGCGGCCCGATGGCGCCGCTGGATGCGATCGCGCGCTACTCGGCGGACGCCGTGCGGTACTGGGCCGCCAGCACAAGCCTGGGCAAAGATTCCGTCATCGACGAGCAGAAGATTCAGGCTGGAACGAAGCTCGTCGTCAAGCTGTGGAACGTGGCCCGCTTCGGCGAGCGCTTCCTGGCCGGCTATCGTCCGCCGGCGTCGATGCCCATCCTGTCCGCGGCGGATCGCTGGATACTCTCGCGGACTCAGCAGCTCGTCCGGCGCGCGACACGCCTGTGGCGCGAGTACGACTACGCGACGGCAAAGAGCGAGACGGAGAACTTCTTCTGGAGAGACCTGGCCGACAACTACCTGGAGATGGCGAAGCAGCGGCTTTACGACGAGACCCACCCGCTGCACGCCGGCGCGCGTTACGCGCTCTATCGTGTGCTGTTGGCGATAATCAAGCTCTTCGCTCCGATCTTGCCGCACGTCACGGAAGAGATATACAGGGAACTGTTTTCGGGAACTGAAGGAACTGAGGGAACTTTATCGATCCACAGCGCGCGATGGCCGGACGTGGACGAGGCGTTGCTCGACGAGCGGGCCGAGGCCGTCGGCGAAGAGCTGGTGGAGATCGCCACGGCGGTGCGCCGGTATAAGAGCGAGCGCAGCCTGTCGCTGGGCACGGCGCTGCGGCGGCTGCATCTGACTATTGCGGACCCTGCCCTTGCCGAGGCATTGCAAGCGGCCGAAGCGGACATCATGAGCGTCACGCGCGCAGAACGCGTGGAGATAGGTGAGCGGCCGGCTCCCGAACTGGAACGCATACCGGCGGAGGGAAAGGTCGAGGTGGGCCTGGTCCGGTAGATGACTCTGCAGACGCGCTTTGCGTCTCGGCGTGAGGTTGGCGGCAAATGGAGTTATAATGAAGATACAGGAGGTGTGCGATGACTGCCAAAGACATTGTAGCCCAGGCTGAACAATTGCCGCTGAACGAGCAGTGGATGGTCGTCATGGAGCTGCTGCGCTTACTGCAGGCAGAGACGCAGGCGGCGGAGGAAGGCGAGAATGCCGAGGCCCGTCAACGGCGACTGGCCTCCATCCCTCCGGCCAGCGCAATGCTTGGCATTCTCAAGCCGGAAGGCCATATTCCGACTGACGAAGAAATCAAAGAAGATTACTCGACTTTTGCAGCACTTTAACAACTGAATCTCCAAGCGTTGGCGGGTAAGGCAAGGTGGGTTTACACTTCCCGAGAACACGTAAGCTCAGGAGGTGGCCGATGTTACCCTTGGTCGAATTTCCCGAACTGGTGCAGCACTATGCGCCGCACTTCGCGCCGGTGTTCTCGCCCGAAGCCTGGATCGAGTTTGAGCGCTACATCAGCGGCCTGATCGTGTCCGAGAACAAGACGGTGGACGGCATCAACCGC
>DATEUJ010000019.1:0-8596 GCA_035283185.1 Anaerolineae bacterium | reverse complement strand
GCGGCCGGCCGCCTCGGGCGAGCCGGCGCGGACGGTGACCCGGCCCAAATCGACCCTCCGCAGCGACGCCTCGTCCATCGAGCGCGCTGCATCCAGCAGTCGCCACACCGAGGATGGCATGCCCAGTTGCCGGGCCCACATGTTACCCGTGCCGCAGGGCAACACGCCGACAGCCGTGTCCGTCCCGACCAGCGCGTTGACGGCTTCGTTGAGCGTGCCGTCGCCTCCGGCGATCAAGGCGGCATACAGGCCGGCGCTGGCTGCTTCACTCGCCAGCCGGCCGGCATCGCCCGGTCCGCCCGTCTGCTCGATGTCGATCGACCAACCGCGCGCGGCGAGATAAGCGCGTACCCGGATCAGCTCTTCGTAAGCGCTGCTCAGCCCGGATACGGGATTATAAATGATCAGCCCGCGACGCATGAGCCGCGATTATAACAAGGACGATGCTTGCTCGCAACACGATGCGGCTGACGTGTGCACGCAAATGTTGTCAGTCGTTACAGTGCTCGCCAAACCGCGTCCTCGCGGTTGGCCGCCCGCGGGGACGCGGGCGGTGAGCCACCTGACATGTTTTGCGTGCACACCGGCTGACATGTTTGCACACGCGCCGCCGGGCGCCCTCTGCGTGGCAAGCCCCATGACTTTGAGGTAAAATACCGCGCGAGCGTCGGGCACGCCATGGAATCGACCACACTCCTCAACAACCGGTACCGCCTGCTGTCGCAAGTCGCGGCGGGCGGCATGGCCGTCGTGTACAAGGCACAAGACACGCTGCTCAATCGCGTCGTCGCGGTCAAAATCCTGCGCGAGTTCTTCGCCGCCGACCCCACGTTCCAGGCCCGCTTCCGGCGCGAAGCCGAGGCGGCGGCCAACCTCAACCATGTCAACGTCGTCACGGTGTACGACGTCGGCCACGACGCCGGACGGCACTACATCGTCATGGAATACGTCGACGGGCAGGACCTCAAGCAGATCATTCGCGCCGAAGCGCCGCTGCCGATCCACCGCGCCGTCGAAATCGCGATTCAAATCTGCGCCGCGCTGGGCGCGGCCCATCGCGCCGGGCTGGTGCACTGCGACGTCAAGCCGCAGAACGTGCTGATCACTGCCGACGGTCGGGTCAAGGTCACCGACTTCGGCATCGCGCGCGTGCTCTCGCAAGCATCCACGGCGATCACCGACACAGTGTGGGGGACGCCACATTACATCTCGCCCGAGCAGGCCGCCGGCGAGTCGCCGACGCCGGCCAGCGACGTGTACGCCGCCGGCGTGATCATGTACGAAATGCTCACCGGCCGCCTGCCGTTTGAGGGCGAAACGCACACCCAGCTCGCGCTCGCCCATATGCGCGACGAGCCGCCGCCACTCACGTTACTCAACCCGACCGTCCCAGCGCAAGTCGACCAGATCGTCAGCAGGGTGATGAGCAAAGAGCCGTCGGCGCGATACCGCACCGCCGACCAGCTCGCCACCGTCCTCATCGAATACCGCAACTTGGCCGAGCAGGCTACAGGCTACCAGCCTGTCACGCGCCCCCCGCCGATCGGTCCGACGGTAGCGCGCCGCCCTATCCGGGAAACGCCGCCGACCGGTCAGGCAGACGGCTTCGACTGGCTCGGATGGCTGCTCGGCGGCCTTGCAGCCGTCGCTGTGTTGGGCTTGATTATTCTGTGGATCTTCGTGGCCCGCGCATATTCTGTCCCGGCGCCGATCGTCACACCGCAGCCCGCTGTGACCACCGCTTCAGGCTCAACCAGCCCGTCCGCAGCGAACGGTCAGGTCCCCGTTCCGCGCGTAGTCGGCCTGACACGCGATCAGGCGGTGATGCGGCTCGACGAGGCCGGTCTGCGCGCGGTCGATGGCGCACAGCAGTTCAGCGGCGATGTCCCTGCCGGAATCGTCATGCAGCAGATGCCGGCCTCCGGCGAACTGGCCCCGCGCAATTCGATCGTCCAGATCGTCGTCAGCAGCGGCCCGCAAGTCTCGGCGGTGCCCAACGTCACCGGCCTCATGTATAACCCGGACATCGAGGCAGGCCTCAAGCAGAATGGCTGGGACGTGTGGACGGAAGAGCAATATAGCCAGAAACCGTATCATGAGATTCTGGCGATGACTCCCCCACCGTTCACACTACTGCGCGCCGGCGAGCCGCTCACCCTGACGCTGAGCGGCGGCATCACGCTGACGATGGAGGCACAGTTTGCCGACCTGATCCAGCTCGACAACGTGCTGCTGCCGGTGGCCGAAGTGCGCCGTGGCGAGTCACTCGAAATGACTTTCCTATGGCGCGCACTAGATCGGATCAGCATGCCTTACGTTCGCTTCATCCACTTCGTCGACGCCGACGGACAAATCCAGACTCAGGCTGACGCCGAGCCTTCGCCGCCGACTACGGCCTGGGCTAGAAACGTCGTGATCCGCGACCAGTACTTCCTGCCCATTCCCGGCGACGTTCTCCCAGGCGAACACCAGCTCCTCGTCGGCTATTACCCGGTCGGATCGCCCTTCACCCGCCTGCCCATCAGCGACCCTGGCAAATCCCAGGATGTCGATCAGCGACTCCTGGTTTATACTGTAACGGTGCTGCCCTGATCCAAGGCGGACAGCCCGCCAGCAAGCTGATCTTACGCTTTTCGACGCGAATTCTGGGTCCGCGACCCCAGCCCGGCACCCGGGCGCGGGATCTCTAATGAAACATCTACGGGATAGTCACAGCGTTTTTGTAAGAAGTGGGGTATAATGTTGGCGGGATAGATGGAGGTATACCGTGAACACAGGCCGATCGCGAAATAACTTCGTGTACTTGATCATTATCATCGCCATCGGGGCGATTCTGGTGTCTGTCTTGCGCGGCCAAGCGCCGAGCAACGAGGACGTTTCGTTGACCGAACTGGCAAGCATGATCAATGCGGGCAAGGTCGAGTCGATTACCCAGTCCGAGCTTAATCTGACGGTCACTCTGGACAATGGCGATGTGGTCACGACGCGGGCCGCCGCAGGCTCCCCGGCGATTGAGCAGTTGACCGCACTCGGCGCCGATCCCGAGATGTTCCAGGAAGCCAATCCCAAAGCCGTCGAGTTCAGCGTCGAAAGCCCGCCCGAATGGGGCACCTGGCTCAGCCTGCTCTCGTATATGATCCCGGCCCTGTTCGTGGTGGGCTTGATCTACTTCATGTTCCGGCAGGCGCAAGGCTCCAACAACCAGGCGCTTTCGTTCGGCAAGAGCCGCGCCCGCATGATCACCAGCGAGCACCCGACGATTACATTCGACGACGTAGCCGGCGCGGAAGAGGCCAAGCAGGAGCTGGCCGAGGTCGTCGAGTTTCTGAAAGAGCCTGAGAAGTTCATCTCGCTCGGGGCGCGCATTCCGAAGGGCGTCCTGCTCGTCGGGTCGCCCGGCACCGGCAAGACGCTTTTGGCAAAGGCCGTGTCCGGCGAGGCGGGCGTGCCCTTCTTCAGTATCAGCGGCTCCGAGTTCGTCGAGATGTTCGTCGGCGTCGGCGCGTCGCGCGTGCGCGACCTGTTCGATCAGGCCAAGCGCCACAGCCCGTGCATCGTGTTCGTCGACGAGATCGACGCCGTCGGACGCCATCGCGGCGCGGGCCTGGGCGGCTCTCACGACGAGCGCGAGCAGACGCTGAATCAGATCCTGGTCGAGATGGACGGCTTCGACACCGACACGAATGTGATCGTCGTCGCCGCCACCAACCGGCCCGACATCCTCGATCCGGCGCTGATGCGCCCGGGCCGCTTCGACCGTCGCGTCGTCCTCGATCGTCCCGACTACGTCGGTCGCCAGGGCATCTTCAAGGTGCACGTGCGCGGCAAGCCCCTCGCCGAGGACGTCGACATCGAGAAGCTGGCGAAGGCAACGCCTGGCTTCGTCGGCGCCGACATCGAGAACACGGTGAACGAAGCCGCCATCCTGGCCGCCCGGCGCAACCGCAAAGCCATCATGATGACGGATATGGAAGAGGCGATCGAGCGCGTGCTCCTCGGCCCGGAGCGCAAGAGCCGCATCATCCTGCCGAAGGAGAAGAAGCTCACGGCGTATCACGAGGCCGGTCACGCCGTCGCGATGCGCGCCCTGCCCAACAGCGATCCGGTGCGCAAGGTCACCATCATCCCACGCGGTCTTGCTGCAGGCGTCACCTGGAGCATGCCGGACGAAGACATCTTTCACATGACACGCTCGAAGCTGAAAGACCTGATGGCTGGCATCCTGGGTGGGCGCGCCGGCGAAGAGCTGGTGTTCTCCGGCGAAATCACCACCGGCGCCAGCAACGATCTCGAAAAGGTCACCGAGATCGCCCGCTCGATGGTCACCCGCTGGGGCATGAGCGATAAGCTAGGCCCGCTGGTGTACGGCAAGAAGGAAGAGCTGGTCTTCCTCGGCAAGGAGATCGGCGAGCAGCGCGACTACAGTGAAGCGGTGGCCCAGGAGATCGACTCCGAAGTCCGCAAACTCGTCGCCGAAGCGCACGATACCGCGCTGAGAGTGTTGACAGAGCATCGCGAAAAGTTGGACGCCGTGGCGCAGGCGCTCATGGAATACGAGACGCTCGACATGGTCGAGTTCGAAGCGGTGTGGAACGGCCAGCCGCCGCGCCCGAGCAAGGGCGCTGCGCCTTCCACGCCGCCCGCGCCGACCGGGCCGAGCAAGCCCGCGCCCGAAACACCCGCACCCGGCGGCAAGCAGCCTGTGCCCGTGCCGGCGTAAGCCACGAATCAGTAAACGAAACCCGACCTCCATCCGAGGCCGGGTTTTTCGTCGCATATGCAGACAACGGCAGGCCGGCACACTCTCTCGGCCTGACACACCGGTCAGGCCGTCGCTTTCATGGTCTCTTGCTCGACCAGGGTGCGGCGCAGCACCTTCAGCACGGCCGACTTGGGCAGCTCGCTCCGGAACTCGATCTGACGCGGCACTTTGTAGGCGACGAGCCGATCGGCCAGGAACGTCTTGATCTCGTCTTCCGTGGCGCTCGCGCCCGGCTTGAGCACGACCCACGCCTTCACCGATTCGCCGCCGCGCTGCCGATCCGGCACGCCGGCCACTGCGGCTTCCAGCACGGCGGGATGCTTAATCAGATCATCCTCGATCTCGCGCGGCCACACCTGGAGCCCGCCGACCTTGATCAATTCCTTCTTGCGGCCCACGATGAAGACGTAACCGTCCTCGTCCATCATGGCCGTATCGCCGGTGTGCAGCCAGGGCGGGCCATCGGGATCGTCAGGGTGCCGGCGCAGTGTGTTCTGCGTCTCGGTCGGCATGCCGTGGTAGCCATACATCACCATAGGGCCGCGCAGGCACAGCTCACCCACCTCGCCCGTCTTCAACGGCGTGACTTCGTCTTCCAGGCTGATGATGCGGACCTCCGTGTCGGGGAAAGGCACGCCGATCGATCCGGGCTTGTTGACGCCGACGAGCGGATTGACGATGGCGGCCGTCGGGCATTCCGACATGCCGAAGCCCTCCACCAGCTTGCCGCCCGTGATCGACTCGAATTTGCTCTTCACGTCGAGCAGCAATGGCTCCGAGCCAGAAATGCACCACCGGATCGAGCCAAGCCGGTGCTGCCGAATATCAGGGAAGTTGTTAAGCTGGTTGTACATACGTGGCACGCCGGGGAAGACTGTAGGCTGGAACGTGTCGATGGCGTCGACAACCGAGTGGTAGTCGCGCGGGTTCGGCACGAGCACCATCGACGCGCCGCCCTGGACGGCGAAGGACATACCCGCCACCAGGCCGTACACGTGAAAGAGCGGGATCGCCAGCAGCATCGTCTCTTCGCCCTCGCGGCACTTCGAGAACCAGGCGCGGATCTGCAGCGTGTTGGCCACCAGGTGGCGATGCAGAGCGATGGCCGCCTTCGGCACGCCGGTCGTCCCGCCCGAATACTGGAACAGCGCCCGGTCGTCCGGCCCGACGTCGACTTTCGGCCGCTGCGACGGGCTGTACTTCGCCATCAGCTCCATGAACGACAGATGGCCGGGCGACAGCTCGACGCGGTGGCCGTCTTTCCTCTCCTTGGCCAGCGTGAACAACAGCCGCAGCAGGCTGCTCATGTAGTCCTTAATGTTCGTCACGATGACGTTCTTGAGCTGGGTGTTCGCCAGAACCTTCTGCACCTTCGGATAAAAGAGGCTCATGCAGATCATCGTCTCGGCGCCGCTGTCCTTCAACTGGTGCTCGATCTCAGGCTCGGTGTACGCCGGGTTCGTGGCGACGACGACGCCGCCGACTTTGAGGACGCCGTAGAAGGCGATGACGAACTGAGGAATGTTGGGCATGAAGACGGCGACGCGATCGCCTTTCTTCACGCCCAGCGCGGCGAGCGCGGCGGCCATGCGATCGGACAGATCGTTGAGCTGCGCGTAAGTCAGCGAGCTTTTGGCGAATCCTTGATGGGACGGCTTGAAGTGAATGGCCGGCTTGTGGGGATACTTCGCGGCAGTCTGTTCGAGAAAGACGTAGAGCGGATGCTCAGGATACGGCTTGAGGGATTCTGGAACGCCTTCGTCATAGAACTTAGTCCACGGCTTGTGCATGGCAGGTCCTCCTCGAGGAGTTGGATGCGGCAGTCGGCGCTACCCGGCAGTATAGCCTACACTCGCATTGAAAGTCAACTGACTAACGTAACTTTTCCGCCATGAATACTCCTATCCGCCGCCGATGGCCAACCGCACCCAGTCGGGCATCTTGGTGACGCGCCCGCCCCGGTCGATCCAGACCAGCTTCACCTGGCCGGTCGCCAACAGGCTGCGCGAAGTCGCGTGCAAGACTTCGTATCCGAACGTCACGGTGCGGCTGCGCAGCTCGCCGATCCACGTGCGCACCGTGACGGCGTCGCCGTAGCGCGCGGGCGCGACGTAACGCACGCCGAGATCGGCGACGGCCAGGAACCTGCCCTCGCGCTCGATCTCCTCGTAGGCGATCCCTTTCGCCCGCATGTATTGCGAGCGCCCCTCCTCCATCCATACCACGTAACTGGCGTGATGGGCAATGCCCATCTGATCGGTTTCGGCGTAGCGCACCGGAAAAGTGGTCTCGAAAACCTCGTTCGCAGTCAACGCCCTTCCCTCCGGCAGAGTGTGCACATTTTACAACTGATTTCGACAAAGTCGCAACCGCCCACCATCCGCAGACCTGGCAGGTCTTGTCCAACGATGGCAACCAGATGCTGGATCGGGAAGACCTGCCAGGTCTGATTCGAACTGGGCGCAGTCTGCCCATAAGTGGGCGCTCGCTTGCGAGGAATACGCCATATATGGGGCTTGACAGACTAGGACAAATGTTCTATACTTTCAGCACAGATAGAACAGTCGTTCTATTTTCAACACTCTTCCTTTCTCCAGCAATAGTCAGGGGGTTACGATGAAAACACTCACCCATCGCCAGTTGGCGGTCCTCAGCTTCATCGAGACTTTCATCGCCAGCAATCGGTATCCGCCGACCTACGAGGAGATCCGACGCGGGCTTGGGCTGTCGACCAAGTCGCTCGTCAACCACCACTTGAACGCGCTCGAGGAAGCCGGCGTTATCGAGCGGGATCGATTGACGTCTCGCGGGCTGCGGCTCGCCGGGCAGAGCGTTCACATGGTCCCGGTCGTCGGCTCGATCGTCGCCGGCCTGCCGGTCACGTCGTTCGCCGAATCGATCGACACGGCTCGCGAAGCGCTGCTGCTCACCAGCGACATTGCCGCGCCGCAGGAGGGTTTGTTCGCGCTGCGCGTGCGCGGCGACTCGATGATCGACGCGATGGTCAGCGACGGTGATCTAGTGGTGATGAAGCGGCAGTCCGACGTGCGCGACGGCGACATGGTCGCGGTCTGGCTGAAAGACCGGGACGAGACGACGCTCAAGCGTTTCTTCAGAGAGAACGGGCGAATCCGTCTTCAGCCTGCCAACCCGACGATGGGACCGATCTTCGCTCATCCGCGCAACGTCGAAGTTCAAGGGAAGGTCGTCGCGGTCATTCGACGCGTGCATTAGCGTAGACCTGGCAGGTCTTCATGACCTGCCTGGTCTGATCTGAAGAATTGAGTGGCTCTTCCGGGTTGGGCGCGAAATTCCGGCATGGGGATGCCGGAACAACGGTCAATGAAGCCGTAGCAATGGCATTCCTATGCCATTGCCACGCTGAAGTTGGATGAGCCAGCTGAGTGAATTCGGGAAATTGACGACACTTTTCTGAGGTGACTTATGCGCCAGATGCTTGAGCTGCAAGCGGACCGAATCGAGATGGTGCTGGCCCACCACAAAGCCCCCGCCCGCGTCGCCGGCGGCGTCGTCACCCCGCGCTGGGTGCAGTTCCACCTGGCCCCCGCCCTGGGCACGCGCCTCAACCGCGTCCAGGCTCTGGCCGACGAACTGGCCCTCGCCCTCGGCGCCCCCCAGGTGCGCGTCTCGCGCCACGGCGCGGCGCTGCACCTGGAAGTCCCCCGCGCCCACCCCGAGCCGGTGCGCCTGCTCGACCTGTGCCGGCGGCTGCCGGCCGTGCCGCTGGGCACCGCCGTGCTGGGCATCGCCGACGACGGCGCGCCGCTGCTGCTGCGCCTGCCCTCGCCGGATGTCGCTCACGTCCTGGTGGCG
>DATEUJ010000018.1:0-4586 GCA_035283185.1 Anaerolineae bacterium | reverse complement strand
GAGCCGGAGGGGGGGCGGGAGAGCGATGGGCGTCGCCTCGCCATTATAGCGGGCCGGATAGCGGGCCGGGCTCCCACGCCCGGCTTTCACTCGTTGATTCTCGCAGCATTTGTCGCGCTCGCCGTGGCTTACAGCGTCGTCAACCCGATGTACGAGTCTACCGACGAGCTGCATCATTATCGCTATGTGCAGGTCCTGATCGAAACGGGCCGGTTGCCCGTGCAGACTGAGTCCGGGGCGCGCATCCAGGCGCATCACCCGCCGCTTTACTACGCGCTGGCGGCGCTAGCCTCCGGCTGGGTGCAGGCCGACCGGCCCTGGGATTACGAGCCGGAGCACAACCCCTTCTGGCAGTACCGGGGCTTTGAGGTTGGCGCCGACAACAAGAACTTCTACATCCATCTGCGCGACGAGGACTTTCCCTATCAGGGAACTGCTCTTGCGTTCCACGTCGCGCGCTGGGTCAACGTCGTCCTCGGCGCGCTGACCGTGTGGCTTACATATGGCATCGCGCGGCGCGCCTTCCCCGGCCGTCCGCCCGTGGCGCTGGCGGCAATGGCCCTCGTCGCGTTCAATCCGCAATTTCTGTACATGAGCGGCGCGGTGAATAACGACGTCGTCGCCGCCGCGACCGGCGCATCTTTGACTTACCTGTGCGTCGACGCGATCGACGGGCATTTGAGCGATCGGCGCGCGGCGCTGATCGGCCTGATCTTCGGGCTGGCGCTGCTGGCCAAGTTCAACTTGCTGTTCGTGCTGCCCGTCGTCGAGCTGGCGGTGTGGCTCTCCGCATTCGGCGGCGGACACCCGGATAGCCATTGGCGCCGCTTCATTCGCGCCAACCTGATCGCGCTCGGCGTCACGGCGCTCGTCGCCGGATGGTGGTTCGCGCGCAATCAAATGCTGTACGGCGAAGCGACCGGCGTCGAGAAGATGAACTCGATCTGGGGCGGGCGCGATCCGCTGCGCGATTTCTCGCTCGCGCTGCAGGAGATTCCCTACTCGTGGTCGACCGTGTGGGGACGCTTCGGATACGGGCAGATTCCCATGCCGGATGCGGTGTATCAGGTTATCTTCGTCGTCTGCCTGATCGCGCTGGCCGGGTTTGTCGCCGGCGCCGTGCGCCATTGGCGTCAGGCCGGATGGGAGGCGCGTGCCCGCGTCGGCATCCTCGCCGGAATCGTCGCGCTGTTTGCCGGCGCCGTCTTCGGCTACATGACGATCAGCACGGCCGGCCCGAACGGCCGCTTCTTCTTCCCTGCCTTGCCCGCGCTGGCCGTGCTCGTCGCAGCAGGGTTATTGGAGTGGGCCAGGCGGCGCGAGACGGTTGTATCATTCGTCGTCGCCGGATCGATGCTCGCATTTGCCCTGTACGGCCTGTTCGGCATCCTGGCGCCCGCCTACGCCCGGCCGCAGCCGTTGAGCCAGGCGGACATCGCCGCGATTCCGAATCAGACGGACGACACCTTTGCAGATGCGATTCGGCTGGTGGGTTACGAGGTCGACAAATCGGAAGTAACGCCTGGAGACAAGCTGACGGTCATCGCCTATTGGCAAGCACTCAGGCTAATCGACAGGTCTTACACGGCTTTCGTGCACGTGGTCGACGGCGACGGCGTGATCGAGGCGCAGCGCGATACCTATCCCGGCCTCGGCAACTATCCGACCACACTGTGGCGGCCCGGCGAAGTGTTCGCCGATCCATATGTCGTCCACATTCCTGAGACGGCTTACGCGCCGCTAGAAACGGCGGTCCGCGTCGGGCTGTACGAGCGGGGCGGGGAGCGTCTTCCCGCGTCGAACGGCGGCGACACTGCGACGATCGGACAGGTGACGATTCGGGGGCGCGACGGAGACTATCCCAACCCAATCAATCTGAACTTCGACGACAAGGTGCGGCTGCTGGGTTACGCGCTCGACCGGCGCAGCGCCCGGCCGGGCGAGTCGATCAAGCTGACGACGTACTGGCAATCGACCGGCCCGACGGATTTCGACTATGGCATCTTCGCGCACGTCGCCATGCCGGACGATGCGGCGACCATCTGGGCGCGCACGCCGGGCGCGCCAGTGAATGGGACGCGTCCGCTGTCGAGCTGGTCGCAAGGCGAGATCGTGGTCGACGAGCGGACACTCACGCTCGATCCTCACACGCCGCCCGGCGTATACGATGTGCAAGTGGGCTGGTACGGCAAGCCGTCGTCGAAGCGACTGCCGATCCTCGCCGACGACGGGCACGGCCTCGGGACGTACGTGACGCTGACTCGTGTGCGGGTGACGGAACCTTAACCACGAAGACACGAAGACACCAAGTTTCTTCGTGTCTTAGTGGTGAGAACTCCGCTGTAGAACGGCATGAACGCATCTGGGCAACAAAGGCGCCAGATCAGTCGGCGAACAGAGGCTATGGTGCTACTGGCGATCCTGCTGGCAGCCGCCGCGTTTCGCCTGGTTCAGCTCGGCGAGATCCCGCCCGGGCTTACGCACGACGAAGCCGATCACGGGATGGACGCCGTCGCCATCTTGAACGGCGCGCGCCCGATTTACGAGACGGTCGGCTACGGGCGCGAGCCGCTGTACGATTACGTCGTCGCGGCGCTCATGCCGCTCTTCGGGCAGAACTACCTGGCGCTGCGGCTCACCTCCGCGCTCGCCGGACTGTTGCTCATCGTCGTCGTACACCTCTGGGTTCGACGCGCGTTCGATGCGCCGACTGCGCTATTGACCTCTACGCTGCTCGCGGTCTCTTTCTGGGCTGTCTCAACCGATCGCCAGGCATTGCGCTCGGCGCTCCTGCCGGCGCTTTTCAGCATATCGATATATTTCGCGTGGCGGGCGCTCTCCATCCGTGCAATCCGTGCCCGAATCCGTGTCAGATGGCTCAACTATGGTATCGCCGGGCTGTTCCTGGGGCTGTCGCTGTATACCTACATGGCCGCACGCGTCCTGCCCGGCGTATTCGTCCTCCTGTGGTTTTACCTGCTCCTCTTTCATCGCCAGGTCTGGAAGCAGCATTGGCTCGGCATGATTGTCATCGTCGCGCTGGGTGTCGGGCTATCGCTGCCGATGTTCGCCTATCTCGCCGCGAATCCCGGCAGCGAGGCGCGCCTGTCGCAGCTCGGCGGCCCTATCGATCGGCTGTTTGCCGGCGATCCGTCGGATATGCTCGGCAACACGCTCGGCGCTCTGGGCATGTTCACACTCAAAGGCGACGACCTGTGGCTGTACAATATCCCGGGTCGCCCCCTGTTGGACGGGGTGACGGGCATCCTGTTTTTCCTTGGCGTATTCATCGCCGGGCGCCGGTTCCGGCGAATTGAATACGCGCTCGCGCTGTTCTGGCTGCTGGCAGGCATCTTTCCCAGCCTGCTCACCGGCGTGACGGCCAGCAGCCTGCGCTCGATCGCTGCGCAGCCGGTCGTGTATCTGCTGGTCGCCATCGGCGCGATCGAGGTGATGCGCTGGCTGGAGCGTCTGGGAGCGTCGCGCGCCGTTCGCGTGCTGCCTCTGGTCGCGCTGCTCGCCGCCACGGCCATCAGCACGGCGCACGATTACTTTGCCGTTTGGGGGCAGGCGCGTGACGTGCGCGTGGCTTACCACACGACGCTGTTCGAGATCGCGCGCTACCTGGATCGAGCGGCCGAGCCGAACGCCGTCGTAGCGATCTCGTCGATTTACCCCGAGCGTTACCACGATCCGTATTCGATGGCGATGACACTCAATCGCGAAGACCTATCGCGGCGCTGGTTCACCGGCTCGTTCGTCGACATGTTCGGCGTCCCGCACGCCAGTCTGGTTTTCCCGAAGGGGAAAGGGAACCCTGTCTGGGTGATCGCCCAGGCGGTCGCGCCAGTCGATGCCGCGTTTGCCGGGCTGTTCGCCGCGCACGCCGAAAAGATCGACGCTGTCGACCTGCGCCCCGACGATTTCAATCCACGGTTCGTGGTGTACCGCTTCGACGCCGAGCGCGCCGTGCGCGAGGCGTTGGAGTCGGCCACTCGCCTCGCCGGCAGCGCGTCGTTCGACGGCGCGCTGCGCCTCCTGGGTTATGACATCCGTACGCCCCAGGTGAGGCCGGGCGACACGCTCGAAGTGATTACCTACTGGCAATTCACATCGCCGGTCCCGTTCGCGAAGCAGGCCGTCGTGTTCACTCACGTCCTGACCGGCGATCCTGGCCGGCCGGTGCTGGCTCAGCAGGATTCGCTCGACGTGCCCCTGGAGAGCCTGGCTTCCGGCGACATATTCGCTCAGGTGCATCGCTTCGGCATCCCGCCGGATGCCGCGCCTGGCGCATATCCGCTCGAGGTGGGCGTCTATACGCGCGAAGACGGCGCCCGCCTGCCGGTGATAGATGAAAGGGGATCGGTGATGGGTGATCACGTGATTATCGGCTCGATTGAGATCGTAGTGCCGTGAGGGCTGGCAAGAAGCAAGGTAACTACTTAGCCGTCATTGCGAGATAGCCATCACCTCAAGCGTGATGCATGAGGGCAGAAACTTGAGCGCGCGGATGGGCTATAATCGCAGGACGGATTCAGACAAGCTAAGACCACGCGCTCAGTGGTGTGTGAGAGCCCGTTTGCGAG
>DATEUJ010000017.1:0-77750 GCA_035283185.1 Anaerolineae bacterium | reverse complement strand
GTGCCCGCCGTGAGCGCCGGGCAGCCGGTGACGGTGAAAGTCGACGCCCTGCCGGAACTGACGCTGAAGGGCGAAGTGGAATCGATCGGGGCGTTGTTTGAGGAAAGGAGCGGTGACGTGACCTACCCCGTGAAGATCAGGTTACTCGAGGCAGATCCGCGACTGCGGTGGGGGATGACCGTGGCGGTGCCGTTTGAGAAGTGAAACGTGATGCGTAAAACGTGAAGTCCTGCAAGTCAAATGTTGACTTGCAGGACGTTTGCGTGACTAAATCGTGCGAAGGCTTCTGGACATGCACTGGATGGGTCTACACGAAATCGGATAGCAATACCACTCTAGCGCCACGCTCTTCCACCCGCGCAGCCGGTGGCGCAGTGCGGCTACTCCCACGACTGGCGCTCCTCGGCCAGCCAGCGATCCACGTCGATCTTGTCCCACACGTGTTTATGCAGCCCGCGCATGGCTTTGGTGAAACTGGCCGGTCGTGCCCGGACGATGATCTCGCCCTCACGAACAACGAACAGCAGATTGTCGCCCGCTTTAACGCCTAGTCGTCTACGGACTTCCCTGGGCAGCACGACTTGGTTCTTGCGGCTGACCTTGGCGGTGGCTGTAACCATTCGCTTTACCTCAACTGAATTCGTAAGCAATCATATTGATTGCCTTGTACTTCGTCAAGCGAACCCGGCGTAGGTGTGTACGCAAGACATGTCAGGCGGGACGTAATTTGCGGCGCGTATGGAAACGCGCCCTACGGTTGATGACAACCTTTGCGTGCACACCGGCGTAGTGCCTGAAGACCGCGCCGCGTTTTCATCGTTTGACAGCCCTATGTTGCCATGCTACCATCGCCGCGCAGGGAGCCATTGTGAAGCAAGTCGTCACCGGCATCTTGATCGTGTTGATTCCCGCCGCGCTGATCGCCTTGGGCATCGGTGTGTACGCGCTGGCTCAGCAGAACCAAGCGCTCCAAGACGAGTTGGCCGAGAGCCGCGCCCGCTCGGCCGATCTGCAGGCGCAGATCGAGGAGCGCGACGAGGAAGCGGCGAGGCTGCACGCCCGGATCGAGGAGCTGCAGGCGCAGATCGACGCGCTCAAACAGCAATTGCGCGACGCCGGCCAGGAGCCGGTCTCAGTCATCTCACCCGAGAACGCCGCGGCGATGGACGCGATCGAGCAGGCCGTTCAGGAGATGCGCGGGCTGACCGCCATCCGTCCGGTCACGCGAACGCTGATGTCGAGCGAGGAGCTTCGCGGATACGTCGTCGACTTGCAGGAGAAGAACTACAGCCAGGCGGACGCGCGCAGCGATGCGCTGACGCTGGCCGCGTTCGACTTGGTCGAGCCGGGCTTCGATCTGTACGATTTCCTGACCGACCTGTACAGCGAGCAGATTGCGGGCTTCTACGATCCCGACAAGGACCGGTTGTACGTCATCGCTAAGCCGGGCGATCTCTCGGTGCTGGAGCGGATCACTTTCGCGCACGAGTTTGACCACGCGCTGCAGAACCAGCATTTCGACCTCGCCGGCCTGGGCTTCAGCAACGACAAGGCCCTCCAAATCGAGGACGCCGATCGGCAGCTTGCGTACCAGGCGCTGGTCGAAGGCGACGGCACGCTGCTCATGCAGCAGTGGGCGCAGGATGCGCTGTCGCTCGGCGATCAGTTGGCGATGATGAGCGCAGTGCAGGGCATGCCGGTCTTCAATTCGGCGCCGCGCGTGTTTCGCGAATCGCTGATGTTTCCCTACCTGAGCGGCATGGCCTTCGTGCTGTCGCTGCAACTCGGAGGCGGCTGGCCGGCGGTGGACGCCGCTTTCGACGACCCGCCAATCTCGTCGGAGCAAATTCTGCACCCGTTCGCCTACCCGGACGATCGACCGATCCCGATCGCGCTGCCGCCGCTCACCGGCACACTGCCCCCTGGCTGGCGACTGGCCGACGAGAACACACTCGGCGAGTTCATGCTGCGCCAATACTTGACCGAGCACATTAGCAGAACAGCATCTGTCGAACGGGCCGCCGCGGGTTGGGGCGGCGACCGTTACGCCGTGTACGTCTCACCCAACGCCGACACGGCCACGCCGGACACCTTTGAATATGTGCTTGTCATCTCGCAGGCATGGGATTCGGAGCGCGACGCCGAGGAATTCGCCGAGGTCTACCGAGAATACCTCAGGGCCCGATTCGACCTGGACAACCCGACGCGGACACAGGCCGGGATCGAATGGTGGGACGGGCCAGTGACGACGTACTTCGCTCAGCGCGGCGACCGCACGCTGATCGTCGCCGGGCCGGACGAGGCGGCCGTCCAGCCGGCAGTCGACGCCGTCTCCCCCTAGCACTCCACCACATGCAAAATGATGGGTAGCTTAGCCCCTTGTGGGCGTCTGACGGGCACGAGGCCCTACGCTACGCCCATCAAAACCACCCGTCCGTTTTCCGTCGCTCTCCAATACAACTCTAACGCCCCTCTAATGCTCCTCTAGCGCGCCGCTTGCGTCGCTCTAATGCAAAGCGGGTATCCTGGGCGCAGTTTACAGACAGGAGACCACTCAAGGAGGATATCGAAATGATGACTCGAAGTCTGGTGCTGCGCAACGATCCGATCTTCAACGTCATGGACCGCTTCGTGAGCGATCGTTTTTTCGCCCCTGTGTCGCGCGAGTGGGCCACGGTGTGGGGTATCGGCTCGCGGCTGCCGATGGACATCACCGAAGACGGTGAGGGATACACCTTCGTCGCCGTCGCCCCGGGCCTGCGCGCCGAGGACGTCCACATCGAGACGCAGGGCAGCACGATCCGCATCAGCGGTGAGACGATCGCGCCGGCGCTGTCGGCCGACGAGAACGCCCGCACGCTGCGCAGCGAGATTGGCTACGGCAAGTTCAGCCGCACGTTCGAGCTGCCCGAGGACATCCAGGCCGACAAGATCGAGGCCGGGCTGGAGAATGGGCTGCTGACGGTTCGCGTCCCGAAGGCCGAGGAAGTCAAGCCGCGCACGATCAAGGTGCAGGCGAAGTAGAGTTAGAGTTGGGAGTTAGAGTTGAGAGCCGTCCCGATTGGGGGCGGCTCTTTGCGTTTAATCCCTCGGCGGATGCCAGCCGCTGACAACCCACCGGCGTCGGGCACCGACGATCTGAAATTCCGCAGGCACATCATCCCAGCCGGGTGACACGCGCCGTCTCGGCCAATCGCCGGTACAACGCCTCAGGCAATCGCAATGTAACCGTTTCAACTGACATCAGCCGATCTCCCAGCTTTTGATTCGCAGTGAACCCGAACGCGATTCGACCTGGGAACTACATAAACGCCGCGTTGATGCGATCTAGCGCCTCGCGCGGCGGGCGCAGCTTCTCTTCCGGCAAGTACGCCAGCGGCGTATCGACCAGCCGCTCGCGCTCGGCCAGGCTCGGGCGACCCTCGTTGATGTAGATCAGGCCAGTGATGAACAACTGCTCCGCCCTGGTCTTCTCCAGCAGCGCGATGGCTGCGGCCTTGTCAGTCGGATCGTAGTCCTTGCCCAGCTTCTTCAGGCGGATGATCGACCCGTCGTGCAACTCGACATCCTTGACCGTCCCTTCCTCATAATCGACCGTGATCTCTTCGAGGGCCGGCACGAATGCGATGTCGTGCAGGGCCTCTTCGTGGTTCTTGCCCCAAGTGTAGCTCTTGGTCGATAGCTCGGAGTTGTTGAAGGTGACGCACGGGCTGATGATGTCGATCACGGCCAGCCCCTTGAAGCTGAAAGCCGCCTTGAGCAGCGCCTGCACCTGCTTGGGATCGCCGGCGAATGATCGGGCGACGAAGCCGCAGTCGCCGATGATGGCCTCCAGGCACAGGTCGATCGGCGGCAGCTCGTTCGTGCCGGCGTACTTCAGCGTCTGGCCGAGGTCGGCCGTGGCCGAGAACTGGCCCTTGGTCAAGCCGTAGACGCCGTTGTTCTCGATGATATACACCATCTGCGTATTGCGGCGCAGCATGTGCTTGAACTGGCCGAGTCCGATGCTGCCCGTATCGCCGTCGCCGCTCACGCCGACGGCGATCAGGTCTTTGTTGACGGTCGTCGCGCCCGTCGCCAGAGAGGGCATGCGGCCGTGCGTCCCGTTGAGTGCGTGCGAGCGGCCCATGAAATAGGCCGGGCTTTTACTCGAGCAGCCGATGCCGCTGAATTTGGCGATGCGGTGCGGCGGCAGCGAGATCTCGTAGGCCACCTGGATGATCTGGCTGGAGATCGAATCGTGCCCGCAGCCGTTGCACAGCGTCGAGGGCAGCCCCTTGTAATCGATCTTGGTCAAGCCAACGAGATTCACGTTGGCGGATTTGCTGGGCAGTACTGTCGTCGTCATCAGTAGATGCTCCTGTCGAGCACGAGTTCCTTGAGTTCCTTCAGATCCTTCCTGTTCTTTCGTAAGGAGTTCAGGGAACTAAAGGAACTTTTACCGCTCTTGCTCCAAAATCGCTTCCGTGATCCAGCGCGCGCTGAGGGGAAGCCCGTCACACTTCGATAGCGATACGAGCCGCGCCGCATACTCCGGCGTGTGCAACTGAATTAAGTCATGCATCTGCCCGTCGAAGTTGTTTTCCACCACGTACAGGCGCGCATGTTTCTTGACGAACTCCGCCAACGTGTGCTCCAGCGGCAGCGCGCGCAGTCGCAAGTAGGACGTCCGAATGTCCCGCGCGGCCAGCCGGTCGCGCGCTTCCTTCACCGCCGGATCGTTCGAGCCATACGAGATGATGCCAACTTCTGCGTCCTCCGTCATGTCGATCATCGGTGGCGGGACGAGCGTGCGCGCCGTCTCGTGCTTGCGCGCCAGCCGCTCCAGATTCTGCTGCCAGTCTTCGGGGCGCTCGGTGTAGTTGGCGGCCTCGTTGTGACCGCTGCCGCGCGTGAAGTAAGCAGCCATCGGGTGATCCGTGCCGGGCAGCGTGCGCCAGCCGATGCCGTCGCCGTCCACGTCCGCGTAGCGCTTCCACGAGCCGCCCAGCCGCTTGAGATCCTCCGCCGACAGCACTTTGCCGCGATCCATCGGCTTCTCGGGATACGTGAACGGCCCGGTCGGCCACAGGTTCATGCCCAGGTCGAGATCGCTCAGCACGATGACCAGCGTCTGCAATCGCTCGGCCAGCTCGAACGCGGTGTTGCCGAACTCGAAGCACTCCTGCATGTTGCCGGGAATCAGGCACACGTGGCGTGTGTCCCCGTGGCTGAGATAGTACGCTTCTTCGATGTCGCCCTGGGAGACGCGAGTCGGCAGCCCGGTCGACGGGCCCATGCGCTGGATATCCCAGATGACCGCCGGGACCTCTGCGAAGTAGGCAAAGCCTGCGAACTCGGCCATCAACGACAGGCCCGGCCCCGACGTGCTTGTCATGGCCCGCGCCCCGGCCCAGCCCGCGCCGATCACCATGCCGATCGCGGCCAGCTCGTCCTCGGCCTGGACGACCGAGTACGTCGCCTTGCCGTCCGGCTCCCGACGCAGCTTCGGCAGATACTCGTTCAGCGCATCGGCCAGCGACGTCGCCGGCGTGATAGGGTACCAGGCCGCGAATGACACGCCGCCGAAGATCGCGCCGAGCGCGGCGCTTGTGTTGCCGTCGATCACGAACGTGCCATCCGTGGCGTCCATGCGATCGATGCGGAAGGGATCGGTCTTGGTCAAGTGGGTCGACGACCACTCGTGTGCGGCGTTGACGACGCCCATGTTCATGTCGATCGGCTTCTTCTTGCCGTCGAAGTGGGATGTGATCGCCGCCTCGATCTCCTTCAGATCGATGCCGAGCAGGTAGGCCAGCGTGCCTACGTAGACCATGTTGGCGACGTATGGACGCAGACGGGCGTCGGCCCCCGAATTCTTCGCCAGCTCGTTGACCGGCATAGGGTAGAAGGCCACGTCGTCGCGCTGGACCGGGAGCGGGTCGTCGATCGGGTACAGGCAGATGCCTCCCGATTCGAGCTTCTGAATGTCCTCGGCGATGGTCGCCTTGTTCATCGCCACCAGGATCTCCGCGCGCTCGCGGCGAGCGATATAACCGTCTTTGCTGACGCGGATGGTGAACCAGGTCGGCAATCCCTGGATATTCGAAGGGAACAGATTCTTGCCGCTGACCGGCACGCCTATCTTGTGGATGGCGCGGATCAGGGTATTGTTGGCCGTCTGGCTGCCCGATCCGTTCACCGTCGCAGCCGTGATTGAGAAGTCGTTGACAATCAGGCCACGATCTTTGACTCCGGACGGGGACGGTCCCGTCCTTGCTTCGGTAACGCTCATCTGTTTCACCTCACCCGGGTAAGCCAGATGCATCTGGCAAGGTAGTCAAAAGCGAATCCAAGCAATTGTACCACCTTCCGGTAGACGCGTCACTCACATGTTATCCGTTGCCCATTCGTTGCTCAACCCCTGAAGCTCCCTAAATACGCATTCTCGAACCCCTCTTCCAGCCCGATCCAGAATGCGCGCCGCAGCTCGATGGGATACACGTTGGCCGGGATCGCCTGCAGGTCTTCGCGAGAGTAAAGCCCTACCTGCCGCGCGAGGCCGGGCCGGCCCGGATCGGAGTGCTGCCAGCGATCGGGCGGCGTCGCGCCGGTAACAGGCTGCGCGGTGAAGTACACCTCCAGGTTGGCCTGGCCGCGCGTCAGGTCGTGAAACTCTCGCACCCAGATCGCGCGCCCGACGGTCACGTCCAGGCCGCATTCTTCCTTCGCTTCGCGTATCGCAGCCTGCGGCAGTGACTCACCCTGATCCACCGCGCCGCCGGGCAGCACCAGCGCCGTGCTATTGTGGCTGGTCACCAACACCACGCGCCGCCCCGGCGTCACGATGATCGTGCGCGCAATCACCCGAAACAGCTCGGTTTTCGCCATGTTTGCTCCTCAACCTTTTCACCTGTTCGCCTTCTCCATCACGTAGGCATCCTCGCCGTCGCCGTAATATCCAGGCAGGGTATTGACCATGGAATAGCCCAGTCTCTGATACAGCCGGATCGCCGGCGCGTTGCTCTTTCGAACCTGCAAGCGAAATCGAGGCAGGTCGAAGCGAGCTTCGCAGGCGCGCATCAGGCGCTTGCCGATGCCGCGACGACGCCAATCCGGATCGATGGCCAGGGTGACGATGAGCGTGTAACCGCGCCATCTGCGCGGGTCGCCGGCCACGACGCCCACGATTTTCTCACCCGAGACGGCCTTCAGCGTCACGACGCCCGGCCAGAGACACAGGCTGAGATAAGTGAGCCAGGTATAGGCATCGACCTGGCTGAAGCATCTTCTGTCCAGGCGGCTCAACGCCCACGCATCGCGCCAACTGGCTCGCACGATCTCGACGTCCAATCACGTCCCCTTATCACGAATACGCTCTGATCGGCTCCCTCAAAACACGAGGGTCGAGAGCGCACATTTCGGCTCTCGACCCTCACGTCAGGCAGGTGGGACACACAACCGCTCAGAGCCAATCCGAAAACCGGATCGCAGGCTTCAGTCTGCCCTATCTAGAGCGGATTCCACTTTGATTTACGCCGGAGTCGAGGCTTCAGCCGGAAACCGCCTAAAGGCTCGACTCCGGATTGGCGTACACGCAATCGGAATCCGCTCTAAAGCGAACTGAAGCCCGCACTCCGGGAGTTTTGGGATAGGCCCTTAGCCCGCTTGCTGTGCGCCGTCTTGCTTCAAGAACGCCGTTTCGGTGTAGCCGGCCAGCGATCGAAGCATGGTCGTCAGCTCCATCGGGAAGATGAACTTGGTGGACGGGCTGGCGCCGATGGCCTTGAGCGCTTCGAGATACTGCAGCGACAAGGTCTTGGCATCGACCGTCTTGGCGACCGCGTACACGCGGTCCAGCGCGACGGCGAAGCCTTCGGCGACGAGCGCCTGAGCGGCGCGCTGCCCCTCGGCCTGCAAGATGGCTGCCTGCTTCTCGCCCTCCGCCCGCAGGATCGCCGACTGCTTCTGGCCTTCGGCGACGGTGATCGCCGCCTCGCGCTGGCCTTGCGCCTCCGTGACCACCGCCCGGCGCGAGCGCTCGGCGCTCATCTGGCGCGTCATCGCCTCCTGAATCTCGCGCGGCGGGACGATCTCGCGGATTTCCACGGCCGTAACCTTCACCCCCCAGCGCTCCGTCACCTCGTCCAGCTTAGCGCGCAGCACCTGATTGATGTGCTCGCGCTGCGCCAGCACGTCGTCCAGTGCGATGTCGCCGATGACTGCGCGCAGCGTCGTGGTGGCGATGCCGAGCGCGGCCTGGCGGAAGTTGCTCACCTCCAGCACGCTCTTCACGGCATCCACCACCTGCCAGTAAATCAGGAAGTCGATGCCGATCGACGCGTTGTCCTTGGTGATGTTCGTCTGGTGCGGCACCTCGCGCACTTCCTCGCGCAGATCGACGCTGACCGCCCTATCGATGCCGAAGGGATACAGAAGGATAAAGCCAGGCCCCCTTTGACCGATGCACTTGCCCAGCCGGAACACCACCAGCCGCTGGTACTCCGGCACGATACGGATCATGCTGACAACCAGACCCACGAGCAGAACCAGCAGGGCAAACAAGACAACGCCGAGGACTACTTCCATGGTAAAGCCTCCTTTGTATGCATCAAGCCGTCATCCGTCCTGAGGCGTCGACGGCGCAGCCGTGGCCGATTCCGCGCGCCGCACATATAATTTCAAGCCCTCGGCGCGCTCCACGACCACTTCCGCGCCCGACTCGATCGGCTCGCCGGCTTCCACGGTCCACAACTGGCCGGCGATCTGCGCGGTGCCTGTCTTGCCGGGAACGAGCGCCGTGCGCACTCGGCCCTTCGCGCCCACCACCTGCAGCACGGCCATGCCCACGCCCTTTTCCCGCCGCGTTCTTGCCAGCGCGTGCAGCACCAGGCCGGCCATGCCCGTCGAGATCGCGGCCGCGCCGCCGATCAGCCAGCCGGATACGCCCGCGCCCACTTCCCGTCCTGGGAACAGGAACAGCGAGCCGAGTACGAGCGAGACGACGCCGCCGAACGTCAAGATGCCGTGCGTTGGCGAAAACACGTCGACGATGAATAGAGCAAAGGCGACGACGATCAGCAGGATACCCGCGAAGTTCACCGTCAGATTGAAGAGGCCGACTGCTGCACCCACCAGCGCAATGGCGGCTACGACTTCGGCAAAACCCGTGCCCGGCGTCGTCACCGCGATCGCCAGCATCCACAGTCCCAGAATCAGCAGCACGTAGGCTACGTTGGGGTTCTTCAGAAACTCAAAGAGCTGTTGACCGAAATCCATCGCATCCTCCCGCTCAGAGACAACTCTAAGCCTCGCTCATCTGCTTCGCGGGCGCGGCGTGCGGGCCGAAGATGAGCGTATGGTATGCGACTCGCGCCAACGTGTCAGCGCTCGTATTGATACACTTCATCCATCGCCTGAACGACGTCGTGCAGGCTCTTGATCTCTTCGGCGATGTCTTCGCGCAGGCGCTGCGCGCGTCCGCTGTCGATATCCTTCACGCCGATCAGGAGTATCTGCGAGTATACGGTGCCGAGCGCGGTCAGCGCGCTGTCCATCTGCAGCCGGGCGCGCGCCATCGTCGCCTGGAGATTCTTCAGCGACTCCCACTGCGCTTTCTTGGCATCATAGATTTCCAGCATCTGCGCGCGCAGCCTGTCGTCGGTGACGCTCCTCAGGCGCTGTTCGTAGGTCTGGATCGTCGAGGGCACCGAGTGGAGGTCTTGTTGAATGGTCCGATCGACTGCGAAGGCGTCCAGCCGCACCGCCAGCGAGTACATATTATCGAGCCACTGATCGATCTCGTCCGCCGTCTCGGCGAGGTTATCGCGCAGCAAGCCGGATCGCGCGCGGTTCGCCGCCGCCTCGATCTGCGCCCGGTACTCCAGGCCCTTCTCAATGGTCCTGCGCGATTCGTCATCCTTGATCGCCGCCGGATCGAATTTGACGCGAAGCATCTTCTGCACGACTTGCGCGCCCGTATTCGGATTGACGAAGATGGCGAAGGAGATGGCAAGCCAGCCCACGATACCCGCCAGCCACCAATACCAGGTCTGCCAGCCGGGCAGCGGGGATGGCAGCAGCACGCTCAAGACGAGCGCCGCCGCCAACACCGCCGCGCCGCGCCAATCGAGCAAGGCATTGACCAGCATCGCTCTCAAAGAGCGGCTGTGCAGCGACGACCGATCGGTTGCCATGCGCGTCTCCACCCGTGTTCTGCTTGGAACCGTTTCGAACTCGGCCCCGTCTCACCGCGAAGCGCAATCCGCATCGTCCCTGACGAAAAGGGGGGCCACCACCCTCGGTGCCGGCCCCGCCTTGCTTCGCGCCTGCCCCCGATTGGGACTTTCGGGGGCCTGGTGATGACTGGGCGTTCGATCAGCTCAGGCCCAATCGTTTCTTGCGCTCGGCCAGTTGATTGTCCAGCGACCCCTTTTCCAAGACTTCGTCCATCTGTTCGTCCAGACGGCTGGCCAGCATTTCGCTCTTGGCCTGCGCCTTGTCCAGGCGGGCGCGAATCGATTCGCCGATGCGAGCGACGTCGGCGTCGCCGATGCCCACCACGTCGTCCAGCGACTTGATCGTCTTGATGGTGAGTTCCTTGCTCTTCGCCAGCTCGAGCAGCGCCAGCAGCTCCTCGCGCTCCTGTTTGATCGTCGTGAGCTTGGCCTCCAGCTTGAGCCTGGCGTCCATCAGGTTCTGGTACTCAGCCTGCTGGCGCTCCCACTGCTCCTTGTAATCCTCGGCCAGGCGCTGCGTGGTGTTGAGCTTGGCCTGCGCCGCCGATGCCAGGTCATCGCGGTTTTGCGTGAGCAGTGTATCGATGTCGCGATCCAGCTTGGCGGCCTGGGCGGAATAGTCCTCGTATTTGCGCTTGAGGGTTTTGACGCTGCCCCCGACCGTCGCGGCCGCATCCTCCAGCGCCTCCAGGTTGTTTTCGGCCTGGCGGATGTACTCGTCCATGACGGCTACCGAGTTCGCCTTGAGCGCCGAGTCGACGAGCGCGTGCAGGTTGGCCGAAATGAGCGTCTGCACTTTCTCCAACAGGGATGCCATGGCACTGTCCTCCTCAGGAGTGATCAAATTCTGCGTGACAGGATACTACCCGAACTCACGGCGTGCTTGACGGGCATCGGACACTCGCCTGACAGTCCAATCATCAGACTTCGGAAGTCTCAAGGCGTATTCTCGCAGGCGACGGCGGCCGGAAATCCGAGTCGTTTCGCTGGCGACAGGCCACTTAAGGACTTCCGAAGTCTCGGCCGTGGCTCAAATTCGGATCTACCGAGTCTCGGCGGTTACTCTTTGAGAACAGGAAGCCAGATGCTGAACGTGCTGCCTTCGCCGACCCGGCTCTTCACGTCGATCCGACCGCCGTGCAGGTCGACGACGCCCTTGACGATAGCCAGTCCCACTCCGGCGCCTTGCTGTTCGTGCGTCTCCCGATCGACCTGGTGGAACGACTGGAAGGTTTTCAACACATCCTGCTCGGAGATACCCATGCCTTCGTCTGCTACGCCGATCAAGATACCGGCGTCCTTTTCCGTTGCCGATACCTGCACCCGGCCTTCCTTGCCGATCGTGAACTTGACGGCATTGTCGACCAGGCGCGACACCGCATCCTCGACGTAGGCCGCGTGAATGGTCGTCTCGGGCAGGCCAGCAGCCACATCCGCGCTCAGCGTCACCTTGTGAGCGACCGCCTTCTCGGCGTATCGCGCCAAGACGCGCTGGATCATGGCAGACCAATCTGAGAAGCGATCGCGCTGGAGCATGTAGGCTGTGTGAGCCTCGCCCGCCTCCAGCGAGACGAGGAATAGGAAGTCTTCCACCAGGCGACTCAGCCGGGTGCTGCCGCTCTGCAGCCGCTTGAGGAACTGGCGCAACTGCTCCGGCGTCAGATCCGGCTCCTGAAGCAGATCCGTGTAGCCGGTGATGTAGGTGAGCGGTGTGCGAAACTCGTGGCTCAGGGTATTGAGGATGCGGTTCTTCAGCGCGTTGAGCTCGGATTGAGACGCCTGCTGCAGCGCCTGAGCGCGTTCCAGCCTGGAACGCGTTGCGACCAACAGGTCTTCCCAATCGAAGGGCTTGACCAGGTAGTCTTCGGCGCCCATCGTCTTGCCCAACCGGATGTCCGATTTCTGGCCCTTGGCGGTGAGGAAAATGAACGGGATCAGGATCCAGTCCGGGTTCGATCGGACCTTTTTGAACAACTC
Organism: Anaerolineae bacterium; assembly: GCA_035283185.1. Classification (GTDB taxonomy): domain Bacteria; phylum Chloroflexota; class Anaerolineae; order Fen-1058; family Fen-1058; genus DASSFZ01. The sequence continues at coordinate 65,556 of DATEUJ010000017.1, read as the reverse complement.
GTAGCCGTCCATTTCCGGCATCATAATATCCGACACGATCAGGTCGGGCGGGCACTTGCCGATCTCGTCCAGGGCCTGATGGCCGTGATGCGCCACGCGCACCTCGTAGCCCGCCAGTTCGAGCACGTCGCAGATGCCACCGGCCATCGCCACGTCGTCTTCGACAACCAGAATGCGTTGTGCTAACTGCATACGAAACCTCCACACTCAACTCATCGGAAGCCAGACGGTAAAAGTGCTGCCCAGCCCCACCCGGCTTTCCAATTCGATCTGTCCAGAATGCTGCACGACGATTTCTTTGACAATGGACAGCCCCAGCCCCGTTCCCCGCACCTCGAAGTGCTCTGCCTGGCCGCGATAGAAGCGATCGAAAACCCGCTCACGATCCTCCTCGGGTATGCCGATGCCATTGTCGCTCACCGACACGACGGCCCAGTTTCGACCGTCTCGCAGCATGGTTGACGCTTCCAGCTCCACCCGCCCGTCCGGCGGCGTGTAGTTGATAGCATTGGCGCACAGATTGACAAATACCTGAATCATCTGGTTCCGATCGGCCGGCACGTACAGCGCCTGCTCCGTGAGCCGCAAGTGGAGTGACTGGCGTTTGGCTTCGGCCTGCGGTTCGAGCGTGCTGACGACGTGCTGCAGCACTTCAGCCAGATCGATCACGTTGCGGGTCACCATCTGCCGATCGCGCTCCAGGCGCGCCAGATCGAGCAGGTCCATGATCAGGCGTTCCAGGCGGTTGACCTCGTTTTGCAGCGTGACGAGATACTGCTCGCGCTTCTCCGGCTTTCCCTTCTGGAACAGTCCCAGGTAGAGTTTGATGTTTGTCAGGGGCGTGCGCAACTCGTGTGAGACTGTCGTGACAAATTGAGTCTTGAGCCGATCCACCTCTTCCAAGCGTGTAATGTCGCGCAGCACGATCACGTGGCCGACCCGCCGGTCTTCTTCCCGGATGTATGCCACTGCCGCTTGCAGCGTGCGCCCGCCGGCGTCGATCTTCGGAGAACCGCTGGCGGGCGACAGCTCGCGCAGCCATGTGTGCAGGCGATCCGGCTGCTCCGCCTCCTGATCTTCGCGCAGCAGCGCGTCGGCGACGGGATTGGTCAGCACAATGGCGCCGGCGAGATCTGTCACCAGGACTGCGTCGGCGACGCTGTTGAGAATCGTGAACGTGCGCTCCTGCTCACGACGGATTTCCGCCGTGCGCTCGGCCACGCGCGTTTCCAGCGACGTGGCGTACATGGCGTTCTCCACGGCCACGCCGAGCTGACTGGCGAGCGCGGTCAGCACGGCCAGATCCTCCTCGCCGAACGCGCTGGCGTAGTCGCTCTCGACGTTCAGCACCCCGACGATCGACCCCTTCGCCTTGAGTGGGAGCGCGACTTCAGACAGAGTGCGCTGGACTTCCGGAGAACTGACGTAACGCGGATCCCTGCGCACGTCCGGCGCCACAAGCATCTCCCCGGTAGCGGCCACGGCGCCGATAATGCCCACCCCTACCGGCCTTCGCATTCCGGCCGGCGTCCAGCCTTCCACATCGCCGCCAGCGCCGGCTCGCCACACCAGCTCGCCGCCGTGAATCGTCACCACACTCACGTGGTAGTAGCCGAACGCGCCGCGAATCTCCTCGACCACCGTCTGCGCCAACTGATCCAGATCGAGGATGGACGTGATATCCAGCCCCACGCGATTGACCAGCGCCAGTTGGCGCGCGCGGCGCTGCTCGGCCTGGAACAGGCGCGCGTTCTCGATCGCGATCACGGCGTGGCTGGCCAACACCTGCGCGCGCTCGATATCGGCAGCCGAGAAGGGGTCAGGCCGAACGGAATCGCCGACGACCAGTGTGCCGATGGGCGCATCGTCCTGGACCATCGGCACACCCAACAGCGACTTGAGACCCATCCTGTGAATCAGCTCGCGATTGTCGCGCGGGTCGGTTTCGGCATAATTGATATACTCACCCCGGCGCTCGGCCAGCACACGCGCCCCAAGGATAGACGCATCGCCAAGCCCGACGTGCACGCCGACGAAGCCCTCACGCGCAGGCCCATGCCCCGCGAAGCCAACCAGATCATCGCCTTCGGCCAGCCACACCAGTCCGCTGTCCACGTTGAACGCGCCCGCACTCTCACGGCAGATCTGCTCCAGCACCTCGTCAAGCTCCAGGGAAGACATGATCGCGAGGCTGGTGCGGCCCAGCGCCGAGGCGAACCGTTCGCGCTCGAGCGCCTGCTCGTACAACCGCGCATTCGTGATAGCCGCCGCGGCCTGGTTCGCGATCACGCCGAGCAACTCCGCCTGCTCCCGGCGGTAGATGCCGGCCTGCTCGTGGTCCACCGACAGAGTGCCGATCACCTGGTCGCGCGCAATGAGCGGCGCGCCCATCCAGCCGTGCGCCCGTTCCATGCCCGGCAGCACTTCCCAGTTGCCGAGTTGCTGCACATCCTCCACAACGAGCGGCTCGCGGGCATCGATGACGCGGCCCGAGAGGCTGGCGTCGCCGGGTGCCAGCGTCCTGCCGATAATCTGCGCGGGCTGCTGAAAGCCGCGGCCGGCGATAATCCGCAGGTGACGCGATGCTTCGACGAGCGTCACCGCAGCGCTGGCGTAGGGGATGACGCGCGCGATCTGATCGAACAGGCGCTCGCACAGTTCGCCCAGATTGAGCGTGCTCGTCAGCACACCCGAAATCTCGCGCAGCACGTCGGCCGCGACGCGGCGCTTCTGCTCCCCCTCGAAGAGGCGCGCGTTTTCGAGCGCCGTCGCGGCTTGATCGGCCAACAGCCCCAAGATGCGGACTTCGTTGTCGACGACGATGTGTGGAGCGTGAAAGAGCACGTTCATCACGCCGAGCACTTTCTCACGCACCTTGAGCGGCAAGCCGACCAGGGCTTTCGCTCCCTGCTCGGCTGTCGCACGCGTGATGGGCCCGAAAGCCGGATCGTTCTGCGGATCGTTGATCACGACAGCCTGGCCGCTGTGAGCAATGCGCATGGTCATGCCTTCGCGGCGCGGCGTAGGCCGCCCGACCTCCTTGAAGCCAGGCGCCGTCGAGAAGGCCACCAACTCCACCTTATCGGTTTCCGCGTCGAAGCTGAACAGGTGAACCACCGTCGCGGAGAGGAGGCGCAGGGCGCCGTCGGCGATGGCCTGCGAGACGCGCCTGGCATCCAGAGACTGGATCATCTCCAGGCTGACGGCCTGCAAGGTCTCCAGCTCGGCTACGCGCTGCCGCGCCTCCTGGTAGAGCTGCGCGTTCTCAATCGCCACGGCCGCATGGTTGGCAATCGTCTCCGCGATCTCGGCGTGCTCGCGGCGATACCGGGCGGGGGTTCGGCTGTCGAATGTCAGCACGCCGATCGCGCTCCCTTTGACGACGAGCGGCGCGCCCAGCCAACCGCGCACGTGATCGAGGGCTTGCCCTGCGAAGTCCCCGACCCCGAGCAAAGCGAGGGGGAGTGAGGCGACCTCCGAAGGGGGGAGCGCCGAAGGGCCATGCGCCGCGCCCCGCTCCCCCCCTTCGCGTGCGTCGGCGCAGATCGATACCCGCCGCGTGCGGAGCACCTCTTCGGCCAAGCCCGGCGGCGAGTCATGCGCCTCCGCCGGCATGCCTCGGCTTACGGCGATGCGTAACTGCCCCGAGAGTTCGGCCCCCGTAGCCGATAGCTCGCCCGGCGCAATGAAGACAGCCGCCGAATCGTACGGAATCAGCTCGGCGGCCCGATCGAGCAGCGACTCGAGAATCGCCTGCGGCTCGAGCGACGAACTGATGACCGCCGCCAGCTCGCGCACCGTTTCGGCCACCTTTCGACGCTGGCGCTCGACCTCGAACAAGCGAGCGTTGTCGATCGCGCTGGCTGCCACGTTGGCAATCGTCTGACACACGTATGCCTCATCCGGTGTCCAGGAGCGGATTCTCCCGGTCTCCCAAATCTCGACGTAGCCGATCGGTCGCTCGCGCACGACGAGAGGGAGATACAGCGCGCTGTGCACAACACCTGCGCGCAGAACCTCGCGCAGCGCCGCGTCGATCGCGTCGTGATCCGTGGTGGTCTCATAAACCGTCCAGCGGTGTTCCTTCATCGCCGTGACCAGGATCGAAAGCCCGCCCAGGTCTTGCTCCACACCCACACGCGATTGGCGCTCGCCAGCGCTGGCGCGAGCGCCCACGTACTGCGCCAGCAGGCGCCCTACGTTGGTCTGGAGATCCCACACGTAAACGCGGGCGCTGGTCGCCTCGACGGCGGTCACAATCCACTGCGCCAGGCGGCCGAACACCTGATCGCTGTCGAGACTGCTGCCCAGCTCCTGGCTGGCCGCGAATAGCAAGGACAGATTGCCGGCGCGCGCCTGCGTCTCCTGATAAAGCTCGGCGATCGCCAAAGCCGCGCCGATCTGACTGGCCGCCGTCTCGAGAATGATCACGTCGTCTGCGCTAAATGCATTCGAGCGATCGCTCTGGATGTCGAGCACGCCGACGATACGCTCTTCAATGCGCAAGGGCACGCCGATCTCGGAGCGGGTGCTGGCGTCGGCAGGGCCGACCCTGAGCGTAGTCGAAGGGTCGACCACGTAGTACGGATCGGCGTCGACGTCGCCGGTCACGTAAGTCTGCCGGGTCGCGGCGGCCTGGCCGACGATGCCACGCCCGACGGCCAGATGCGCCATCGATTGCGCTTCTTGCTCGTGCCGGCGCTCGTCGCTGCGCGCGATCGGCGCCAGCTCGTTCAGCGCCGGGTCGAGCCACCACACCGCGACGTGCCTGTAACCAAACCGGCCTGCAATCTGCTTGACTGCCTGCCGCACAATGGTGTCCCGATCCAGCGCGACGACCAGCTCGCGGCCCAGATCGTTGAGCAGTCGAAGGCGCTCGGAGCGCGCGTGTTCGATCTCGAAGCGCCGCGCGTTGTCGATCGCCACCGCAGCTTGCTGCGCGATGAGCGACGCGTTGCGCGCGTCTTCCTGCGTGTAGAATCCCGCCTGGTGGTGATGAAGCGCGAGCAGTCCAATCACTTCGTCGCGGACGATCAACGGCGCGCCGATCCACGACTGAGCGCTTCCATCGAGGACGCCGTTGGACCTTCCATCCGCGGCCCGGATATCGGTGACGAGCTGCGCCTCGCGACTCACGACGGCCTGCCAGGCCGGGTTCCGATCGTCGCGCGGAAAGGCGCGGCCGATCACGTTTCCCGGATCGACCAGCCCGCGCACGGCGATCACTCGCAGCGTGTTGGACTCCGCCAGCATGATGCAGGATGAGCTATGGGGCACGACCCGGCTGGCCTGATCCAGAATGGTCGCCAACACAGAGTCAAGCTCCAGATTGGAGGCCACGGCCGCGTTGACTTCGCGCACGGCCTCCGCCATCCGCTGGCGGCGCCTCGTGGCATCGATGAGACGGTTGTTTTCGATCGACAGCGCAATCTGGCGACCGGCCACGGTGAGCCAGTCGAGCGTTTCGTCTCCGAGCTGACGCGCTTCGTACGCATACAGCGTCATCGCGCCGACCGGCGCGCGCCCGGCCAACCCGATCCCGACGACGGTCTCCACACCCTCCCGCACCAGGCTGTCGCGGTAGGGAACGCGTGGGTCGGTCGGCACCTCGGTCACGACGATCGCGCTGCCGGCGGCGAGCGCGCGCCCGCCAACCCCTTCGCCGATGCGCGTCGGAGACGTCTTCACCTCTTCCCAGAACGCGTCGGACAGACCGCGCCAGACGTAGGGTCGCAGTTCGCCCGTCGCCGAATCCAGCAGCGAGATGTCGATCGCATCCATGCCTGACACGCGTAGCACCTGGTAAAGCGCCTGCTCGAGCGAAGCGCGCAGATCGCCCTGATCGACCACCGCGCTCAATGTGGTCAGCGACGTCAGGTTGTCGACGCGTCGCTTCAACCTATCGCCTGCCTGCACGTACAACTGCGCGTTCTCTATCGCGACAGCCGCTTGATTGGCGAATAGATCGAGCGCCGTCAAGTCGTCCGGCGCCGGGCGCAGGCCGCTCTGCGGTCGATCGAGCTGGATGGCGCCCAGCAGCGCGCCGCCGATTTCGATCGGCGCGACAAGCATGTCGCCTGGCTGCCACGCCTGTGCGCCAGGATCGCCGCCCGCCACGAGGTAGCAGCGCCCGACGCGGTACTCGCTGCGTCGCCAGATCTTCTCGTCGAGACCCCCCGGCCAGGCAGCGCTCTTTGGCGATACGCCGCGCACGGCTACCGGCGACATCGTTGCGGATCGTGCTTCAGACAACCAGACGATCACCTGGCCCCACTTCAGACTTTCCCAAATCGCGCCGCAGATCGCATCCAACAGCCGGTCGAGAGGCTGGCGCAGTTGCATCTGCTCGCCCACTCGCACGAGCCGTGTGAGCTGCTGCAATTGATCGGCCAGCCGGGACTGCGTCACTTCAAATCGCTGCGATCGTTCGAGCGCCGCTTGAATCTGGACGGCGAAGGCTTCGATAATCGGCTGATCCTCTGGCACGAGATGGCCGTGAGGATAACCGACCATAATCAATCCATACGTCTCTCCGGCGAGAGTCAAGCGCAGGCCGAACTGCTCCTCGTAGTTGAGGAGCTTCGCCAACGGGTCGGCCAACCGCTTGAGGCGACGCGGCAGCAATTCGCGTACGACCTGGTTCGCGTCCGAGAGGACCACAGGCGAATCTCTGGAAAGAATCGACTGGAGAACCGGTGACGAATCCACCCGGGCCTGATAGGCCATCGGGTCAAATCCGAGCATGCGCCGGGCCTGCGAGAGGACTCGCCGGCCAAGCTCCGTGTGAATCATCACGACGGCATGCTCGTCATCCAGATAGCGGAAGACCGACAGAATCAGTCCGATGGAACGCAACTGCTCGCCCGCCGCGCGGAGCACGTCCTGCGGAGTCAGCGCGCCCTGCATGGCCGCCGACGCGCGGCTCAGCGCCTGCAGGAGCCGTTCAGATCGCTCCTCGCGCTGAAGGTCTCGCAGTTTAACCAGAAACACGGAGCTATCTTCGAATGCCAGCGGCGTGACGCGAACCTCCACAGGGATGGTGGGTTTATGCAACACGACGCGAACGGGATGTGAGCCAGCCCAGTCGCGGAGTGCAGATGGCGAGTGTCCCGACAGGAGCCGCGCGAACGGCGCGCCGATCAGCGCCTGCGCCGGCCGATCCAGCAGCTTTTCCGCCGCATGATTCACATGCAGGATGTCGCCCGCGCTGCCGCACAGGAGCAAGGCTTCCGCGACATGGTCGAGCAGGAGGCGATAACGCGCATCGGACAACTGAAGCTGTTTCAACTGAGCCTGTGTCCGGGTGCGCTCCTTCGCTTGCTCGACCACGGCGGCGAGTGTCGAGTGGAGCAGCGCCAGGTCCTGCTCAGTCTTCGCGACGAAGCGACACGCGCCGCGCCGGATCGCTTCTGCAGCGTGGTTGTTTCGCGAGAGCACGGCGACAGGCAGGTCAGGCGCGGAACGAAGAAGGTGGTCAAGCCCGTCGAACGGACGGGGCCAGCCATCCAAATCGACCAATGCGATATCGTACCGGGCGCCTCTGAGGCGCTGCGGCGCATCTTGCAGGCTGGGTGCATCGGTAATACGAAAGCGCGTCGCGCGCCCGCGCAGCGCTCGATGAATACGCCGCCGGTTTGCGTCGTCAGGTTCAACCAGCAGGAGCTGAATAGGGGATGCCATACGCTCGCAATTTCCTGCCTGTGACGGGCGGCACAGACGAGCCTGGAAGGGGAATGCCGTTAGCCGGCGGCTGATCGGTGGCCGCGTTTCATTCAGTAAGGGGATTATAGCCCGGATCGGGCGTGGGACAACCTTTCAATTCAGTTAGGATTGCATTTACACACCGACGAGCTTGTAGCCGCGCCCACGCACTGTCAGCAAATACCGTGGATTTGTCGGGTCCGTCTCGAGCTTGGCGCGCAGGCGGCTGACCAGCTTCTCGATGCGGGCATCGTCAACCTCGTCGATGTAGTCTTGTCCCCAGACGCTCTCGACGATCTGATATTTGTCGCACAGCTTATCCAGACGTCCCCACAAAAGCAGCAAGAGACGGTACTCCAGGTCGGTGAGCGTTGGCGCCTGGCGCCCATCCACCGTCACCTCGCCGGCATCCACGTCGACCCACACGCCGGACTGCGCCGCCTGGCGCGCGCGCCGCTGGCGGCGCACGAAGCCTGCAAAGTGCTGTCCGAACACGCGCGGCGGCTCGCCGACGAGAACGCCTTTCTCGCACAAAGCGGCGAGCAAAGCCGGATCGATGCTGGCCCTCGAATCGAGCACGAGATCGATGAGAGCGTGCCGCTCGTCGTCACTCAACTGGCTCCACAGCTTGCTGCATTCGGCGCGGGCAACTTGATCGTCTTCCAGACGCTGGCTCGCCAGCGCCAGCGCCTGGCCGCGCGCGCTGTCGGGCGCGCCGGTGACCAGCGCCAGGACGACGCGCGTGACGGCCTGGATCATCCCGGCGTGTCCGCCGGCCTGCTCGACGACGAAATCGATCTCGTGCGGCTGGAGCGCCGCGCCCTCCACGGCAGTCCATTCGGAGACGAGCGCCCGCGCCTCGCCGTCGCTCAGCATACCGAGCGTGCGCTGCTGGCCGACGAACAGCTCGACAAACTCGCTCACGTCGCTGTCGACGCTGCGCGCACTGAGCGGCGCCGTGGTCGCCACGACGTAGCTCAGCCGTCTGCCGAATTTGTCGCTCAGCGCGCGGAGGTTGAGCAGGACACGGCTGTCGAGCCGCGCGAACGGCTCGTCAAACTCGTCGAACAGAAATACGATGTTCCGATCGAGATTGCGGCTGAGCGCGTCAATCGCGTCGTTGAACGCGAGCGGCACGGCGAACTCGCTGGGCGGCTGGACGATCGTCCGATAGAGATCGTCTAACTGCGCGGCGATCGAACCGGGCGCGCCGATGCGCCGGAGCGCGTCCAGCGCCGCCCGCAGCGTAACCTCGTAGAAGCCCTGCGGTGTGAGCGTGAGCATCAGGTTGCAGTCGACGTAGATGAACACGAACTCGCCGGCTCGCTCGCCCAACGCCTGCGCCAGCACTCCGGGCGAGCAGATCGTGCGCAGCAGCGCCGATTTGCCCACATTGCTCAGGCCGGCGATGGCCGACGAGAAACCTTCTGCCGACGTGCGAAGAACGAATTCGGCGTCCACAGCGCGGAAAATGCGAGGCGATGACATGTTTCAGCAAAAGGGGCCAACGCTGGCGAGGACGTTGGCCCGGCGCTCGTTATGGCGCGTCTTGTCGCTACGCCTGTGAAGTGCGCAGCCGGCGCGCAATGAACAGTAAGACGACGAGTCCACCCGCCAGCGCCAAACCAGCCACATCGCTGATGCCGGTGCCCGGCATGGTGCCGGTTCCACTGCCCGGCGTGCCTGTCGCGGAGGGTGTGCGTCTCGCGGCAGCCGTCGCAGTGAGCGCCGCAGGCGGCTGGCGCGTCGCCGTGGAGGTCACTGTCGGCGCCGCCGCGGCGCCAGCGGGCGTCTCGGAAGCGGGCGGCCCCGTCGCGATCGCTGTCGCGCTCGGCGTGGCCGTCGGCGCAAGCGTGTCGGTCGGAGCGGGCGTGTCGGTAGGCTCCGGGGTGAACGTCGGCTCCACGGTCGGGCTGACTTGCGCCACCGCCAGCGCGGTCGCCGTCTGATTGGCGGTCTGCTGCGCCCGTCCGTTCCGGTTGCTCAGCGCGATCACGATGACGATGATGCCCAACACGAGCACCACAGCCATGACGCCGACGGCAATGATGAAGGTGCGGTTAGGCGATTCGTCGCCGTTGCCATTGGTGGCGTTCATCTCTTCGGTGGTCATGCGGTCTCCCTCCGGGGTCAGCCCGCTCCATTTTAGCGCAAGAGTTCCAGATTTGCGAACGGCACAAACGCCGACGCGGTCGGACTGAATCGGACGTCTGCGCCGTGGACTCTCGTTCCGATTTCGATGCGCACGGTCCTCGCCGGAATCGCCGTCACCGTGCCGACCTGTCCCATATGCGGACCGCGCACCACGCGCACGCGCGCGCCTGCCGTCAGCGGCGCGCCGACGGCAGGCGGCAACGGCGGGCGAGTCTCGGCCGGCAGCGGAATGAGGATCTCGGGGCGAACGATGCCCCAACGCGTACGTGTCTCGCCGTTAATTGACGCCTCGCGTCCATCCTGCGCCCGAATTAGCTCAAAGATCGGAGTCGCCATCCCTATCCGCCCCACGCCTTCGGTGACCATGATCGGAAACGGCATCTGGCGCGCTGTCTCGAGCAGGTCGCCTTCAAGGCTGCCCGCGATCATGCCTCGCAACTGGAGCTGCTGCGCCTGCTCCAGCGCCGACGCGGTGATCCAGCCGCCGCCGACGACAATGCTGCCGTGCGCCCGGATGTCGATCGAGCTGGCTCGCAGTGGCTCGTCCGGCGCTTCACTCACCGCGCGCAGAACGCCGAACGACTCGCCGCCGATGCCCAGGGCGGCCTGGATCAGCGCACCGGGCGTCTCGATGACCACGCCCAGACGGCCCAACACGTTGCTGACGACGCCTTTGACGTAGGCGCGCAGCTCGAACAGCCGGCTGGCGACCTCGATCGCCACGCGGCCGTCGCGCTCGTCCACGTCGACAATCACCCCATCCACAGGCGATCGCACTGGCCGAACGCCCAGGCCCATGCGCCCGGCAATGACCTCGCCGGCTTTGACCACGTCGTCCTTGCCTTTCTTGAGATACCGAACCGCTCTGGCCGGCGGTACGCGCAGCAAGCGCGCGATTTCAAACGTCAGGAACTGGCCGCCCAACTCGACCTGCGCCACCACGTCCGAGGCCTCGACGCGCTGCCCAGGTCCGACCAGGATATCGCCGGCGGCGGGCAGCATGCGATCGCGCCGGATCAGCGTCAGCGGCATCACGCGCGTTTCGGGGGGATAGTACGCCGTCGTCTCCCGCATCTAGGCACCCACATCCCACAGCCAGCTCTTCATCTGCTCGCGGCGGCGCTTCGGATCGGGCGACACGCCGAGCGGGCGCCCGCGCGCGTCGACGATCAATCCCAGAGCGCTGCCTGTGATCTCGGTCGGCTTACCGCCGCGTCCCGCGCCCCGCCCGATGTCGATCCCGACTCGCGGCCGGAGCTGCATCACTGCTTTTTGGCCGGGACTGAGCGGCAATACCGACAGTGATCCGGCCTTGATGTCGTCTTCGATCGTTCCGCCGCTCTCGTAGCTGAGTCTTACATTCATCACGACCTCGCCGGCGCGCGTGCGCATCGCACCGAGCGGCGCGACGACCGTCGCCAGATTCATGAGACCACCCTGCTCCAGCGCCTGCACGGCGATCAGCGGTTCGGCCAGCGCCGCCGCGCCGAGCGCGGCAGCCAGGCCGTACACGTCGAGGACGAGTGTCGTCACGCCGACTGGCTCGATCGCGTCCAGCATCAGCAAAGCAGCCTGCCCGGGTCGCGGCGCACGCGCCAGCACGCCGCCTGCGCCGATGATCGGCTCGAAGAGGGGCACGTTGCTGTCCCCTCCGAGGAAACGCGGAATGCTCGTGCCCCGCGGCCAGGCGCCACGCGCGGCGCGCAAGGTCGCCCGGAGAACCTCTCGCGCAAGGGCTTGCTCGATGCGCAGATCGCTCGTGTCTTGCGGGATCGTGCCTGGACGAAGCTCCTTGTTGGCGGCGAACGCCCGAATATCGCCTTCGCTCACTTCGAAATCCAGCCAGCGCGCGACGGATTCCCAGCCAACCTCGTCTACGAAGCGCGCGACGAACGAGGTGCCGACGTCGCTGCGCAGCGTCGTGTAGAGCTGCCCGCCAAAGGCCGCCGAGACCGTCGTCGTCGATCCACCGGCGTCGACGCCCAGCACGCCGGTCTTCGTGTTTTCCGCGCTCAGGTACTGCGCTACGTGGCCGAACGCGCGCGCGGTAGGCATGGCAGGCACCGTAATCGAGCGCGCCTTCGGCCACGCGGAAATCGTGGCCAGTCCGGCGATGCGGCCCATCTTGTGCGTGGTGTACATCGTTTCCAGCTCGACCTGCAGGGGGCCGACGTTTTCCACGTCGAGGCCGGGTCGCACGTTGTCGATCTGAAGAAAATCGGCCGCATCGCCGATCGTCTCGGCCACGCGCGGCTTCAACTTGGCGTTTCCGGCGAACAAGATACGCGGTCTGCTGCCGGCCACTTCCAGGAAGCGCGCGGCGAACTTGGCAGCCTCTACCAACTCAAGCACCGGCCGTTCCGCGCCGCCGTCCGTGCCGCCGCTGATGCACACGACATCCGGACGCGCATCGTAGACGCGCTGAATGCGGTCGTCGGCCAGGGAGCGGCCCGCGCGCCTGGAACCGCCCGACAGGGCAATCTCGGCCGCGAGCGTGGTATAGGTGCCCATGGCGGCGTGGCGAAGGCTCTCCAGGCTCCACTCGCCCGCGAGTCCGGCCAGCACAACGCTCAACGGTTTGCCGGCGCTGGCCGTCACGACACAGGCATCTACGCCTGAGCCGTCCGGCTGCTGCGGGGTCGTCAAGTCGCCGCGCTCGTCCAGCAGGCGGCGGCCCGCCGCCGAAGACAGTTTCTCCAGCGCGTGTCGCGTGCCAACGGCTACGTCCGACCAGGGGGCCTCCGCCGTCGTCACCGACTCCGCGCGGGCGATGAACCGATAAACGCCTTCGACGCGTGCGATCAGCACAGCTTTCGTGTACACCGTGCCGATGTCAATGGCGACGATCGAATCGAGCTGGCTGGAGGATGCATCCATCAGGCCCCTTCGGGTCACCCGCCGGCGAACGAGTAGAGATTGCGCATCCAGGCGACCAGCACACTCGCGCCGGAGATGAATACGAGCGCAAACGTCGCGCCCAATGCGACGTAAAGAAAACCTCGCCCGATCAGTCCGATCGCGCCCAGGGGAGTGCGCCGGGATGCAGAGCGATAAGTGAACGCCAGCAGCGTCGTGACCGTTGACGCGAGTAGAAGGAGACCGATGACGATTCCCCCCGCTTCGCGCGGGCCAAGCGAGCCGGCCGCGGCGCTCGTCTGCGGAAGAAGTGTGCCGAACAGCGCGCCGCCCACCGCCACACCCGCGCCCACGCCCAGCATGGTCCCCACCGCCACGTTGCCAAGCCACGCCGTGCGCGGGAAAATCTTGGCCAGGAGAAACACGCAGCCCAACAGCCCAAACAGGGCGAACACGAGTGGGCCAATGCCTCCGGCGGGGCGATTCAGCAGCGGCGCGAACATGCGCGGCGCTAACACCTGACCTATCGCGACGCCGACTGCATAGGCCGCGCCCACGCCGACGAGGACGTGCATCGCCAGGCGATAGACGGCGTTATCGCCGATCAGGTACGACAGCACGGCAAACGTCAAAACCGCGCCCAGGATGGTCTGGATAGTTTCAGGCTGCATCAGGGCGTCCGCCTCTTCCGGCCACCAGGGACACGATCAGGCCGGCCAAGATAATTCCGGCGAATGCGATCTGTGACAAATAGAGAGCTTCCGATCTCACCAGGCGGTCGAACCCGGCCTTCCCGGCATCCTGATTGGGATCGAGTGAGCGCTGATAGGCCAGGCCGCCCATCAGTCCTTGCACGACCGCGTCTACCTGGTCGGATTGAAGGTAGGGCTGAATCTGCGGCAGCGCACTCGCACTCGCCCCGGCGACGATCGGCGCCTCGGCGCCCGACAGGGTTGCCTGTTCGATCCACCAGCGCATGGCCTCGGGCGAGCCGGCGAGCACGACAATCAAGTCCGCAGGCACGGACAGGATTGCGCTTTGCGCGCCGACCGCCTGCCCAGGGTGAAACGAGGTCTGCACGAAGGCGGCGTCCGGGATGCCCTTCTCGCCGAGGCTTTCCACGACACGCGCGCCGAGCGCCAGGCCATTCGGGTTGAGACTGACGGCAATCGCCTGCGCGCCACGCTGGCGGATGTGGACGAGAAGCGCTTCGGCAATCGGATCCATCTCACCGGCTTGGGAAGCGTCGTAGTCGAACGACACGAGCACGCGCTGTCCCTGATCGAGAGAATCGATCTGCGCGGCGGCGCCGGCGTACAGCGCAGGATCGACGCTGCCAAGCTGAAAGATGCCCAACTCCGCTATGAAGTCATCCAAGTTCGGCGCGAAGGCCGCCAGTACCAGGACGACGACGATCACCCAGCGGACTATGCGCGCGCGCAGGCGTGGCTGATAGCCGATGGCAGATGGCTGATAGCCGACGGCGGTCGGGGCGAGCGCGCCCGCCGACAGGAGCCGCTGAAAGAGCGCGGCGCGCGCGATATCGGCCGGTGGAACTTGCGGGTGCCGGGCGGCCGGGGCTCCCTGCGGCTTGCCGATAAACGGCATGGCAGGCAAAACGTTGTGGAGACCTGCCAGCAATCCCTCGGTCTCGATGGCCCCCCCCTCTTCCCCCCCCGTGGGTGCCGCAACTGGTCGCAGAGCTTCAAGCCACGACGGTATCGCTGCTGCTTCGAGGCCCGCGCCGGCCACGGCTTGGTCGAAGTCCGGTGTGAAACTTCGCCCCTGCTCGTCGGCGAAGGCTGGAGTGGTCACGTGGTCCGCCAGTTGCGCCTCGCCCGGAGGGAGCAACTCCCGCGCTTCGTGGGGCGCCGATGGCAGCTCGCCGAAGGGCGTTTCGGATCGAGCGGGCGCTGGCCCTTCGGCTTCGCTCCCCGCTCCCTCCGGTCGGGGACTTCGCAGGACAGGCATAGGCCCTATCTCACGCAGCCAATCGGGCAATTCAGAGGGCGCAGGCTCTTGGGCGGGCGCAAGGTCCGCCCCTACGGAGCGGGGCGCTCCGCGTGCCGGCTCCTGTACATGAGCAAGCCAATCCGGCGTGGCGGTCAAATCGGCCATATCGACGTCGGCTCCGGCGAACGCTCCTACGGCAGCGCCTGGTGGTTCCACCCCGCTGGGCGGGGCACCAGCAGCCGCAGGAGCACCTGCTTCCTCCGGCGCGTGCTGGCCCGGGCCCAGATCCTTGAGCCACGCTTCGCGCGGCACATCGGCGTCGTGCGGTGGCGCTTCCGATTCCCCGCTCTCTTCGGTCGAGGACTTCGCAGGCCTGAGCTCTCGGCTCGCCTGCCCGCCCGAAATGCCCACCAGCCAGGCGGGCAGGTCAGCCTCGCCGGCGGGTTCTTCGCCGGCCAGTGAAGGCTCCTCCAGTGTCGTCGACGGCGACCAGCCGCGCCAGTCCTCAGCAGGTGGTTCCCGTTCCTCAGCGGGTGCTTCTCGAGCCAGCCCTGTCTCACCGGCCTGCGGCTGCTCGGACAGTGCAGCCAGCCAATCTGGAATCTCACCGGCGACCGGCGGCTCGCCCCCGACTGCCTCTATCGGGGGCTGAGGCTCCTGCGCCGCTGCCGCCAGCCAATCGAGCGACCCTTCGACTCCGCTCAGGGCAGGCCCTTCGGCTTCGCTCAGGGCGGACTCTTCGGCTTCGCTCCCCGCTCCCTCCGGTCGGGGACTTCGCAGGGCAGGCTCGTCTGCAGGCGCAGCGGGCGGCCGGGTAAGCTCCTTGAGCCAGTCCGGCAAGTCGGCCTCGCCCTCCGGGGCCTGGGTCGAGCTTGTCACCTCTTGCCGCATCGCGCTGCCGGGCGCAAGATCCGGCATCCACGCCTCCGGCTCCTCTTCGACAGGCGCAGGTGCCGGCCTTGCCCTGAGCGAAGCCGAAGGGTCGCGCGGAGGCGGTGGGGGTTCTCCGGCCAGGCGATCGAACCAGTCAAGCTGTTCGCCCTGAGCCGGCCGCATCCACTCAGGCATTTCCTCGCCAGGTGGAAACTCGGGCGTTGCCTGAGGGGGAGGCTTCGGCGTCGCAGCGCGCAGACGGTGCAGCCATTCCGGCGTCTCCTCCGGCTCAGCTTCAAGCCCTGATCCCGGCGTCGTCTCGGGTTCGCCGGGAGGCGGCTCGGTTTCACCTGCGGGCTTGGTGGGCAGCGACAATCCCTTTTTCACGGGGGCGGGCGGCGCCGGCGCGCCCGGCGCCGCCGGCGGCGAGGTCGGCCCGGCCGGCACGAGCCGCGCCTGGCATCTGTCGCAGTAGACGTTGGCCGGCGGGTTCATGTGGCTGCACATCGGGCACACGATGCCGGTCTTCGACGGCAGCTTGTGCCCGCAGTCGTTGCAGAAGCGCGAGCCATCCCGGTTGGCAGTGCCGCAATTAGGACAATAAATCATGGCTAGTCGCTCTGGGGCTTGTCTGCCCCGACGATAATCCGCAGACCGAAGGCCAGGCTGCCTAACGCCACGCCAAGCGCCAGGCCGCGCAAGCTGCCGGTCGTAATCGAGTCGACGACCGCGCGAAATGGCCCGAGTACGTCAAGGAGTGGAACGACGGGCTGCGTGAGCACGACGACAATCGCGGTCGCTGTGAAGAGCACCATACCGACCGATCGGCGCACCTGCAGGGCGCGAAAGCCGGCAACGGCCAGCACGAACGCCAGCAGAATGCCCAGGCCGGACTGAAGCGGGGCGATGACCCAGTCGAACGCCCTGACGAGAAACCCGGGATCCAGCATCGCGACGGTCAAGGGTACCTGCTGTTCGGCCATGACCGATAGGATGTGGGCGATCCACAGCCCAAGCGTGAAAAGTGCGCCGCCGATCAAGACGACGCTGTACAACACGCTCTCGCCGCTGCGAATGCGCCGGGCGTGAATGCCGATCAGGTTGCCGAAGCCCAGCACGAGCGCGAACGCTGCGAGGTTGACCGCCCATTCGACCAGCACCCCGCGCACGTTCAGGAGCGTCGCGGCAGCGGGGCTATCCGGATCCAGCGGCAAATAACTGATCAGGATCAGCCAGGCGAACGCGATGGTCAGTGCGACGGGAAACGCGCGCTTGAAGAGCATGGCAGGCTTTCAAATCCAATCCTTCGACTTCGCTCAGGACAAGATTTCAAACTTCAAACAAATAAGAACAGTATCGACCAGATGACGATGACGGCGGCCATGATGAAGCGCACCAAGTCTTGCGCCTGCAGGCGGGCAATGTGGCCTCTGCGTCGATCGAGGTAGGCGGGGGCGGCGAACACCTCTTCGCCGACGAGCAGGTGATTGGCCGACGGAAAGAGCACGGCGAGCGAGCGCGCATCCGTGGAGCCTGCGACCTGCGTGAGTCCCTGCCTCACACCTTCCTCGACGATCAGGCCAGCTTCCGGGCCGAACGCCCCGACCATCACATTCGAAACCGGCTGGGCGTGCGCCAGGAAATCCATCGCGCCGGCCGCATACTGGAACGGCTGCATGCCGAGCAGTTGCACATCGCGCGGATCGTAGCCGGCGAGGTCGCCGCGCCGCGCGTAGGGACGTCGCAGCGTATCTTGAGCCAGGATCATCGCCGCGCCGTCGGCGACAGTCACCGTGGGCGCTGCGCCGGTTTCGGCAGCCTCCGGCGCCAGGCTGTCGACGATCGACGCGCCGGCCAGCGTGACGAGCGTATCGTCGCCGACGATGCCGCCGACGCCGATAGAAATGTGCGCCGGGCGCCCGGTCTCGATGCCGCGCCCCACCTGGCCGCGCAGCACGTCGAACGCGGAGAGAGAGCGCATCTGCGGCCCCCGCGCACGTCTCGTCGAAGTGCTAAAGACCAGCATCGCGATCGGCAGCGACAGCACGATGACGACGAGAGCGATCTGCAGCAAGAGTTGAATAATCATGCGCGCGCCTCTTCGTCCGATTCAGCCGGCGCCGCCTCGCGGCTGCCGCTCCCCTGGCCCCTTCCGGGCGATGCAAACCTCTCGGACAATCGATCCAGGGCTTCGGGTGACTCCAGCAGATCGGCTAATCCGCGAATCTCGGCCGGCGAAGCGAAAGTCGTCAGGACCGGCGCGAACAGATTCAGAGCCTGCGCCCCGAGGAATGTAAAGGGGCGGAGCACATCCACCGCCAGCGGCACGAAATCGCCCATCCCCCACCGCCGGAGGCGCGAGGCCCACAAGACCACCCGTTCTTCGTCCTGGTCGGCATTCCTGCTGATCATAAGTCGCGGCTAGTATAGCATGCTCATATGTGCACTGCAAGTAAGGCATTAGTTTGCGGGCCGGACTTCCCGCTCTCTGAAGCCTGAACACAACCGGCGACTGGTGTCTGAAGGCTCTGAAGTGAGGTTGGCACAATCACTGACCTCACGGTATACTGATAACCGACCTTACGCAAGCATCCTGAGCGGAGCGTCGGGCGCGTTCTTCGACTTCACTGCGTTCCGCTCACGCGAAGCGTGCGCCCGACGCGTAGTCGAAGGATGCGTTTCTGCGTAACATGAGCTGATAAGTGGTCACACGAGCACTCAGATTGGCGCATTCTGTCCAGATCCTGCAACCTGTGCGCACAGGATTCAGCGCAGATTGGAACCACCGACATGAGCAAGGATGAAAAGCTCTACGGCCACCTGACGGGCCGCAGGCGCTGGGCGATCGCTCTGCTTGGCGCGCTGTCAGGGCTGGCGATAGCCTTGCTTTTCGCGTGGTTTGCGGGGCGATCCGCAGCGGTGGCCGAGTTGGTGATCGGGGTCGTCGCGGGCGGGTTGCTGGGACTGTCGGCCAGCCTGGGTGAGAAGCGGCGCACAAGGCCACCAGAAAGTCGATAGATGTGCTATACTGCTTTTGTGTAGGGAGGTGATACTCTATGGCAGTCGTCGTTGAGCAGCGAACTGATACGCTCATCCGGGGCGAAGAGTTGCTGGCGATGGGCCACATTGGCCCATGCGAACTGATCGAGGGGAGAATCGTGCCGATGAGCCCGACCGGACACAAGCACGCACGCTACGAAAGTAATTTTGACGAATTTATCAAATCCTTCGTCAGGCAGAACAATCTGGGCTACGTGCTGGTAGGTGAAGTCGGCATCTACACCCATCGCAACCCGGATACGGTGCGTGGCGCGGACGTGGCCTTCATCTCACACGAACGCTACGCGCAGCAGAAGGAGGGGAGTGGCTTCCTGGAAGTCGCGCCCGAACTTGTCGTCGAAATTCTGTCACCCGACGATCGCTGGAGCGAAGTGATGCGAAAACTGCGCGAGTATTTCTCCATCGGCGTCAAGCTCGTCTGGGTGGCCGACCCTGCAACCCGGACGGTATACGCCTATCGATCACTGACGGACGTGCGCGAATTTCCCGAAACCGCCACGCTCCCCGGCGATGATGTGTTGCCGGGCTTCAGCGTGCCGGTCGCCGCTTTGTTTGAAGAATAACCGGCCCCAGCCGAATCGCAAAATCGCCGACTGAAGTCGGCACTCCCACGCCTCGCTCTCCAACCTCCGACCTCTATCTCTCTATTTCAAACAACATCCCATCCCCGCGCCCGAACACCTCCGGGAAGTACATCTCTTCCGCGTGCGGCGGGATGACCTTGTACGTGCCCTGCAGCCCGGCGCGAACCTGGTAGGTGTACTCGTACGTCCCCGCCGGCAGGTACGACGCGAACAGCACCACCTTCTCGTCGCGCAATTCGGTGCGTGTGAACCACCACCAGCCCCAGCCGTCGTAATAGGAGTACGGCGACGTCTTGCTCAGCTCAGGCGCCTCGTTGATCTGGCTGGTCGTCTTGAGCGACGTATCGATCGCCTCCGCGCCGGCAGGCAGCGGGTCTTCGACCTTCACGTAGTACAGATCGTTCGGCGCGACGATCG
Source organism: Anaerolineae bacterium (assembly GCA_035283185.1). Lineage (GTDB taxonomy): Bacteria > Chloroflexota > Anaerolineae > Fen-1058 > Fen-1058 > DASSFZ01. The sequence goes on along the minus strand of DATEUJ010000017.1, from coordinate 45,958 downwards.
TCAGCCGCACCTGCAGCACGTCGCCGACCTTCGCACCCGTCACCGGCGTGCAGGGGATCGGTTCCTCGCCTCGCTTCGCGTCGCGCGGCTTGAAGCACTCGTCGTCCGCACTGAAGTACTGCCGCGCCACGCTGATGCCGCGCGTGAGCGACTGGACCGTCTCGACCGGCACGAACGTCTCCAGGTGCGCCGTGTAATACAGTCGACCCTCACCGGTCTGGCCCTCGGCCGCCTTCATCTCGATCGTCAGCGCGTTCGCTTCGCCGAGCAAGAGTTCCTTGAGTTCCTTGTGAAGCACCACCGGATCACCCAAGGTCTCCTGATTGCCGACGCCGCTGCCGAAGTCCTCGTCGTTGAGCCTGGCCGACCAGGAATAGTCGGCGTTCAGCTCGCCGGTGGCCTTCATCCAATCGGTCAGCGCGATCAGCGCCCAGACCGTCTCTTGCGTCGATTCCCAGCGGCCAACGGTGCGCGCGACCATCAGCCAGCGCACGACGTTTGGCGCGAGCGGGTTCTGCGGATCGAGCCGCGCCAGCGCATCGAGGACGATCGCCGTCGAGCGCGTGTCGGTGTTCCAGTTCCAGGTGTCGTGCTCTCCCTCTTCCCAGTGAGCGCCCGTCGCGCTCAGCTTCGCCGCGTTATTCAGATCGCTCAGCAGCGTATCGACGCGCGAAGCGTTACCCGACGGATCGAGACTCAGCGCCAGCGCCAGATAGGCCCTGGCGTAGTTGCTCAGCAGGCCGCGCTTGGAATCGTACAGCGAAACCGCCGCGTCGGTCTGCGGCTCACCCGCCTCGGCAAGCGCGTACAGGACGAACGCCTGCCGGTTCGCGACGTATGTCTGGTTGATGCGCGTCGTCGCCGTCAACCGGCGACGCAGGAAATCCAGCCCGCGATCCACAACCTCGCCGTCGACCGCAAATCCAGCCTCTCGCGCCTTCGCCATGCCGAGCACGACGTACGCGCTCGTCGTCGTATCCGACTGCTCATTGACCCACCAGCCCCAGCCGCCGTCCGCGTGCTGCTGGTTGTACAGCCGCTGCAGGCCAGTTCCCACAAGTTCCTCCAATTTCGACTCAAGCGCGGCATCGGCCAGGCCGAGTTCCTTAAGCGCCCGGTATGTGAGCACATTCGGCAGGAAGCGGCTCACCGTCTGCTCGGTGCACTCGTACGGGAAGTGCTCCAGGTAGTCCAGTCCCTCCACCTGCGCCGATGCCAGGGAAGGATCGATCTGCACGGTCAGGTCGCCCCGCGAAGCGGTCGTGTCGATGTTTCCGGGCAGCACGACGATCTCGGTCACGACCTCCGGCAGATCGGTGCTTTCATCGAGGTCGAGCGTGCCGGCTGTGCCGGTCGTCTCCGGCGTGCTGTACTTGTAGATCGGCAGACGCTGATCGGGCGGCAGGCCGGCCGGCGGCTTACTCGCATCCGACAACCCGCCGCCGCGCGCCGAGAACGTCAGGTCGGCCTGCGGCGTGTCGAGCACGGTGGCCGGCCACTCGACCCGCACTCTATCGCCCGCGGGGATGTCCACCGACTGCTCGATCTGACCATCGATCTGTATTCCCGTCCCTTCCAGCGTCACGCTCGCTTGGATCGGCGCGTCCGTGTTGTTGTGGACGATGGCCGCCAGGCTCAGCTCGTCGCCGACGACGAAGAAGCGCGGCGTGAGCGGGCGGACGAGCAGGTCCTTCGTGCTGATAATGTCGACATGCGCTTCGCCGACGAGCGTGTCCTGGGTAACCGCCTTGGCGCGCATGCGCCACGTGGTGAGGTTGTCGGCCAATTGCACCGACACGGTCGCCTCGCCGTTCGCGTCCGTCATGAGCGTCGCGTTCCAGTACACGGTGTCGGGGAACTGTTGGCGGACGAAGCTGCCGCCCTCTTCGGCGAGCGCGCCGCCGCCGCCGCCCTTGCCCTCTTCGGCGAACACGATGTTGATGCGATCGACCGATAGCACCAGCGCGGACGCCGTGCGCACGCCGAGACCTTGCTCGCCGTAGTAGAACCGGTCGATCGGCGGCGCGAAGTCGTCGAGCAGCGTCAGGACCGAGTAGTCGGTCAGCGCCATCGACAGCTCGGCCTGGGCAGGATGGCCTGCATAGTCGGTGACCTTCACCGTGTACGTCACGGTCTCGCGCGGGCCGTAGTGCTCGCCCGCTTCGACGTTCTTATCCGGCGCGATGCTCACGTTGAGCACCTGTTGCTCGATGCTCACCGCGAACGAGGCGTAGCCGACGCGGAACGCCGGAACCGGGTTCGTCTCGTCGACGCCCTTGACGATCACCACCGACACGAAGGCGTTCGGCGCCATGTCCGGCGTGATCGGAATCTCGATCACCTCGCTGTTCGAGCGCAGTGCGATCAGGCGATGCTCCATGATGCGCGCGCGCTCGACCGTCAGCAGCGCGGTCACCTCGCCCTGGAACGGCGAGGGCACCAGCACCTTCGCCGTCTCGCCGGGCGCGTATTCGCGCTTGTCGGCGACGAGCTGGATACGATCGTTGTTATCCTGCCGCCAGGCGACGTATTCCTCCGACGATACCCATACGAATGCCGACGATCGCACCTCGCGGCTATCGGGGTCTTTGCCCGTCGCGACGACGCGGTACTCGCCTCCCGACGGCGGCGTGAAGCCTACCTGCGCCTCGCCGCCCTCCGCTGCCTGCGCCCCGCCCAGCGGGGTCGTCGTCGTGCTCGTCGTGAATACCGCCGTGTCGGAGAACGTCGACGTCCAGAACACGTTGCCGAAGTCGTCGATCTGCTGGACGCTGAACCACTCGCGCTCGTAAAACACGACGTCGAGATTCGCCTGCCCGTAGGGATCGCCGCTCCAATCGACTGCCCGCACGTTGATGAGCAACGGCTGCCCGGCAACGCCGACGTATTCGTCCGGCTGGAGGCCAATGTAGAATAGTCCCTTGTGGACGATGACATCGGCGCGCGCCGAGACTGCTTGATCGTTAATGTCGACGACCGTCGCCTCCAGAGTGAACGTCTGGCTGCCCGCCTTCTCGTCGAGATTGGCCGGCAGCTCGACGAGGAGCTGCCCGTTGTCGTCTAGCACCCCCTCGCCCGACGCGATGAGGTTACCCCCCCTGTACTCGGCCATGTAGTCGCTGTCGTACCAATTCCAGTAGCCAGGGCCGCGGTAGCGATCAAAGAAGTAGTCGTTCGACAGCACAGTCCAGGTCACTTTGCCGCCGCTCACCGCGCCGCCGAAGAAGTATGCCGCCTGCACGCTGAACTGGATGGCCTCTCCCGCACCATACTCGTCCTTCGCCGGCGTGACTTCGACGACGAACTCGGGGCGGCGGTACTCGGACACGAGGAATGTCTGGCCATAGGTGTTGACGAATTTCTCACGCCCGCCGCTCTGCGGAATCGGGATGCGCGCGTTGAGCGCGTAGTAGCCGAGCGCGGCCTCTTCGTCGAGGACGAAGTCGGCGTTGAGCGTGCCGAGCTCGCCGAGCGGCAGCGTCACGCTGTACACCTGCGTCCCGTTCGGATCGAAGATGTCCACCGTCATTTCCTTCAGGCCAGAGTCGACGGTGTAGCGCGTGTTGTCCGCCGCGCGCACGACGCCCTTGAAGTGAACCGTCTGGCCGGGCCGATACAGCGGCTTCTCGGTATAGAGGTACACCCGGTACGGGTCGGAGAAGTATTCAGTTGGGACACCGAACTCGTAGCCCTCGATGCCGCTCGACCAATCGTTGAGCGTCACGCCGAACGTCCGCTCCGCGTCGAGCGCGCCGGGGGCCCCGACGATGGCATACTTGATCTCGAACGGATCGCGCTTCTCGAGCCAATCGACGGTGAATAGGCCCTCCGGGTTCGTCCGTCCGCCGCCGATATCCGAGAACTGCGCGTTGCGCAGCGCCACCGGTGCGCCGCTCAGCGGCTGCCCGGATTGCAGATCGGTGGCCCACACAAGCGCCTCGCGCTCGGCGGTCTTGAACGTGACGTTCGCCGTCGAGACGATCAGGAGATGCCGCGACGTGCCGCTGAAGTCGATGATCGGCTGCTCCGGCGCAGACACGCGAAGGAAATAGATGCCGGGCGCGAGCGCCCCGCCCGCCTGCGTTCCCTCAGCCTGCCCTCGCCCGCTGTCTGCGGGGGTTCCTTGAGTTCCCTCAGTTCCTTCAGTTCCCTCAACGACCTCGCCCTCCGGCGGGGCAACCAGCGGGATACGCTTGAGGCCGAGTTCGTTGAGCGACGCTTCGACCGGGATCGACCAGGCGCGGATCGGATCGCTCGACACCGGAACCGGACGCTCCCACAACTGCCACGACTCCGGCCCGGTCAGCCGCGCGAACTCTTCCGGCGATACCGGATAGAGCGCGAAATCCAGTTGCGAGACGTTGCGGTACGAGGCGTATACGACCGTGTCGGTGTACGCGCTGTACACGCCGAAGCGACCCGGAACGTTCAGACGCGCCTCCGGGCTGAGCGCGCGCGTCTCGAAGTGCACGACCTGATCCGCGCCGAGCGTGCCGCCCCACGGATCGGCCACCTCGCCCGCGATCGTCACCGTGAAAGGTGACGACGGCCCGGCGCTGAACGCGTACACGTAGCGATTGTCGTAGCTGGAGTAGTACGTATAGACGTCGGTCAGCGACACCGGCGGCGTGGCGAAGATGTTCGGCCACAGCGTCTTTTCGTCGACCGGGGCGCTGAAATACACCTCGAACGCGGTGTAGGGATCGACGCCGGTTTGCCCGTCGCGCGGGCTGGTGCGGACGACGCGCAGCTCAGGCACGGTGCGGAATTGCCACGTGGTGTCGAGTTCGGTCGCGCTGCCGCCGCCGATCGCCTGCGCGCCTGCCGCGACCTGCGCCGTGTACAGCCTGTCGCGGCTGAGCAGTTGCGTGGGCGTGAACACCATCGTCGCTTCGCCCGGCCAGTCGAATTCGCCCGCCACGCCCGCCCCAGACTCACCGGTCAGTGAGAATGCCGCCTGCGCCGATTCGCGGTCCATCGCCTGGTTGAACTGCACCCGGATCGCGCGATCGAGCCACACATTCGTCTCCGATTCGCCCGGCTCGGTCGCCAGCACGAACGGCGGCTGCGTCGAGAATGACCATGCGTAGTCCTGAGGCAGTATCGCGCCGGAGGGATCGCTCAACCCGGCGGCGACCTTCGCCGTGTAAGTCGTCCCAGCCTGCAGCAGTCCTTCGGAATGGAACACGTAAATCGAAGTGTTCAGCCACTCGCCCGATCCTTCGATCGGCGGATCGAACGTCACCGGCTGAGGCAGGTTGCGCTGATTGGAGATCGAGGTTAATGGAACGACCGGCCGGTTGAACATCACCGTGACGTCGCTGTCGATCGCTATATCCTCCGCGTCGGGCGCGGGGACGACCTGCGTCACTTCGAGATAGCCGACCGCCTTGAACTTGAAGAGCAGCTCTTCGGCCAGGTTTTTGCCGTTCGTCGCCAGGGCGCTGGCCGCAACCTTGACCTCGTACGTGGCGTCGCGCTCGAACCCTTCGCCGGCAGGAACAACTTCGAGCCGCGTGTCGTCGTCACGCCATTCGACGGTATACGGCACGCCGGGCGTGATCGTCAGTGCTTTCTCGGTCGACTCGCGATCCATCGGCTTGTCAAATACCAGCACGATCGGCGCGGTGGCCCCCTGTTCCTCGCCGCGCTCCGGCGCACGGTCCACGACGACCGGCGGCAGCTCAGCCGTGAGCGAAGGCGGCGGTTGATTGGACAGCAGGGCGAGGGCGCCGATGGCGACGACGCCCACGGCGGCGATGAGCGCCACGATCAGGAGAGCGCGATTGCGTGAGCCTCGCGCTGCCGGACTGGGAGGCTCAATGGAAGCAGTGGTCATGCGAATGTCCCCCTTTGTGTCCGCACGATGGCGCGCCCCACCGTCTGTCCGCTCATCGTGCAGTGCACGGCGATTGTAACGCCCATACAGGCTTGTGGCAAGAAGGCAGTGCCCGCGCTGGCGAGTCCTGCATATAAGACACCTGTATCGTCGCATTCGTTCGAGCGGATCGCCCGACGTTTGCCCGACGCAAACACGACGCTCTCTAGGCGGTAATGCAGACCTGCCAGGTCTTCGAGGCCTGGCAGGTCTGCTATCCGTTGGCGGGCATGGGGATGCCCTGCCTACTGGATGGCAAAGGACATCTGCACCTGCATGCTCACCTCGAGCTGGCCCGGCTCGATGGACACCCCGCCGCCGCCGCCCATTGCACGCTCCATGACGATCGGCACAGGCCCGCCGATGACCTCGCTGACGAGCACCACCTCGCCCAGCTCGACGCCGCTCAGTTGGGCCAGGCTCTCCGCGCGCGCTTTCGCGTCGGCCACGGCCTTCTCGCGGGCTTCCATCTCGAGCGCCGAAGTGTCTTCGATGCTGAAGCTCACGCCGGAGATATTATTCGCGCCGGCCTCCACCGCCTCGCTCAGGATCGCGCCGACTTTCGAGAGGGCGCGGATCTTCACAGACAGGCTATTGCTGACGTGGTAGATGTACTCGCCGGTAGGCTGGCCTTTCTCCGGATCATATCGCTGCTCGGCCCACAGGCTGTAGTACGCTGTTTGGATGTCTTTCATATCGATGCCTGCGGCCGTCAAAGCCTCGACGACTGTCTTCATGCGTTCTTCGTTCTCGCGCGTCGCGTCTTCGGGCGAGGCCGATTGTGTCTCAACGCCGATCTGCGCCGTCGCCACGTCGGGGGATGCCGAGGCCGAGCCGGTGCCGACGGCCGTGATGGTGCGTGGCGAGCCGGTTTCGCTCGCCTGAGTCGATGTCGCCGACGCATTCGCTATCGCGCTGAGAATGACGCCCGCGACGATGGCCAGCACAGTGAGACCACCGACCAGGAAATACCACTTGCTGCTGCTGTTGAACATTGTTCCCTCCATCACGCACTGCAAGTGCGTTCAGATTTCTACCTTGAGACGATACGGACTGTGTTCAAGTTCCCTTTCCCAAAACATATTTCACGATGTCAAAATTATGTTACATTAATATATGAATTCGGTATGGTATTTGTCTAAATCGACTAAACTCCTACTCACTACCAAAGCCTGCCATGATATACTCTTGTGTAATTCAGGCGCTCTGACGGGCGCAACAAGACCGCACGTGTTATGAGACATAAAATCCTGGTTGTCGACGACGACGCGACCATCCGCACGGCGTTAGAAGTCTTCCTGCGGGAGTCCGGCTACGAACCGTACACTGCCGCCAACGCCACCGAAGGTCTGCGCCTCCTGTACAGCGAGCATCCAGCCATAGTCCTGCTCGACATCATGCTGCCGGGTATGGACGGCTGGGAAATGGCGACGCGCATTCGCGAGTTATCGGACGTGCCACTCATCATCATCAGCGGCCGGTCTGACGAAGCCGACAAGCTGCGCGGGTTCCGGCTCGGCGCAGACGACTACGTCACCAAGCCGTTCAGCCTGATCGAGCTGGGCGCGCGCATTGGGGCCGTGTTGGCCCGCGCCGAGAAGTTCGCGCGCGCCCGCGAGCGCCGGCAGTTCACCTTCGACGATTTGACCGTCGACCTCGATCGGCATCGCGTCACGCGCGGCGACAAGATCATCAATCTGACGCCGACCGAATTTCGACTGCTGCAGGTCTTGATAGAGAAAGCTGGCGACGCAGTCTCGGAGGAGTATCTGCACCAGGAGGTATGGGGCGGCGCGCAGAAGCCGGGCGCCGGATACGTGCGGCGCTACATCTGGTTCCTGCGCCAAAAGATCGAGCGCGATCCGGCCCACCCCGACTTGATCCACACCGTGCGGAAGTACGGATACCGCTTTGGGCCTCTATAGGCCGAAGTCTCGCACGGCCATATCTGCGATCGTTCGCCCGATGCTGAGGGAGGCCGTCGCCGCTGGCGATGGCGCGTTCAGGACGTGAATCATCCGGTCGGCTTCGACGATGCGGAAGTCGTCCACGAGCGACCCTCCCGGCCCGAGCGCCTGCGCACGGACTCCGGCGCCGGCCGGGCGCACGTCCTCGAAGCGCAGTTCGGGTATCAGGCGCTGCAGCGCCTTGACGAACGCCTGCTTGCTGAGCGAGCGATAGAACTCGCCCAGCCCCGTGCGCCAGTAGCGGCGCGCCATGCGCCAGAACCCGCCATAGCCGAACAGGCTCAGCGTGTCACGCGCCGAGAAGCTCGATCGCCGATAGCCCTCACGCCTGAAGGCGAGGACGGCATTCGGGCCGGCTTCGACGCCGCCGTGGATCATCCGCGTGAAGTGGACGCCGAGGAAGGGAAAGCGGGGGTCGGGGACAGGGTAGATAAGATTCCGCACAAGAGATTGGCGATTGGAGATTAGCTCGTAATACTCGCCACGGAAGGGAATGATTTGCAGGCCGGGATCGAGGCCGCACATGCGCGCGATACGATCCGACTGCAGGCCGCCGCAGTTGATCAGATAGCGGCAGTGCACCGTCCCGTTATCGGTTTCGAGCGCAAGCGCGTCTGCCGCGCCGTGGAATTGCCGCACCCGCGAGCGCAGACACACTTCCCCGCCCGCTCGCCACACCAGGCTGGCGACCGTGTGGGCGACCTGGACGTAATCGACAATGCCCGTCTCGGGGACGTGCAGCCCGGCGATGCCCCCCGCGTGCGGCTCGTAATCCCGAATCTCTTCTCCACGCAGTCGCCGAATTCCTGTTAGTCCGTTCGCCCGACCGCGCCGCTCCAGCTCGTCGAGCGCAGGCAACTCGTTTTCGCGCGTCGCCACGACGATCTTGCCGCAGCGCTCGTGCGCGACGCCGTGCTCCTGGCAGAATCGATACAGTGCCTCCCGGCCTTCGACGCAGTTGCGCGCCTTGAGCGAGCCGGGCCTGTAGTACAGGCCGGAGTGGATCACGCCGCTGTTGTGGCCAGTCTGGTGCGCCGCCAGTTGCGCTTCGGCTTCGAGCACGACGAGCGAGACACGGACGCGCGACGCCAGCGCCATCGCCGTCGCCAAGCCGACGATTCCGCCCCCGATGACAGCCACGTCGAATGGATGCGAAGTCATGGCGCCGGGGAAGCCAAAGCCATGCGGCGCTCGCACCACTGTGCGAGCACGTCAATCCACCTGGGATGATCGTTGAGACAGGGGATCAACCGGAACTCGAGGCCGCCGGCGCCGAGGAAGGCCTCGCGGCCGTCAATGCCGATCTCCTCCAGCGTTTCGAGGCAATCGCTGACGAATGCCGGGCAGATGAGGAGGAGCTTCTTGACGCCGATGGAAGCCAGGCGAGCCAATTCGGCGTCCGTGGCGGGCAGCAGCCACCTGTCACGGCCGAGCCGCGATTGAAAAGCAACCGAGTATTTCCCCTCGGGCACGCCGGCTCGACGCACGAATGCCTGCGTCGTCCTGAACACCTGGGCGCGGTAGCACGTCGCGTGCGCCGGCGATGCGACGGCGCAGCAATCGGGAACGGCGAGGCAGTGCTTCCCGGTCGGATCCGTTTTTCGCAGATGCCGCTCCGGCAGGCCGTGGTAACTGAACAGCAGATGGTCGAAACCTTCGGCTAGGTGATCTCGCGCGCTGGCGGCCAGCGCGTCGATGTACAGCGGATCGTCGTAAAAGGGCGGCAGGACGTCGAGCGAGGTCTCGGGACTGAGGCGCGACAGTGTCTGGCGAACGGCTGCGACGATCGACTCGTACGTCGACATGGCGTAGTGCGGAAACAGCGGCACCAACAGGAGCCGGTTGACGCGGCGGTCGAGCAGTTCCTGCAGACCCTGTTGAATCGAGGGATGGCCGTAGCGCATCGCCAGGGCGACCGGCGCGTCGATGCGGTCCTGGAGTTTCTGCTGCACACGCCGGCTGATGGCGATCAGCGGCGATCCCTCGTCCCACCAGATCGAGCGATACGCCTCGGCGGAATGTCTGGATCGGGAGGGCAGGATGAAGAGGCTGACGATGAGCCGCCGGATCGGATAGGGGAAGTCCAGCACCCGCCCATCCATCAGGAACTCGTCGAGATACGCGCGTACATCCTCGACGGAGGGAGAATCGGGTGAGCCTGTGTTAACTAGAAGAATGCCTGTCGTCACCGCGATCGAGCTGCCTTCTTGAACGGATTCAGCCTGCCGCCCAGGGTGCGGATTCTGCCGGTCACCGATTCGACCGTTCCGACGCCAGCCTTCTTCGCGGCGGCCAGGATAGCCTTTGAGACGACCATTGCCGATGAGCTGACAATCGCGCCCAGCATAGACGCTGCAGCAACACTCGCATACCGGCGCACGGCTCTTCGATCGAACGTCGTCAGCGAAGCGCAGTATCGTTGGCCGATCACGCCAACCCGTAGAGTCAAGAACGCGTTCGCCGTTCCCTCCAGAATGGATTGCGTCACGAGCGTGGCGACCATGCTCATGCCGGGCGCTGCGCTTGCCAGCGAACCGCCGAGCGCAGAAGCCATCACCGGCTCCACTTGTTCGCTGATGTCCAGGTCCTCGATCTCGCTGACCAGGAAGGCAGTCGCGCCGATGTTGGCGTAAAGTTGAATCAGCTCGCGCAAGGACGGGCGTTGATAGTACAGGTGGGCCAATTGCCAGACCATGCGCGACTGGGCGATGAGCACCATCAGTGCGTCGAGCCGGCCATTTTGCGATATCGCCGTACTCACAAACACGGTCGACGCGGTCGCTTTGATGATCTGGCTGGCCTGTTCGTCCAGAACGTTGAGCGCGGCTTCGATGCCAGCGCGGTCATTGAGTTGCAGATCCCGACCGACGAGATGCGGATTGGTCGCCAACCGCGCGCCGAGTCGTTTCAGATACGTTTGGAACTCCGGGGACTGGTCGTCGGCAGGAGGCCGGATGGCTCGAGGCAAGCGGGCGAACATCACGATCGGAACGAGCACGACCAGCGCGTAGATCATCAGCAGGCCGTAGAGAACAACCTGCCCAAATACCGGACTGACCGTGTTCGCCAGCGCGACGACCTGGGCCGTCTGATTGACGACGAAGACGACAGAACAGAGGAGAACGAAAACGCTGGCGAACAACGCGAGACGTGCGAGTTGTAACTTCACTCGTATTTTCCTGGTGACGGACTTACATTAAGCTACCTGATTGGTCAGTCTACTCATCTGCTTCTGCAGCTTGGCGCAAGGCCAAAAATGCCTCTTTAAGTGGTTGACTCACTGCGCTATCAGGTTCAGCCAGTACCAATGCTTGATATGCGTCTAAGTACGCAATCCGCAGACGATGAAACAAGTGAAGAAAATGGCGCAGAAACCCAACGCAATCCAAGATAGCGATCTCGGTGCCACCAGTACGCTCGTAAGCTTCTGCCGCGTATGCTTTCACGGCATCGTCAATAACGTCCGTTGTGATGAAGATGTAGTTATGAATTCGCTCTGTTACAGAGGCTATCTTTTGAAGCGCCCGATCAATGTCGTCAATGGTAACGCGCTTCATCTTCATTTCGTAAGCAGTCACGACTTGATCGTCGTTGACAAGGCAGATCTCGACATCGCCTAACGCGCCGGTTTGTTCATCAGCCGCGGTGTGCCGTTGTAACGGTAGTAGCCGTTCACCCAGTTTGTCACCTGCGGCACGATAGGCCGCGGCCACGATCAATACTGGCAAGCGACTTGAGTTTTTGCAATTGAGGTGCTGCTCGATCAGGTTCACGATAGCCTCAGACGAAAGTGGCACCGCGTCTTCCGAGTGTTGCAATCCAGCCAGGAGAGTTGCCATGCGCTGAGCTTTTTCTTCGCGCATGATCAGGAGGAGGCGTATCACCTCGGCCAACAAATCCTTCGCGGGCACTCGCCCCGCATGTACTTCATCCAATAGCTGCAGCGTGTCGACATAGAGTTGGCGAGGGCGTCCTACAATCTCGACGCTGGTTGTAAGCGTCTGATCGATGTTCCTCAGTGCAGGGGTCAAAAAAGCCGTTGTTGGATTGCAGGGCAAGCGATGTTCATTGATAAAGTGAGTGATGTAGGCTTCGTCGTAATGGCGACCGGAGAAGGCACCCCGATCACCTATCTCCGTGTAGGGTTTGCGCGGATCCACCTCTGGGCGATCAATCTTCGCCAAGAGACAGGCCATCAACAATCGCACGCCGGCCCGATTTCTGAGACAACGACAAACATATTCGGTGCGCTCCCGCACTCCCTTGTCCTTCACCAGCGGCTTTGAAAGGTTGGCGGACGCGCGCGCGAGCGCACGGTTGAGTATCTGGGATGGATCACCCATGCCGTCGTTCCAGAAGTCTCAGCATGCGCTTGCTCTGTTTGACAGGATCGTAGTTCGTCCATAGTGCTTCAGATCGCTTGCCTTTCGTCGAGTGAATCGTCTTCTCGGGTGCAATACTCTTCGTCCACTTGGATGCGGGGTAGAGTTCATCCATTAACTCACATCGGTAATTCGAGACCGCCACCATACCTTGCACGGAGTTCAGAACGCTAGCGAGTTCGCGGTGTTCATCATCTGACATTTCGTAGCCGTAAGCGCTGCGATCGCCGCGCGTGAGGTGAACATAGGGAGGATCGCAGTAAAACAACGTTTCAGGTGAGTCGTACAAGCGAATGACGTCTATCGCTGGCCGGTTCTCGATTTGCACTCGCAGCAGTCTTTCGGCAATTTCAGGAAGGTCCTGAACGCTGCCAAGCCACCGGCTCACGACCCCGCTCATCCCGGCGCGGCTCGTGTTTTTGCAATTGGCCCAGCGCCCTAAGCTGGCTGTCTGCGCCAAGCCAGTCCGTACCTGTCGGGCACGAACGAAGAATCGGCGCGCGCGCTCCAGTGGGCTAAGATCCGGGTCGATGACACAAGCAATGCTAAACTCCTCACGTGAGAATGGGGTAAGGCCAATCGCTTCAATCAGCCTGTCCTTTTCGTCTCGCAGCACGCGGAAGAAATTTGCGACCTCGCCGTCCAGATCGTTATACGTCTCGACAGGAGAGGGCGTGCGGTTAAGCAACACTGCCGCCGATCCTGCAAAAGGCTCGCAGTAATGATGGCAAGGCGGCAACAGAGGCAAGAGCCATTCCAGATGCGAGAACTTTCCCCCGTACCAACCAAAGGCGATCAGTTTCTTGGACTGCAATCTGGTTATCGGTGGCGGGGAAGTCTTTTTGGGTTTAGGATACGTCACAGTCGCGGCTGAATGAATTGCAGGCAAATTGCCTTGTTTGAGGCTTACGTCAGAGTTGCGTTCAGCCAATTTGCGTGATTTCCTCATTCGGAATTTCCTTAGTCCTCAAATAGCTGCGCCACGCTGACCGAGAACCCCGGCAGCACGTCGTCAATTCGCAATTCGCTAACTCGCAATTCGCCAATTCGCTGATTCGCCGACTCGCTGACTCGCCGGCTCGCTCACTCAATCCCCACAATCCTGAACACAATCTCCCCCGCCGGGGCCTGAACCGTGACCCTGTCGCCCACCATCTTGCCCATCAGCGCCTGTCCCAGCGGCGACACGTTGCTGATGCGGCCTTTCGTCGGATCGGCTTCCGCCGCGCCGACCATCAGGAACGTCTCCAGCTCGTCCAGCCCGTCTTCGCTGACGGTGATCTTCGACCCAATGCGCACGATGCCGCCGCTCTGCTCTTCAATCAGCACGACGTTGCGCAGCAGGGCCTGAATCGTCTTGATGCGGCCTTCCAGGAACGCCTGCTCTTCTTTGGCGTGAATGTAGTCGGCGTTCTCCGACAGGTCGCCCTGCCGGGTCGCCACGAACAGTCGGTCGGCGAGCTCCTTACGCTTTGTCGTCGACAGGTATTCCAGCTCTTCTTCCAGCCGGCGCTTGCCTTCCGGCGTCAGATAGTTCGGCTCACCATTCACGTTACCCATGTTGGTCACCACCCTCCTCCTCGACGAGCACGCGGCGCAGGACTTTGCCGACGAAGCTCTTCGGCAGCTCGCGCCGAAACTCGACCTCCCACGGCACCGCCCAGGCGTCCAGCCGTTGGCGGCACAGCGCGATCAGCTCGTCCGGCGTGGCCGACTCGCCCTCGCGCAGCACGACGAAAGCCTTGACCTTCTGGCCGGGCGGCGTCGCCGGCACGCCGACGACCGCCACATCCTTCACCTTGGGGTGCTCGAACAATACTTCCTCGATGTCGCGCGGGTAGACCTGATACTCGCCGGCCAGGATCATCTCCTTCTTGCGGTTGATGATCGTGAAGTAACCGTCTTCGTCTTTCACCGCGATGTCGCCGGTGTACAGCCAGCCGTCGCGCAGCACGCGATCGGACTCGTCGCCCATGCCCCAATAGCTGAGCATCACCTGCGGGCCACGCACAGCCAATTCGCCGATATGCCCCGGCGGCAGGTCTTCGCCCGTCGCTAGATCGACAATCTTGGCGTCGGTGTTTGGGAAAGGGATGCCGATGGAGCCGACCTTGCGCAGTCCGTTGAGCGGGTTGCCGTGCGTCACCGGCGATGCTTCCGTCAGGCCATAGCCTTCCACCAGGCGCCCGCGCGTGAGCTTCTCGAATGCCTCCTGCACCTCGACCGGCAGCGGCGCCGCGCCGCTGATGCAAGCCCGGATCGAGCGGATGCCGTAGCGGCGCACGCCGGGGTAGTTGCTGATCGCCATGTACATCGTCGGCACGCCGGTGAACATCGTCGGGCGCGTCGCCCTGATCGTCTCCAGCACCTCGCGCGTCTGGAACGTCGGCAGGATGATCATCGTCGCGCCGAGCATGACCGGCACGTTGAGCGCAGTCGTCAGGCCGTAGATGTGCGAGAAGGGCAGCACACACAAGAACCGCTCGCGTCCCTCGCGCGCGTCGCTGATCCAGTGGCGCGTCTGGATCGCGTTCGCCACCAGGTTGCGGTGCGAAAGCATGACACCCTTGGGCCGATCGGTCGTGCCGCCGGTGTAGATGACGAGCGCCACGTCGTCCGGCTCAGGCTCGATGCCGGGTCTCACCGGCGGGTAGCGCCACAGCAGGTCGTTCCAGCGGTGCATGCCCGGCTCGAGGTCGAACGCGAGTCGATGCCCTTCCCTGCCTTCCCGCGTCAGCGAAAACGCAGCCCGGCGCAGCCGTGGCAGATAATCCTTGACGTTGGCGAAGACCACGTGTTCAACCTGGCTGCCTGCCAGGATGGCCTTGCCCAGATCGCCGAAGCGCGTCAGAGTGACGAGCACCTTCGCGCCCGAGTCGTTCGCCTGCCGGATGATCTCTTCGTCGCTGTTGGTCGGGCTGGCGAACACGACGACCGCGCCGGCGCGCAGCGCGCCGAAGTAGGCGATGACCGTCTGCGGCAGGTTGGGCAGCAGCAGCAGCACCCGATCGCCCTTGTCGACGCCCAGCCCGCGCATGGCGTTGCCGAACCGGTCGGCCTGATCGCTCAATTGCCGGTACGACATCTTCGCGCCCAAGAACCGGATTGCTGTGTGGCCCGGAAAGCGCTGCGCCGCGCTGCGCAAGAAGCGGTGGACGGGCCGGTCTGGGATTGCCACTGTGAACGGCACGCCCGGCTCGTAATGCTTCAGCCACGGGCGGCGCTCGAGCAGCTTCTCGCGCGGCGTCGCCGCACGGCGCGCGAACGACCGCTTTCCATCCGGCTCGTCGACGAAGCGCGCGATGGCGCGGTTGACGGCATCGGCCCGCTCGATCATCACCATGTGCGCACTGATCGGTATCGTCACGTGCTGCGCGCCGGGGATGCGCCTGGGCACTTCGTCGAAGGCCGCGTTCGGGAAGACGCGATCGCGATGGCCGGTGATCACGAGCGTCGGAACCTGAATGCGGCCGAAGACGTCCCAGCCGCTCCACTTCGACAGGTTGTTGTTATGCCATGCCTTCAGCACGTGCGGCGGAGCCGAGAGCGAGCGCCGGACGGCCTTGCGGATCGGCCTGAGCGTGTGCTCCGGCAGGCGCAGCAGGAAGCGCGCCCAGGCATAGATCGAGAACTCGCCGGCCGTGGCAATCAAGACCAACCGGTCGAGCCGATCGGGATGGCGGGCAGCGTACTCGGAGGCGATCGCCCCGCCGAAGGAATGACCGACCAGCACGAACTTGCCCGGCGCGTACACCCGCAGCCGCTCGAGCGCCACGTCGAGATCAGATTGGATTTCGTCCATCGAGTAAGACGAGTGGGGAGCGTCGCTCTGCCCATGTCCGCGCAGGTCGAGCGCGACGGCGCGGTTCTCGGCCGAGAAAAACGTGAGCTGCCTGACCCACTGCCGGGCGCGGCCGCCGAAGCCGTGGATGAATACGAGCGTGCGGCGCGCGGCTTCCGGGTGGATGTCGATCGCGCTCAGCCGCACGCGCGGCCGATCGGACACGAGCACTTCGCTGCGATACAGCTCGAGGTCGATTTGCATAATCCCTCTCGATTCCCTTCGGTCGCCAGCACGACAGATTATAGCACGGCCGCTTCCTCTTATTGATCGCGGATGACCATAGGCTGATGCGCGAAGGGCTGCGGATGGTGCTCTCGTCGACGCAGGGTATCGAGATCGTCGGCGAAGCCCAAACCGGCGACGAGGCGGTCGCGCAGTCCTGTCGTCTCGCGCCCGACGTGATTTTGATGGACCTGAATATGACAGGCAAGGGCCACGTCAGCCACATCCTGGCGAAACTGGGTGTGAAGAATCGGGCGCAGGTCGCGTTGTACGCCGCGCGCTACAAGGACAAATAAAGCGTGCGACGCACCTCTTGAGATTGGCTTTGGCCTTGTTGGCGTCCCATTCGAATGAGAGTTCCATCAGGGCTGATTATATGCCTGTGCCAGCCTCAAGGCAGAAGTAGGCTATCACGATTTCTGTCGCTTGGCAACAGCCCCTTGCGGTAACTGCTCGGCCGGTCTGCGCCAATTGGCGGCCACCCAGACAAAACACAACAGCGAATTCAGGATATAACGAACTTCCAGTTCGTGAGCGGTCTCCCGACCGCACCCGCAGCGGCTCGGTCTGGAGGCCTACGCCGAACAACAGTTGAAGTGAAGACTTCGGAAGTCTCAAGGCCTGACCCGGCAGGCGGGGTCGCTCCTGAAGACTTCCGAAGTCTCGCCGTGCGCAGCACGACCCCAGCCTCATCTCACACCATTCAGGGCCACACCGGCTCCGCACCCAGGTGCTTGTACAGGTGGGCTATATCCGGGATAATCATTTCGTGTTACACTGTAGGCAGTGGATCGCCACCCATGTCCCCGTGGGAGACCGCTGAAATCCCGCTCAAGGATGAACCCCCATGCTCGACCCGGAAAACACGAACGAATCGATCGATTTCGAGGTGAAACCGCACAGCCCCCGTTTGCCTGGCAAGAAAATCGGCCTGCTCGCGGCGGGTCTCGCCGCAGTCATCGCCGCCGGCATTCTCGCCGCCGTGGTGATCGGCACGGTGACGTCGCAGGAAGATCCCCTGGCGCGCGCGATGCCGCCGAACGTCATGGCCTACTTCTCGATGACGACGCACCCCGACATGCAGCCCCATTTCGACGCAGTCGCCGCAGCCTGGCGCGACTCGAAGGAAGCCGAGCAGCTCGAGAGCGCGCTGAACTCAATGCTGACCTTCTCCGAGATCGATTGGGAAGATGACATCCTGCCGTGGCTCGGCGATCGCGTGGCGCTGGGCATCGTCGATCTGGGCGGATACGACCCGCCGCCCGCCGACCCCAACAGCGGCGAGTCGTCCTACGGTCGCTATCGCATGCCGTTCGTCGTGCTGGCCGCGCAGACGCGGGACCGGGCGGGGTCCGATGCCTTCCTCGCCGCCTTGCGCGAGCAGCGCGAAAGCAGCTTGCCCCAGGGCAGCGCCATCTTCGACGAAGTGTACCGCGAAGTTTCGATCGCCTACGTCGCCAACGAAGCAGAATATCTGTCACCCTACGGCGAGGCGTGGGCGACGGTCGGCGATGTCGTCGTGGTCGTCACCAGCGGCCGGGATGATCTCAAGAAGGTCGTCGACGCCGCGCTGGACGGAACGAGCCTGGCCGAAACCGAGAATTTTAGAGGCACGATGGACGCTCTGCTTGCCCAGAACGTCGCCGCATTTTACGTGGACTACGCCCGCTACATGGACGAGATGATTGCGTTGACCTCTCGAACTTACGAGGCGTTCGCCGGTTTCACGCCGGACGCTGCGGGCGATGCCGACACCTGGCAGAAGCAGATGGAAGAAATGCGGCTCAGGCAGGAGCAGCAGCGAGCGCGCCTGCAAGAAATGCTCCAGGCCTTCGGTGGCATGGGCGTAGTCATGGCCTACGAGCAAAGCGGCATTCGCTTCGATTGGGCGATGCAGTATCTCCCGGATCGATTGCCTGAAGACATGCGCGAGCTGTACAGTCTGGACAACTTACCCCCGGTGTCGAATCGAGTCTTCGACTCGACTCCATCATCGGCGATCTTGGCCGTCAACATGACGAATCTGGCTCCCAGGTGGAGCGCGCTGCTCGACAGCCCCGACTGGCTCAACCTGGCGTTCGGCGGCTTCTGGCTTGGCGGTCCATCCGGCGGCGAAACGGTTATGGCAGACAAAATCGCCGAGTTGGAGCAAAGCACAGGCGTCGACTTGAGCGCCGACCTGCTCGATCTGTTCACGGGCGAAATGGCGTTCGTGATGTTGCCCAAGCCTGATCAACCCGATCCACCGTCCGACGATCCGTTTGCTTTTTCCTACTTCCCACGATTCCCATTCGAATTCGCGGCCTTGCTGGACGCCACGGACGCAGCCCGCGCCGCCGGTTCACTGGACAAGCTGTTCGGCGCGCTCCTTCAAATGACGGAGCGCGGCGATCGGCTGCAGCCATTGGACAGCCTGCCGGGCAGCGCCGTGCTCGACGCCGACGGTGGCGTGACGTTGGCTTACGCTGTCGTCGATGGAAGGCTCGTCGTCGCTTCCACTGTGGACACGCTGCGCGCGATCGGCGCGGCCGGTGCGTCGCCGCTCTCGGCGGACGAAACGTTCCGAACGGCGATGTCTGCGCTGCCGGCGGAACGGTTGGCGTCGGGCTATGTACGATTGGAGCCGCTGTGGGAAGCGCTGTTCGCGTCACCTTACACGGACAGTTGTGAGGCATGCAACTACCTGCGTCCTATCCGGTGGATGTCGTTTGCGGGCGAAGCGCCGGGTGTTCAGCGCGGCACACTGCACATCGGTTTGGAACCGGAGGAATAGGCATTTAGTTCTTGTCGGGAAAGTAGGCTAGCATCCCTATGCCAGCCTTATCCGAACGGCATCGGGATGCCGTTCTGCAAGGAGACCGCTATGGAAACTCAGCAACCCACCACACCTTCAAACAGCCGAAGCAAATTGGTGATCGGCGTTGTCGCCGGGCTTCTGATCGTCGCGCTGGTCGCGGCAGGCATTATCTTCATTCCACGCTTGCTCAGTCCGGCGAGCGCGGTGAACCCGACGGCGGCGGCGATGCCCGCCGGCACGCAAATCTATTTCAGCTTCAACCCACACTACGAAAATCTGCCCAACGGCGGCGTCGTCAAGAAAGCCTGGGATGAGGACGTGCTCGCCAAACTGTTTGAGGACAGCTTCCTGCAGGCGCTCGAGCAGGCCAACCTGAATTGGGAGCAGGACATTGCTTCGTGGCTGGGTGACGAAGTCGGATTCGGGATCGCCGACTTGTCGTTCGACCAGTTCAGTTCCTCCGAACCACCCACGTTCGTCGTGGCTGCTGCCACGCGCGACAAAGCCAAGTCGGACGCGTTTCTGGCTAAGCTGCGAGCCGAGGCCGAATCGAACGGCAAAGAGTTCACGGAGCAGTCTTATCGCGACGCGGCGACAGTCGAGGAGGCCGGCGGCGTTGGCGAAGTAGCGCTCGCGTATGCTACGGTCAAGGACACAGTCATCGTCGCGTCGGGAAGCAGCGCGCTGCACACCGCGATCGACGCCGTGCTGGATGGCAGCGGGCTGGACAAGTCGGGCAACTTCCAGGCGGCCGTGGGCAAGCTGCGCGGCGGGCGAGCGATGACGGCCTACATAGACGCAGGACCGATTCTCAAGATGCTCGTCGAGCAAGTTCAACAGTCGGGCGAGATGTCCGGCGCCTTCGACCAGCAAGTGCTGGATACGCTGACTGCGATGCAGGGCGAGGCGCTGGGGCTATCCTTCGAGCCAAACGGCATGCTGCTGGAACTCGTCGCCACGGTCGATCTCGACCAGATGCCGGCCGAGAGCCTGGCGGCGCTCACCGCTCCCGGCGCGGCGAACACCCTGCTGCGCGCCGTGCCGGACACGACATTTACCTATTTCGGCGGCGAAGTGCGGCCGGAGACATTCGAAGCCGTGTTCGCGGCCCCAACCATGCAGGAAACCCTGGACGCCATCGAGATGCAGACCGGCATCAATCTTCAGGAAGACGTATTGAGCTGGCTGAACGGCGAGATCGCGCTGACCGTTCTGCCGGGTGCTCTCAGCGGGGGCAGCTCACTTCCCGTCGGCTTCGCGTTTCTCGTCAAGCCGGAAGACAAGGAGCTTGCCACGACCAGGCTCGACGCGCTGATGCAGAAGATCGCAGAGCAGGCGTTCGCGGAGGTCGTGGACGTGACCGTCGGCGATTCGAGCCTGCGCGCGCTTATGGATGACAGCGGCGAGCCGATGGTTGTCTACGGTCTGATCGGCGAAAGCCTGGTGATCGCCGTGCCGGAGAACGCAGCCCAAAAGATCGCCAACGCTGGCGACCGGCCGCTCGCCGACGCCGAGACGTTCAAAACCGCCGTCGCGCCCCTGCCGGCCAGCAACAGCGGGTACCTGTACATCCAGCCGAAACCGATCCTCGACCTGGTGACGCTCGCGCTTGCCTTCAGCGGGGAGGAATGCCCGGCCTGCGATCTGCTCCAACCGGTGCGTGGGATTGCCTTCGCCGCCGAACAGCCGCAGACAGAAACGGGTGTCGGGCGCGGGGTGCTCTTCATCCTGCTCGACGTCGAGGAATAGTCTTATTTCTTGAGGGCCACCGCCAGAGCTTCCCCCAGACTGCGTGCGGTGACGATCTCGATATCGCCCGGGAGTCCCTCGGAGACGCGATATGTCTTCGGGATCAGCGCGCGGCGGAAGCCCAGCTTGGCTGCCTCGTTCAGGCGCGCCGCCAGTTGGCCGACGGCGCGCAGCTCGCCCGACAGCCCGACCTCGCCGACGAGCGCCAGGTCTGCGGCGACCGGCGTGTCGCGCAGGCTCGACGCGATCGAGGCGGCGATCGACAGGTCTGCCGCCGGCTCGCTGATATACAGCCCGCCGACGACGTTGACGAACATGTCCTGATCGCCCAGCTTCAAGCCCAGCCGCTTGCTCAGCACCGCGGCGACGAGCAGCATTCGGTTCATGTCCACGCCGTTCGCCGTGCGGCGCGGCAGGCCGAATGCGCTTGTGCTGCACAGCGCCTGCACCTCGACCAGGAGCGGGCGCGTGCCTTCCATCGTCACCGCGATGGACGATCCGGGCGCGGCGGGCAGGCGCTCGGCCAGGAATGCCTCGCTGGGATTGGCAACCTCGACCAGACCCGAGCCGCGCATCTCGAACACGCCGACCTCGCTCGTCGCTCCGAAGCGATTCTTCGTCGAGCGCAGCAAGCGATAAGCGTGATGCCGGTCCCCTTCGAGGTATAGCACGGTATCGACGATGTGCTCCAGCACCTTCGGCCCGGCGATCGCGCCCGACTTCGTGACGTGCCCGACCAGGAATACGCTCGTGCCGCTCTGCTTGGCCAGCCCCTGCAGCCGCGCTGCGCACTCGCGCACCTGCGAGATCGATCCCGCCGCCGAAGTCAGTTCGCTGGTGTACACCGTCTGGATGGAATCGATGACGGCCAGTCGAGGCTTGATGTTTTCGATCTGCACGATGATCTCGTCGAGATCGGTCTCGGTGAGCAGGTAAAGCTGGTCGCCGCTCAGCCCCAGCCGATCGGCGCGCATCTTGATCTGCTGCGCGCTCTCTTCGCCTGACACGTACAGCGCCGGGCCGTGCGTCACGGCCATCTGTGCGACGACCTGCGTCAGCAGGGTAGTCTTGCCGATCCCCGGATCGCCGCTCACCAGCACCAGGCAGCCCGGCACGACGCCGCCGCCCAGAACGCGACTGAATTCCTTCATCGCCAGCGGAACGCGATCGTGGCCGTCGCTCTGGACGTCGGTCAGACGCACCGGCGCGGATCGCGGCACATCGGCGCCGGAGGAAGACCGGCCGCGGCCCGGCTTGCTCTCGGCCATCTCGACCAGCGAGTTCCACTCGCCGCAGTCAGGGCAGCGCCCCATCCACTTGAGTTGTGTCGATCCGCATTGCTGGCACACGAAGACGGTTCGTGTTTTGCTCTTCATTTGGCATCCCCCCACGGCGATAGGCTCACGCCTCGAACTGCGCGACGCATTCGATGTGGTACGTGTGTGGAAACATGTCCAGCGGTTGGACTTCGACCAAACGGTGCCCACCGCCGAGCCTCGCCGGTACACAAAAAGAGGCTGCCGACCAGCCCATCAGCAGCCCCTCCTCCATTTGCGAGTGTCAACAGCGGGCATAGGGATGCCCGCTCTACGGGTCTTAAGACGCGCTCTAAGCGAGCACCGGCTCTTCGAGCACCGGCGCTTCCGGCGCCCGTACCGGGCGGAAGTCGAGGTTTCCTTCCAGGAGGTCGATCACGATCGTGTCGCCTTCCTTGAACTGGCCGGCCAGGAATCCATCCGACAGCCTGTCCTCCACTTCGCTCTGAATCACGCGCCGCAGCGGCCGGGCGCCGTAGTCCTGGTCGTAGCCTTTCTCGGCCAGAAGCGCCTTGGCCGCTTCGGTCGCCTCGAGCTGGATGCGGTGATCCTTCAGGCGATCCTGAACCTTGATCAGCTCCAGGCCGACGATCTCCTTGATTTCCTCTTTGCTGAGCGCGCGGAAAACGATCACGCTGTCGAGGCGGTTGATGAACTCGGGCCGGAAGGTGCGCTTCAGCGATTCGGTCAGCTTCTTGCGCATCTCTGCGTACGCCAGGTTCGCTTCCTGATGCTCGTCACGCTTGATGTTGAATCCGATCGACGTCTGCCGCTGGATGAGGTCCGCGCCGATGTTGCTGGTCATGACGATGATCGTGTTGCGGAAATTCACTTTGCGGCCGCGCGCGTCGGTGAGGTGGCCCTCCTCCAGGATTTGGAGGAGCATGTTGAAAACTTCGGGGTGAGCCTTCTCGATCTCGTCGAAGACGACAATCGAGTAGGGGCGGCGACGGACCGTCTCGGTCAACTGGCCGGCTTCGTCGTAACCGACGTAGCCGGGCGGCGCGCCCACCAGGCGCGACACGTTGTGCCGCTCCATGAATTCGCTCATGTCGATCTGGATCAGCGCGTCTTCGCTGCCAAACATCAGCTCGGCGAGAGCTTTGGCCAATTCGGTTTTGCCGACGCCGGTCGGGCCGAGGAACATGAATGAGCCGATCGGCCGCCGAGGGTCCTTCAACCCGGCGCGCGCCCGGCGCACGGCTTTCGAGATCGCCTCGATGGCCTCCTGCTGGCCCACGATGCGCTTGTGCAGGTCGTCTTCCATGTGCAGCAGCCGCTCCGACTCCGTGCCGGCGATGCGCGTGACCGGGATGCCCGTCCACATGCTCACCATCTCGGCGATGTCCTCGGGCGTGACCATCGCCACCTGGTCGCTGCTATCCCAGTTGGTGCGGAGTCTCTCGATCTGCTCCATCAGGTCTTCCTCGTGATTGCGCAGATCGGCCGCGTCGTCGTAACGGCGCTCCTCCAGCGCGCGCTCTTTTTCCTTCCGAATGGCCTTGAGCTCGCCGTGCGCCTCCTGCAGGCTTTTCGTCTGCGGCGCCTTGTACATGCGCACCCGCGACGACGCCTCGTCGATCAGGTCGATGGCCTTGTCCGGCATGAAGTGATCGGGGATGTAGCGCACCGCCAGCCGGGCGGCTGCCTCCAACGCCGCGTCCGTGATGCGCAGCTTGTGGTGCTGCTCGTAGCGCTCGCGAATGCCCTTGAGGATTTCGATCGTCTCGTCGATCGTCGGCTCGTCGACCAGGACGGGTTGAAAACGGCGCTCCAGGGCGGCGTCGCTCTCGATGTACTTTCTGTATTCGTTGAGCGTGGTCGCGCCGATGCACTGCAATTCGCCGCGTGCCAGCGCCGGCTTGAGGATATTGGCCGCGTCGATGGCGCTGCCCGCCGCGCCGGCGCCCACTAGCATGTGGGCCTCGTCGATGAACAGGATGGCGTCGGAGTTCTTGAGTTCTTCGATGACGCGCTTGAGGCGCTCTTCAAACTGGCCGCGATACATGGTGCCGGCGACCAGCGAGCCGACGTCCAGTTGCAGCACGCGCTTGCCCAGCAGCGACTCGGGCGTCTGGCCGTTGACGATGCGCTGGGCCAACCCTTCGACGATGGCTGTCTTGCCCACGCCCGGCTCGCCGATGAGCGCCGGATTGTTCTTGGTGCGGCGGGACAGAATCTGAATGACGCGCTCGATTTCCGTCTGTCGCCCGATCACCGGATCGAGCTTGCCTTCCTCGGCGGCAGCCGTCAGGTCGGTCGCCAGTTGATCCACGAGCGGCGTCTTCGCGCGGTCCTTTTTCTGCTGGGCCCTGGACTCGCGGCTGGCCGTGTAGCTCTGCGCGCCATCCTGAAGCTCTTTGGTCAGCTCGCGGCGAATCTGTTCAGGCGTCACGCCCAACTGCCGGAGAATGTCCATCGCCACACCATCACCCTGTCGAACCAGCCCCAGCATCAGATGCTCGGTGCCGATGTAGTGGTGATTCATGCGGCGCGCTTCTTCCACTGCCAGCTCAATCACCCGCTTGGTGCGCGGCGTCAGATCGATTTTGCTGAACGGGGTGCGGCGGCCAGGCCCCGTAATGCGCTCCACCATCTCCATGACGCGAGGCGGCTGCACTCCCAAGTTGCGCAAGACGCGCCCGGCAACCCCGCTCTCCTCGCGCATCAGCCCCAGCAGGAGGTGCTCGGTGCCGATGTAGTTGTGGTTGAGACGTTCGGCCTCTTCCTGAGCGTAGGTCAGGACACGGCGGGCGCGCTGGGTGAAGCGATCGAGCTTGTTGGTCACTTCAAACCTCCATCCCGATCTCCGTCCCTTGCAGAGATCGAGATTGTTCAGACATCGGTTAGATAATGGGAACGTCGGCCGGCGTTCGCGCGCGACGTCCTGTAGAAATATATCACGCTTTTCGATTGCAGCGTGATGGGAGATATGGGGGTACAGGTTGGCTTTTATGCACCTGTTACGCCGGATTCCGGGCTACTCTCAGTCGATTCCGCCTCAGTCGATTCACTCTCAGGCGGCTCTGGCTCAGGTATTGGAGTCGCAGTCGACACGGGTTCAGGCGCGCTCGGCGTGGCCGGCTCGACGTCGGCTGTGGCCTCGGCCAGGCCGCGCTGCCAATCCGAATCGACATATTCGCCCTTGGCCACACGTTTCAGGCTCAACCCCAGGCGCCGCTCGTGCGGTTCGATGCGGATGATACGGAGCGTGACCAGTTGCCCTTCCCGGACGACTTCCTTGGGATGCGCGATATGGCTGTCGGACAGCTCTGAGATATGAATCAGCCCCTCGATTTCCTCATCGCCCTGAATGCGCGCGAAGGCGCCGAACTTCGCCAGCTTCGTGATGGTGCCTTCCACCAGTTGCCCAACCTGGTAACGGCTTTCCAAATGAGACCATGGATCCGCTTCCACCCGCTTGAGGCTCAAGCCGATGCGCTTTCGCTCCGGATCGATGTGGATGACCTGCACCCGCACGATCTGGCCCACCTTGAGGACTTCCCGGGGGTGGTTGACGCGTTTCCAGGACAATTCCGAGAGGTGCGCCAATCCATCCGCGCCCCCCAGGTCGATGAACGCGCCAAACTCGGCCAGGCTGATCACGCGGCCTTCGCGCACGTCGCCTTCTCGGAGTTCGGAGAGGAGCTTCTCCTTCTGGGTTTTGCGCCAGTCGCGCATGGCGGCCCGCTCGGACAAGATCAGGCGATTGCGCTGGCGGTCGAGCTCGATGATCTTGAGCTGCAGCTTTTGTCCGGTTAAGGCCGCAAGCCGGTTTTCCTTCGAGTTAGCCCCCGGCTCGCCGCCCTCGCCTCTGCTGCCTCGCGACACAAGCTGGGACGCCGGCACGAATCCCCGCACCTTGCCGATCTTGACGATCAGTCCACCCTTGTTGTGTCCCGCGACGACGCCCTCAAACACCTGCTGCGAGCTATGGAGCGTTTCTGCCTCTCTCCAGTCTCGATCGGTGTGTGTGCGGCTGAGAGCCAGCACGACGCGCCCGTTGCGATCCTCCGGCGCAACCACCACGGCCTGCACCGGGTCCCCGACCTTCAGCTCGGCCAGCACTTCAGTCGGGACGCCTTCCATCTCGCGAATGTTGATCACACCTTCGGATTTCGATCCGATGTCGACCAGGATCTCGTTGGCTTCGATGCCGACAATGGTGCCGTTCAACGCGTCGCCACGCTTGTGTTCCTTGAAGGCGAAGTCTTGCTGGTCGAGTAGTTGCTGCATCGTGTGGTCTTCGTTGTGAGGCGCGCTCCTTTCGCTCGCCGAATGCTCTTCCTGATCCACCATCACCGCCCCCGTGCGGACTTAATCATAATCTCATTATAAACCTGTTCCAATCAAATGGCAAACAACCTGTAGCTTTGTGTGCACGCAAAACATGTCAGCCGCACCCTGAGCGGAGCAGCGCGTGTCCTTCGACTTCACTGCGTTCCGCTCAGGATGCGCGCTGCGGAGTCGAAGGGGCGGCTGATTGCCTGACAACCTTGCGTGCACACCAGCCGGCGTGAGCGTTGCCCAACCTCGCGACTGCCGGTATAATCTCGGGCATACTCGTTGGCGGAGAACATATGTCAGGCGACGCCCTGCAGTATGCGCGCTCCCATCGGGAGCAACACCTCGCGGAACTCAAGCAACTACTGTCTATCCCCAGCATCAGCGCCCAGCCGAATCACCGGACGGATATTCAGAGCGCCGCGGCCTGGCTGGCCGACCATTTCAAGTCGATCGGCCTGGCGCGCGCCGAGGTGCGCCCGACGTCCGGTCATCCGATCGTGCTGGCCGAATGGCTGGGCGCTGGCCGCGACCGGCCAACCCTGCTGATTTACGGTCACTACGACGTGCAGCCGGTCGATCCCATCGATCTGTGGCATTCGGAACCGTTCGAGCCGGTGGTGCGAGGAGACAACCTGTACGCGCGCGGCGCGTCGGACGACAAAGGCCAGATCATGGCCCACGTCAAGGCCGTCGAGTGCCTCATGAGCACGGCCGGCAGCCTGCCGATCAACGTCAAGTTCCTCGTCGAAGGCGAGGAAGAGATCGGCGGGCCGAGCCTGGACCCGTTCATCGAGGCGCATAAGCCAGAGCTGGCTGCCGATCTCGCGCTGATTTCCGATTCGCACATGCCCCGGCCCGACCTGCCCGGCATCGTCTACGGCCTGCGCGGATTGTCGTACATCCAGGTCGAGGTGACCGGGCCGGCAGGCGACCTGCACTCCGGATCGTTCGGCGGGGCGATCTACAACCCGATCCAGGCGCTGGCGGAGATGATCGCCTCGCTCAAGGATCGAGACGGACGCGTCACTGTGCCGGGATTCTACGACAAAGTTCGCCCGCTCGACGCCGACGAGCGCCGGGCGCTGTCTCAGACGCCGTTCAGCGACGAGAAGTTCAGGAGAGAGGCTGGCGTCGCCGAGACGTGGGGTGAGAAGGGTTACTCTGCGCTCGAGCAGATCACGGCTCGCCCGACGCTCGAGGTCAACGGCATCTGGGGCGGCTACCAGGGCGAGGGCAGCAAGACGGTGCTGCCCTCGAAAGCGTATGCGAAGATCAGTTGCCGCCTGGTGGCCGATCAAGACCATCGCGAAATCAGCCGCCTGCTGGGCGAGCATCTCAAGCGCATCGCGCCGCCGCAGGTGCGCGTGGAGACGAAGACATTGCACGGCGGGCAGGGCATTCTCATCGACCGGAATGCCCCGCCGATGAAGGTGGCGGCGGCGGCGCTGGAGAAGGCTTTCGGCAGCAGGCCGGTGTTTATTCGCGAAGGCGGCTCGATCCCGGTCGTCGCCTCGCTCAAGCATTTGCTCGGCATCGACACAGTGCTGATGGGCCTGGGTCTGAGCGATGACAACCTGCATGCTCCCAACGAGAAGTTCTACTTGCCCAACTTCTATCGGGGAATCGAAGCGTCGATCCACTTCATGACTCTGCTAGGGCAATAGGCCGTGATATTATCGCTTCACCTGGCGCGGGCCGTGATCCTGCTCGCGCTCGTCTTGTTGGCCGGATGCGCCGATCTGGCGCGCACGCCGAAGCCGATCGTCGTCGCACAGCTCCCACCGTCACCGACACCGACCGCCACACTTGAACCGACCCCCACGCTAACGCCAGAGCCGACCCCGACGCCGGAGCCTACTCAGACGCCATCTCCCACTCCCGGCTGCGCCGAGACGACAGGCCGCGTCGACGGCGGCCAGGTTCCCAGCACAGTTGCGTCAGGCGGGCAGGTCGCGTATGCGATCTACTTCCCACCCTGCTACGATACGCGCACGCGCTACCCTGTCGCCTACTTGATGCACGGCAGCCCGGATTTCGACGAGCGGCACTGGCTGGACCTGGGCTTGAAGGATGCGCTGGATCGAGCAATCGTCTCGCGCCGTGCGCCGCCATTCATGATCGTCCTGCCGCGCGGCGACGTGAATGGCGTGTACGGCAACACCAGCGGCGGGGCCGGCTCCTGGGAGCAGGTCATGATCGAAGAAGTGATCCCGTACGTCGACACGGTCTACAACACGCTGGGGAGCAAAGAGGGCCGCGCCATCGGCGGCATCTCGCGCGGCGCCGTGTGGGCGCTCGAGATCGCGTTCCGCAATCCTGACCTGTTCTCGGCCGTCGGCGGGCATTCGTCGGCGCTGGCGGTCAGCCTGTCCGGCCCCGTCTTCGATCCGATCGACATCGTCCAGACCGAACAGGCCGCTGTGCGCGCGCTGCGCGGCACGCGAATCTTCCTCGACGCGGGCGATAGGGATTGGGCATTGCAGCAGACGGCCGAGCTGCATGCCATCCTCGATCAGCAGGGCGTGCCCAACACGTTCGTCGTCGGGCGCGGAGCGCACGTCGCCGATTACTGGGCTTCGCAGATGGATACCTACGTGGGATTCTACGGCTCGGCGTTCGACGGCCTCGTCGAGCTGGGCGCAGTTCCCTGATACGTGATCACGTGATTACGTGATTACGTGATCACGTGATCACGTTTCACGCATCACGTTTTATCGAACCGCTGTCCTGGGAGTTTCCCTCCAGTTCCTTTAGTTCCTTGAGTTCCTGGGGAGCATCCCGAGAAACAGAAGGAACTCGGGGAATTGCAGGGGGCATGGACCTATTGATTTCTTGCTCGCGCAGCCGGTACAGAATCTCTTCCATCAGGCGACGGTTGTCGCCGATGCGATCGGCGAGCAGGCCGAAGACCAGGATCAGGAAGCCGATGGTGAGCAGTCCGAAACTGATAAAGAGCGATTGGAGATTGCCGGGTAACGTGAATCCCTGTTCCACGTAGCGGACCACGATGCGTACGAGGAGGAAACCGCCAACCAGGAAGAATGGCAGCGACAGGTAGAAGAACGTCTTGAGCGGCTCGTAGGTGGCGTAGGCGCGCACGATCGTCGCGCCCTGGCGCTTGACGAAGTTCCAGTTGCCGCGATGCAGGCGCGAGGGACGCGTCGGATTGGTGCGCACCCGGATATGCGCCACGACCAGCCCGCGCCGGCCGGCCTGAATCAGGTTGTCGAGCGTGTACGAGAAGTCGGTCGTCACGAACAGGCGCAGCGCAGCCTCGCGGCTGTAGGCGCGAAAGCCACTGGGCGCGTCGGGCACTTCGGTGCCCGATGCCCGCCGCGCCACCCACGAACCGAGTTTGTGAAGAAATCGCTTGAGGGGAGAAAAATGCTCGACCTGATCCACGCGCCGATCGCCGATGACGATGTCTGCGCGGCCGGACAGAATCGGCGCGATGAGCGCGGGAATCTGATCCGGCGGATATTGAAGGTCGGCGTCGAGGTTGACGACGATGTCGGCGCCCAGGCGCAGTGATGCGTCCAGGCCGGCCTGGAACGTTGCCGCCAGGCCGCGATGGTGACCGTGACCGAGGATGGTATCCGCGCCGTGTGCGCGCGCTGCCTCGACGGTGCGATCGACCGAGCCGTCGTCCATCACGAGCACTTCGACCTGATCGATGCCCTCCATGCGGCGCGGGACCGCGTCGATCACGTCGCCGATCGTGCCTTCTTCATTGTACGCCGGTATCTGGACGACGAGCTTCACCGGGCAGGATTGTAACACAACGGGCGAATCCTCACTCGTCGACATCGGTATGCACGACGTGGACGACGCCGTCGGGGATCGACTTCAGCGCAGTGCGAAGAAACGTCGGAAACAGGCGAACGCCTTCGAGCTGGTCGACCGGATGCCACTGAAAAATCAGGTGAACACCCTCCTCGTCGCCATCGAAGACGGGCCGGCCGTACAAAGGGCAGCCGGGCCGGAACGACATCAGGTAATACAGCGCGACCTCGTGAAAGGCCAGCCCGTCGTATTCGAAGAAGTTCTCGACGACCCACAGCAGCCGTTCCACCTGCGCCTCGACGCCAAGCTCCTCGCGCATCTCGCGCTTGAGCGTCTCGGCCGAAGGCTCCAGCAGCTCGCCGCGCCCGCCTGGCAAGGCCCAGAAGTCATCTCGCTCGGCTCGATGCAGCAGAACGCGACGATCGTGCAGCACACAGCCGACGACGCGATAGTTGAAGCGCGCCTTCCCTTCCGTGAAGGCGATTGCGTAGCGGGCAGCCGACATAACCTTAGAACCAGTCTCTCTTCCAGAAGATGACAGCGATGATCAGCGAAATGCCGAAGGCGATGCCGAGCACCATCAAGAAGGCATAGCCTGCGTCCTGCCCCGGCAGGGAGACGTTCATGCCGTACAGGCCGGTGACGATGGTCGGGATGCTGAGCAGGATCGTGATCGAAGCCAGGAACTTCATCACGACGTTGAGGTTGTTCGAGATGATCGAGGCGAAAGCGTCCATCATCTGGCTTAAGATGCTGCTGGAGATGTTCGTCATTTCGATCGCCTGCTGTGTCTCCGTCAGCGCGTCTTCGAGCAGGTCTTCGTCTTCGGGATACATCTCGAACAGCCGGCTTCGCTGCAGGCGCTGCAGCACCAGCTCGTTGGACTTCAGCGCCGTCGTGAAGTACACCAGGCTCTTTTGAACCTTGAGCAGCGCCATCAACTGCTCGTTGCGCTGCGCGTGCTGCAGCCTGTCCTCCAGCGCGTCGACGGCCTTGTTGATTTCGCGCAGGTCGCTCAGGTAGGCGTTCGCCGTGCCGAGCAGCAGGTAGAGCACAAAGCGATTGCGCTTGGCGGTCGACAGGTTCTTCACGCGTCCGCCGATCAGGTCGCGCATGATGCCGTTCTCCGCTTTGCACACGGTCACGATCAGCTTGTCGGTGAGGATAATGCCGAGTGGCACCGTCGTGTAAGGGACATCGGCGGCGGCGCCCTGGAAATGCGGCACGCGCAGGATGATCAGCGTCGCGCCGTTATCCTTTTCCGTCCGGGCACGCTCGTCGAGGTCGAGCGGGTACGTCACGAAGTCGGCCGGCGCGTCCACGTTCGCCTGCAGGCGGGCGATCTCGTCAGGGCCGGGATCGACGACATTGATCCAGCATCCGGGCACGATCTCCTGAATCGTTTCAAGACCGTGCTCAGCTCTCTTCAGGATAGTGATCATGGGAACCTCCCTCTTTCGTTTCCATGTGCCAGTGTGCGCCACGACAGAACACCGTGGTTTGCGGCCACGCCTCGGGCAGACTCACCGCCCAGATTGAAATGGAGGTTCTAGCGGCACGTGATCGCGGGCGCGATGCGCCGTCGGCACGCGAGCGCGTGGCGCGACGGCCGGCGCCGTGGCGCGGTGCAAAACGAAGAGCTGTATGCGCAGTGGCTGGAGTGGAACTGGATGGCGCATACCTGCCTCGCAAACGTCAGAGACAAACACAAGACCCCGCGCCGAGGAGGACGCGGGGGCCGGCAGGCGCCACCCTGCGCTGGCCGATCAGGTCAGCAGAGTCCTGACCCAGGCATCATCCATCGCGCGGAAAAGACCGAGGTCTCTGTTTATGATCCGGATCGAGAGAAAGGCAATCGTCCATATGTTTTCTCGTCCAACGCGCATTCTATATCCGCTCGCCGGACGTGTCAAGAGAAATGCCTGACATTGCGAAGCGCGGAATCTGACCATATGAGGATACGGTGTGGCGTGGAATGTCACCTTTAGGACGGCTTCGCAGGACGTCAGCCGACGATCAGCGGCGAAGATGATATGGCACGTCGATGATCGCGCGTTGAAAACCGAGCCTCCGCCGGTTGTACAGCAGCGCCACTTTGATCAGCCAGCCTGACTGGTTGTGCAGCAGCCCGTGCCACCATTTGGCCGGGACGAATTCGGGCAGCACGACGGTGGCGATCTGGCCGTCGTTGTGTTCCCGGTCTGTCTGGTCGAGAAAATCGAGCAGCGGCCCGACGAGCGATCGGTACGGCGAGGGCAGGATGACCAGCGGGACGTTGGGCCACCAATGTTTCCACGTCTCGCGGATGCGCTCGCCGCTGCCCGGCTCCATTTCGATGTAGACCGCCGTCACGTCTTTCGAGACCGACTGGGCGAATGCAATCGCGTCGACCATGCCGCGATGCACGCCCGAGATCGGCACGACGATGCGCGGCTGCGGAAAAGGTTTGATCGACGGCGGCAGCCCGCGCAGCGACAGCTCCTTACGGACTTCCTGGTAATGGGCGTGGATCTTGAGAAAGATGGCAACGGTGATCGGGATGACGGCGAACGTGATCCACGCGCCCTCGGCAAACTTGCTGACGCCGATGATCGTCAGCGCGACGCCAGTGACCACCGCGCCCCCGCCATTGGCGAGAAGTTTCAGCCGCCAGTGCCCTCCCTGCTCGCGCCGCCAGTGAATGACCATGCCGGTCTGTGAGAGCGTAAAAGCGAGGAATGCGCCGACGGCGAACAGCGGCACGAGTGCATGGGTGTCGCCGCCGAAGACGACGATAAGAAACGCCGTCGCCGCCGAGAGCGCGAAGATGCCGTTGGCGAACACCAGCCGGTCTCCGAGTCCGGTGAACTGGCGCGGCAGGAAGCCGTCGGCGGCGAGCAGTGCTGCCACGCGCGGAAAGCCCGCAAAACTGGTGTTGGCCGCCACCGCCAGGATCAACATGGTCGCGACCTGGACGAGTAGATAGGCTGGGCCGCGGCCCAGGATGCTTCGCGCGAGCGCCGAGAGGATCGTCTCTTCAGGGGCAGCCACGACGGCCAGGGTCTGTGTCAGGCCGACGCTGCCGACGAACAGAAGACCCATCAGTACAGCCATGACGAGCAGCGTCCGGCCGGCGTTCTTCGCTTCTGGCGGGTAGAATGCAGGCACGCCGTTGCTGATCGCCTCGATGCCGGTCAGCGCCGTGCAGCCTGCCGCAAACGTGTGCATCACGAGAAACGCCGTCAATGTCTGAGCAGGCGGCGGCGCGGCGGAGGCCAGCGATCCGGGTCCTTCTGCAAAAAGCTTCAGCGAGCCGAGGATCAGCGTGGCAAAAAAGGTGAGCAGGAAAAGATAGACCGGAACCGCCATCACGGTGCCTGTCTCGCGCAGCCCGCGCAGGTTGAGGACGGTGATGATGCCGAGCAGCACGACCGCCAGCAGTACGCGGTGCGGCCACAGCGCCGGAAACGCCGAGGCGATCGCCGCCACGCCCGCCGTCAGGCTGACCGCCGCCGTGAGGACGTAGTCGATCAGCAAGGCCGTCGCGGCGATCAGGCCTGGCAGCGTGCCGAGGTTCGAGCGAGCGACGATGTACGATCCGCCGCCGGACGGGTAGCCATGAATCGTCTGGAAGTACGACAGGGCGACGATGACCAGGAGCGTCGCGATCGCCAGCCCGATCGGAAGCGACAGGGCCAATCCCGCGCTGCCCGCGACCACCAGGCCCAGGTAGATTTCCTGATTCGCGTAGGCGATGGACGACAGCGCGTCGGGCGAGAAGGCGGCCAGCGCGCGCAGCTTGTTCAGTCTTCGTTCGCCGAGCTGCTGGGTGGGCAGCGGTGGACCGATCAATAAATGCTTGATTCTATCTAACATAGTGCGAGTTCATTCATGATGGAATACACGGATGCTTGGAGCAGTCAAGGCGAAGAGGACGGAGATGAGCATGGGGGACGCCGGCCGGCACGCCCAGTTAGTTCGCGCTGCTGCCGGTCAATGGGGACGGGATGGCGCATACATGCCTCCTGTGCCAGAGGCAAACACAAGCCCCCGCGCCGGGGGGACGCGGGGCAAGGTCTGCATGCGCCGAGAGAAGGTCGGCTACGACCCGGGCGTCGTCCGAAGTGCGTAAATGGGTGGGCGTCTCTGTCTACGATCGGGAAAGAGAGTACGATGCACGTCTAAGTGTTCTCTACAACTGCGCATTGTAAACCTATGGGTGCATGGTGTCAAGAAGCTCTGCGCCCTACATGGCGCTGCGAAGATATTTCATCGCTCGTTCAATCAGGGAGGCGATCTCGTTCAAGCGGGGACTCCTTCTCGCCGGACGTTGATCAGCAGAGGGCTATTGGCCCGCCGATAAGCCTCCTCCGAAACAGGGATAACCGACAGTAACACGTTGTATTTCAAATTGATGTCGGCGATGATGTCGAGAACAGTTCATACGTCGGCTTCACGCTGGCGTTTAGGTGTGCCGTAGAGATAGTGATCGTGTTCGTCGGCCCAGTCGCTCTCCGCTTCGATCGTGCCGGCCAATGCCTCCAATGTGTCCCACGCATTCCCGGTTATGATCGCTGATGCGGTATCCTGAACGGTAATCACGTAACGGGTGTTAGGCTCTAGATCGAGCGGAGTATCCGGGTGCAAGGCCCGTCCATCGAACACGGCTGTTACAGTCTTGGTCATCTTTGTGCCTCCTCGTACAATTACTTTACCACAATATTCAGCAACCTGCCCGCCGCATAGATGGTCTTGACGACCTGCTTGCCTTCGATGTGCCGCTGCACGCCTGGCGACAGCAGGGCCTTTTGCACGATCTCTTCTTCGCCAGCGTCGGCTGCCACTTCGATTCGATCGCGCAGCTTGCCGTTGACCTGCACCGGAATCACGATCGTCGCTTCCGCCACCAGCGCCGGATCGAACTCCGGCCACGCCTGCCGGTGGACGCTGAAGGGGCCGCCCAGCCGCTCCCACAATTCCTCGGCCAGGAATGGCGCGATCGGCGCGAGCAGCAGCACGTAAGTCCGCGCAATCTCGTTGTGCGTCGACGCCGATAGTCGGCACTCGCGCAGCACGTTGAGCGTTTCCATCAGCGCGGCGATGGCCGTGTTGAAGCCAAGCGCGGGAATGTCTTCGCTTACCTTCTTAATCGCCTTGTGCAGCGCGCGGCGGGCCTTCGCCTCGTCCACTGCCAACTGCTCACCGCCCACTGATAACTGTCCACTGTCCACTGATGACTGTAGAGTGACCCACTCCCACACGCGCCGGTGGAAACGCGCAATGCCCGCGATCGCCGAATCGCGCCAGTCTCCGCCTTCCGTATACGAGCCCATGAACAACACGTGTCCCCGCATTACGTCGGCGCCGTATGGCTGGACGTACTCGTCGGGGTTCACGACGTTGCCCCGGCTCTTGCTCATCTTCGCGCCGTCGCGGGTGATCCAGCCGTGCAGCCGCAATTGCCTGAACGGCTCGTCGCCGACTTCGGCGGGGAGGTGGCCGAGGTCGACCATCGCCTTCCAGATGAAACGCGCGTACAGGTGATGAAGCGTCGAATGCTCGATGCCGCCCATGTAATGCGTGACCGGCAGCCACTTCTTGGCCCGATCCCTGTCCCACGCCCGATCGTCAAACTCCGTCGAGGTGTAGCGCAGGAAATACCAGGCCGAGTCAAGGAAGTTGTCGCTCACGTCGGTCTCGCGGCGAGCCGGCTCACCGCAGACGGGACAGGTCGTATTGACGAAATCCGGGATCGAAGCGAGTGGAGACTGGCCGGTGCCGGTGGGACGGAAATTATTGGTAATTGGTAATTGGACGGGCAGTTGATCGTCGGGCACCGGCTGCCAGCCGTCCTCGTCACAGTAAATCATCGGGATCGGCGGACCCCAGTAGCGCTGGCGACTGATCAGCCAATCGCGCAGGCGATAGCGCACCGCGCGATGGCCGATGCCCTTCGCCTCCAGCCATTCGATACTCTTCTGCACTGCCTGGTCGGCGGGTGTGCCGTCGAGAGGGCCGGAATCGACCATGACGCCTTCGTGCGGCCAGGCTTCGCTCAGGGTGTCGGGATCGAGCCGGCGGTCAGGCGGCTGGATGACGACGCGGATCGGCAGGCCATATTTGCGCGCAAACTCGAAGTCGCGCTGATCGTGCGCAGGCACGGCCATGATCGCGCCGGTGCCGTAGCGTATCAGCACGTAGTCGGCGATCCAGATCGGGATGCGCTCGCCGTTGACCGGGTTGACGGCATACGCGCCGGTGAACACGCCGGCCTTTTCGCGTGTCACGTCTTCACGCTCGATCTCGCTCTTTTGCGCGGCGGCAGCGCCGTACGCTGCGACTTCCGCCTGACGGTCGGGCGTGGTCAGTCTGGCGACCAACGGGTGTTCTGGGGCCAGCACCATAAACGTCGCGCCCCACAGCGTGTCCGGGCGGGTAGTGAACACCTCAATTTGATGAGTTCCTTGAGTTCCCTGAGTTCCTTGCGAGGGACCTGAAGGAACTGGGGGAACTGAAGGATCTAACCGGAAGGTCACCTCGGCCCCTTCGCTGCGGCCAATCCAGTTGCGTTGCAGAGTTTTGGTAATCTCGGTGAACTCGGCTTTGGAATGATCCAACAGCCGCTCGGCGTAAGCCGTGATTCGAAAGAACCACTGCTCCAATTCGCGCTTGACGACGACGGTGCGGCATCGCTCGCAGCGCCCGTCGATCACTTGCTCATCGGCGAGCACGGTCAGGTCCTTGGGACACCAGTTGACGAGCGCCTGCGCCCGATACGCCAGCCCGGCCTTGAACAACTGGACGAAGATCCACTGCGTCCACTTGTAGTAGCGTGGATCGGCCGTGTTGACTTCGCGCGACCAGTCGAAGCCCGCGCCCATGCGCTTGATCTGCTCTTCGCGGAAGCGCGCCACGTTGCGCGGCATGACGATGGCCGGGTTCTCGCCGAGCTGCAGCGCGTAGTTCTCGCCGTGGATGCCAAACGCGTCGAAGCCCATCGGCTGGAACACGTCGTAGCCGATCATGCGCTGATAGCGGCCATACGTATCCGCGCCGCTATAGGTGTAGAAATGGCCGACGTGAAGCCCTTCGCCGGACGGGTAGGGAAACTCCATCAAATTGTAAAAGGGCCGATTGACGTTATTCAGATCGACCCGATACAAGTCAGCTTCGCTCCAGCGCTTCAGCCACTTGGCTTCGATCTCGTGTGGATTGTAATCGGCCATGCTGCTCCGCAATAAAGCGTAAACCGTGAAACGTAAAACGTGAGGCTTACGCTTCACGTTTTACGTTTCACTCATTCGTCTTCAATAGTCACCGAGCCGATGCCCACGTTGACGATCAGTGTGATCGCGTCCTCGGCCGTCGCGAAGCCCTCGGTCTGATACACGCCGTCGCCGACCGAGCGCATGCGGGAGTTGTTGTTGAACGAGCCGATGCCGGTGTCGACCTCGGCGCGCAGGGCGATGTCGCGCGGCGCGATGATGCGCAGCTCGCCCACGCCGCCGTTGACGGCCAGCGTGAATCGCCCCGAGTCAGGCAGCCGCACTTCGGTCCGGCCGACGCCGACGTCGAGGCGGCCGCCGCTCATCTCGAGCCGGGTCAGGTCAACCGTCGATTCGCCCACGCCCAGACTCAGGTCGAGATCGTAGACGACCCTGGGGTTCAGGCCGACATTCCACTCTTCTTCCGACGACTGGAAGATGCCCACCGAGAACGCGCTTTCGACGCCGATTTCCAGGTTAGCGCGGCCTCCCGACTCGCTGTACGAGACGTCCAGCTCGCCGTAGTGGCTCAGATCGGCCTGGATGAGGCTGGTCGAATCGCTCAGCGCGTAAAGCTCGTTCTTGCCGGTCGAGAAACCGACCTTGACGTCGGCGGACTGGATGTCGCTCACCGGGTACTCGATGTGCGTGGCCTTCAGCTCGCCGCCGAATCTCAGGCCGGGCAAGAAGTCGAGAAAGCCCGGCCTGGATGCAGGCGAGACGGCCATCAGAGCGATCGCGCCGGCGACGACCAGCAGCGCCAGGATCGCGCTGAGGATGCGTCCGGTCGGCGACCGGCCGAACAAAATATCCACCCCGATCACGATTAACAGCACCGGCCAGAACTGCCAGAGGACGGCCCACGGGCTGCCCTGAAGCATCCCGGCGTTGTTCAGCAGCAGGATAAGCCCGATGCCGATCAGGAGGATCGGCCAGAAGAGGCTTGGACGACGATTAGACATGGTATGTGCTCCTTGTTCGAGAGATGTTCTGGGAAGTATCCATGTCTATGATCGAACCGATTACGCGCGGCGTCAACGGACTAGAGGCGGATGTCGGCCCGGGACGAACGACGTAGGGGATCAGGCTGCCAAACACTTGTGCCCCGCCCCAGAAACCAGGCGCTCCCACCGTCAGGTCACGCGGCGGGGGGCGCCTGCGCCTCACACGACAATATTTACTAACCTTCGAGGCACGTAGAGCACTTTTTTCGGCGTCTTGCCGTCCATGTACCGTATCGCGCCGTCAGTTGCCAGCGCCCGCGCCTTCGCTTCCTCCTCGCCGATGTCCGGGGTCACTTCGATGCGATCGCGCACTTTGCCGTTGACCTGCACGACCAGCGTGATCGTCTCTTCGGCCGCCGCAGCGGCGTCGTACTCCGGCCACGCCTGCCGGTGGATCGAGTATGGCAGCCCGCGCCGCGCCCACAGCTCTTCGGCGAGGTGCGGCGTGACCGGCGCCGTCAGCAGCAGCAGCGTCTTGATCGCCTCTTCCCAGGCGGGTGTGCCTTCGCTCGTCGCGCGATGCTTGACCAGCGCGTTCGTCATCTCCATCAGCGCCGACACGACCGTGTTGAACTCGAAGTCCTCGAAGTCGTCGGTTACTCTCTTGATGGTCTTATGGGTAGCACGGCGCAGTGCTCTGGCATCCTGTTCTGACCGATCACTGCTCACCGACAACTGATCACCGCTCACTGATAACTGATCACTGATGACTGATGACTGTTGACTACCGCCCGGCAGTGCAATATTCCAGACGCGATTCACCCACCTCGCCGTGCCCTCGATGCCGGTGCTGCTCCACGGCCCGCCCTTGTTCCACTCGGCGAAGAACATCAGGTAGGCGCGCACCGCGTCGGCTCCGTAGCGCTCGACCAGCTCGTCCGGTGCGACGACGTTGCCCCGGCTCTTCGACATCTTTTCCGAGTCCTCGCCGAGGATCACGCCCTGGTTGCGCAGTTGCAGCATCGGCTCGTCGTCGCGGACGAGCTTCATATCGCGCAGCGCCTTGGTGAAGAAGCGCGTGTAGATCAAGTGCATCGTGGCGTGCTCGATGCCGCCCGTGTAGCAATCGACCGGCATCCAGTAGTCGTACTCCTTCGGATCCCACGCGCCTGGCTCATACTGTGGGCTGAGGTAACGATACTGATACCACGACGAGCACATGAACGTGTCCATCGTGTCGGTGTCGCGCGTGGCGGGCCGGCTGCACACCGGGCAGGTCGTCTGTGCCCAGGTCGGATGCAGCTTCAGCGGGCTTTCGCCGGTCGGCTTCCATTCGACGTCGTCGGGCAGCAGCACCGGCAGTTGATCCTCGGGCACGGGAACCTGCCCGTGCTCGGGGCAGTAAATGATCGGGATCGGCGCGCCCCAATAGCGCTGGCGGCTGATCAGCCAGTCGTGCAGCTTGGTGTTGACCGCGCCCTTGCCGACGCCTTTCTCTTCCAGCCAGCGGATGACTTTCTGTATGCCCTCGGGCACGGGCGTGCCGTCGAAGAGGCCGGAGTTGACCATCGCGCCCGGGCCGTCGTAGGCTTCTTTCAACGGCCGGCCGTCCCAATTCGGCGGCGCGATGACGACCGGGATCGGCAGGTTGTGCTTCGTCGCAAAGGCGAAGTCGCGCGCGTCGTGCGCAGGCACTCCCATGATCGCGCCGGTGCCGTACGTCATCAGCACGTAGTCGGCGATCCAGATCGGGATCTTCGCGCCGTTGACCGGGTTGGTCGTGTGCGCGCCGATGAACACGCCGGTCTTCTCCTTCTCGGTCGATTCGCGCTGGATGTCGGTCTGCCGCGTCGCTTCGGCGACGTAGACTTCGACCTCGGCCTTGCGATCCGGCGCCGTCAGTTTCTCGACGAGCGGATGCTCGGGCGCCAGCACCATGAAGGTGGCGCCCCACAGCGTGTCGGGCCGGGTCGTAAAGACAGTGATAAGGTGATCAGTTGTCAGTAGGTCAGTGTTCACTGATGACTGATCACTGACCACTGATGACTGTTTACTGATGACTGGAAAACTGACCTGCGCGCCCTGGCTGCGGCCGATCCAGTTCGTTTGCAGCACCTTCACGCGCTCCGGCCAGTCGATCTTGGAGAAGTCCAGCAGCTCCTCGGCGTACTGCGTGATCTTGAAGTACCATTGATCCAGGCTTTTCTTGATCACCGGCGTGTCGCAGCGCTCGCAGTGGCGATCCTCGCCCCACACCTGCTCGCGCGCCAGCGTCGTGTTGCAGTGCGGACACCAGTCGACCGGCGACATCTTCTTGTAGGCCAGCCCGTGCTTGAACAACTGGATGAAGAACCACTGCGTCCACCGGTAGTATTCGGGATCGCTCGACACAGCCTCGCGCTCCCAGCCCCACATCGCGCCCATCGAGCGCAGTTGCTGGCGCATGCGGCCGATGTTCGCGTACGTCCACTCTTTGGGATGGACGCCGCGCTTAATCGCGGCGTTCTCGGCGGGCAGGCCGAACGCGTCGAAGCCGATCGGGAACATCACGTTGTAGCCGCGCATGCGCAGGTAGCGCGCCCGCGCGTCGGACGGCGTCATCGCGTACCAGTGGCCGATGTGCAGCTCGCCTGAGGGATAGGGAAGCATCGTCAGAAAGTAGAACTTCTGGCGCGCCAGGTCGATCGGCGCGCGATACAGCCTATCGGCCTCCCACTTCTGCTGCCACTTAGGCTCGATGTCTTGGGGGATGTATTTATCAGTCATTATCTCTACTCCAAAAACGAATCGGCGAGTCAGCGAGTCAGCGATATGTATCCGTTGATTCGTTGCTTATCCGTTGACACCGTAAACAAAAATCCCCTCCATCTCCAGGGACGAAGGGAACTCCGTGGTACCACCCTGCTTGCTCTTTCACGTGCGACGCACCTCGCAGGTGCGTCGCACGTTCGCGAGCCGCTCTTGAGTCTTTAACGGAACCACCCGCCGCCGGCTACTTGTTTCACCGTCGGTGCTCCCGGGCGAGTTCGGCCTGGTGCGCCCCTCGTCGGCGCATGGCCGCGCTTGCACCCTTTCACGCGGCTCTCTGCGAGGGCGGCCTACTGCTCCCGTTCGTCGCATTTTACCGAAACCGGGTTTCTGCGATAAACCCGGTTTCTCAATCATGGACCCAGAGGGATTCGAACCCTCGACCTTCTCAATGCCATTGAGACGCGCTCCCAACTGCGCTATGGGCCCTTTTCAGTGAACAGTAACCACTGTGGCAGTAATCAGTGTTCGCTGATAACCGACAACTGACGACTGACAACTGATAACTGATTACTGATTACTGCCCACTGCCCAATGGACCTGGAGGGATTCGAACCCTCGACCTCTGCAGTGCGATTGCAGCGCTCTCCCAGCTGAGCCACAGGCCCTCGACGCAGCGGATTCTACCCGACTTGACAGGGACTGTCAAGAATCCGCGAACCAACGTGTGCACGCAAAGGTTGTCATCAACCGTAGGGCGCGTTTCCATACGCGCCGCAAATTGGCGGCACGCTGCGCGGAAAGCCGCCCTACGTCCGGCCTGACATGTTTTGCGTGCACACCGAACCAACAGGTTGACAGCTTGCCCGGTTTGGCGCATACTCTTGGCAGGTGCAGCCCGTTAAGACCCTATCCGAAAACGTAGGCGGGGCATCCCCATGCCCGCCCATCTGAAGGCGGCGGATGGATCATCCGCCGCGAGCGCCGCCAAAACTGAGCGCAAGGTGCGAAATCCGGGCTAAGCGAGGTACTGTCCAGGGAGTAGAATGGCGAAACCAGTCATCTTCACCATCGACGACGAACCGGCCGTGCTCAATGCCGTCGAGCGCGACCTGCGCAAGCAATACGGGCGCGATTACCGCATCTTGAAAGCCGAATCCGGCGCGATGGCGCTGGGCGCGCTCGAGCAGTTGCAGCGGCGCAGCGAGACGGTGGCGCTGTTCCTCGCCGATCAGCGCATGCCGCACATGCCCGGCGTGCAGTTCCTCGAACAGGCCCGCACCCTCTATCCTGATGCGAAGCGCGTCCTGCTCACCGCTTACGCCGACACGCAGGCGGCGATCGACGCGATCAACCGCACCGCGCTCGACTACTACCTCCTGAAGCCGTGGGACCCGCCTGAAGAACGACTGTATCCCACGCTCGACGATTTGCTCGACGACTGGAAGGCGCACGCGCGCCTGCCCTTCGAGGGCATTCGCGTAGCCGGCACGATGTGGTCGGCTGCCTCGCACCAGGTCAAAGACTTCCTGTCGCAGCACCAGATCGCCTACCAATGGCTCGACGTGGAGAAGGACGAGAAGGCGCGCGGGCTGGTCGAATCGTGCACGGACGGCCAGCTCGTCATTCCCACCGTGCTCTTCCCCGATGGCGCAGTGTTGGCGCGGCCGTCGATCCGAGAGCTTGCCGAGAAAGTCGGATTGCAGACGCGCGCCGCCTGGCGTTTCTACGATCTCATCATTGTCGGCGCCGGCCCGGCCGGCCTGGCGGCGGCCGTCTACGCCAGCTCGGACGGGCTGAAGTGCCTGATCATCGAGCGGCAGGCGCCGGGCGGGCAGGCCGGACGCAGCCCCAAGATCGAGAACTACCTGGGCTTCCCTTCCGGGCTGTCGGGCGGCGATCTCGCGCGGCGCGCGGTGACGCAGGCCCGTCGATTCGGGGCCGAGCTCTTGTCGGCGCAGGAAGCGGTGCGCGTGCGCGTGCAAGACATCTATCGCGTCGTCACGCTCTCCGACGGCGCGGAGATCAGTTGCCACGCCGTGCTGCTGGCGTGCGGCGCGTCGTTCAATATCCTGAAAATGCCGGGCGCGGCGGAGTTGACCGGCACGGGTATCTATTACGGCGCGGCGTACACTGAGGCGTTCTTCTACGCCGGTCAGGATGTTTTCGTCATCGGCGGGGCGA
The DNA here is from genome assembly GCA_035283185.1 of Anaerolineae bacterium. Lineage (GTDB taxonomy): Bacteria > Chloroflexota > Anaerolineae > Fen-1058 > Fen-1058 > DASSFZ01. Next base: position 2,613 of record DATEUJ010000017.1, on the reverse strand, counting down.
ACTCGGCGGCGCAGGGTACGCTGTTCTTGAGCCGCTTCGCGCGCAAGGTGACCGTCCTGATCCGCGGCCCGGCGCCGACGGCCTCGCAGTACCTCGTCGATGCGATGCGGCAGGACGAGAAGATCGAGCTGATGCTTAATACCGACCTCGTCGAAGTCCACGGCCAGGGCAAACTCGAAGAGGTCGTCGTCCAAAACAACGTGACCGGCGAAGTGCAGACGCTGCGCGGCACGGCGCTGTTCGTGTTCATCGGCGTCAAGCCCCAGAGCGATCCGGTCGCCGACCTGGTGCTGCGCGACCCGAAAGGCTACGTGCTCACCGGGCCGGACCTCCTGCAGGACGGCAAGCCACCCAAAGGCTGGCCGCTCGCGCGCGACCCGTACATGATGGAGACCAGCGTGCCCGGCATCTTCGCCGCGGGCGACGTCCGCTTCGGCACGAATCACCGCGTCGCGTCGGCAACCGGCGACGGTGGCGTCGCAGTGGCGATGATTCACCAATACTTACAGACGCTGTAAGAATCTTGGCCCAGATTGCGCACCTTGTGCTCACTTTGGATCGCGCTCGCGGCGGATGATCAATCCGCCGCTCCCAGACCGCCGGATTGATCATCCGGCGGGAGCAGGGCGGGAACTGCGGAAATTAGGCTTAGCGTTCTTCGCGTCTTCGCGGTGAAAAAACATGAGTATTGAGTTCTTGCGGCGATTGCCGCTGCTCGCCGGCCTGTCCGACGCCGACCTCGACTGGCTCTATCAGAAGACGGAGCCGGTTTCCTTTCCGGCCGGCGAGATACTGATACGAGAAGGCGATCCGGCCGGCGATTTGTACATCATCGTGGATGGCGAGTTCGAGATCAGCAAGCGGTCGGGACCGCAGAACATAACCATCGCCGTGCGCGCGCCGGGCGAAGTGCTCGGCGAGATGGCCCTGCTCGACCGCGCGCCTCGCTCGGCGACGGTGCGCGCGCTGCACGACAGCCGTCTCCTCAAGGTGCCGCAGGATGCTTTCGTGCAGCTTCTGTCGAGCAGCTCGACGGCGGCGCTCGCCATCTTGCGCACCGTATCCCAGCGCCTGCGGACGAACGAGGCGCTGCTGCGGCAGCAAGAGAAGATGGCCGGCCTGGGCACGCTGGCGGCCGGCCTGGCGCACGAGCTGAACAATCCGGCTGCAGCCGCGCGGCGCGGCGTCGCGCAGTTGAGGGATACGCTCGCCGAGTGGGAGCGATGGACGCTGGCGCTCGACGCCTGCGCGCTGTCCGACGAGCAGATCGCCCGGGTTCAGAATCTGCGCGCGACGCTGGCCGAGAGCGTGGCCGCGCCGGTCGACCTCGACCCGTTGGCGCGCGGCGATCGCGAGTCCGACGCGCAGGCGTGGCTGGAGGATCGCGGGATCGATCGGGCCTGGGAGCTGGCGCCCACACTCGTGACGTTCGGCTGGGACTTCGACGCGTTGCAGACCCTCGCCGATACTTTCGCCGACGACCAGTTATCGGTGATCGCGCCGTGGCTGGGAGTCGGTTCCTCGGTCTACGCCTTGCTCGACGAAGTCGGCCGGAGCGCGGAGCGCATATCGGAAATCGTCGGGGCGGTGAAGTCGTACTCGTTTCTCGACCAGGCGCCGGTCCAGGACGTCGACGTGCACCAGGGTCTCGATAACACCCTGGTGATCCTGCGGCACAAGCTCAAGCAGGGCGTGCGAGTCCGGCGCGACTACGACGCCGGCCTGCCGCGCATCGAGGCCTACGGCAGCGAGCTGAACCAGGTCTGGACCAACATCATCGACAATGCGATCGACGCGATGCAGGGTCAGGGCGAGCTGACGATACGCACGTACGCCGACGACGGGCACGTGGTCGTCGAGATCGCCGACAGCGGGCCGGGCATCCCGCCGCACATCCAATCGCGCATCTTCGAGCCGTTCTTCACGACCAAGCCGCCCGGCGTCGGCACGGGACTGGGCCTGAACATCGCCTACAACGTCGTGCAGAGACACATGGGCCGCATCACCGTCACGTCGCAGCCGGGCGAGACGCGCTTCCAGGTCAGGCTGCCTATTCAACTCAAACGGGGATAAACGAATGAACGACGATCAGCTCAAGCGCATACTCGAGACGTCCCACACGATCGCCGTGGCGGGCCTGTCGTCTAATCCGGACAAGACGAGTTACGGCGTGGCGGAGTACCTGAAGCGGCAGGGCTATCGCATTATCCCCGTCAATCCGACTGCCGATCAAATACTCGGCGAGAAGGCGTATCCCGATCTCGCCTCCATTCCGGACAAGGTGGACGTCGTGCAGGTGTTCAGGCGGCCGGAGGACGTGGCGCCGATCGTCGACGAAGCGATTCAGATCGGCGCGAAGGTCGTGTGGATGCAGGAGGGAATCCGCCACGACGCTGCGGCGCAGAAGGCGAGAGCCGCCGGCCTGGAAGTCGTGATGGATCTCTGCATGCGGCAGACGCATCAGCGGCTGATTGGAGAACGATGGTGATCTGCTTACTGCGTTCGACAGGCAACGTGGCACACAACGGAGCAAGCCTGCGACCATACGCCTTATGCGCCGGGGAGTTTCGTGTGCCGGAAGACTTCGATGCGCCGCTGCCAGATGAAATCCTC
>DATEUJ010000016.1:0-30231 GCA_035283185.1 Anaerolineae bacterium | reverse complement strand
TCGCTACCTCGTCGTGTATCTCACCAATCCGACGACCGGCCTCACCGGTCTGTATCGCGATCTCTTGCTGCAACTCGGCGTCGAGCCGCCCTTCAGCAAACCCCGCCTGGTCGCGCGCATCCGCTCCGCGCTGGACGACCTCAGCGCCACCAAGCATCGCGCCCCCGTCATTGTCCTCGACGAAGCGCATCTCCTGACCCAGCCCATGTTCGAACCGTTACGCTTGCTGTTTAGCGACAAGATGGACAGTCAGTCCCTCGCCACGCTGGTGCTGGTCGGCCATCCCGATCTGCGCCGCACCCTCCAGCTCACGATCCACGAGGCCTTCAACCAACGCCTGGCGGTGCGCTATCACCTCGCCCCACTCGATTTGCAGGAGACGATCGGCTACGTCAAGCATCAGGCGCAGGTCGCCGGGTACAAGGCCGGTACGCTCTTCACTGACGATGCCCTGCAGCGCATCTTCGAATACACCAAAGGCATTCCGCGCCGCATCAATCAAGTGTGCACCACCGCCCTCATGGCGGGCTTGATTGACCAGAAACAGGTCTTGGATGAGAGCACCCTGCGCAAGGCTATCGCCGAGATTGACCACGATTGAAGGGCGGCTGCCCTTTCCTCTCACGGGTTGCGCCCATGCCCGCGCAGCCCGTTTTCCAGGTCGGCAGCCCGCCATTTATTCCAGCCTTACACCTCCAAACAATTCGGCCCGTAACACCCAAGGTGTCCACGATGTGCTGAATACGGACACTTAAGTCTATCAAGGACACCACTGAAGGATACTTCGTCTTCGAGTAGGGCACCGTTTAATATCGCTTGGTTGATAATCTGTGCCAAAATATCGGCCATCGAATGTAAAGATTGCATAGCCGCTTCAACATGTGACTCATAGGCAAACTGAGCTTGAATCCATTCTTCTCCATAAATTTGCAGTTCTTGGTGGGCGGAAAACAGATTACTCCATATCGTTTCTGACTGCTTTTTGTGAAAGTCAGCTCGTTGTAGTTTCCAGTACAAGGCATTCTGATAGACTGTTGAATCTGGTAGGCCTTTTGCCGCGCACAGATTTCGCAACTCTTCTAAGTTCCAGGTCATATTGATTCACCTCTTGCCCCGGCTAGGCGTGGGCCTCTGATCCGCTGAATCTCTGAGTGCAGGTCTCGTTAAGGGGTGGGTCGGAGACACCGCCCCTATCCCAAGCGTATTCACTCCCACTCGATCGTCGCCGGCGGCTTGGACGACACGTCGTACACCACGCGGTTGACGCCCTGTACTTCGTTGACGATGCGGCTGCCGATGCGCGCGAGGACGTCGTACGGAAGGCGCGCCCAGTCGGCGGTCATGAAGTCCTCGGTCGTCACCGCGCGCACGGCGACGACGTCGGCGTAGGTGCGCCCGTCGCCCATCACGCCGACGCTGCGCACCGGCAGGAGGACGGCAAATGCCTGCGCGACGGCGAAGCTCAGACCGGCGCGATCGATTTCCTCGCGCACGATGGCGTCGGCGGCGCGCAGCGTCTCGAGCCGCTCCCACGTGACCTCGCCGATCACCCGCACGGCCAGGCCCGGGCCGGGGAACGGCTGGCGCCAGACGATGGAGTCCGGCAGCCCCAGCGCCGCGCCGACGGCGCGCGCCTCGTCCTTGAACAGGTAGCGCAGCGGCTCGACCAGCTCGAGCTTCATATCGGGCGGCAGCCCGCCGACGTTGTGGTGCGTCTTGATCTTCGCGGCTTGCTGCCGCTCGGGCCCGCGCGATTCGATCACGTCGGGGTATAGCGTTCCCTGCGCCAGAAAGCGGACTTCGCGTCCCACCGCCTGTTCGACTCGCCTCACTTCGCGCTCGAAGACCCGGACGAATTTCTCGCCGATGATCATCCGCTTGTGCTCCGGATCGGTCACGCCTCCCAGGGCGGCCAGGAATTCCTCGATCGCGTTGACCGCGACGAGCTTCATGCCGAGCACTCGGCGACACGTCTCGACGACTTGCTCAGGCTCCCCCTGGCGCAGCATGCCGGTATCGACGAAGATCGCGGTAAGCTGGTCGCCTATGGCGCGGTGGATCAACGTCGCCGCAACGGCGGAGTCGACGCCCCCCGACAACCCCGCGATGACCAGCGCATCGCCGACCTGCGCCCGGATGCGCTCGACTGCTTCGTCGACGAATGATGCCGGCGTCCACCCCGGCGCGCAGCCCGCGATGTCGAGCACGAACGCCCGGAGAATGTCTTGCCCGCGCGGCGTGTGCGCGACTTCGGGATGAAACTGCAGCGCGTACAGCTTGCGCGCGGGATCGGCCATGGCGGCGATAGGTGAGTTCTGGCTGCGGGCGATGGGATGGAAGCCGGGCGGGACGGACTCGATGCGATCGCCGTGAGACATCCAAACACTGATTTGCTGATTCGCTGACTCGCTGATTCGCCGATTCGCCGACTCGCCGATTCGCTGATTCGCCGACTCGCTGATTCGCTGACTCGCTGATTCGCCCGAGGGTTGATCAACTGCTCGGCCAGTTGGCCGTAGATGGATAAAAAGATCACAGGCGGCGTCGGTCAGCTCAACTGTCGCGGGGCCGTATTCCCGCGTCTGCGCCGGAGCGACTTCGCCGCCGAGCGCGTGCGCGAGCAGTTGCATGCCGTAACACAGTCCGAGCACCGGCAGCCCCGAATCGAGGACGTACTGCGGCAAACCCGGCGCGCCGGGATCGGTCACGCTGTTCGGCCCGCCGGACAGAATGAACCCGCGCGGGCGACGCGCCATGACGCGCTCGGGCGGCGTGTCCCAGGCGAAGATCTCGGCGTACACGTGCGCTTCGCGCACGCGCCGCGCGATGAGCTGCGTGTATTGCGATCCGTAGTCGAGAATCGCAATCGCGTCACTTCTGGAAGACAATCTTACCCCCCTTCATGTCGACGATCACGGCCAGCGACTCGATCGGCACGCCCAGTGACTTCAGCGCGTCTCGCCCGCCTTCGAAGGTCTTCTCGATGACCGCGCCGATGCCGACGACGGTCGAGCCGGCAGCCTGCGCCAGGCGAACCAAACCCATAATCGTGTGGCCCGTGGCGAGGAAGTCGTCGATGATCAGCACGCGTTCTCCTGCCGACAGATATTCCGGCGAGACCATCAGGTTGACGTCGACGCCTTTCGTGTGCGATGGCGCCGTCGTCAGGAAGACGGATGCCGGCATGGTGATGGGCTTGCTCTTACGGGCGTACACGATCGGCACGCCAAGCTCGAGCGCGGTTAACAGTGCGGGAGCGATGCCGCTGATTTCGGCGGTCAGCACCCGGCTGGCGCGCAGCGGCCGGAATCGCCGTGCCAGCTCCTTCGCACAGGCATGCATGAGCACGGGATCGACCTGATGGTTGATGAACGAATCGACTTTCAGAATGCCGCGCCCCAGGTTGCGTCCCTCGGCGAGGATTCGCTGCTTGAGTATCTCCACACGTGCCCTCCGTAGGGGATGAGGCCATTGTATCGAAAAAGCGTAAAACGTAAAGGCGTAAAACGTAAGGGCGTAGCACGTATTGTTTCGGCGGACGGCGAGTTTGTCAAGAATGCCCGTGTTTGCCAAGCCTCCATGAAGATGCTAATATCGGCGACGAACCATTGCCTGTGCAGGAGGCCTTGCCGATGATCGTCGTCGCGAATCGCATCCGCGTCACCCCGGGCTTCGAAGCCGAATTTGAGCAGCGTTTCGCTGAGCGCGAATCGCTCCTGCGCGATCAGCGTGGATTCATTCGCAATCTCGTGCTGCGCCCGGTCAAGAGTGACGTTTACGTGGTCATGACCTTCTGGCAGGACATGGCCGCGTTCGAACGTTGGACCCAGAGCGAATCGTTCAGGCAATCGCACGCGCAGCCCACACCGTCCGGCATGTTCGCCGCGCCGAACATACTCGAAATACACGACGTCGCGCACATGGTTGAAGCGTAATGCCGCAGCTTGATTTTGTCCCCGCCGATCGGTTCTCGCTCGATCAACTGAGTCGACTCCTTACGCGCGCCTATACCGGCTACGCTGTGCCCATCGACGTCGACGCGATCGGTCTGGAGGCGATGATCGCGGCGTACGACATCGACCTGGCTGGATCGCGAGTTGGCGTGCGGGGCGGCGAGCCGGTCGCGATTGCGCTGCTCGGCGTGCGCGAGCGGCGCGGCTGGATCGGCGGGATGGGCGTGGCGCCCGAGATGCGCGGCGAGCGCGCCGGCCTGGCGGTGACACGGGCGGTCATCGGGTCGGCGCGGCGCATGCGCCTGAAGTCGATCGACCTCGAAGTGCTCACAGACAACCTTCCCGCCATCCGCATCTACGAGTCGCTGGGCTTCAAACGCCGGCGGACTTTGGACGTCTGGCTGCGCGATTCCTCCGCGACGTTCCCAATGCCACCCGGGCATGAAGTCGGGCCGCTGGATGTTCCGGCCTGCCTGGCCGTGTTCGACGATCTGCACGTGATCGCGCCGCCGTGGCAGCGCGATTTGCCTGTGCTGAAGCGCGCGGTCTCGTCCTTGCACGCACTGGGAACCACGGACGGCGGCCGCGTCACCTCTTATTTGTTGTATCGCATGGATGGCCCCCGAGTCAATATACTCGACGCGGCTGCAGCGCCCCGGCAGCGCACCCAGGCGATCGAAGCGCTGCTGCGCGCCCTCATCCGCGAGCGGGCGGGCAGCCTGGTTCGCTTTGTGAATCTCCCTCAGGACGATCCGGCGTCTCAGGCTATGCACCGGGTCGGCGCAGAAGTGGAGCGGCAGCAGCACGAGATGACGCTCGACCTATGACGAGCGGCCATAGACGAACGCTCGCCCTGTATTGTCGCCTGCCGCCATGCCTGTATTGACCGTCAACGGCGTCACGCTGAACACCGTCGATGAAGGCAGCGGGGATGTGATCGTCTTCACATTGCTCGCGTCGTTCTTCAGAAATGTAGGCGAGCGCGACTAGCAGGATCGGGCTATTGACGCTTGCACCCGCCCGGAGGATATTGAATGCACATCGCCGTTTCCTCATGGTCGTTTCACCGCTCCCTGTACGGCGGGACGCTGCACCTGCCCGACGTTCCGCTCGCAGTGTACGAGTGCGGCATCCGGTACGTCGAGCTGAACGATCTGTTTCTCGCCCCGCCGCAGCCGGGCAAGCTGGCGCGGCTGTTCGGGCAGCGACCGGCGCAAGCGAGCGGCCCCGACTATGGGCGCACATCTCTGATGCGAGTGCATCAGGGCCGGCTGCGCAGCGGTACACGGCTCGCGTGCTGGACGATCGAAACCGACCTGTCCGCCGGAACGGCTGAAGAGCAAGCGGCGCAGCGTGCCTACATCGCGACGGCGATCGAGGCAGCACGATTCCTCGGCTCGCCCATCTTGCGCCTGACGCTGGGCGGCGAGAGCGGCGACCGCTCTGCGGTAGGCCGCGCCGTGGACCTGCTGCGCGGCGTGCTGCCGGTGGCCGTCGCGTCGGGCATGCGCCTAGCGATCGAGAACCACGGCGGCTTGAGCAGCGAAGCGGGTGTGCTGGAGGAGGTGACCGGCGCGTTCGCGTCCATCGACAGCGCCGGCGCGCCTGCCATAGGCGTGTGTCTCGACCTGGGCCACTTCGCCGAGGACGACCGCGAGGCGGCCATTGCCCGCCTCGCTCCGCTCGCGATCCACGCTCACGCGCCGGCGCGCGCGTTCGACGAGCGCGGCAAGGAAACGACGATCGATTATCGCGGCGCGATGCAGGCGCTGCGGGCGTCGGGCTACGATGCGGCGATCAGCATCGAGTATACCGGCGACGACGATCCGCGCGAGGGCATTCGCAAGACGAAGGCGCTCATCGAGAGGCATTGGAATGGTTAAGCAGGCACGTGTGAAGGCAGGGCCGCGACCTGTGGAAGGAGAGCGAGTGATGGCACCTCATCTGCACCGTGATCGCACTCGGGCGATGCGTCGATTGGCGCTGACGAGTGTGGTGGTCATTGTCGCAACGGCGGCGGCGGTCGGGATAGGACGCCTGGCCCAGGCGCGGCCTCAGGCGACGACGTTCAACACTATTTTCACTGAGGATTTCGAAGGCGGTTTCGGCCTCTGGCCAACGTCAGGATCGACCGGCCCGCGCTGGAATTTTGTGCAGAGCGGCTTCCCATTTCAGAAGCCTCCTGGAAGTTCCACAGGACCAAGCGCGGTGTGGTTTGGCGATCCAGCCACCGGCCAGTATGGTGGTACTTGCGTGCCCGCCAATCCATGTCCCGTATTCGCCGGCACTCTAACCTATAACGGTCCTCCGATTCCGATTCCGTCCAATGTTTCCTACATTTATATGACCTTTATGAGCTGGGAGCTCACCGAGAAGTCTTTCGATTGGGGCTGTACCCCGGGAGATGGCGGTACACCCTACTGCCAGACGGATGTACGGCAAGTGTGGATTTCGGGCACGGTTGACTTCACCTGGAAATTGAAGTGGAGCACTCAGCAGCAGCCGATCGAGGAACAGGTATGGCGTTCAATTGGCGTGATCGATCTGAGTGAGTATAAGGGCCAGAGCATACGCATCCGATTCGGGTTCGACACTGTAGACGTCATCTACAATCCCGGCGATCCCACGAAGATACCGGCAGGATGGTACGTCGACGATATAAGACTGTTCACCTTCACGCCGACGGATCGCATTTACCTGCCGCTGATCCGTAAGAGCAGTAGTGGCTGACTTCGTTACTGTCGCTTCCCTCACACAGACGCAACAGCCCTGCAGGCATTGAGCTTGCAGAACGAAGTCCCCGATCTGGTCGGATACCGGGGACTTCGCGCGCTCTTTACGGAACCGGAGTTTGGCAAATCGCCGGAGTGCGGCCTTCAAGCCAGTTCCCTCAGTTCCCTTAGTTCCCTCGAAGACGGAACCGTCTAGATCCGGTGCCGGCTAGTGCTTGCGCTTGACCGCCTTGACGGCGTCGGCATACGCGTTCAGCGTCTCGTCGATGTCGGCGTCGGAATGCTCGTAGCACAGGAACCACGGCTCGCGGTAGTCCGGCTCGGCCATCGCGCCGCGCTGGATCATCTCCATGATGATGTGCTCGTACAGCTCCAGGTCGCAGTCGAGACAGGCGCGGTAGTCGCGCGGCGTCTCGGCGATCCCCAGCACGAAACCGAACATCTGCGGCAGGCCCATGATCGCGTGCGGGATTCCCTCGTCGGTCAGGATGCGGTCGAGACCGCCCATCAGCTTCTTTCCACGTTTGGCGATGCTGCCGATGACGTCCTGCGTTTCGAGAATCTCGAGCGTGGCATCGGCGGCGGCGGTGCCGGGGATGTTGCCTACATACGTGCCGCCCTGCGCGACCGAGCCGGGGCCGACGATGCTCATGATGTCCTCTTTTCCGGCGATGGCGGCCAGCGGGAAGCCGTTGGCGATCGACTTGGCGTACGTCGCCAGATCGGCCCGCACGCCAAAGTGCTCCTGCGCCCCGCCGTTGGCGATGCGGAAGCCGGTCTTCACCTCGTCGATGATCATGACGATGCCGTACTCGTCGCACAGCCGCCGGATGTGCTGAAGCCAGCCCTCGGCAGGCATGACGCAGGCGCTGTTGCCCTGGCACGGCTCGAGGATGATCGCGGCGATGTCCCCCCACCTGGCCTTCACCGCGCGCTCGAGCGCCTCGAAGTCGTTGAAGGGCAGGTTGATCAGCAGCTCGTTCATGACCTTGGGGATGCCGCTGCTGGCGGGCACGTTGAGCGGACTGCGCCGGGCGCCCAACGTGCCCCGCCCGGCCATCGCCGTCGAGAACAGCACGTAGTCGTGGAAGCCGTGGTAGTTGCCTTCGAACTTGATGACGACCTCGCGGCCGGTGTAGGCGCGGGCGATGCGCAGCGCGTGCATCGTCGCTTCGGTGCCGGAGTTGGCGAAACGAACTTTGTCCATGCCGGTCAGGCGCTGCACGCGCTCGCCGGCGCTGATCTCCAGCGGGTGCGTCGCGGCGAACACGCCGCCATCCTTGATCGCCTGCGCCACGCGCTCGACGACGGCCGGGTAGCCGTGGCCGAGGATGACCGGCCCGTAGGCCAGGCGGTAGTCGATGAAGCGATTTTCGTCGGCGTCGAACACGTAGCCCTTTTCACCCCGGACGAAGACGTTGGTGTCCTCGTCGCCCCAGTAGCGAAAGTTCGAGTTGACGCCGAGTGGAAAGACCTGGCGCGCGCGCTGGTAAAGCTCGCGCGTGCGGGTGCGATTGAGTGCCATGGCAGAGCCTCCTTAGAGTCAAAATAGTCGACCGAGTGCGTTGTCGTTCACACGAGCGGATCGAAGCGGAGGGGAGACTCAGCAATCGCCGGTCGCCCACTGGACCCAGTTATAGTCCGGGTGGACGTACGGGCGATCGATGGGCAATAATGTACGTACCGTCCAGGGCACAAAGGGTTGATCGCCACGAGGATGGTACGAGGGTAGCCAGCGTCGCACGTGCCGCATATGACAAGTATACACCAGGAGGTCAACTGTCGTTTGCCTCCTGACCCGATTCGTCTACAATAGGCATCACCTCACACGGAAAGGAATAGGGTATGTCCAACGATCTGCAATCGCGAGTCGACGCCTACATCCAGGATCATCTCGACGAATGGATCGCCGAGCTGTCGACGCTGTGCGCGCAGCCCAGCGTATCGGCGCAGGGCCTCGGCATCCGGGAGTGCGCCGCGCTCGTCGCCGACATGCTCCGCCGACGCGGCTTCTCGGCCGAGATCATGCCCACGGCCGGCCATCCTGTCGTGTATGCCGAGGCCAGAGGCCAATCGAGCAAGACGCTGATGTTCTACAACCACTACGACGTGCAGCCACCGGAGCCGTTGGATCTCTGGGAGTCGCCGCCTTTCGAGCCGACGCTGCGCGGCAGGGCGCTGTACGCGCGAGGCGTGAGCGACGACAAAGGGCACATCGTGTGCCGCCTGGCCGCGATCGACGCGATCAAGGCTGTGACGGGGGAGTTGCCGTGCAACATCAAGTTCCTCATCGAGGGCGAAGAGGAGATCAGCAGTGTCTCGCTGCCGCCGTTCATCAAGGCGAACCGCGAGAAGTTCGCGGCCGATGCGTGTATCTGGGAGTTCGGCGGCGTGAACGAAGCTGGCATCCCCATGCAGGACGCCGGCATGCGCGGCATCTGCTACGTCGAACTGCGCGCGAAGACGGCCACCCTCGACGCGCACTCCGGGTTGGGGGGGTCGATCTTTCCGAATGCGGCGTGGCGTCTGGTCTGGGCGCTCAATACGCTCAAAGACCCGGACGAGCACATTCGCATCCCCGGCTTCTACGACGACGTCGTCCCGCCAACGCGGCGCGATCTCGAACTGCTGGACGCGCTGCCCGACGAGTCGCAGAACTATCTCAAGCGCTACGGCGTGAAAGGCTTCCTGAAGGGCCTGACCGGCGGACTGGATCTCAAACGCGAAGGGGTGTTCGTCCCGACCTGCACGATTTGCGGGTTAACCTCCGGTTATCAAGGACCCGGCTCCAAGACCGTGCTGCCTGCCGAGGCGAGCGCCAAAGTCGATTTTCGATTGGTGCCGAACCAGACGCCCGAGGAGATCGTTGCGAAGCTGCGCAAGCACCTGGACGCCCAAGGGTTTGGCGACGTCGAGGTTGTGTTCATCGGCGGTGAAGCGCCGGGCCGCGTCGATCCGGATCATCCGTTCGTCAAGCTCGTCGTCGAGGCGGCGAAGGGCATCTACGAGCACGACATGATGATCTCGCCGATGATCGGCGGCTCAGGGCCGAACCACGCCTTCATCGAGTACCTGAACGTGCCGATCGCGACGGCGGGCGTCGGCTATCCCGGCTCGCGCGCGCACGCGCCGAACGAGAACATGCGGCTGGACCTATTCCTCAACGGCACGCGGCACACGGCGCGGATTATTCAGATGTTCGCGGAGAGCGGGTAGCGGATGGCAGATGGCTGATAGCCGATGGCCGATGGCTGGCAGCTGATCGTTGACGAACGCCGAAAGACGAGACCTCCCGCTGGCTCGAAGCCTGCGGGAGGTTGCTTTTTGCGGTTTGGAGTTTGAAGTTTGAAGTTCTACAACCGCAGCTCCAGTTCGATCTCGTCTCGGATCGGAATGCCGTCGATTCCGATCGCCGAGATCGAGGGCTTGAGCTTGCGCGATTCTTCGATCGCGTTACGATGCACGGCGACGAGCGAGAAGCCGCGCTTCTGATAAAAGCGCAGCGCACGCAGGTTATCATTCGTCGTGATCAGCCACAGGCGAGCGCAGCCGGCCCGCCGCGCGGCGTCTTTGACGACGTCGATCAGCGCCGAACCGACGCCCAGGCCTTCCCTGACGCTGTCGGGGGTGACGATCTCGCACTCGGCGCCGTCGATCCGATATGTAATCAATCCGATCGGCGCGCGATCTTGAAAGGCCAGAAATCCCGGCAGGCGATCGGCGTGGTGCGCCTTGCCGCGAGTGACGACCACCGCCGCGCCCCAACGCTCCACAAGAAAGCGACCCACCCATTCCCGATCACCCTCATCTATCGGGCGAATCTCCAATCTCTAATCTCCAATTACCATTCTCCACACTCACGGCGCCCACGCCAGCCGCTCGTTCGACCAGTTGGGGCTTGAGGGGCCAAGCGTGATGGCCTTCGTCAGCTCCTGGCCGTCGAAGCGCACGGTGTAGATTGCCCATTCGCCGTCGCGGCTGGAGGCGAAGGCGAGGTGCGCGCCGTCGGGTGACCAGGCAGGCATGCCGTCGTCGCCCGGCGAGTTGATCACCTGTGCCACGCCGCCTGCCGTATTCACGAAGTAGATATCCCAGTCGCCGTCGGAATTGGAAAAGTATGCGATGTTGAACCCGTCGGGCGACCACGAGGTGGGTGTGTCGCCGGCGGACGCGGTCAGGCGGACAGGGGGATCGGCATCATCCGGGTTGTCGACCAATATCCCGCAGCCGGAAGCATCGCAGCCGGAATAGGCGAGGAGGCCGTTCGGTCCCCAGACTGGCGAGGCGCCGGGGCCGACCACGACAGGCGGCGACGCGCCGTCGAGTCCCACAATCATAATCTGGAAATTGCCGGCGGCGTCGCGTTGAGCGTATGCCATGCGCGAGCCGTCCGGCGACCACGTCGGCCAGGCGGCTCCGGCCGGGGCTACGGACGAAGCCAGACCGCTCGAAATGTCGATCACGTTGACGCCGATGCCGAGGACGCGGTAGGCGAGCGACGAGCCGTTGGGCTGCCACGCCGGCTGGCCGCCCATGGCGGCGGGAAAAGGGCCGGCGCCAGGGCTGATCGCGTAGATGGTATACGCGCCGGTCGCTTCGTCATACACCGGATAGGCGAGCCGCCCGACGGTGATGCCGGGCACGGCGACGGGTGTGCCGCTGATCGGCAGCGTCCCGGTGAGTGGGCCCGGCGTGGCGGATAGGCAGCCCGCGGTCGCTTCTTCTAGTTTGGCTTGCACAGCCGCGTCGGGGCGCAGTGACATCGCCTTCTGGTATAGCGGCTGAGCCGGGCAGTAGTCGCCGCGCGCGGCGTAGGAATCCGCGTGGAGGATGTGAGCGGTCACGTAGCGGCTGTAGGTGTCCTTGTAGCCCGGCGCGATGTTGACCAGCTCGCCGAAACGCTCGATGGCTCGATCCCAGTTGACGCTCCAATAGCCCCGCGCGGTCAGGTAGAGCTTGGCGTACTCGAGCTGCAGTGCGGCATCTGCGTCGAGCGGACGCAGCGCGGCGGCCTGCTCCAGGTAATAGACTCCCTCTTCCAGGCGATCCACGTCGAGCATTTGCAGGCCGTGCGTGTAGGACGCGCGGAAAAGCAGATCTTCGACAGCCTGCTGCTCGAAGCCAGGCTCCAGTTCGCGCGCCTGCACGAGGCGCTCGATGGCGGCTTGCAGGTTGCCCGCATCATAGGCTTCACGCGCAGCCTCAACCAGCGTGGCGGCTACCTCGACCGGCGCTGTCGTAGGCGTAGGCTCGACGCGCGCAAGCTCGGCGATGCGGTCGTTCACGACCTGGAGCTGCAGCGCGGCGTCGGGGTAGTTCGGATCGATCTCGAGGACGTAAGCGAAGTCGGCCCTGGCCAGTTCGAGCCGGCCGGCGTTAAGGTCTTCGAGTCCCCGCTGATAATACTTGTCGGCTTCCTGTGCTTGCCGTGTCTCGCGGTCGCCTATGCCGGCCCGATAGCCGACAAAGCCTGAGCCTGCCAGCATGAAGAGCAGCACACATGCGAATCCGGTGACGACCATGATCGCCAGCCCAATCCGCCGTGAAGCGCCGGCCGCGGCGCCCGGCTGTAGCGCCGTCGAGCGAATGCGCGGCGCAGGGCGTGTGCGCGTAGCGTGCTGAAGCGTGCCGCAGTTAGGACACAGCCGCACGTCGGGCGGAAGCGCCGCGCCGCAAGATTGACATCTCATGCGAGGATCGCCGTGAACAGAACCGAATGAGGGATGGCGCGATTATAGTCGGGCAGGCGACGAATGTCCAGCATCCAGACTGTTTGACGCGCCCCTATCCGCATGCTAAGATCGACTTGCACGGCTCATTCTCCGGAGTTCCTATGCAGCTCAGTCGTCTCCCGCGCCGCCGGTCGTCGCCGCGCCGCGTCGTCGTCTATCTGGCGCTGATCGCGGGCGGGTTGCTATTTCTGCGCTTTGAGGGCGATTTGCGGCGTCCGGTGCTGCCGACGCCGACCGCCACCCGGACCGCCCAGTCCTACGTCGCCGAGGCCCGGGCGCAGTATGAGGCAGGGCGGTTGAGCGCGGCGATCGACGCCTATACTCAAGCCGCTGCGCTCGAGCCGAATCGTGTCGACGTGCTGATCGCGCTGTCGCGCATCCTGGCGCTGGCCGACCGCACGGGCCAGGCCGTGCAGCGCGCGCAGCGGGCAGTGCAGATCGATTCGAAATCGGCGCCCGCGCATGCCGCTCTGTCGATGGCGTACGACTGGCACGGCACCTGGCTGCTGCTGCATGGGCGTGACGCCGAGGCGAGCGATCACTACGAAAAGGCGGTGTCGTCCGCGCTGGAAGCGATTCAGCTCGATCCCAATTATCCCGAAGCGCACGCGTACCTGGCCGAGGCGTACATGGACCTGGGGCGACTCGTCGACGCGATCGAATCCGCGCAGCAGGCGGTCGAGATCGACCCCAATCGGCCCGACGTGCAGCGCGCCGTCGGCTACGTGCGCGAGTCGCAGGGCAACTATCGCGGCGCTGCCGAGGCGTACACGGAAGCGCTGCGCACCGATCCGAATGTGCCATACCTGTGGCTGGCGCTAGGACGCAACTATCGCATCCTGACTGTCCTGACGGACGCCGGGTACTTCGACGATGCCGTCGGCGCCTTCGAGCGGGCGATTCAGATCGATCCGAATTACGGCCCGGCGTACGACGAGCTGGGCTGGACGTATTACAACTTCCAGGACTATCGAAAAGCCACGGAAGTGCTGGAAGAAGCCGTGCAGGTCGATCCGGACTCGTGGTCGGCGCACAATCATCTCGGCATTGCGTATTACTCGAATCGCAATTACGAAGGCGCAGCCGAGGCGCTGCCGCGCGCGATCGAGCTGATGAACGAGGCTTTCGACGCCGATCGGTACTGCGTGAACGCGACTAGCCGCGCATGCGATCGGTTGGTCGAGGCGTATTACACGCTGGGACTGGCCGACTTCTACCTGGCCAACTGCGAGGAATCGTACCGCGTGTTCGACAAGGCACTGGCGCTGCGAGCGGAGGAGCCGAACGCGCTGGAGGGGATTCGTCTGTGCCGCGAGGCAGAAGCGGGCACATCGGCGCCGTAACGCCTCAGGGGAGGGGGTGAGGACACCATGAAGCTGATCCTGGCCGTGATCCAAAAAGAGGACGAAGATGCACTGACCGACGCTTTGGAGCAGAGCAACTTCGGAGCCACCCGAATCGGCTCGAGCGGGGGATTTCTCCGGGCCAGCAACGTCACTCTGATGATCGCCGTCGAAGACGGGCGGGTGAGCCAGGTGCTGGAGCTGATGCGCCAGCATTGCAGGCGACGCACGCGCCACCTTAACCCCATGCTGCCCAGCCTGGAGGCGCGCGAGCGGTTTCTCGGCTCGGTGCCGGTCGAGATCGGCGGGGCGACGGTGTTCGTCCTGAATCTGGAGCAAATGGAAAGGATCGGGTAAAAAAAGACCTGGCAGGTTTCCCAGACCTGCCAGGTCTCATATTATCCAATCACCGCCGTCTCAACCGACAACACTGGCGGCAGGAAGTCGATCAGCAGCTCCCACGAGTCGCCCGCGTCCCGGCTGTGGAACACCTGCCCGGTGTTGGCGCCGACGTACACCCCCGCGTCGTCCAGTGTATCGACCGCCATGGCCTCTCGCAGCGCGACCAAATGGGCGCGATCCGGCAGGCCGCGGTTCAGGCGCTTCCACGAGTCGCCGCCGTTCTTGCTGCGCCACACCGCGAACTTGCCGTCCACGCTCACCCGATAGGCGTCGCTTTCCTCCAGCACGACGTAGATCGTCTTGGGGTCGTGTGGGTGGACGGCAATCGGGAACCCGAAGCGGCTGGGCAGCCTGCCTTCGCCGATGTCTATCCAGTCGTCTCCCCCGTTGTCACTGCGATACACACCGCAGTGATTCTGCTGGTAGAGCACGTCCGGGCGGCCCGGATGCATCACCATTTTGTGGAGACACTGCCCATATTCGGGGAACTTGTCTGGCAGGAAGTCGGCGCGCACGTTCTTGTTGCGTGGATGCCACGTCGCGCCGCCGTCGTCTGTGCGATAGCAGCCGCCGGTCGAGATGCCCACGTACATCCGATTAGGGTTGGTTGGATCGAGGATAATCGTGTGCAGGCACAGTCCGCCGTTACCGGGGAACCACGTCGGCCGGTGCGGGTGCTGGTACAGGCCGTCGACGATGTGCCACGTCTCGCCGCGATCAATCGATTTGAACGGTGCGGCAGGCTCAATTCCCGCGTACAGGACGCCCGGCTCGTCCACGCGGCCAGGTGTGATGTTCCACGGCTTAATGACCTTTTCCGGCTTCGACTTCGCCGCCTCAGGATCGGCCGCTTCGTCCGGCGTGCCGAGCGGCCGGCCCGACGTAGACGGCTGAGGGAAAGCCGGCGATTCTTTCGACTGTGTCCACGTCTTGCCCAGATCGTCGGAGTAATGGGTATTCGGACCGTACACGTCATGTGAGGTGGCCGCGTGAACCCGCCTGTCGCGCGGATCGAGCGTCATGTGCATCACCGTCCAACCTTTGAAGTGCGGCCCGGAGACCTTCCACTCTCTGCGCTTGCGGTCGCTGGTAAAGATGAAGCCACCCTTGCGGGTGCCGACGAAGACGAGAACCTTCGTTTTGTCGGCCTTCGGCGCGGAGGTGCGCCTTGCCGTCGACTTCTTCTTGGCCATGGTGTCCATCCCCCTTGGTTTGGTGGTGTCAAGATAATTGTAATCGAATTCGCGAGGGCTGTAATCCCCCAGGACAAGGGCTTGCCTCGCCGGGTGCACGCAAATGCTGTCAGGCGAGGAGCCAGCATCCCCAGAACCTGCCCTGAGCTTGCGAAGGGTGCGGCATGTGGGCATGCCTCGCTCCGCGCCCGCAGCCGTGTGGCGACACCGCCGACCTGTTTTGCGTGCACACCCAGCGCCGTGGCGGTTGAGCGATACCGGCAGGCGTGTTAAAATGGCAAATTGTGATTGAGGAGCTTGAGAACAAAGAGCTGAGTGAACGCGAGATCGAGGTCTTGCGCTTGCTGGCAGCCGGCCTGAGCAACAAGGAAATTGCGGGCCAGTTGCACCTGAGCGTTAACACGGTCAAGGTTCACCTGCGCAACATCTTCGCCAAGCTGGGTGTGCAGAGCCGCACAGAGGCCACGCTCGTCGCCATCCAGCGCGGCTGGGTGATCGTGTCTCAATCGCAACCGGGCGCGCAGCCGGTCGATTCGGCGCCGTACGCGCCCGTCGAGCTGCCCCGCATCGTCACCGAGGCGCCGCTGTCGGCCTGGCGGCGCGCCACTCTGATCGCAGCGGCGCTCTTGTGCGCGGCAGGCATTGTCGTCAGCGGGTTGGACTCGACGGGCGGGGTAGCGGCCGCCGGTGACGTGTTCATCGACCCGGAGAACAATCCCGGTGCAGGGGGCGTCACCCCAGGCGACAGCGCCTGGGAGGCCGCCGCGTCAATGCCGACTGCCCGGGCGCGGCTGGCCGTCGCGGCGCACGGCAATCGCTTGTTTGCAATTGGCGGCGACACGCAGACCGGCGTGACCGGCGTAGTCGAGCAGTATGATCCGGCGCAGAACGTCTGGACGAACGGCGCGCCCAAGCCAACTCCTGTATCGAACGTGTCGGCGGTTGTGATCGGGGATCGGATTTTTGTGCCGGGCGGGATGACGGCTTCCGGCAGCCCCACGACGGCTGTCGAAGTATACGACGCGCGCGCCGATCGCTGGTCGAGCGCCGCGTCGCTGCCTGCGCCGCGCATGGCGTACGCAGCCGCTGCGTTCCATGGCTTGCTGTATCTGATGGGCGGCTCGGA
The DNA here is from genome assembly GCA_035283185.1 of Anaerolineae bacterium. Taxonomy (GTDB): domain Bacteria; phylum Chloroflexota; class Anaerolineae; order Fen-1058; family Fen-1058; genus DASSFZ01. The sequence goes on along the minus strand of DATEUJ010000016.1, from coordinate 13,750 downwards.
CGGCTCCTCGTATTCCGCGAGGACATATGTCTATGACCCTGCGACGGATGCCTGGACACCCCGCACGCCTATGCTCACCCCGCGCGGTTTCAGCGCCGGGTCCGCGCTTGGCGATGCGATTTACGTTGTCGGCGGGTTCAATGGGCAGGTCGAGTCGAATGTGTGCGAGCGGTATCTGCCGCGCGAGGATCGCTGGGAGACGTGCCCGCCGATGTCGGTCGGGCGGGGTGGCCTGGCGCTAGTGACAGTCGGCTCCAACTTATACGCTATCGGCGGTGGATGGACCGGATACCTGGCGTTCAACGAGGTCCTGACGCAGGGAGCGAGCGAGTGGCGGCCGGTCTCGACGCCGCTCATCGGGCAGTGGCGAGGGTTTGGCGCGGCCGTGATCGAAGCAGATATTCTGGCTGTCGGCGGATGGAACGGACAGGTTCTCGCCAGCACCTATCGCTATAGGCCGTTCCCCTTCAAAGTATTCGTCCCGGCTGCGCAAGGCGATCAGTAGGCCCGGCATCCCCATGCCGGGCCATCCGTGCATGCTTCCTGGCTGCGCAAGGCTGTCAGCAGCCGTGACGCCAGTCGCACTCAGCCAGATTCAGTAGATCACGGATTCGCCATGTAGTTTAGGGCCTTGTGCCCGTTTTCCTGGCAAATTCAACGCCCACAAGGGGCTACGCTACAAGTTTCGTGACCTACTGAGACTGCCGCAGCACTCGCCACGCGAAGCGCGGAAGCGCCCGCATGCGCCGCCAGCGCCACGGCTGGTGAACCAGCCGATGCAGCCACTCCAGGCCGGTGCGTCGCATCCAGCGCGGTGCACGCCGCGTGATTCCGGCGATGAAATCGAACGCGCCGCCCACACCCATGGCGACCGGCACGTTCAGCCTCTCCAGGTTCCGCGCGATCCATTTATCCTGCGCCGGCGCGCCGTACGCGACGAATAACACGTCGGGACTTGCGCTGCGAATCCGCTCGACGATTTCGGCTTCTTCGCCACGGCGCGGTGATCCGGCGAAAGCCCCCGCCACGGTCAAGCCCGGGTAACGCGACTGAAGCACGTTCGACGCTTGTTGCGCGACGCCCTCCGCTGCTCCCAGTAGGAACAGCTTCCAGCCCGCTTGACTCGCCCGGCGCGCGATATGCTCGACCATGTCGCTGCCCGCCACGCGCCCGCGCAGCGGGTGGCCGAATCGCCGCGCCGCCCACAGCACGCCCGCGCTGTCGGGAATGTTCAGCGCGCTCCGGTTCAAGATGTCGCGGAATTCGGCGTCTGCCTGCGCGGTCATGATGAACTCCACGTTGACGGTGGCGATCTGGCGAGGCGCGCGCCCGGCAACGCACGACGCGGCGAAGTCAAGCGCCTCGTCGACCGTCACGTCGTCCACGCGGATGCCGAGCACGTCGATCGATCTCATCTCACAGCCGGGCGACCTCATCGAGTGTCTCCAGGATTTTCTTCGCGCACGCCTGCCACGTGAACTTGCCGGCCTGGAGATAGCCGCGCGCGATCAGTTTCCAACGCAGTGCGGAGTCGGACGTCATCCGATCAATGGCAGAGGTGATGGCGTCGACGTCGAGCGGATTGACAAAGAGCGCGGCGTCGCCCGCCGTTTCCGGCAGCGACGAAGTGCTGCTGCAAATGACGGGCGTGCCGCAGGCCATCGCTTCGGACACGGGGAACCCAAATCCCTCGTAGAGCGAAGGGAAGACGAGCGCCGTCGCGCCGCTGAGCAGAGCGGACTTGTCCTCGTCCGGCACGTAGCCGGTGAAGATCACGCGGTGACCCAGGCCGGAGCGCTCAACTTGCCTGAACAGGTCGTCGTACAGCCAGCCCTTCTTTCCCGCAATGACGAGCCTGCTCTGTATGGCAGTCGAACGGGCGAACGCTTCGATCAGGCGCGCCAGATTCTTGCGCGGCTGCAGCGTGCCCAGATAAAGCAGGTACTCGCCCTCGACGCCGTAGTGCGATTTCACGGCCCGAATACGCTGCACGTCTTCGACGCGCCGTACCGCCGGCTCGACGCCAGGATGAGCGACGACGATTTTCTCGGGCGGCGTGCCGTAGTGACGCACCAGGTCATCTTTTGTCGCCTGAGAATCGGCGATGACGCGCGCCGACGTCTGCGCGTTCCAGCGAGTGGATAGATTCAGGTACACGCGTTGGGCTTGAGGGTGTGCCTCCGGAAAGTAAAGGTAGCCCAGGTCGTGTATCGTGACGACGCTTCGGCGCGGATGCGCGGCGGGCAGGACGTGCGCCGGGACGAACAGGACGTCCGGCGGGTGGAGGGTGACGTCAACCGCCAGCCGGACGTGTGTCCAGAGGCGAGGAAACGAGATGATTCGGTGCTCGACGTGAGACGCGCGATACGCGTCGCCAACAGGCGGGCGGTTGAAATAAAGCCTGAAACGCCGCTCGGGCGCCAGGCCGATCAGCGCCCGAATCAGATGCTGCGAGTAGTATTCCGTGCCCGTCGCCTCGCAGGCGACGGCGCGGCTCGCGTCGATGCCGATCAACATGACGAACAGAGTGACGAGCGACCAACGACGAACAACCAACGGCGAATGGCGAAGGAATCCTCCCTTCGTTTACGGTCGTTCGTCCTTCGTCGATTCTTTACTGCGATGACTGCGGACGGCGAAGCGATCGCACCAGCACGATCAGGCCGATGACGATCAGCAGCGCCGGCCAGTAATCGATCAGGATCGAAAAGGCCGGAATCCCACGCAGCGTGAGCGCGAAGCCGCCCAGGCCGATGAGAAAGAATATTGTGACCGGGATGAGCAGGCCGTGATCGCGCAGACCGCCGACCAGCCACTGCATCAAAAGCGCGACGCCGATGATCGTCGGCATAGCCGGCCATAGCACAGCCATATCGCCCCAATTGACCCGTCCGAAGGGTTCGATCGTCACGCCCAGTGTGAACAGGAAGAAGAATAGGCCGGTGAGCAAGAATATCGTGCCGCCCGTCACCAGCCCTGGGTCACGCATGCCGCCGGTGAAGAACTGCACGAGGAGCGCCGCGCCGATCAGCGCGGGGATGGCCGGCCACAACTGGCCGATGCTGACGCGGACGACGTTTGTGTTCACCAGCAGGAAGAACAAACCGATCCCGATCAGAAGAATCGCCACGGCGAGCGTGCCGCCATTGCGCCTCGGTTCCATGTGAGACCTCCGGGGATGGCAGGATGGCCCCATTGTAACATGCCTTCACCGAGCAGACCGGGCAGGTCTTTGCGATCCAGCGTAGGGTCAATACCGGCGGACGAGACCTGCCAGGTCTATCGCTCGCGATTTCCAAGTGCGGGCAGTATGAGGCGGATTCGTGGGCGGTCGTTGGGCCGAGCCGGGTCACGCCAGCCGGGTCACGACTCGCAATTGCTCTTCCGTGATCGGGCCTGGACGCACGATGGCAGGCGGCGTACGGGAGCAATCGACGACGGTGGAAGGCACGCCGTCGGTCACGCCGCCGTCGAGCATGGCGTGTATGCGCCCCTCCAACTGCAGCATCACTTCTTCTGCGCTGCGCGGGCTGGGCTGGCCGGAGCGGTTGGCGCTCGTTACGGCCAGCGGTCCGGTCTCGGCTAACAGGCGGCGGGTTGTCTCGAGCGCCGGCACGCGAACGCCGACAGTCGGGCCGCCGCTCACCGCGTCGGGCACATCCAGGCGCTTCGGCACGATAAGCGTCAAAGCGCCCGGCCAAAACCTGTCCATCAGGCGCCGGGCGACGCGAGGAATGTGATCGGCCACGAGGTCGACCATCGACGGCTCGGCGATCAGAACCGCAATAGCACGCTCCGGCGGCCGCTCCTTCGCCCGATACAGCGCGGCCACGTCGTCTGCGCTGAAGGCCAGCGCGCCCAGGCCGTACACCGTGTCGGTCGGGAAGGCGACGAGCTTGTGCTCGCGCAGCATCTGCGCGGCGCGCTCGATCGCGCCCGGCTCGTCGACTTTGAGCATGGTGGTTCGCATAGATTGACGGTCAATAGACTCTACCCAGGATTGCGACGCAGCACCTCGGCATCTGGAGATGCCTCCTACTACAACGGCGTGCGGACGACGAGCAGGCGATCGAGTCCTGCATGGTCCGTCGCGACGCTGATGTCGGCGTCAGGGAACGAATCGCGCGCAAGCTCGGCTGCGGCGATGCCCTGCGAAGCGCCGATCTCCACCAGGATCGATCCGCCGGAACGCATCACACCGGGCGCGTCGTGCAGCAGACGGCTCACGACGTGCATTCCGTCCGGCCCGCCGTCGAGCGCGATGGCCGGCTCGTGGTCGCGAATCGGCCGGGCCAGGTACTTCCATTCTTCGGTGCGCACGTAAGGCAGATTGGCCGCCAACAGATCGACCGGCGGCTCGATCGATTCCAGCAAATTGCCGACCTTGAACGTGATGCGCTCCGTCACACCGTGCCGGCGGGCGTTTTGGGAAGCGACGGCGATCGCGTCCGGCGAGATGTCCGTCGCGACGACGCGCACGAAAGGCAGATGCACGGCCAGCGCGACGGCGATCGCGCCCGAGCCTGTGCCGACGTCGGCGATGACGTAACCGCCCTCCTGGGCTGCGGGCCGCACGCCGGCCCCCGATAGGGGCAGTCGGGGGCCGGCCATGCGAATCGCCGTTTCGACGAGCAGCTCGGTCTCAGGGCGCGGGATCAATACGCGCGGATCGACGACAAAATCCAGCGCGTAGAATTCGCGGTGACCGATCACGTACGCCAGCGGCTCGCCCGATGTGCAGCGTCCGACGAGCGCCTGGTAGCGGGAGAGCTGGTCGAGGGAAAGGGGCGTCTCAGGACGGGCCAGCAGTTGCGCCCGGCCGAGGCTCAGCACGTGCTCCAGAAGCGCTTCGGCGACGATGCGCGGCGCGTCGGTCCGGGCGGCGTCCAGGCGCCGGGCAGCGTCCTGAAGCGCCGCGCTCACGGTCGTCGCCGCGCCGCCTGCCGTCACGTCACACCTGAGCAGTCCGGAGCTTCTCGGCCTGGTCGCGAGTGGCAAGCTCTTCGATGAACTCATCCAGCTCGCCGTCGAGCACGGTCTCGAGCCGGTACGACGTGAGGTTGATGCGGTGATCCGTGACGCGGTTCTGCGGAAAGTTGTAGGTGCGGATTTTCTCGCTGCGCTCACCGGTGCCTACTTGAGAGCGGCGGGCGTCGGTCAGCTCGCTCAGGCGCATCTGCTCTTCCCTCTCGTGTAGCCGGGCGCGCAGGATGGCCATAGCGCGCATCTTGTTCTGGAGCTGCGAGCGCTCGTCCTGGCACTGCACCACAATGCCGGTAGGCAAATGGCGGATGCGCACGGCGGTCGAGTTCTTCTGCACGTTCTGGCCGCCCGCGCCGGCGGACTTATACACCTCGATCTCGATATCTTTCTCGGGAATCTGGATATCGACTTCTTCGGCTTCCGGCAGCACGGCGACGGTGGCCGTCGAGGTGTGAATGCGCCCCTGCGCTTCCGTCGTCGGCACACGCTGCACGCGATGCACGCCGCTCTCGTACTTCAGGCGAGAGTATGCACCTTTGCCGTCCACCTCGAAGATGACCTCTTTGAACCCACCCACGCCAGTCTCGTTGGCCGACAGGAGCGCGGTCTTCCAGCCGCGGTTCTCCGCGTAGCGCGTGTACATGCGATACAGGTCAGCCGCGAACAGGCCGGCTTCGTCGCCGCCCGTGCCGGCGCGGATCTCGACGATGACGTTCTTGTCGTCCCTCGGGTCTCTCGGCAGAAGCATCGATCGCAGAACGCTCTCCAGTTGAGCGACGCGCGTTTCGAGGCGCTCGACTTCCTCCTGAGCCATGGCCAGCAGCTCGTCGTCGTTGGTGTCCGCGGCCAGCCCGCGAGCGTCGTCAAGCTCCTTCCGAGCACTCCTGTATTCCCGGAACGCCTCGACGATCGGTTCCAGATCGGCGCGTTCCTGACCGAGCGTGCGCAGCCGGTTAGTGTCGCTCGTCACCACCGGATCGGCGAGCAGATGGGTGAGTTCGTCGTACCGGGCTTCGATGCCCGCAAGTTTGTCCAGCATAGATCATCGTTCACGGTTCGAGGCGACCTTGCGCGATCGCCTCGATCTTTGCTAGCTAATTATAACTCATGTCACGCAGAAACGCATCCTTCGACTGCACTCCGTTCCGCTCAGGATGCTTGCTTAAGGTGAATTATAAGCGCGGGGATAAGGATGGTCAAGAAGTGAAAGAGGGGCTTAGCGGTCGGGAGGGGGTCCACCCGGCGGTTCGATCGCCGCTCTCAGAACCAAGCTGCCGAGCCGGATTTCGTCGCCGTCGTGGATGACTTCAGGCAAGTAAGGTCTCAACTTGCGGCCATTGATGGTCGTCCCGTTGAGGCTCTCCAGGTCCTCTAACAGGTAAGTCCCGTTCGAGAAGTGCGCCCGCGCGTGCCGGCGCGAAATGCCGTATGCCTGGCCGTCTTCGCCAGTAAGATCGACGTCGACGACGAACCGCGACTTGCGATCGCTCCGGCCCAACAGCACGGTCTTAAGACGGGCATCCACGACGAAGCGGAGCTGGCCGTCGTCGCTCGTCAAGACGAGCACTGTATCTGCGCCAGGCGCCGGAGAGTTCGGTTGAGGAAATCCGGACGGGCCGGGACGCGATACTTTATCGGCGCCGATCGCGTTCGTCGCGAGCGGGCCGCCCGTGTGGAAGTACGCGCCACAAGCGTCGCAGAACAGCGCGCCCTCGTGATTCTTGTAACCGCAGGTCGGGCACACAAACATAGCCACACCTTGGGTTGCAGCGAGCAGCCAGGCCACCAAACCCTATTTTACCGCAGCTCGTTCCGGCCGCACTATGGTCAACAAGTCCCTATCAATTTCCAACCTTGCGTCGAGCCACCTGATGCGCGGGTCGGTCAGGCGAAACCAGTTGTACTGCCTGCGCACGAAGCCGCGCGTGTCGCGCTTGATGGCTGCTATAGCATCCTCCAGGCTGCACTCGCCGCGAACGAATCTTCCGATCTGCCGGTATCCCAGCCCCGACAGGGCCGGCAGTGACCAGTCGTACTGCAGCGCCAACTGTCGCGTCTCTTCGATCAAACCCGCCGCGATCATCTCGCCGACGCGCGCGTCGATGCGCCGGTACAGGTCGGGGCGAGGCATGGTCAGGCCGATGGTGATGATGGGGTAGGGCGGCGGCCGGACGATTCCCGGCTCACTGAAGCGCCGCCCGCTGAGCCGATACACCTCCAGCGCGCGGATGGTGCGGCGCACGTTGCGCGGGTCGATGCGCGCGGCGGCAGCCGGGTCGACGCGCCGCAGCTCGTCGTGAAGCGCCAGTTTGCCTTCCTGTGCGGCGCGCGTCTCCAGTTCAGCCCGCAGTTCCGGGTTGGGGGGAACAGCCGGGATGCGCAGCCCCTCCGTCACGGCCTTGACGTACAGGCCCGTCCCGCCGACGAGCAGCGGCTGTCTCCCACGCCTGAAGATGTCGTCGATGGCCGCGTGTGCGGCGGTCTGGTACTGCGCCAGCGAGAACGCTTCGTCCGGATCGACGACGTCGATCAGGTGGTGCGGGACGCGCGTGCGCTGCCTGGCGCTCGGCTTTGCCGTGCCGATGTCCATGTGGCGATACACCTGGCGCGAATCCGCCGACACGATCTCGCCGCCGACGCGCTCGGCGAGGCGGATCGCCGCTTCCGTTTTGCCCACAGCCGTCGGGCCGACTATGACGATAAGGGTCTTCATAGATTCGCCACGGAGTCACGGAGGCACGGAGCATTACTAAACTTCTCTGTGCCTCCGTGTCCCTGTGGCTATCTTCTTTCCTCGACCGCGTTCTCGATCACATCGATGCGCAGGAGTTTGCCGCGTGGCGACAGCTCGACGGCGACGACGTCGATGCGCCAGTCGAGATCGGCAGTGCCCTCTTCCAGGTACGCCTGCGCGACTTCGATCAGCTTTGCCTGCTTGCGCGGCGTAAGCGATTCTTCCGGCGTGCCGCGCTCGCTGCCGCGCCGCGTCCGCACTTCGACGAACACGAGCACGCCGCGCTGCTCGGCGACGAGGTCCATCTCGCCCGCAGGGCAGCGCCAGTTGCGTTCGACGATCCGGTAGCCGCGCCGTTCCAGCTCGCGCGCGGCGAGCGACTCTCCCAGCTTGCCCAGCGCCTTTCGCCGATCGGTCATGGATGGGCTGTGCCTAGCGAGCGACTGTTTTTTTGTCGCTCCCGGATGAGGTATTCGTAATGTTCGACGATGCGCTGCGCGGTGGTTTCGATGTCGTGCCGGGCGGCGGTGCGACGCGCTCCCGCGCTCAAGCGCGCCCGCAGCTCGGCGTCGGTCGCGACGCGCTCCATATTCCGCGCCAGCGACTGGACGTCCACATGCGCAAGCAGTCCGTTCTCGCCGTCGATCACCGTTTCGCGAATGCCCGCCACGTCGAAGGCGAGCACGGGCTGGCCTGCGGCCAGGGCTTCGATAATCGTCATCGGGTGCCCTTCGGAGATCGAGGCCGTGACGAAGGCATCGGCCGCGCCGAGAATCGAAGGCACCCGGTCGTACGGGTGCATGTCCAGGAAGCGCACGCCGCCGGCCACGCCGAGCTGCGACACGCGTTCGCGCAGGCGCGGCGTGTGAGGGCCGTCTCCGACCAGCGCGAGAATCGCCTGCGGCGCGCTGCGGCGCGTGATCGCGTAGCCTTCGAGAAGCGTGTCCACGTTCTTTTCCGCGCCCAATCGGCCCACGTACATGAGCACGAACGCATCTGGAGGCAGTCCCAGGTTGGATCGCAGCTCGGGCGTGGCTCGGGCGAAGCGCTCCAGGTCGATACCGTTGTAAATGATCTCGATCGGCGCTTCGACGCCCAACGATTTGAGCATCATGTGAGCCGCGGGCGAAACGGCGATAATCAGATCGCAGTGTCGGGCGAAGCGGCGCATCCAGGCGCCGAGCAGACCGATCGCCTGGCGCTGGGGAAGAAAAGGCACGTAGACGCGCGCGTAGTAATCGTAACGCGTGTGGTTGGTGAAGACGAGCGGCTTGTTCAGTTGTCGCCGCAGCCGCGCGGCCAGCGGGCCGGCGACGAAAGGGTGATGGGCGTGCAGCACGTCCATGCTGCGGGCGATCGACCAGGCGCGGCGTGAATACGTCGGCGCGACGTAATAGCCGGAGCGGCCCAGCGGCAGGCCGGGTGAGCGGATGACGCGTGGAGCGGAATGCGCATGTCGCGCGCGCCCGAATGTGAAAACGTGCGGCTCGTGGCCGAGCTTCTCCAGCGCGCCTGTGAAGACGTGAATGAACGTCGAGACGCCATTGACGATAGGCAGGTAGGAATCGGTGAACTGGCCGGCGCGCACAACATGCATAGTAACGGATGCGCGCCGCTTCGTCAAATCTCGTAAGCTGGTATTCTGGCCTGCTCGCTCTGTCCGGTTCGGAGGCGGTTACACGGACGGCTCCGCTCAACCACAGGCCGGGCATAGCGCATAAGTACCAAAACCGTGCGCCCGTGTTGCTTGCGGTTTTTCTTTGTGCTATACTGGCTGCACGCCAAAACTCCGGGTCACGCTGGACAGGTCTTTACCTGCCTGTGCAATGGCGGCTATGGAGAGCCGCCCTGCTTGGAGTTTTCCAATGCGCTCAGTATAGATTACGTGTAACCGTTCAGTTGGTCTATGAACCTACGTAGCCGCCTTGACGACCGGTGTGTCAGGCAGCAGCGACGGGGGCGGGTCACCTCTCGCCGCCGCGGCACACGCTTCGGTGAGATAATCCAAGACGTCGCGGTTCTGTTGACGCAAAGTCGTGACCGCCGTCAGCACCCGCTCGACGAAGCGACTGCCCGCTTGGCTCTGTGTGCCGAAGCTGCGGCGACGCCACAGGACGGCCCGGCGCAGGCGGCGTTCGGCGCTGTTGTTGGTGGGCTCGACGCCCTCCACGCGGAGGAAGGTCCACAGCGCCACCTCCAGCTTGAGGATGTTCGCGCAGGTGTGGCGTGTCTTGGCACAGGCCAGCGTCGTACCTTCGCGCAGGAGGTCGCCCACGCGCGTCTGGATGGGCTGCATCGCGGCTTGGAAGTCGGCCCGACTCAGCGGGCCATCCCGCACCCGATGCCACAGCTCAAACATCTGCGCGACCTGTTCCAGCAAGGCCCGCCCGATGCGCGCCGCCTCGCCGCCGCGATCGACGAAGGCTTGGAAGTCGCGTTTCAGATGGGCCCAGCACACTTGGCGCTGCTGCGGGTCGAGCCAGTGGTAGCCGTTCCAGCGGTCCGTGCCGACGATCCCCTGCACCACGGCACCCAACACCCGTTGAGCGCCCTTGGCCCCACGGGTGGCCAGGACCAGAAACAGCGTCACCAGCGGGGTGGTGTTGATCCACAGCCACGCGCGTTGCGTCTTTTCAGGCCAACTGGTCTCATCCACATTCTTGACCGGCTGGTCTTGCACGTAGGTCTGCACGTCGTGCACCGGCTCGGCCAACGCGGCGCTGACCCGCTCTTCTTGGGCGGGAATGCTGCCCAAGCTGAGGTCCGTGTGGAAGACCGTCGTCATCACCTCTTCCACGTCGCGCTGACTGATGCCGATGCGTCCCGTCAAGTACCCGACGGTCGCTTGCACCCGTGGCCCGAAACGGCCCGACGGCACGTCGGGGGGCGCCTCCGCGGTGGTCGGTGCGCCACACGCCAGGCAGGTCACGGTGTGCCGTCGGTATTCGGTGACCTCCGCTTCCAGGCGCGGCAGTTCCGTCACCTGCTGCCGCTCCGGATGGGCGTCTTCGCCCAACAACAAGGCCCCACACGCCGTACACGTGGTCGGCTTGAGTTCCACCACGCGCGTGACCTGCTCCACGGGCAACAGCTTCCGCCCGTGCCCCGCGTGGCCCGGCTGTCCGCCCGGCTTGCGCCCCGACGGGGTCCGTGGCGGATGGGGGGGCGCGTTCGGCGGATCGGACGACGGGGGCTGGGACGAGTTCTGCGAGTTGCGCCCCACTTGCTCGCGCAACTGGGCCACTTCGGCCTGCAGCTCGGCCACTTGCTGCCACAGCGTGAGCAGCAGCGCCTGAACCGCTGCGGGCGTCTGATTCCAGTCTTCTTCCGAAACGGGCAAGTCAGGGGGCATCGGCTTCATGCGCTACGGACGACTTCAAGTACAGATGGTGTTTGCAGGCTACACCCGAACGTGAGGCCTGTCTACTGGCATTGTTCCTGTGTTTTCAGGCCGTATGACAGTTGTCAAGGTTGACCCAACTGAACGGTTACAAATAACCTTTGGGCTTGACCCTCGTCGATTTAGCCTGCGCTTGCCACGACGATACAGATCGCCTGGGACAATGTAACCCCATCCGAACGGATGGCCCTGAAGGCGTGAGCACACGTGACGACAGCCAGCCGCTGAAGCCGACCCTTAACCGGCTGTCCTGCACTTAAGGGAGTTTTCGGTATGTTGAGGTCTTCCCCCAGGTTTCTTAAACTGTTGATGCCGCTCTTGATAGACCTGCTATCATTAGTAACTATTGCCCTCGTACTCCCTGTCCGAGCAGACGAACCAGGCTCTAGACAGAGATATGTCGTCCAGCCTGTTCACACACCCACTCCAACGCCCACTGCGAACACCTATCTTGAGCTGTCGATAGAGCCACCCATTGTAACAACGCCGACCCCGACGCCCGTGTCGACCAGTTCCCCATCCTATCTTGAACTGTCGGTGGAGCCACCCATTGTAACTACCAGCGCCCTTGTCACACTACACATTGCTTATCACAATATCGGCCTGCCATATACTTACATATCCATAAGCCCAACGGGTTTGTTTACTTTCGAGCCGCCCTTGACGATGCCCTGTAAATATGACCAGCATCCAAACGGCTGCACAGCGATTACTCTTCAAACCCATGCCCCCGGTGTGGCTACATTCAGAGCCAGTGCTACCGGCGAAGTCTATGACGAGAGTTGTCGCTGTTGGGTTTGGAGTGGCGCGGGCGATAACAGGCCAGCAAGTGTAATCATTGCAGATGCTATTTGGCGTATGTGGTTGCCTTTGTTGCATCGCTAAACAGAACCAGATTCGAGTACCGAATGTTCGTTCGGTCTCAGCCGAAGTGGTGCACCTACTTGTCCGCCATTGCCCCATATGCGATAATCAAGCTCGATGCACTGAGAATATGACAACCGAACATCAGAAGCCAGGACAGCGATCTGCTATCTGCATCAACACCGACGACGCGGATTTGTTGACGCCCCGAATGGTCTATCAAGTCTTGCCTGACGAGAGTGCGGCCAAATCGGACTATATTCGGGTCATCGATAACGAAGGCGAGGATTACTTGTATCCGGCCAAATACCTCGTGCTTGTCGATTTTCCACAGAGTGATCCACCAAAGCCTTGAGCGCTATCGCCATCTGCTCTCTTCTTCCGAGTTCGAGCAGCTCACGAACGCCGTCGAACGCCCCCTTCCCCCCGCCCTCCGCATCAACACGCTCAAGATCAGCCTCGAAGAAGCACGCCGCACGTGGCCCGCATGGTATGGCTGGAATGTGCAGCCGGTACCGTTCTGCCCGACCGGGTGGCAAATCACGGACGGCGGCGAGGAACTCAGCCGCACACTGGAACACCGGATGGGGTTCTACTATATTCAGGATGCCGCGTCGATGCTGCCGGCGGAGATGTTTCGGTTCGAGTCCCCCCAGCCGCTCATCCTCGACATGGCCGCTTCGCCCGGCGGCAAGACGACGCATTTATGCTGTAAGATCAATGATAATGGGCTGATCATTGCCAACGATACGAGCCAGGCACGCATCGGCGCGCTCCGATCGAACCTGCAAGATTGGGGCGCGATAGGCGTCGCGATCACGAACTTCCCCGGCGAGCGGTTCGGCGGCTGGTTTCCCGAAACGTTCGACATGGCGCTGCTCGACGCACCGTGCAGCGGCGAGAGCCTGCGCACGGCGGAGCGCCGCAAGACCCGGCCGGTGTCCTCCAAGGAGCGGCAGCAGTTGCATCAACGCCAGGTGCGCTTGCTGACGAGTGCGCTTCAGGCCGTGAAGCCGGGCGGGCAGGTTACATACGCGACGTGCACGCTCGCGCCTGAAGAGGACGAAGCCGTTGTCGACGCCGTGCTCAAGATGTTTCCACACCAGGCGACTGTCGAGGACGCCGGTCGCGTCCTGCCGATTCCCGCGCCGGGGCTGACCTCTGACGGAAGCCGCTCTTTCGACCCGCAGCTTCGCCGCGCCGTGCGCCTGTGGCCGCACCTGTGCGACACGTCGGGCTTCTTCGCGGCGCTGATCCGCAAGGCGGATTCTATCGAGGCTGCCCCGCAGGAAAGGCTGCGGCGCACGCTGGCACAATCGGGTCTGGAAGAAGTTCCACGCGCAGAGTGGGCGCGCGTCGCCAGCCAGTTGGAACAGGATTACGGATTCGATTTACAGGCGCTTGCCGAAGCGCGGATGCTGACCGTGTGGCGGCGGGGCAAGTCCGTTTACGCCATACCGCAGCAGTTCCTTGCGCGCTTCGACGATGTGCCGTGCTCGGCGGTGGGCATGCTGATCGGAGAACTTGCAGAGGAATTCGTGCCATCACACGAGTTCGTGTCTCGCTTCTTTGGCCAGTTCAGCGGGCGACGCATGAAACTGAATGAGAAGCACGTCGAGAAGTGGCTCGCAGGTTACGATTTGCGCGACGCCTATGAAACGCCCTACCCGTTCGGCGCCGTCGTGTTCCTCGAAGACGGGCGAGGGCGCTACCTGGGTCGGGGAAAAGTCTTGCGCGAACGGATCCGGAACATGCTGCCGAAGAAGTGA
>DATEUJ010000015.1:0-5236 GCA_035283185.1 Anaerolineae bacterium | reverse complement strand
CATCCGGAATATCCAATGGGATCGTGATCTGCGCGGTAGACATGACCTTGACCTTTCCAGCCGGACCAAGAGGATACCGGCCATTCTACCGCACTTGAGGCCCCCACATCTGGCGGGCGTCACGGCAATTCCCAATGAGCCACCTTTTTGCCCAGATGATGTGGGCATCCAGCCTGGGCCAGCGGTAAGTACACCTGTACCGAACCCTAGTACGGGCACCCGATGCCAGTTGCGTACCACCGTATATGAAGGGGATGACTCCGGCGTTTCAAAGATGCCTCTGCTAGTCACCCCATCACAGGCAGATGAGACCTCTCCGGAAACAAAGGTGAGTGATCCAGATGATCTGCCCTTCTGCCCAGATGATGTGAGCATCCAGTTTGACTTGGCGCATAGTACACCTACACCTATGCCAAGTGTTAGCACGAATACTTATTGCCAGTTGCATACAACTGCACATGAAGGCGATAGTGTAGGAGTTTCGATGCCGACGGGTCAGCAACCACAGCGTTAACTGTCCCTATGACAAAGCCCCCGACTTGCCCGGGGGCTTATTGTTTCGACTCTTGTTTTACGGCAGCGGCGTGCGCCGGATCGCCTCGCGCAGCACTTCGGCGCGCAGTGGCTTGAAGATGACCCGGTCGAGGGGAACGGGAGATCCGGGGATCAGTCCCCCACCAGCAAGTACCCCACGCCCGGCTCGCTGAGGATGTACTGCGGGGTGCGCGCGTCCGGCTCGATGCGCTGGCGCAGCCGCCAGATCGTCGCGCGCAGGATTTCCACGTCCTCCCGGTATTCGCTGCCCCAGACTTGCGAAAGCAACTGGCCGTGCGTGAGGACGCGGTTTGGGTAGCGCGCCAGCTCGACGAGCAGGTTGAACTCGGTGCGCGACAGCTTCACCGGCCGCTCGCCGATGCTCACCTGGCGCGAGGCGAGATCGATGTGCAGATCGCCGACGCGGATCATCGACGCCGGCTCCTCGCCCCGGCGCGACGAGCGCCGCATCACCGCCTTCACCCGCGCGCTCAGCTCGCGGCTGCCGAACGGCTTGGTCAAATAATCGTCCGCGCCCAGCTCGAACGCGCGCACCTTGTCGTCCTCGGCGGTGCGCGCGGTGAGCATGATGACCGGCGTGTCGCTGATCTGGCGAATGCGCTCGAGCACCTGAAAGCCGTCCATTTCCCCCCGCAGGCCGATGTCCAGCACGACGAGCTGAAGTGCGTGCTGCTCGAACAGGCGCAGCGCGGTCAGCCCATCTTCCGCCTCGATGGCGGCGAAGCCCGCCAATTCCAGGTTCGTGTGCAGAAAACGCCGGATGCGCGGCTCGTCGTCGACGACGAGGATCTCCGGGCGCACGGTCATTTATGCGCTCCTCTCCCCCCGCTTGCGGGGGGAGCCAGAGGGGGTCCCTGCCGCGCCTCGAGCACGCGGCGGACGTTCGCCATCAGCTCCGCGGCAGAAATGGGCTTCGTCAAGAAAGCGGCCGCGCCGGCCGCCAGCACGCGCTCGGACATGCCGTGGTCGGCCGACGCCGTCAGCACGACGATGGGCAGGCGGCGCGTCTCCGCGCCCGCGTGCGAGCGCGCCGCCGCGATGAAGTCCCAGCCGCTGCCGTCCGGCAGCGCCAGGTCGAGCAGCACCAGATCGGGCTGTTCCTGGTCGATGCGCTCCAGGCTTTCCTGCACGGTCGACGCTTCCAGCGCGCGATAGCCTTCGATCTCGAGCGTCGTGCGAAGGAACCGGCGAATGTTCGTATTGTCTTCGACGATCAGGATCGTGTGCGACATGCTTCAACTCGCGTATCGCTTATGGCGTATCGCTTCCCGGCGCGTCGCCCTGAGCCAATACTTTAACACCTGACACCTCCGTGGGCGCATCTCGCTCGCGGACGACCGGAATTGAGAAGTAAAACGTGCTTCCCCTTCCGGCCAGGCTGTCCACCCACATCCGGCCGCCGTGCGCCTCGATCAGGCCGCGGCTGATCGCCAATCCCAGTCCGATGCCGCCGGCGCTGCGGATGCCCGCGTTCTCGATGCGATAGAAGCGATCGAAGATCTGCTCGGCGTGCTCGGGCGGAATGCCCACCCCCCGATCGTGCACGCCGACCGTGACGCGCGTCGTGTCGGAGCTGACCGAGATATGGATGGGCGTCCCCGGCAGCGAGTACTTGGCCGCGTTGTCGAGCAGGTTGGATAGCACCTGCTGAATGCGCGTCGAATCGATCATCACGTCGGGCAAGTCGTCGAGCGCATCGATGCTCACTTCGCGCCCGGCCAGCTTGGGCTGCAGCGCGGCCAGCGCCCGTTCGACGACCGGCGTCAGGCGCGTCAACTCGGGGTGAATGCGCAGCACGCCGGCTTCGATGCGCGACATGTCCAGCAGGTTCTCCACCAGCTCGCGCAGGCGGTCGGACTCCTCGTCGACGATGTGCAGGAACTCCTCCTGTAGAGCGTTCCCTAGCCGATCGCGGTAGTCGATCAGCGTGGTGACGTAGCCTTTGATCGAGGCCAGCGGCGTGCGCAGCTCGTGCGAGACCGTCGAGAGCAACTGCGATTTCATCCGGTCGGCTTCCCGCACCTTGGCGAGCGCCAGCTCCAGCTCGCGCGTGCGCTCGGCCACGCGCCGTTCCAGCTCTTCGGCATGGGCGCTGATGCGCTCGACGAGCTGCGCGTTCTCGATGGCGCGCGCCGCGCGATCGGCCATGACCTCGAAGCGCGCGATCTCCGTAGCCTCGAGGGCGCGCACGCTTTTGAAGTCGATGTGCGCGACGCCGAGCACGCGCGGCGCGCCCGAAGCGTCGCCGGACACGGAGGCTTTGAGCGGCACACCCAGCATCGTCTGGATGCCCGCCTCGCGGATGAACGGGTTGGCGACGAGCGAGTCGATCTGCGCGTCGGCGATGATGAGCGAGCGGCCGGTGGCGGCGATACGCCCGGCAAATCCGTGCCCGACCGTCTCGACATGGCCGACGACCTCCGGATCAAGTCCGACGGCGGCGCGCGCGACCAGGCGATTGCCTTCGAGCAGTAGGATCATGCCCGCCGCCGCTCCCGTGCTGGCCACCACGCGCCGGATCAGCTCGTGCAGCATGTCGTCTAGCCGCAGGACGGACAGGCCGGCTTCGGTAATGCCCGCCAGCGCGGACAGCTCGCCCAGCGCGCGCCGCTCGCGATCGAACAGCCGCGCCTTCTCGATCGCCGTAGCGGCGATTTGCGCGAAGGCTTGCGCGCGGCCGGCGTGCGCGGCGTCGAAGGTGCCGGCCTGCCGCTTTTCGATGGAGATGAATCCGATCAGATTGTCTTGCGCCAGAAGCGGCACGCCCATCCAACTCTGCGCCCGGCCGGGAGCCGCCGCGAGATGCTCGCCCGCGCTCACGCTGCTTGACGCAGATCCCTGAAGCGCAGCGGAAGGGACGCCCGTGCTTGCCCCCCGCACAGCGGGGCGCTCAGCGGGGTCGGGCACGATCGACGGCTCGCGTGTCTCGCTGAGACGCACGTAGTGGCGGTCGCTGAGCGGCAGCGTATGAGGCGCTGCGATCATCTCGTCGGGATAGCCTCGCGCGGCGGCGACCGTTAACTGCCACCCGTCGTCGAGGTAGATCGCCGCGCTGTCGTAGTCGACGACGCGCCGCAGTGTCGTCAAAGCCGCATCCAGCACCGCCGGCAGGTCGAGCGAGCGGCTCACGATGTCGGCGATCTCGTTGAGCGCCTCCACTTCTTCCGTCTTCTGCGTGGCTTCGGCATAGAGCTGTGCATTCTCCAGCGTCACCGCCACCTGCCGCGCGAAAGCGGCGATCGCAGGCGTGTCGACTTCCTGCAAATCGTGACCGGCGACGAGCAGGACCGCCTTCACCTGCCGATCCACGACCAGGGGCGCGAAGACGGCCCGCGTCAGTCGCAGGCTCGTGAACATGTCCAGCGCGTCCGCCCGCCGCTCGCGCGGGATGCCGGATTCCAGAATCTTGTGCGCGTCCTCGATCATGACCGTCTGCTGCTGCTCGATAGCGCGGCGCTCGACCTGCCCGCTGATCGAAAATGTGTACCCTATCAGGCGCATGCCGATGGTCTCGTGGAATGCAGCTTCCCACTCGGGATTCGACACGTATCGAACCTGGGCCGTGCGGGCGTTGCTGCCTGCGCCCGTGCTTGCCCCCCGCACAGCGGGGCGCCCAGCGGGGTCGACCAGGTCGGCCAGCAGGCAGTCGAAGCGCTGGCGGCGCAGCTCGTCGCCCACGATGTCGAGGATCGCCTTCGCATCAAACGTCTCCTGCATGCGCAGGCCGGCCTCGTTGAGCGTCAGGATGCGCTGGCTGAGGCGCACCAGCCCTTCTTCGGCGCGGCGGCGCTCGGAGATGTCGCGCGCCGCGCCCAGCAGCGCGACCCGTCCGCGATAGGTGATCGGCGTGACGGCGACCTCGACCGGCGTCCGGGCGCCGTCGCGCGTGATCAGGATCACTTCGCGCAGGCTCGGCGCTTCCTGGTAGCGGCGCAGACGCTGCGCCGGCGATTCGCGCACGTCGATCGGCACGAGATCGAGCGGCTTGATGACCTGCATGTCGTCCAACGTGTATCCGGTGAGGCGTACCGCGGCGGCGTTCGCGTCGACGGTGCGCCCGTCCAAATCGATTACGAACAGTGCGTCGCGGCTGTTCTCGAACAGCTCGCGATAGCGCGCGGCGGCCTGCTCGATCTGCGCCGTCGCCTCCTTGCGACTCGCTACCATCTGGTTGAAGGCCAGCGCCAGGGCTGCCAGGTCGAGATCGGGCGCCGGCGCCACGACCACGTCGTCGTTCCCGGCGGAGACGGCCCGCGCCGCGCCGATCAGCGCCTGGAGCGGCGGCTCGATGCGCCTCATGATCAGGCGCGCCGTCAGGAGTGCGACGATCACCACGGCGATCGACAGCAGCACGTTGCGGGTGATGACGTTTGTGATCTTGGCAGTGGCGACGTCGGACGGCTCGCCCGCCACGGCCAGGATCTCGGCGACGGCGTTGAAGACGACCAGGATCATCAGCGGCAAAGCGACGCTGAAGACCAGCGAGAGCAAACGGCGGCGGATCGTCCACTGGAAGCGCATAGGAGTTAGAGTAAGGAGTTTCACTACCGGACACTTTTTGAGTGACGGCTGACACTCTGGTATGCTCAGGTTCTCACCACAAGAACAGGAGCATCGCCATGAGTGACAGCCGCCGGGTGTATCGTGCCATAAAGCAAGCGCTTACGCAAGCGTATCCTGA
>DATEUJ010000014.1:0-14889 GCA_035283185.1 Anaerolineae bacterium | reverse complement strand
CTTCCGCCTGCTGTACTGGACGTTCTTCAAGCCCAGCGCGTACAACGACTATATCCACTCCATCCTCGGCGACGACGCCGATAAAGAGGGGTGGCGACACTTCTGGCATCGTATCAGACAGCCGAGGATGATACGCCTGGCGCTTGAGTGCCTGTTCTTGATCGTCGCCGTTTCTCTGATTGTCTCGATTGCGACCGGCCTGCTCGATCCGGACGGACTGGACATTAGCAGAGTCCTCAGAAGCGTGGCCTTTGGCGTGGCCGTCGGCGTGGTCTTCGGCTTGGGCATCGGTGGGGATTTGGGCGTGGCCGGAGTCGTGCCCGTCGGCGCGGCCCTCGGCGTGGCCCTCGGCGTGGGCTTCGGCGTGGCCAGTGGCGTGGCCTTCGGCGTGGCCTTTGGCGTGGCCTTGGGCGTGGTTGGTGGCGTGGTCGCGGGCGTGGCTGGTGGCGTGACTTGGGGTGTGGCCGTGGGTGCTGGCGTCCTGCGACTGCCCTTTTATCTGATCCAACTCATCGCATCGCTCACGCTGCGCACGAGCGACCCGGCAACTGCCCTGCGCCGCTCCCCGGCGATGTGGGACGATTTGATGGTCCTGCCACTGCCACACCTGGTCGGTATCCTGCGCGCGGCGCTGCACACCGATCTCACCGACGGGCTGCGAGCCTGCGGTCGAATTGTAAGCAATCCCTTCCAGCGCTGGGCCGCTCAGCGCGCACTGCGCGGTTGGCTGTCAGACAATCCAGATCAGGTCTTTCACGCAGTCAGGTATCTCTTCGAGCAGCCTGAGCCGTATCGCACGCCCGGTTTCGGCAGTAGCCGTGAGCGCAGGCGAATGCAGCGGACGGATTACACCACCCGGCTGATCCTCGGCGAGCTGGCTAGGCGCTCGCCCATATTCGGTGTGAGTGACCGCCTGGCGCGCGCGTTCACCTCGTGGCTGCGCGATCGTAGGCCATCGCCGCTCACGGCGCTCGCAACTGCGTACTACGAATTGCTAGAAAATCGGACGTGGGATAGCGATCATCTGGCCGCCTTCGAGCATTTCACACCTTACCGGCACGGCGAGGAAACCTACCAGACCTTCCGCACGCTCGACAACTTTCTGGATCGAACTTCATTTGCCAACCTGAGCGACGCCGACTCGGAAACAACCTGGACACCGGAGATGGAAAGCCCACTTCGTCCCGCCACCCTCGAAGCGATCTCAAAACTGGCCGAGGTCAGCCGCTTCGTGCGCGCCTATCGTTCACTCACGACCGACGTCGGCAGGCGCGACGCGCTCACGAATGCCAGCATCCGGGCGGATGCCGTCCGCAAGATGGCCGAGGAGATCAAATCGCCGGAGCGCGTCTTGATAGCCCATGTCGCGCAGCAGTGGTTCGACATCATCACCGCCGAACAGTCGATCGTCGCCGCGCCTCGCGAAGTCCGTCACATCCGCAACATGTACCTGGTCGGGCGGCCGGTGATGCCCGACTCCGGTCATCCTTTCGTCGGCCGGCGTGACCAGTTCGAGACGATCGAGCGCATGTGGGCGGATGCCGCGCTCAAGGAGCCGGTCATTCTGCACGGCCAGCGGCGCATGGGCAAGTCGTCAATTCTGCACCACCTGGAGAAGAACCTCGGCCCGGCCTACGTCGCGCTGTACGCGAATCTGCAATCGCTTGCCGCAGTGGATACGACCGGCGCGCTTGTGTACAATCTGTGCGACGAAATCCACCGGCGGCTGCGCAAAGCGAGCGTCGAGACGCCTGCGCCGCAGCCGGGCGACTTCGCCGAGTCGTTCACCGGCCTGCGCCGCTTCCTCAACGAGGTCGAAGACCGACTGGGGGACGGTCGCTGGCTGGTGCTGATGCTCGACGAGTTCGAGATGATCGAGGACAAAATCAAAGACGGCGCGATCCGGCCCGACCTGCTCTACCAGTTCCGCGACGCGATGCTCAATCGTCCGCGCCTGGCCATCGTCCTGGCCGGCGTGCACACGCTCGACGAGATGACTCGCGACTACTGGTCGCCCTTCTTCAGCGGCTCGCGCAACGTCAAAGTGAGTTACCTCGACCCGGACGCCGCCGAGGTGCTGATCACGAATCCGTGGGACGGTTTCGAGCTGGAGTTCGAACGCGATGCGGTGCGACTCGTCGCCGACGTCACGGGCTGCCAGCCGACATTGCTGCAAGCGGTGTGCTCGGCGCTGATCGACCGCGTCAACGCGCGGCTAGAAAAGGAAGGTGCGCAGTACAGCCCGCGCGTCGCGCCGGACGACGTGAAAGCCGTGCTGAACGAGGTGCAGGCGAGCAGCACCTACTTCGACGCGGTATGGAAAGAACTGGATGACAATGAGCGGCTCGTCCTCGCCGCGCTCGCCGAAGCGCAGACGCACTGGAACGTCCCGGCCTCCTGCGCCGAAGTTGAGCACAGACTGCAATCCCACCTTTCACCCGACGAAACCGACCGGGCCTGGGATCTGCTCAAGAAACGCGACATGATTATCCTCGACGGCAGGCAGGCGAAGTTCTACGTCGAACTGGTGCGGCGTTGGGTGAAATCGCATAAGCGGTTGCCGGAACTGCTCAAGCCACGTCAAGAGTAGCTCTCGTTTTTCCGCATCGACATTCTGCATTCATCATTCGGATTCCCACCATGGCAGACCTCTCCGGAACGACCCTCGGCAAATACCAGCTCATCGAGCGCCTCGGGCGCGGCGGCATGGCCGACGTCTACAAAGGCTACCAGCCCGGCCTCGATCGCTACATCGCCGTCAAGGTGCTGCATCCGCACCTGTCCGAGGATCCTGATTTCATCACCCGCTTCCGGCGCGAAGCGAAGAGCGTCGCCGACTTGCGCCATCCCCACATCGTCCAGGTCTTCGATTTCGACATTCAGGGCGAGAACTACTACATGGTGATGGAGTACGTCGAAGGCGGCAAGACGCTCAAGCAGATGCTTCAGGAGCTGGCCGCGAAGGGCGAGCGCCTGCCGCTCGACCGGACGCTCGACGTCGTCGCCAGCCTGGCCGACGCGCTCGCCTACGCGCACGGCCTGGGCATGATTCATCGCGACATCAAGCCGGCGAACGTCCTGCTCCCCAGCCTGGAGCGGCCGGTGCTGAGCGACTTTGGCATCGCCCGCCTGATCGGCGAGACGGGCCTGACCGGCAGCGGCGTGATGATCGGCACGCCGGCGTACATGTCGCCGGAGCAGGGACGCGGCGAGCGCGGAGAGGCGCGCAGCGACATCTACGCGCTGGGCATCGTGCTGTACGAGATGCTCACCGGCCGCCCGCCTTACGACGCCGACACACCCTACGCCGTCATCCTCAAGCACATCAACGATCCGCTCGTCCCGCCCCGCGCCGTGATCGGCGCGCTGCCCGAGGCCGTCGAGCGCATCGTCCTCAGGTGTCTCGCCAAGAATCCTGAGGACCGCTTCGCGTCGATGGGCGACCTGCGCAATGCGCTGCGATCGGCGAAGACGGCGATCGAGGGCCGGCCCGGGCCGGCAACCCTCAGCGTCGCGGCCCCGCCGACGGAGAGCCTCAGAGTCCAACCGCCTGTGCCCGAGGCCGTCGAACCTGTGCGCGCGCCTGTGCAGCCGGCGGCGCCCGCGATCCAGCCTGCGCGACGCCCAAGGTGGATCATACCTGCAGCCGCCATCGCGATCGTTGGCATTGCCGTCGTGCTGGTCGTCGCCGCGATAGCATCCCGGCCGCCTACCCCGGCGACGCCTACACCGGCCCGGGCCGCCATCCCGCCAACGGAGGCGACCTCAACGTTCGCCGAAACTCGAGAAGCGCAGGTGCAGGTCGAAGTCGGCTACGAGCACCTCTTCGAGGGCGACACCGAAGCCGCGCTGGAGCGCTTCAACCAGGCGTTGTCGATCGAGGCTGGTTATCCTCCCGCACTCGTCGGACGCGCCATCGCCGAGCTTTTCAACTACGGCGACATGGATCAGGTCGCCGGCGACCTGGGTCGCGCCGCGCCGGCATTGCAGGGGGATCCGTTCTTCCATTTCGCGCTGGGCTTGCAGCACCTGCGCTCGGAGAAACAGTACGATCCCAACCTGGCCCGAGGCGATCTGACACAGGCGATCGAGAAGTGTGGCGATCGGGTCAAACTGTGCGTCGCGGCTCTCTACGAGCGTGCGCAGTTGCACGCGTGGACGCTCGGCGACACCGATGGCGCGCTGGCCGACATGAGCCGGGCGATCGAGCGCCTGCCTCAGGACGACGACCTGTACGCGGCCCGCGCCGACATCTCCGCCACGGCGGGCAACCCCGAGGCCGCGCTGCAGGACTTGGAGACCGCGTACGAATTGTCGCAGTGGGGTGAATACCTGGAGCGCGCGGCGGCGGTTGCCGTGCAGGCAGGCGACTTCGGTCGCGCTCTGGGGTACACCGATCGGCTTCTGACCGATCAGCCGGACAACCCGCACTATGTCGTCAATCGCGGCTACGTCGAATGGCGCGCGGGCAACCTCGAAGCCGCGCAGCAGACGGCCCAGAATGCGATCGAGCAGTACAATGCGCTGGAAGCCCACTACCTGATGGGGCTTGTCCTGCTCGACGCTGGCGATCCGCAGGCAGCCCTGGCGGAGTTGCGGAGCTTCGGCGCGGAAACCGACCCCGACATCATCTACCAGGCCAGCTTCCCCTTCTTCACCACGCAGTTCGGGCACAACGTCTACTACGACATGGCCCGCGCGGCGCGGGCATCCGGCGACGTCGATTCCGCGCTGGCGCTCATCGACCGGTCGCTGCAAGAAGACGACTACTGGCCGTGGCCGTACATCGAGCGCGGCCAGATCCTCGCCGAGCAGGGCGACATCAGAGGCGCGCGGCAGAATTACGCGATGGCGCTCGAGATCGCTTCCGATAATCCTGAGCTGCAGGCCGCCATTCAGGAGCTGATAGCTGCCGCCTCCATAGGCACGATCAAGATCGCCACGCAAAGCCCGCTGACGGGCAGCCTGTCCGCGCTGGGTATCGACTTGAGGAACGGTGCCGAGCTGGCGCTGGAGCAGCTCGGCGGCGACCTCCGCGAGATGGGCTTCAACCTGCAACTGGCGCCGTTCGACGATCAGGCCAGTCCAGATGTGGGCGTCGCCACCGCGCAGGACATCGCGGCCGATCCGGACATTCTGTGCGTCGTCGGCCCCTTGCTGTCGACCGTCGCCATGCCCGCGTCGGAGATTTACCATCAAGCCGGCCTGGTGATGGTGTCGCCGTCCGCGACAACCCCGCGAGTCACCGAGCCGGGCTACCTGGAGATCAATCGCGTCGTCGGACGCGACGACGTGCAGAGCGCAGTCGGCGCGCAATATGCGCAGAGCATCGGCGTCGAGTCGGTGTATGTTCTCCACGACGACTCTGCGTACGGCCAGGGTGTGGCCGAGTTTTTCGCCCAGCGCGCCGCCGAGCTGGGCATCACCGTCGTCGACTTCGTGGGCACCCAAGAGAGAACCAACTTCGCGGCGGTCATCGAACCCGTCCTCGCCGCCGAGCCGGGCGCAGTGTATTTCGGCGGCTATTACGACCAGGTCGGCCCATTCATCCGCCAGCTCCGCGAGCTTGGCTATCCGGGCATTTTCATGGGACCGGATGGACTCGACAGCCCTGCATTGGCCGAGCTGGCCGGAGAGGCTCTGATCGGCGGTGGCGGCACGATTTACACGACCGTGTCAGGCCCGGCCAGCTTCTATCCCGACGCGGCGCAATTCATAGGGGACTTCAGAGCCAGGTACGGCGCCGAGCCGCAGCCGTTCGCAGCTCAGGCATACGACGCGACGGGCATTTGCCTGTCCGCTATTCAACAGTGGGTGGAACTGACCGGCGGCGAGGCGCCGAACCGCGAGCAGGCTGCCACGGCCGTGCGGGCCACGAAGGACTATTCCGGAATCACCGGCAGCCTGTCTTTCGACAGTCACGGCGATCTGACGGTCGCCAGGTACTTCGTGGTGCGTGTCCTGTCTGCCGATCCGGCCCGCTGGAGTGAAAACCGGCTCGAATACACGCTCGACTACGAGCTGCCGAATGAGTAGGGCAGGTTTCCATACCTGCCTATCAAAAGAAGGCGGCTAATGAAAGCCGCCCTACGCCGGGGACAATCTGACCATGCTCGACTTCACGCCGCTGCGCAACAAGCAGACGACCTACGGCCAGATGGCCACTAACCTTACGCCGGATGATCTGCGAAATCTGACGAACGAAATGGTCGACGCCATGCTCGACCTGATCGCCGGCTGCGCCGACGCCGACGTCACTTTCATCCCGGACGACCCCGAAGCTAACGATGCCTACGCCGCGAACGAGAGCGACGTCAACCTGCCGTGGACGCTGGGCCACGTCATCGTCCACACCACGGCTTCCGCCGAGGAATCCGCCGCGCTCGCCGCCGAGCTGGCGCGAGGTGTCAAGTTTCACGGGCGGTCGCGCAGCGAAGTCGCCTGGCAGACCGTCGCGACGATCGAGCAGTGTCGCGAGCGCCTGGAAGAGAGCCGCCGCATGCGGCTGGCCAGCCTCGACATGTGGCCGGACCGGCCGAACCTGAGCAACACGTATCACTATCGCGAAGGCGACGAGCCGATCAACGCCGTCAACCGCTTCATCCGCGGCCTGGCGCACGACGATAGCCATTTGGAGCAGATCAAGAAGATCGTGCAGCAGGCAAAAGCAGCAAGATCGTGACACGTGATGCGTGAAACGTGATGAGCCATTCATGCTGATCAGTGAGCCGCAAGCAGCGATCACCAATTACCAATTACTGATCACTGATCACTGATGACTGATCACTTATGACTGGCAACTGTCTTTGTGCTCGATTACTTCGTTCCCTCTGACACTGCATCCCCCCTGCCCCTCCTCGGCGACCTGCTGCCGCGCCTGCCGCCGGCCGTCGCACGCGCCTACGTCGAATCGTATTCCGAGCCGGGCGGCATCGTGCTCGATCCGTTCTGCGCCGGTGTGAGCGTGATTCGCGCGGCGGTCGAGTCGGGCCGCCGCGCCGTCGTCGCTTCGTTCAACCCGATCGTCATGTGCGCCGTCGAAGCGGCATTGTGGCCGGTCGACGCGCGCGCGGCATTCACTCACCTGGCCGACACGCGAAAGGGCGACCGGCGTCTGGCCGACCACGTCCTCGCCCTGTACGCCGCGCGCTGCCCCACCTGCGGCGCGAACGCCATCGCCCGCGAACTCGTTTGGGAGCGCAGCGTCAACGCGCCTGTTTTCAAGATCGTCGATTGTCACAACTGTGGAACGAACGGCGGCCCGGCCGACGACGCCGACGTTGCCGCGGCGCGCAGGCACGAGCCGCGCGGCCTGCCGTTTTGGCTGCTGCACGGCAAGGTCATCTCGCCTCAGGATGAGGATGCCCATCGCGTGAGCGATGCGCTCGACGCTTATTCGTCGCGCGCCCTGGCGGCAATCGCGGACATTCTCCTCAAATACGAGGGCCTGTCGCCGAGCGATCGCCATGCGCTGCGCGCGCCGATGATCGGCTTGCTCGACGCAGCCTCTCTGCTTCACCCGGCCGACGATTCGGGCCAGCCGATCCTCCCGCGCCCGCGGCCGCGCTCGCTGCGCCCCGCGCAGCGCTTCGTCGAGCGCAACGTCTGGCTCACGCTCGAATCTCTAATCTCCAATCCCGCTCCGCTCCGCTTCGGGGACTTACGTCTCTATCCGCCGCAGCAGCCCATCTTGCGCGCCCCCAGCCTCGAGACGCTCCTGGAGTCGCGCCAACCCGGCGTGTGCCTGCTGGTCGAAGCGTCGCGCGATCTATCCAAGCGGCTCTCGCCTCGCTCGATCGACGTGCTGCTCGCCCGTCCGCCTCTGCCCGATCCAGCATTCTGGACGCTGAGCGCCGTCTGGAGCGCATGGTTGTGGGGCAAGCACGAGGCAGCGCCGCTGCTCCCCTTGCTCTCGCAGCGGCGCACGAACTGGGACTGGCAGTGGCGCGCCATCGCCTCCGCGCTGGGCAGCCTGCTGCCCGCGCTCAAGGACGAGGCACGCGTCGCGCTGACGTTCAATGCCGATGACGCGCCCGGCGAGTCGGCGCTCGACGGCGTGGCGCTCGCCGTCGCCGGCTCAGGAGCGTCGCTGACGAAGATACTGTGCGACCCGTTCGACGGTTATCGCATTCACGCCCGTCCGGTGACCCGCCGCTCCGCCGATCGCGATCGCGAATCCCTGGCGCAAGACATCCGCGACAGCGCAAGCCAGACGGCGGTCAAAACGCTGCGCGCGCGCGGCGAGCCGACATCCTGGCCTGCCCTGCGCGCGTCGATCCTCGAAGCGCTGGCCGCCAGGACGCGCGGGAGTCCGCTATCCGTCGTCGCGCGCTTGCCCGAGGATGGCCCTCAGCCGCCGGCCTTTCTCCGCGAAGCGATCGAGGCCGCGCTGAGCGCCGAAGGCGCGCCCGTCGTCGAAATCGAGAGCGGGATGTGGTGGCTGGTCGACGCGGGCCGGGCCGGCGAGCCGCTGGCCGACCGGGTCGAATCGGCGGTGGCGGAGCTGCTCCAGTCGAAGGTCGAGTGGGATGAGCGAGAGCTGCTGAGCGAAGTGTATCGCCGCTTCCCAAGCGACCTGACGCCCGAACGGCCGCTCGTCGCCGCGTGCATCGTCTCTTACACAGAAGAAGTGGGCCGATCGCGCGTGCGGCTAAGATCGGAGGACCAGGCCGGCGCGCGCGGGACTGAGATACAGTCCATGCAGGCGGCGTTGGCGCAGTTGGGAGGGCAACTGGGTTACGCCGCCGAGACGCGCGCCGGTCAAATCGTGTGGAAAGAGGATGGCGCGACGGCGTACACGCTCGTCGTCAGCTCGATGGCGACGATGGGCGCGATGTGGCTGCACGGCCAGATGCTCGCCGGCACGCCGGTGCTCGTCATCCCCGGCAGCCGGGCCACGCTCTTCCAGCACAAGCTCGCGCGCGACGCGCGCCTGCGCCAGGCCGTCGCGCGCGGCGCGTGGCAGTTCCTCAAGTTCAGCGCCGTACGCCAGATGATTGCGCACGCCGGCATGGATCGCCGCGCCTTCGCGCTCGCGCTCGGACTCGATCCGCCCCTGGAGAAGCCGCAGGTGCAGATACCGCTGTGGTGAGTAAGAGTTAGAGTTGGGAGTTAGAGTTAGGAGTTGGAGTTGGTCAGATGTACAAACTCAGAACTCTAACTCTAACTCTCATATCTCAATCGTTTCTCCCTTCTGGCGGCTCGACGTGCACCGTGACCCGCTCCAGGCCGGCTATCGCCTCGCGCAACTGCCGCTCGACTTCTTCGGCGAGTAAATGCGCCTCGACGACGGACGACTCGCCGGGCGCGACGACGTGCAGTGAAACGTCGTAACGGCCATCCAGGCGGCGCAGC
Organism: Anaerolineae bacterium; assembly: GCA_035283185.1. Lineage (GTDB taxonomy): Bacteria > Chloroflexota > Anaerolineae > Fen-1058 > Fen-1058 > DASSFZ01. The sequence goes on along the minus strand of DATEUJ010000014.1, from coordinate 5,535 downwards.
GTGATGTGATGCGTCGCGCCGCGCCCGCAGCTCCGATCACCGACGGCGACGATCTGCGCCCGTACCCGCTCGGCCTCCTCGTCCTCAGCGACCTCTTCGGCGCCTGCCGCTTGCACCGGCTCGATGTGCGTGACGACTTCGACGATATCCTCCAGCGCAGCGCGCACGCGATTCTCGAATTCGGTGACCTGAACGTGCGACGCCTCCAGAGACAGCGCCGCGTCGACCTCGACGTCCGCGTCCAGCGTATATCTCTGCTCCACGGAGTGCAGGTGCAGGTTGTGCACGCCCAGCCCCAACCCGTCGGCGATCGCGCGCACCTCAACGGCGATTGCCTCGCCGCGCGTCCGCGCAGGCATTTGCTCCGGCTCGATGTGCACGACCGCGTCCACCACGCCCGGCAGCTCGAGCTTGAGGCGGCGCTCGACTTCGCTCGCGATGGCGTGCGCCTGCGCTGTCGACATCGCCGCGTCGACTTTCACGTGCAGGTCGAGGTGAACGTCGTCTTCGCGGCCGCGCGACCGAACCCGCGTGGCGTAACGCACCCCCGGCACCTGGCGCGCCACGCGCTCGACCTGCTTCGGATCGATCGCCGCCCCGTCGCTCAGCTCCGACGACGTGGCGCGCAGGATGCGCCACGCCTCCCGCGCGATGAATACGGTGATCCCCAGCGCCACGACGATGTCGAGCCAGGGCATGCCGATCTGCCCGCCGAGCAGGCCGGCCAGCGCCGCCAGCGTCGTCCACAACCCGACGCGCGTCTGGGTCGCATCGGCGAGCAGCACGTCGCTGCGCAACGCCCGCCCGCGCCGGCCCTCGTACCACACGACGAACAGATTCACCGGCACCGTCAGGACGAGCAGCGCCACGCTGAGCGGCTCGACCTGCAGCGCGCCGCCTTGCAGGAGGCGGTTGAACACGTTTTCCACCACCTCCCAGCCGGCGAGGAGCAGCAGCGCGCCGATGCCGAGCGTGGCCAGCGTCTCGTAGCGGCGGTGGCCGTACGGGTGATCGGCGTCAGGAGGCGCGGCCGCGGCGCGAATGCCGAGCAAACCGATCACGTTCGACGACGAATCGACCAGCGAGTTGAAGGCGTCGGCCAGCACTGCGATCGATCCGCTGAGCATGCCGACGGCCAGCTTCGTGATCGCCACGGCCACGTTGATCGCCAACACCTGGAGCAGCACGCGGCGCACGGCGGTGTGGTAGTCTGAGGCAGGCATACGATCCCCATGGCTCGTAGTGGCGACTCACTTGCCCCCGAAGCGGAGTGGGGTCAGTCGCTCATGTAACGACATTGCAGGCTGATCATCACAGACTCATCTGCGTTCATCCGCGTCTATCCGCGTCCTATGTCCCTGGTCGTCGGCTCACTTGCGCATCGCGGCGGCGATCGACGAAGTCGCTGATTTCGCGATTGAGCGTCATCCAGTCCGGTACCCACAGCACCAGCCCATCGCCGTGGGGCGAGAACATTACGTCGGGTATCCACCATCTCAGGAACCTGCGCGAGACGGGCCAGCCGTTGAGATCGAGGATCAGCACGCTCTCACCCCGGATGCCGTCGAGCAGGCGGCGCTGCCCGCGTTTGGTCATTTCGGGCGGATATAACTGCCCCCACTGGTTGGGCCGCGTCTGCGCCACGCGCCTGTACGAGAGGGTGAGTGGGTACAGCGGCGTTTGCACTCGAATGTTGCGCTCGGTGCACTGCACGTAAGCGAGTCGAGGCGCGACGAGCTTGTAAAGGAAAATCAGCAGAGCGATGATGCCGAGCAAGAGGAACACGACATCGAATTGCGAGGGCCACAACTTGCGCTGTGTCTCGGCGTCGACGAAGTTGGGGAGCGCGTACAGGCCAATGAACAATAACCCGGCGATGAGCATCGACCAGCGTCGCTGGCGGTGCACGCGCCCGTAGATGAGCAGCCGGTGCTTCTTGCCCTTGCGCTTCATGCCCACGTCTCGATCATCAAGTCAGCCCCTTGAGTTCCCTGAGTTCCTTGAGTTCCAGCGGTGGGAACTCTGGGAACGGAAGGAACTCGGGTTTGCGGTCGGATCACTTCCGCATAGTATCGGCATAAACGGCGCAGCACGCAGGCATGACACTGCGGCTTGCGCGCGTGGCACACTTCCCGTCCGTGCACGATCACGTTCAGGTGAAACGGCAAGTACAGCTCGGCTGGCACGAGCTCTTCGAGAATCACGTGCGCCTTTTCGGCGCTGGCCCTGGGCGGGATCAGACCCAGCCGTCCCGTCACGCGATGCACGTGCGTGTCGACCGGGAAGGCCGGCTTGTTCAATGAGAACAGCAGGACGATCGCCGCCGTCTTCGGGCCGACGCCGTCGATCGACATCAACCACTGCCGCGCCTCATCCACCGGCAGGTCGCGCAGGAAGTCGAGAGTCAGCGCGCCGCGCTCGCGCGTGACGTGCTGCAGCGCCTTCTTGATGCGCGGCGCTTTCTGCCGCGAAAGCCCGCACACGCGAATCGCCTTCTCGATCTGGCGCACGGGCGCATCGCGCACCTGCTCCCACGTCGGATAACGCTCGCGCAGCCGATCGTACGCCCGGTCGCGCAGGGTGTCGTTCGTGTTCTGGCTCAGGATCGTCGAGACCAGCTCGCTGACCGGGTCGAGGCGAGGGCGCGGCGGATCGCCGTAGGCATCTACGAGCAATTGATGAATCTTCAGAATCTTCTTACGGAGAGCTTGCACGTCAGGCTATACCATGCATCAGAACCTTCAACTCCGCCTCCACCCCCAAGAAGTGAGCCAGGTCCTTAACTTCCACCTCAAGCTCCCGCTGCGCATTAGGGGTGAGGTCTTCAAACGGCTTCACCATCACATCTACACGATCTCGACGGCGCTGGATGTTCCATGCGCCAATCACCTTACCGTCTGCGAGCAGCGCAGGGCGGAGCAGCCCACCCCCGGGGTGAATCCGCTTCGCGTGCTTTGGAGCTAGAGCCAGGTCCCGGCTCCGGTATCCCAGGAGATATGTGTCATAGCTGGGCAGGAGACGCACGATGGGCCGGCGTGCAGGTGTCCTGTCCAGCCACCTGGCCCGTGTCTTGAGCATCCAGGCCGAGTAGTCGCCGATCTTCACCTCAATCAGTTGAGCCGTGATCTGCTGCCACGCGGCGCGGACCTCGCCGAGCGGCAATCCCGACCAGGCTGCCAGGTCCTCGGGCGTCGCCGGGCCATACGCCATCAGATAGCGGCGGGCGAGTTCTGCCAGGGCTTTCTCTTGCGATAGGGCAGGCAGTTGGCCAATCCAGTCGGCCAGTGCAACGTAAGTTGGTTCACGGCCGTGATTCGGACCATAGCAGATGACGCCTTCGAGCGCTGCCAGGCCGATGAGGTGGACTGTCGCCTGACCGGCTGTGCGAATTCTACGCGCCGCCAACTGGCCGGCGATCTCGGCGCGTGTCAACGGACCGCGATTTGTGAGTGCGTCGCGAATCACGCGGACACCTCGCTTGCACGTGTCTTCGTCCAGCCCAAGCTCTGTTCGCCGTCGACGACCCGACCGGACAAAAACCGGGCCGAGAAGCGATAAGAGCCAGCCGAGATCCTCGGTGGCGAGCAGATGCAGCGTGCCGCGCATGCACCACGTCCGCACTACCGATCGTTCCTGAACGCGTGCATCCTCGACGTCGGATGCGACGATCCCGGCACATCGAGCACGCACGGCGAGCGCCGCAGCGGATGCATCTTGTGCCTGTGCGCCGCACAGATCCTTCACGACCTGGCGAACACTCGTAACCGAGCGAGCGCGTCGTGAGTGCAGTTGCTGTGCGCGCAGGCGCAGCAGCCGCACTTGATCATCGGACAGGGAATGGGCCACAGTCAGTTTCAGTTGCTTTAGGCGCGCGCCTGAGAGACCGGACTGTGCGCCAGTACCTTCACCTCTTTCTCGAGCCGTCCCTCGAGCCGATCCTTCTCAATCTCTAGATCGTAGCGCGTTTGAAGATTGAGCCAATAACGCTCCGACAGGCCGAAATACCGCGAAAGCCGCAAGGCGGTATCCGCGCTGATCGAGCGCTTGCCGTGAACAATCTCGTTGATGCGGCGCGGATGCACACCGATATCGCTTGCCAGCCGATACTGGCTGATGTCCATTGGCTTGAGAAACTCCTCAAGCAATATCTCACCGGGATGAACGGGTGCGAACTTCTTGCCCATGCTGATCTCCTCTAATGACAATACTGTTTGGATAAGGCTCACCGCCCGCGTCCTCGCGGGCAGTCAACCGCGAGGACGCGGTTGGCGGAGCGGCTAACTTAACAGCATTGCCTCTAATGATAATCCGTAATCTCGACTTCGTAAGCGTCTCCGTCATGCCACTCAAAGCAGATTCGCCACCGGTCATTGATCCGAATGCTGTATTGTCCTGCGCGATCGCCGGAGAGTTTTTCCAACCGATTGCCGGGCGGGGCGCGAAGGTCATCCAGACGTTCGGCCGCATCGATCTGCACCAACTTGCGCCAGGCGAGGCGGTGCAGGTTGGGGGGTAATCGTTTTGAGAAGTGACGCTGGAAGAGGCGCTCCGTTTCTTTGTCGCGGAAGGACTTTATCATAGGCCAATGATAGCGCGGGGCGCTATTATTGGCAAGATTGCTCTGGCGACGAACTTGCGCGCCATCGCGGTAGGACAGCCCGTTGCCCGACTGCCCCCGCAGGCAGATCCCGGCGTGCAGCCGCAGGTCTCGCACCGGGCTCTTCAGTACACTTCACTTCGATAATAATGTACCAAGTTTCTGCAACACTTCAGCCATTACTCTTGATGGCAAGGCGCAGATCAATTCCGCATTACGCGCCCGCCAATCCAGGCTTTTCACTTGGTCAGCTAAGATAGCGCCAGTAACAGGCAAGCCGGCAGGAATGACAACCTCAAACGGATAACCTTTGATTTGATTCGTAACAGGGCATACAATGGCAAGACCCACTTTACCGTTATACGCTTCAGGCGATAAGACGACGGCTGGACGACGCCCTGCCTGCTCATGTCCTGCTTGCGGATTCAACGTAATCCAAACCACATCACCGCGTTGAGGAACATGGGCTGTCCCAGCTACCATGCTTCGCTCCCCATCGCAGGTCCGCTATCAACCTCGTGATGCAAGTTGTCTTCGGTGACTTGCGCCAGGAGCTGTCTGAGCGTCAACTTCGGCCTCATCACGGGGGCGATGATGAGCTTCCCATCCACCAGAGACACCTCGACGGAAGAATCGTGCTTTAGCCCCACTTCGGTTGCAAAGGATTTGGGTATCCGTAGGGCCAGACTGTTGCCCCATTTCTGTACACGAGTTCTCATGCAAACACCTCCAGGGAGTATCTACAAAGAAGATACATCCGGTTTGGGCTTTTGTCAAGACCTCGCCTTATACTTCTGTTCACTACCGGACACTTTTTGAGTGACGGCTGACACTCTGGTATGCTCAGGTTCTCACCACAAGAACAGGAGCATCGCCATGAGTGACAGCCGCCGGGTGTATCGTGCCATAAAGCAAGCGCTTACGCAAGCGTATCCTGA
>DATEUJ010000013.1:0-10377 GCA_035283185.1 Anaerolineae bacterium | reverse complement strand
CAACAGAACCGCGACGTCTTGGATTATCTCACCGAAGCGTGTGCCGCGGCGGCGAGAGGTGACCCGCCCCCGTCGCTGCTGCCTGACACACCGGTCGTCAAGGCGGCTACGTAGGTTCATAGACCAACTGAACGGTTACCGATAAAGTAAGAGATATTGACGTGTGGACGCATGTCGGCCAGTGTGTCCACAAACTCCGGCCCGCCGATCACGATCTTCGGTTCACAATCGTTGACGATGTGCGCCAGCTCGCGCGCGGTAAGCCGCCAGTTGAGTGGTGCGAGGATGGCGCCGATCTTCGCCAGGCCGTAGAGCAGGTCGACGTGAGCGATGCTGTTGTGCGCGAGTATCGACACGCGATCGCCCTTCTGCACGCCGAGTCTTTCGCGCAGGAAGTTCGCCAGGCGATTGGCCCGCGCGTTCACATCCGCGTAGGTGTAACGGCGGCCGGTTGCCCGTTCCAGCAACGCCTCCCGACCCGGCGTCAGATGTGCCCGTGTGCTCAATAAGTCCGCCGCGTGCACCTTAATCTCCGGTTCGGTACTCAGTTGCCAGTTACCAGCAACAGCTCTTGACTGATTACTGATCACTGATCACTGATTACTGATCCCCATCACGTTCCGACGACGATGCCCCCGTCCACGCGCAACACAGCGCCCGTGATGAAACTCGCCTCATCGGAAGCCAGGAACAGGTAGGCATTGGCGATGTCGTCAGGCTGACCTAACCGGCCGAGCGGCGTGTGCGCCTTCATGCCTTCGAGAATGGTCTCCGGCATCGAGGCGGCCATCTCGGTCGCGACGAAGCCGGGCGCGACCGCGTTGACGCGGATATGGTACCGACCCAGCTCGCGCGCCCACACCTTAGTCATGCCGATCACGCCCGCCTTGCTGGCGACGTAGTTCGTCTGGCCGAAGTTGCCGTCCAGCCCGACGACCGACGAGGCATTCAAAATCACGCCGCTCTCCTGTCGGATCATCACCGGTGCGACGGCCTGCGTGCAGTTGTACACACCCTTGAGGTTGACACCCATCACGAGGTCGAAATCGGCTTCGGGCATCTGCTTGACCAACTCGCCGTCCTTGACCTTAACCAGCATGCCATCGCGCAACACGCCCGCGTTGTTAACCAGCACGTCGACGCGGCCACACCTCGCCACGACGTCGTCGATCCAGCGCTGCACAACCTGGCGATCGGCGACGTTCACGCTGTAAAAGCCGGCCTCGGAGCCGAGCGTCTTGACGACTTCCTGCCCGGCGGCCTCGTTCACGTCACAGATGACGACCTTTGCGCCCTCCTCGGCGAAGCGCTTAGCGGTGGCTTCGCCGATGCCCGCCGCGCCGCCGGTGATGAGGGCGACTCGATCTTTCAGGCGCATGTCGGCTCCTTATGACAGGGTCATCGTATCGGGGTGAGACGGGCGAGGCGATGCACGGCCCGCGGGATGCATCATATCAGGCGGCGGTTACACGGCAGTTACAGTCCGTGTGCACGCAAGGTTGTCAACGGGTATTCCGCTCCCCAACCGCGCGGACGCGGGCGGTGAGCGGCCTGGCATGTTTTGCGTGCACACTACAGTCCGTTCTGTGTCGACGGGTCGTCGCTCACCTTTACGTACTGTTCGATGAAGGCTACCGCATCGGCCCAATGGACAAAGTGCCGTTCGGCATCGGACTGCACGTGCCGGATGAGGCCACGCCAGCCCGTGACGGAGTGTAAGGAGGCGCCCGGCGACTCATCCACCACAAAGCGCAACACAAACGAGACCACGCCGACCTCTGAGGACATGTGTTGCTCCCAATTAAAAAAGTCTGGCCTGCGCAGCCAGACTATCATAGAGCGGTCACAATCGAGTTACAGGCCAGATAGAGAGACTTCGCCCGATTGTGCGATGCGATCGTGCAGCGCTCGCGTGGCGGGTGATGGCTCGACGCCCAGCTCGTCGTGCAGCGCGCCGACGCAGCGCTGGTAGACCCGCAGCGCCTGCGCACGATTACCCTGGCGCACGTAGGCCATCATCATCAAGCGATAGGCTTGTTCCCAGCACGAATCGCGAGCGAGAATCGCCTGGCACACCTGGAGACTGTCATCGAACTGGCCGCGCTCGATCAACAGGCCGGCCAGTTTGTCGGCCGCATGCAGGTACATCGACAGGAGCCGCTCGCGCTCCTCGCTCGCCCAATCCTCGTACAACGCATCGGGCAGGTAGTCGCCTTCGTACAAGCGAAGCGCCGCTTGCAGGTGACCCATCGCCTCGGCCGGGTTGGAATCGACCGGCCGCAGTCCTGCCTCGCATTCCCGTCCGAACGCGTCGACATCCAGCCACACATCCGCCTCCGGTCGGATGCGATAGGCCGCGCCTTCGCGCACGATGAACGCAAACGGCGCGTCGGCCGATCGCCTCGGCTCGATCGCTCTGTTCAGCGCGTTCAGCGCGACTTTGAAATCGCGCGCGGCCGCTTCGGGCGAGAGCGCCGGCCACAGGCGCTCGACGATCTCTTCGCGCTGCAGCCAGCGGCCGCGCTGCGTGAGCAGCAACTGGAATAACTGGCGCGCTTTGTCACGCTGCCACTCGCGCGGCTCGATCTCGACCGCGCCGCGCCAGACGCGGAATGCCCCTAGCATTTGGATGCGCAGCCGGTAGCCAGGATGCGCTTTGATCTCCGGCAGACCGATGGCCGCCAGCAGCCGCGCCGCATAAGCGGATCGCACGCGGCGGTCGCGTGCTTCGATCAGTATTGGCGCCAGCCGCCGCGTGTCGGGTGGGCCAAGCAGCGTCGGCGCCGTGAAGAGAAACTCGTAGTGATGCATCTCGCACAGCGCGAGCAGATCGTCTACGCACGAAATAAAATGCTCAGTCTGCGCCAGATCGAGATAACCGAGGCTCAGCCACAGGCGCGACGCGGCGCGCCCGAAACTGTCACCGCATTCGCGGAAGAGGTGCAGCGCCCGCGACAGAGGCTCGACCGCCCGCGCAGGCTGGCCCGCCAGCACGTAACTGCCTCCGAGCGTCAACTCAACCAGTCCGACGACCCAGGCGTCGCCCGCGGCCTGCCCGATCTCGACACCTTCGGCAGCGGCACGTTCTGCCGAAGCCAGATCGGCACGGCTCAGAAAGCCATAGGCGCGGGTCAGGCCCCACAGCGCTTCGACGCGCGTGCGGCGCACCGCTAGCCGGTCGCCCAGCGCGATCGCCGACTCGTAGCAGTGTATGGCCTCGTCACGGTGGCTTGGTCCTCCGGCGGGCCCTCGCCGGCACGCGGCAGAGGAAGCAGTTGCCAGGCGTGGCCCAGCCGCATGTAGCCGACGGCGGTCACGAACGGCGAGCCGAATCGCTCGCCGAGGGCGATGCCCTCCTGCGCCAGCGCGAACGCGCGATCGGCCTGACCGCGAAACGCGTGAATGAGCGACGGGAGGAGGACCGTCTCGCGGTGCATGCGCGGCGGGTGCGTCTGCCCGTGCTCGATCGCGGTTCGCTCCGATTCGGCCCACATTTCCAAAATGCGCTGGGCTTCATCCAGCCGCCCCGTGCGCAGCTTGACGCGTACTCCCAGCACGTCTTCGTGAGGGCCTTCTTCGCGCAGCGCGTGCGCTTCGCCGCGAAGCGTCTCGGCCTCGCGGAGCTTGCCCATGTTGAGCTTATTCTCGGCGAGCAGTTCCAGCAGCCGGGCGCGCGCCTCGCGATCGTGCAGACCGTCGGTCAGCCGCAGCGCTTCTTCCAGCAGGCTCTCGGCCTGCGCCGGGCGCACCGTGTCGAGATAGACCAGGGCTTGCCCGCGCAGCGCACGGCTGATACCGGCGGCATCGCCGCGCGCGCGCCACGTGCGCTCGGCGGCCTGATACCAGGCCAGCGCCTCGTCGAAACGGCTGCGCAGCCGATACACGTCTCCAAGCTGTCGCTGCAGGAGCGGATGATCGGCCATCGTCTCCGCCGGCAGCGCATCGATCCAGCCGGCGACGGTGTCGAGGCGGCCTGACTGCAAAGCCAGCTCGGCGGCCTGTTCCATGTCGCGAGCCGCTTCGGCGAAATCCCGCGCCGCCAGCCAGTGATAGATCGCTTCTTCCGGGTCGCCCTGCTCGCGGAAGTGTGCCGCCGCACGGCGATAGCGGGCGCGCTCATTCTGCGGATCGGCGGCCAATTGCTCGCGGAGGAAATCGTGGAAAACATGATGATACCGGAAGTGCCGATCGCCGAGTGTCACGATAAACAAATCAAGCTCTTGCAGGCGCGCCAACATGGAAGCGCCGTCAGAAGCGCCGGTCACCGCGTCACAAGCGGCGGGTGTTAACGTGCGAAGAACGGCGGTGTTGCGAAGAAAAGCCGCGACATCGGACGGCTGGCGATCCAGCACATCACGCGCAAGGTACTCGAAGAGCGTGGCCAGCGTGGACGGTCCACGTGCCAGCAGATCGGCGACACTCCGCGCCGCGCTGTTGCGCAGCCCCTGCCACACCAGGTGCAGCGCGATCGGCCAGCCCTCGGTCTTGTCGACCAGCGCAGCGATTTCGTCGGGCGTCAGGCGCACGCCGTATACGTCTCGAAACAGGCGCTCGATCTCGGCAGGCGCGAAGGCCAGCGCCTCGCGCCCGATCTCCAGGACCTGTCCTTTCGCGCGCCAGGCGATCAGATCGCCAAACGCGACCGGATGCCGGGTCGATAGGATGACATGCGCGTGAGACGGCAGGTAGGCGATCAGGCGCTCGGCGAGCGCGTGGGTTTCTCGTGAACGCGCGACGAAGTCATAATCGTCAATCACGAGCAGCCACTCTGCAGGCTGCTCGGCCAAAGCGTTGATCAAGGCGTCGACGACGGACGTCCAGGTTCGCGCGCCGGCCACATCGCTGATCTCTTGCAGGATCGCGTGCGGCGCTTCCGACCAGCCGGGCGCCTGGATCCGGAACGCGGCATTGAGATAGGACAGAAAGCGTTGAGGATCGGCGTCGGAGGCGTCGAGGTTGCACCACGCCAGACGTGGCACGAGTCCGCCACTCGCCATAGCCGCGAGCGCTGTGCTCTTTCCATAGCCCGTGCCGGCTTGAACGAGGGTAATCCGGTAGTCGAGCGCTTCGCGGAGTTTCGCATCGAGCACGGGGCGCTGCAGCACGCGGCGGTGTAGGCCAGGCGGCGCGAGTTTGGTGCTGAGCAGCGTTTCAGGGCGGAGCATCGCCGCCGAGTATATCATGAGAGCGCCTTTCCCCACCCCATCCGACTATCCCGGATAACAGACTTGCCAGCTACGCCTGTTTGCCCGATACTAAGCGCACACCCATAAACTCGGAGGCCTCATGGCCGATATGAATCCGCTCGCCCAACTGCCTGACCGTCAACTCCCCGACGACAAGGTACAGGAATACCGCGACTTCTACGTGGAGCTTCTCGGCTTTGTGCCGCCGCGCATCCAGGCGCGCACCGATCTGCTGGCCCGGCTGGATCCCGAGCTGCTGGCGATGCAGGAAGACATCCGGCGGCATTGCATGTATCCGAAGTGCTTTGACGTGAAAACGGCCCAACTGATGCTCTTCGGGATGCTGCTGGTGAATTTGCAGGATGCGGCTAAGCTCCACGCCCTGGCCGCCTATCGCGCAGGCGCGACGTTTGAGGAGTTGAGCGCCGTCGTCAACCTGGCCTTCCTCTTCCGTGGCCTGTCCGCCGCCAATCTGGGAGCCGAGATTCTCCAGGGCATCGCCGAGGACGCAGAGAAGTCCTGATCGGAAGAAATCCTGCTTGACTTGTGCTGCGTCGGCGTGCCGATCCACAACCACACCGGTCACGTGATCGCCGCCATCAGCATGTCGATTCCAGTGAACCGTAATTAGTAATTGGTAATTACCAATTACTGATTACCATGAACGTAAGTGTACCTTCATAGATCATTCCAAGAGAGGTGGCGCGCACATGACCGTCGCCAATCTCAAACTTCAAACCGGCAACTTCATCACGCACTGTGTACGCAGCGGTGAGGGCCAGACCCAAACAATTCTCTTTCTGCACGGCTCCGGGCCGGGCGTCACCGCCTGGTCGAACTGGCAGTTCGCACTGCCCGCGCTTGAAGATCAGTTTCACTGCCTGGCACCCGATCTGGTCGGCTTCGGCGCGACCGAGCATCCACGGGAACCGCCGACCGACATGCGCAACTGGATGCGCCTGTGGGTGGATCAATGCCTGGCGCTGCTCGACGCGCTTCACATCGAGAAAGCGGGCATAGTCGGCAACTCGATGGGCGGTGCGATCGCGCTGCACCTGTTGATGGAAGCTCCCGAGTGCTTCGAGCGCGTCGTGCTGATGGGGCCGATCGGCGCGCCGCACACGATCACGCCCGAACTGGATTGCCTGTGGGGGTTCTATGACGATCCTTCCGTGCGCATGTTTCGCAACATCATCCGCTGGTTCGTGTATGACGACGCGCTTATCGCCGATCGGCTCGACGCGATCGCGCAGGCGCGCTTCGAGGCGGCGATGAATCCCGACGTGCAGCGCTCCTTCAAGGCGATGTTCCCTGCCCCCCGTCAAACCGTGATCGACGACCTGGTCGTGCCCGAACTCGCGCTGCGCCGCATGGCGCACCCGGCGCTCCTGGTTCACGGGCGCGACGACAAGATCGTGCCGCTAGAAACCAGCCTGCACTTGCTGCGACACTTGCCTAACGTGCAACTGCACGTGTACGGGCAATGCAGCCACTGGACGCAGATTGAATTCGCCAGGAGTTTCAACCAACTTCTCGCGCAATTCTTCGGCGGGCAGATTTAGGGATGTGTTGCGTGTTGCGTGTTCCGTCACGCAGTACGCAACACGCAACACGCAATACAGACATGACCATCCATCATAACGGCGCGCTGACCGCCGAGGGCGTGGGGGCGGCGGCGCTCGGCCACCCTGCCCTCTCGACGGCCTGGCTCGCCAACAAACTGTCGACGTTCGGGGTATCACTCGAGCCGGGCGACATCGTCATCTCCGGCGGCATCACGAAGATGCTGCCGGTCAAGGCCGGCGACGAGTTCGTGTTCACGCTCACCGGGCAGCCTTCGGTGACGGTGTTGTTCAGGTAAGAAATCGAACCACTGCCGGCCGAGGGGTGCCTATCCACCTTTGTCCACTTGCCCGCGCCTGTCTGTCGGGAGTACAATATCTTTCAGCGGCATGCTGTAACGGGCCGGCCTGCCGCCGGCGTGCAGCTTAAATCCCAAAGACCATCGTGCCGACGCCGGTCGGCTAAGATCAACTCAGGATTATGCGGCGGCTTTCACCTGTTTCATCCCCGCGCATGGCCTAACCCGCGCCGCATCTATCCTTATTCGTTGGGCGGCACGTTTCGCTCACGATTGGGTAGACACGAGAAGAGACAGTGGGAAGTGACTTGAAGGCTGGTATGAACAAAGCAATATGGTGGCTGCCAAGACACTGGGCGGGACTGATCGTGGCGTATCTACTGGTATGTCTTGGGCTATACCTGACTATATGGGCATTTATCGAACCGTTGGGTATACCTGATGTTATTGATGCAGACAGCCTTCCGATGATTCTGAAGTATCGCGGCTTCGCACACGTGGCTCTAACTCTGTTGCTCGGAGCTCACATCACCTTGATACTTGAACTGGCCTTCAGACGCAGAACATGGAATTCCCATAGGGTTGCGTACCAAGCGCACCTACAGGGATCCGGATGGCGGGATTGGGTGACTGATGGAAGACTTGCTGGGACCATCGGGGAAGGTAGGCGCATGGAAGCTATCCGTGTTAGACTGGGTTCCGAAATCTCCCCTGGAATAGGCGTCACCTATCAAGCACATGTTGAAGGGATCGGTTGGATGAATTGGGTGTCTGAAGGCGAAGTCGCCGGTACCACCAGGTTGAAGAAACGCATGGAGGCGGTACGCATCAAGTTGACCAATGCTCCATCAGGGTATAGCGTGTTTTATCAACCATATGTCGAGGGGTATGACTGGATGAACTGGGTATCCGACGGCGAGCAAGCTGGCACTACTGGCGAGAGCAAGCGCCTAGAGGCAATCCGGATTCTTGTTGTAGTTCCGTGAGGCTCTAGTGCTCTTGGGCCGAAATAAGCCCAGGGTTGTCGTTCCGAGCGCAGCGAAGAATGTCGGCGTAACGGGCGGGATGCTTCACTTCGTTCAGCATGACAGACTATGGAGTTATTTACGCCCAGATGTACTAGTTATAGCGCACATCTGGTTTCAACATGTGCCGCCCAAGGGTATTGCATTAAAGGCTCATTGCTCCATCACGAACAGACTGAACGATGAGATACACGTTGACTCATGGAGAAGCCAAGGATGACAACACGAGAAAAACCACCACGATCATGGAGAGTTGATGATCTTCTCGATCTCGGGGAGAAAGGGGGAGTAACGTATTTAAAGGCAATACCAGTCCTCATGCTTCAACGATGGGTGCAAGGCGGGAGAGAAGAAGGTGTAGCAAACCACGTCTGGACCGAGGAGCTAGCAAAGCGTTTGGTAAGTAGTGGGCTGGTGCGTCCTTTCAAGCCCAAGGGTACTTCGAACGTCCCTGCCGCTCTGATTCGGATACAGAACTCGCGAAACCTAACCCGCCCTCGTCTTATAGAGAACAAAGGAGGGGGTATATTTTGGGTCAACTTACCATACTATGAATCGCTGCTCCAGGACTATCACCAAAAATACTGCGAACTCTATCCAAAGGAGTATGAGAAGCTCTTTCCAGAAGGGGAGCCGGAATGGAAATCGCCGAGTCCGCCGAAAGTACGAGCAGAGAGAGAGGCGGAGCGAGTGCTCGCAGAATCAGAAGCGCGGGACGGGATACAGAGCATATTGGCAACGATAGAGCAGGCTCTGCGCGACCGACAGCAGGCTGTGGAAAGATTAACAGAGGAGAATCAGAGACTACAAGCACAGCTGGAAGCAAGGACAAAGGCAGCTCCAGAAGTCTCCTTTGTGCATACTTCACCCGGTTTTCATCGTAGCGCGTATGGTACGACAGTTACAAGCATCAAAGATACTATTAGAGACATGCTCAAAAGAGCAGAACATGCTATCAGAATTTCGACTCGACAAATGGACATGTTCACTGATGAATTAATAGATCTGAAACGCCGCAATCCTGATATAGAAATTACTGTTCTTTCAAGAGGTCCATCAGGCGCGGAGGGCGATCGAAAGAGGCTTGCGGGCAGAGCTTTTGAGCGGATGAAACAAGCAGGTATCAAGCTACCAGTCGAGAAAGATACACTCCATTCGAGACTGGTGGTGATCGACGCAAAGGAAGTCTTGGTCTCTTCGGCGGACTTGGACTTCACACAGTTGGAAGGAGAGTTTAACGCTGGTATCTGGACGAACAACCTTGACGCAGTAACTGAAGCCATTCGCTATTTTGACAACTTGCTCGGCTTGTCTCAGGGAAACTAATGGGTCTGCCGCCCAGCTACGCTCAGGGCATGGCTTTCGCACTTACACGGCTCTTCGTCGCAAGGGTCGTTGTTACTGACACCGCGTTCCGCGTCCCTGGTCGTGACAGTGGGCGTGCAATAGCACCAGCTTAGGCGCGGCATTGTTGTTGTGATACCGTCTTTGTGGTGCGCCTTCGGCGTCTAGCACGTTCTCTGTCGTCAAGCGTAATCCACACCGGCCACATCGGCCTTGTTGCTCCTTCAACAGTCGCAGCACACGGGGTGACTGGGTCGGGTCACGTCCCAACCGCGCGCCCCAATAGACCCAATCCCCACATGGCTACTCTCCCCGCATGGGAGTACAATTAGCTCAATGCTAAATAATCGTCAAAGTAGAGGTTCTTCACGAATATGACTGTCACCCGATCCGTCTCCCGTATCATTGAACCGCAATACGTCATCGAAGGCGCAGGGGTGCTCCTACGCCGCTCCATTGCGCCGCACGTTTCCAATGAGTACGACCCCTTTCTGCTCTTCGACCATTTTGCCTTCAACGACCCCATCGAAGGTCCACCGGTTGGTTTCCCGACCCACCCTCACCGAGGCATCGAAACGGTCACCTACATGCTCGAGGGTTCCGTCCGCCACCGCGATAGTCTCGGCAATGCCGGCCTGATCGGTCCTGGCGATGTCCAATGGATGACGAGCGGCCGGGGCATCTTGCACGAGGAAATGCCCCGTCGCGGGCCCAGTGGCGTCATCAATGGTTTCCAGTTGTGGGTCAACCTGCCCGCCGCGCAGAAGATGACGGCCCCGCGCTATCAGGAAGTCAACGCGGCGACGATTCCGGCGGTGATTTCACTACCGGACACTTTTTGAGTGACGGCTGACACTATGGTATGCTCAGGTTCTCACCACAAGAACAGGAGCATCGCCATGAGTGACAGCCGCCGGGTGTATCGTGCCATAAAGCAAGCGCTTACGCAAGCGTATCCTGA
>DATEUJ010000012.1:0-24970 GCA_035283185.1 Anaerolineae bacterium | reverse complement strand
TGCCCAGATCCGAAGCTACATCTCCACCGGCCGCAAGAATGGGCAGCGGGTCTTGGACGCTCTGGTCGCCGCGTTGACCGGGACGCCTTATGTGCCGCCGATCCTGGCTGCTCAACCTGCGTCGGCAGGCTGAGCAGTTACCATTATTCGTTGATTCGTTGCGGATTCGTTGACACCGTTTCCTAGCCATGAATTGGAAGACTCTTCAAGACATGCCTGAGCGTTCCCGAGTCGATATTCCCACCCGAAATCACGACCACAACCTTCCCCCACGCCGCCGCCTTGCGAAACAGCACCGCCGCCAGCGCCGCAACACCTGAGGCTTCCGCCAGGATTTGATCCGAATCAATCAGGGCCGCAATGGATTGCTTCATCTCGTCTTCTGTGACCAGCACGATTTCGTCCACGAGATGGCGGGCCACCGAGAACGGAACTTCGCCGAAGCCGCCGGCCAGTCCATGCGCCAGCGTCGGCTGGTGGTCGTATGGATCGATCGCGCTGCCGCGTTGAAACGAAAGCAGCGCCGACGGCGAGGCGGACGGGTTGACGCCGACGATGCGCGCCGTCGGGCAGATCGCTTTCACGGCAAGCGCGATGCCGCCGATCAGCGCCCCGCCGCCGACCGGCACAATAACCGCGTCGAGGCCGCCCAAATCCTCGACGATCTCCAGTCCGCATGTTCCCTGGCCTGCCAGGACTGCCGGATCGTCATACGCCGACACGAACGTCCCACCTGTCTCGCGGGTATAGGCGAGCGCTGCCTGCTGCGCCTCTTCGAAGGTGTCGCCGACGAGATGCAGCCGCACCGGGTACTGGCGCAGCTTAGCGATCTTGGCCGGCGCGGCAGTCGCCTGGACGAATACGTGTGCGCGCTCGACGCCCAGCACGAGGCAGGCGTGAGCCACACCCAGCGCGTGATTTCCTGCCGACGCGGCCACAATGCCGCGTGAGCGTTCTTCATCACTGAGCGACGCGATCTTGTTCAGCGCGCCACGCGGCTTGAAGCTGCCCGTGTGCTGGCGGTTTTCTTGCTTCAGCCATATCTCACACCCAATCTGGTCACTCAGCAGGTAAGAATGGGTCAGGGGTGTATGAAGAACGTGAGGCGCGAGGCGAGCGCGCGCTGCGTACAGGTCCGCAAGGGTGACGGATGAGGCATCCATCTTATGCCGTGCCGAACTGGCGATCGCCGGCGTCGCCCAAGCCTGGCACAATGAAGCCGATGTCATTGAGGTGGTCGTCGACCGCGCCGACGTGCATCGGCACGTCGGGATGATCGGTCGAAAGTTTTTTCACGCCCTCCGGCGCGGCGATGATCCCGACGTACTTGATTCGCTTCGCACCCCAATCCTTGAGAATCTTCGCCGTGGCAGACGCCGAACCGCCCGTCGCCAGCATCGGATCGAGGATCAGGCATACGTCCACCGTCGGGCTGACCGGCAGCTTGCGATAGTATTCGATCGGCTTGAGCGTGCGTTCGTCCCGAAACAGGCCGATGTGCCAGACTTCGGCGGCCGGCATCATTTCCCAGATACCCTCGACCATGCCCAGCCCGGCGCGCAGCACCGGCACCAGGCCGATCTGCTCACGCAGGCGATGGCCAACGGCCTGGCCCATCGGCGTCGTCACGCTGCTCTCTTCCAGTGCGAGATCGGCGGTGGCTTCGTAACAGAGCAGGATGGCGATCTCTCGGACCAGTTCACGGAACTTCTTCGGGTCGGTTCTCGTGTCGCGCAACAGCGCTATCTTGTGCCGCACCAGCGGATGTGTGCTGACGTGGAGCAGAGCCATGTTGAGATCTCCGTGGGTGGGATTGACAGGGATTGTAACGTCGCGCGGCAGGCTTGTCAAAGCCATGGTTGGGATCCCGGTCGCCATCCGGCCGAGAGGGCTGCGCGAGCCGCAACGCTGTTGTAACCGGCCTGCAAGCCTGCGACCGGACGCCGTGTGTTACCATGTTCAGGGCTGGCCCAGGTGTTGCCTGTGGCGATGCATCGGGTATAATCGCACCGCCATGATCGATCGAAGCATATCACCTCACCAGCGCGAAGAGGAAGCCGCACTCGATGGCGCGCTGCGCCCGACCCGTCTCGCCGATTTCCCCGGTCAGGAGCGCTTGAAGGAGAACCTGTCGATCTTGATCGAAGCGGCGAAGGCGCGCGGCGAAGCGCTCGACCATGTGCTATTCTACGGCCCACCTGGCCTGGGCAAGACGACGCTATCGCACATCATCGCCAACGAAATGGGCGTGCACGTGCGCATCACGGCCGGCCCGGCCATCGAGCGGGCGGGCGACCTGGTCGCGGTGCTGACGAATCTCAAGACTGGCGACGTGCTCTTTATCGACGAGATTCACCGTCTGGGCCGCGCGATCGAGGAAGTGCTGTATCCGGCGATGGAAGATTTCGCAGTAGACATCATTTTGGGCAAGGGGCCGTCTGCGCGCAACATCCGGTTGGGCCTGCCGCATTTCACTGTCGTCGGCGCGACGACGCGCCTGGCGCTGATGACCGCACCGCTGCGCGCGCGCTTCGGCGCGGTGTACCGCCTGGACTATTACGACCAAGCGATCATGGAGCAGATCATCCGTCGTGCAGCCGCCGTGTTGGGCCTGGAAACCGATGGCGAAGGGATCGCCGAGATCGCCCGCCGCAGCCGGGGCACGCCGCGCGTAGGTCTGCGGCTCCTACGCCGCGTGCGCGACTACGCCCAGGTGCGCGGCGACGGCGTCGTCACGGGCGCGCTGGCTGCCGAGGCGCTGGCGCTGCTCGACGTCGACGTTCTGGGTCTGGACGATCTCGACCGTCGCGTGCTGCGCTCCATCATCGAGAAATTCAACGGCGGGCCGGTCGGCCTGGACACAATCGCCGCATCGATCAGCGAGGAGGCCGACACGATCATGGATGTCGTCGAGCCCTATCTGCTCCAGCTCGGATTCCTGGACCGCACGCCGCGCGGGCGTGTGGCGACGCAGCACGCCTACGAGCATCTGGGCCTGCCTTATCCAGAACGGCCGCAGCAACCCAGCCTGTTGTAGGACGGAGCATGGCAGACCTCACCGGCCAACGTCTCGGTCAATATCTGATTCTCGAACGGATCAGCAAGGGCGCTACTTCCACCGTCTACAAAGCGTACCAGGAGAAGCTCGAGCGCTACGTCGCCGTCAAGGTTCTCTCGCCTCACTTTATCGACGAGGAAGGTTTCCTCGAACGCTTCAAGCAGGAAGCGCGCGCCGTCGCGCAGCTCGATCACCCCAACATCCTCCCGGTTTACGATTTCGATCAGGTCGGCGATGTCGTGTACATCGTCATGAAGTACGTCGACACCGGCACGCTCAAGGATCTGCTGGGCGCGCCGATCGACTTGCGCGCTACGTTGGAGATCGTGACGCAGGTGGGCCTGGCGCTGGGATTCGCGCATCGCCAGGGGGTCATCCACCGTGACGTGAAGCCCGGCAACATCCTTCTGGGCGAAGGCAATTGGGCGCTGCTCACGGACTTCGGCCTGGCCAAGATGCGCGCCGGCGATCGCAAGCTGACCAAGAGCGGCATTGGCCTGGGCACGCCGGACTACATGGCGCCCGAGCAAGGCCAGGGCTTGCCGGTCGACGGCCGCGCCGATCTGTACTCGCTCGGCTGCATGCTGCACGAGATGGCCACAGGCCGGGTTCCCTTCGAAGCCGATAGCGGTATGGCCGTCGTCGTGAAGCACATCACCGAGCCGCCGCGCCCGCCCCGTGAAATCAACCCCAGGCTCCCGCTCGCCGTCGAGCAGGTCATCCTGCGCGCGCTGGAGAAAGATCCGAGCCGGCGCTACCAGGCAGCCGAGTCGATGGTGGCCGACCTGGCTCGCGCGATTGGCAGCGCCGATCAGTTCGTGCTGCTCGAGGAGCTTCCTGTGCCTGCCCCGACGCGCGAGCGGCCTCGCCCGACTGTCCGGGTCGCCGAGACGAGGCCAGCGTTTCCCAGTCCGGCCCCGATCGTGCAGATGCGTGAGCAACTGGAGCGGCGCCGCCCGGCGCTCGAAGCGGGTATCAAGAGCGCAAGCGTCTGGCTCGCGCTCCGTCTGCACCATGTGCGCCAGGCGGCCGGAGCCATTCCGGGGCGATTCTGGCAGGGGCTGCGAAGACTGCCTGCCATGGCCGTGGCGCTCGTCAAGCGCGGCCACGCGGGCGTATCCACCGCATTGCCGGCGCGAGCGCCTGCTTCGTCACGCTCGGCGACTTCACGATTGAATACCTCTGCGGTCAGGACAAAGTCTGCTCGTGCCAGGACAGGCGCGACATCTAAGCAGAGAAAGGCCGGCGCCAGGTCCAGTTCCGTTCCATCGACGGGGCGGTTTGCCAACCGAATCCGGCTCGCGCTTGAAGCGGCGCGCGAAGGGTTGTCGCGTCATCGTCGTCTTGCGGCTGTCGCCATGCTCGCGCTGCTGCTCCTGCTACTGACACTGTGGCTTGCGGGCAAATCGGCCGGGAGCGTCGCTCCGACCCGGGCGGTGAGTGCCACAGACTCTGTATCCGGCACTTCGGTGGCGGTGGTGCCAGGCCCTGCCACCGTGGAGTCGACGCCCGCGCAACCTACCGACGTGCCGGCCGCATCACCTGTTCCAGATGCTCCGGCGGGCATGCTCCTGGCTCCGGGCGGCACATTCAAAATGGGCGCGACCGGCGGCAATTTCGATCCTGACGAGACGCCGCCGCATCGAGTCACCGTCGATCCTTTCTACGTTGACGCCGTCGAGGTAACGGTCGCGCAGTTCGCGCGGTTTGCCTCGGCCAGTGGCTATGTCACCGATGCGGAGAAGAAGGGCGACGCGACCACGTGGCGATCGGCAGACTCGCCCGATCGGCAGCGCTTTCCCGTCAACCGCGTGTCGTGGAACGACGCGGCCGCCTTCTGCCGCTGGTATGGCAAACGCCTGCCGACCGAAGCCGAGTGGGAGCTGGCGGCGAAGGGCTTCACCGAGAACATCTATTCGTGGGGCAATGCTTTCGACCCTAATAGGGCAAACACGCAGGAGCGCGGCGTGGGTCAACCGATTGCCGTGGTGAGCCTGCCGAACGGCGGCCCGTTCGGCGCGTACGACATGATCGGCAACGTCTGGGAATGGGTCGCCGACTGGTACGGCGGCGACACCTATGCCGTCTCTCCGTCGGTCAATCCTCAAGGCCCGGGGTCCGGGTTGGAGCGCGTGATTCGCGGTGGCTCGTTCAAATCCGACGGCGAGCGCGCCACGACGACGATTCGACGCAAAGCCAGCCAGGATGGCTGGTCGGACGACATCGGCTTTCGGTGCGTCAAAGACTTCTCCTCATCGTAATCAGACGCTAGACGAAATCACTGAGACACAGAGATCACGGCGAGTGTCGTGGTATACTGATCCGCGATGGATGTGAGCGCTCTCGGCAAGTGGCTGGTTCTAATCGGGTTGGGCATCGCGGCGCTTGGCGGCCTCGTGTGGCTGTTGGGACGTTTGCCGTTTTTTGGCAACCTGCCGGGTGACATTCGGATTCAGGGCGAGAATTTCGGTTGTTTCGTCCCGCTGGCGTCGATGCTGCTCCTCAGCCTGCTCTTGACGGTGATATTGAACATCGTCATTCGACTGTTGAACCGCTGACCTTGAAGACCTTCGAGCTAGACTACGATATTCCTCCCGAACTCATCGCCCAGACCCCGATCGAGCCGCGTGACGCGGCTCGTTTGCTCGTGCTCGACCGTCGCAGCGGCGCGCTGGCGCATCAGCGGTTCCGCGACTTGGTCGATTATCTACGGAGCGCCGATGTGCTCGTGTTCAACGAAACACGCGTGCTCAACGCTCGCCTACAGGCGGTGAAGATACCGACCGGTGGACGCGTCGAAGTGCTCCTGCTCAAACGGCTGGACGCGACGACGTGGGAAGGTCTCGTCGGCGGGTCAGGTGTGCGAGTCGGGTCACGGTTGCGGATCCTGCCGGCTTCCGAGCCGGCGTCCAGTGGCGTCGTCGTCAAGGTAATCGCCGAATTCGAGCGTGGCGGGCGCGTGCTGCGATTCGATCGCCCGATTGACGATCAGCTCGGCGTGCTGGGCAGCGTGCCGCTGCCGCCGTACATCCGTCAACCTCTCCAGGATTCGGAGCGATACCAGACCATATTTGCGCGCCTGCCGGGTTCGGTGGCCGCGCCGACGGCGGGGCTTCACTTCACGCCTGGCTTGGTGCAAACACTGCGAGAGCGCAGCGTCGAAATGGCTTTCGTCGAATTGCGCGTCAGTCTGGACACGTTCGGCCCGATCCTCGAAGAGGAGGTCGAGCAGCATCCCATCCACACCGAGTACTGCCGCGTGAGCACGGAGACGGTGGAGCAAATCGAGCGTGCCCGGCGTGCCGGGGGGCGCGTCATCGCCGTGGGTACGACTGCTGTCCGGACGCTGGAGACGGCTAGCCGGGTCGATGGCCGTGTGGCGCCGTTTGATGGCGACACGGGCCTGTTTATCACCCCTGGATACCGGTTCCGCGTCGTCGATGCAATGATCACGAACTTTCACCTGCCGCGCTCGACGCTGCTGGCGCTCGTCGCCGCGTTCGCCGGACTGGGGCAGATTCTAACTGCGTATCGCTCCGCGATCGCAGAGAGGTATCGCTTCTACTCGTTCGGAGATGCGATGCTGATTCTCTGATGGCGGCCGGACTGACCCGTCGCTGTTTGCGCCTTCGATAGTCGTGACGACTTCAGTCGTCGCCTAACTCGCTTCAGTCCTTGCCCAAGCGACTGACCCCACTCCGCTGCGCTACGGGGGCAAGTGAGTCGCCACTACGAGTCGTTGAGGCATTTTGCCCCCCGCAGGCGATTTGCGCCATTTGCGCCAAAAACCAGTGCGAATATAATAGTCGCGTATCTCGCCGCACTGCTGCAATCGGGGGAGTGATAAGCATGCAGGCCGAGGAAGTGCGTACACTGCTTGGAACCGGTCTCGACGAGTATTTTGCGTCGCTCGCACGCGAAAGGAGCTATTCGCGGAATACGATCGCGGCCTACCGCAACGACTTGGGACAGTTCGTCGATCACATCGTTGTGCTGAACGCCGTGCCGGAGGGCCGGTGGGCGAGCATGTCGCCGTACGTTGTCGTCGATTATGTCGTGCGACTCAAGGAAATGACGTGGCGCGATTCGTCGGGCCGTGAAAAGCACATGGCCACGTCCACGGTGGCGCGCAAGATCGCCGCGCTCAAATCGTTCTTCCGCTTTCTCGTGCGCATCGGCCAGATTGAGTCGGATCCGACGCTCGGTCTGGAAGCGCCCAAGGTCAAGAAGCGTCTGCCGCGCACGCTGTCGAACGCCGAAATCGAGCGCCTGCTCGCCGCGCCGGGGCAGTCATCCCAGCCCAAGATCCTGCGCGATCGCGCCCTGCTTGAGACGCTGTACGCCACTGGCATGCGCGTATCTGAGCTGGTGTCGCTGAACCTGGATGACGTGAACCTGGTCACGCACGATGTGCGCGTGCGCAACGATCGCGGCGACAGGGAGCGCATCGTCCCGATGCAGGATCGGGCCGTGGCGGCTCTGCAGGTGTACCTGGAGCGCGGCCGGCCTGCGCTGGCCAAGAACACGAAAGATCCGAACGCGCTTTTCTTGAACCATCGTGGACAGAAACTCACCCGCCAGGGCATGTGGCTGATCATCAAAGAGTACGCCGAACAAGCCGGCATCGACTTCGACGTGACGCCTCATACGCTGCGGCACTCGTTCGCCGCGCACATGCTGGAGAACAACAAGGCCAGCCTGGGTGAGGTGCAGCATTTCCTGGGCCACGCCAGTGTCTCTACGACACAAATCTATTCGCAGCTCGCCGTCGAGCCGAAGCCGGATCCGGTTGCCGGGGAGTGACCGGCGGCCGTCCGCGCGCTTCCGCTCTTCGTTAGCTGCCAGTCAAAGGAGCATCATGGGATACGTCGAGCAATTGATGGCTAAGGGTGAAGAGATCGTCTTGCGTGCCCGCCAGCACTGGGTGACGCTCATGGCTTCGGCTCTCACCAACGCGTTCATCGTGATAGTTGTTCTCGTGTTGTACGTCGCCGTTCGAAGCATCGAGTTGCTGAAGCCGGCGGAAACGGTGCTCGGCGTTGCCGCGCTCGTCGGCATCCTGTTCGGCCTGGCGCGGTTCAGCTGGGACTGGCTGCGCTGGTGGTCCGAAGAGTACATCGTCACTTCGCGGCGCGTGATCCAGAGCGAGGGCATCGTCAACAAGCGCACGGCCGACTCGTCACTGGAGAAGGTCAACGACGTGCTGCTGACGCAATCTTTCTTCGGGCGCATCCTGAGTTACGGCGATCTGGAAGTTGTGACGGGCAGCGACGTGGGGGTCAACAAGCTGACGCGCCTGCGAGACCCGATCACGTTCAAGACCGCCATGCTGGATGCGAAGGCGCAGCTAGGGGGGGAGTACGGCGAGCAGATGCGCGAGGTCACCGACCGCGACGTGCCGAAGCTGATCGAGGAACTCGATGCGCTGCGCAAGAAGGGCTTGATCACCGACGCCGAGTTCAACGAGAAGAAAGCGAGGCTGCTGTCACAACTGTGATGATGGATGATTTCGTCACTCGTCAACAGGTCGATGAAGCGGTCGCGGCCATCCGCGACCGCATTCATACCCGGCCCCGGGCCGGGGTCGTGCTCGGCTCCGGTTTGGGGGCGCTGGTCGACGCCGTCGAGTCGCCCGTCACGATCTCCTACGCCGACCTGCCCCACTGGCCGCGCTCGTCGGTGGAGGGTCATGCCGGACGGCTTGTGTCCGGTGAGTTGGAGGGCGTGGATGCGTTGGTGATGCAGGGACGCGCGCATCACTACGAAGGCTATTCCATGGGGCGAGTGACGTTCCCCATTCGCGTGATGCAGTTTCTAGGCGTCGATACCTTGATCGTCACCAACGCGGCCGGCGGGCTGAACCTGTCGTTCAGGGCCGGCGACGTCATGCTCATCAGGGATCATATCAATCTGATCGGAATGGCCGGCCAGAATCCACTGCGCGGGCCGAATGATTCGTCGTTTGGGATGCGCTTCCCCGACATGTCGCAGGCGTACGACTCGGCTTTGCGCGCGCTGGCGCAGCGTGTGGCTCGCGATCAGGGCATTGAATTGCGCGAGGGCGTGTATATCTGCCTGGGAGGACCTAGCTTCGAAACGCCGGCAGACGTGCGCTTCCTTCGTCTGATCGGCGCCGACGCCGTCGGCATGTCGACCGTGCCCGAGGTCACCGTGGCGCGCCACGGCGGTCTGCGGGTCCTCGGACTGTCGGGCATTAGCAACGCGCTGCCGCCCGAGGGCGTGACGCACGCGACGACGCACGAAGAAGTGCTCGAAGCGGGCCGGACGATCGTTCCTAAGATGCTGACTATCGTCCGGGGCGTCCTGCGCGCGCTCAGAGCATAGGGCGCGCATGGCTGCGTTCGTCCGGGTTGTCGAGCAGTTCGCCGCCGTGCTGTACATTGTGTGCCTCGCCGGCATGGCCTGGTCGCTCCGATCGGCCTGGCTGGCAAATCGCGAGAGCAGGGACACGCTGTACTCGCTCGAGCGCGAGGCTGCCACGGCGCGTATGGGGCGCGGCCTGCTGAGTGCGCTAGGATTCGTGGCGCTCGGCGCGGCTGTGTTCGTCGTCGCTCAGGTGGTCGCGCCCCGATTGCCTGCGGGCGAAGCGCCGACGCCGACTCCGCCCGGCCCCCTCGTCACGCTGACGCCGACGGTCACGCCTTTTCCTACGCCGACGCCGATCAGCTCGCCGACGCCGGCACCTTCGCCGAACGCGACCGTAGCCGCCATCGAAACGATCGAGACCTCCACGCCGGCGCCGACGCCCATCCCACTGCCTCCCGAGGCTTGCCCCGATCCGAACGTGCGCATCGCTGCGCCTGGCGACGGAACCGTGCTGGCCGGCGCGTTTCAAGTTTTCGGCACGGCTAATATCGAGAACTTCGCGTTCTACAAGTTCGTGCTGAATGGGCCGGCGACGAACTTCGAAGATCGCACTGCCGGCGATGTATACAAAACGCCGGTCGTCGATAGTTATCTCGGCACGGTCGATGAATCGCTGGTTGCCAACCTGTTGCAGTCCCCCGGCGCGTACCGCTTTAAGCTGATCGCGGTCAACAACGAAGGCAACGAGGCGCCGGCATGCACCATCACCCTGCAGTTCCTTCCCTCCACACCCGCGCCTCGCTGAGTGCTTTCCGGGAGATGCCCCACAAAGACGCAGCGGTCGCACTAGACGACAGGCCATTAGCGCCGCCGCTGCGCGGCAGAGCAGGTGCAATGGCGCCTTGCCCTCCAGGTTGCGGAGACGAGATCGGGATGGTAGAATCGCGTCGATGGCAGGCCTGACGATTCGTCCCGCCCTGATAGGCGATATGCAAGAGTGCCTCGAGTTCGACGCATCGTACGCTACTGAGTACGTCTGGCAAATGGAGTCCCACGCATCGAGCGGCGAGATCCGCGTCAGTTTTCGTCATGTGCGGCTGCCGCGCTCGATGCGAGTGGAATATCCGCGCGACGCGGAGGCGTTGCTGGCCGAGTGGCGTTTGCGGGAGATGCTGCTCGTGGCCGAGCGCGATCGGGTGAAGCTGGGTTACGTCTCACTTGGCGTCCAGCCGGGGCAGCGCGTGGCGCAGATAGGCGATCTGATCGTGGGACGCATGTATCGGCGCACCGGCGTCGGCTCGGCGCTGATCGGCGCTGCGCTGCGCTGGGCGCGCGATCGCGGTCTCAAGCAGGTCGCTATCGAAGTTCAGACTAAAAACCATCCGGCGATTTCATTGTTGAACAAGCTTGGATTCACGTTTTGCGGTTTTAACGACAGGCACTATCTTAACCGGGATATCGCGCTCTTCTTCTCTCGCAGGGTGCGCTAGTCTGCGCGAGAGCTCCCCGGCTCGACCCCGGCGATTCCGCGGCTTTTCGACGTGACACTCACGACGATCTTCATCTTCATCAATACGCTCATCGCCACGGGCATCGCGGTAACCGCCTTTTCGCTGATGCTGTACGTGGTGCGCTACAACTGGTCCTCGCCGGTGGCGCGCGCGTTTGTGCTCATCCTCGCCGGCACGATGATCGTATTTACGGGTGACGCCGTGCTGCCGCGCGTGACGTCGATCGGCGCAGCCGAGGGCTGGCTGCGCTTCGAGTGGATCGGCATTGCGCTGGCGCCGGCAGCCTACCTGCACTTCTCGGACGAAGTGCTGCGCACGACCAACGCCGTGTCGCTGCGCCGGCGGCGCGGCGTGTACCTCGGCTACGCCTACGCCGTAGTGTTCGCCTTCGCCGCCCTGGCAACCGATTGGCTCGTGCGGCCAGGCGTCACGTCGCTGGTCACGCCTCGCCTTTCGCCGGGGCCGCTTTTCCCTGTCTACGTCGCGTATTTTGCCGTCGCCGTCGGGTTCGGCTTCCGCAATATCGTCGTCGCGCGCGCGCGTTGCCTGACGCCGACTTCGCGGCGGCGCATGACCTATCTTCTGCTGTCGTCCACCGCGCCGTCGCTCGGCGTGTTTCCGTTTCTGTTGGTCGTGGGTCAGGGCGGGGTCGAGATCGGCCCGGGTTTCTGGCTGCTCGTGGTCGTGGGGAACGCGACGATCGGCCTGATGTTGCTGTTGATGGCCTACAGTGTCGCGTTTTTCGGCGTGCTCGCTCCGGATCGCGTCGTCAAGCGGCGGTTGATTCGATTCTTGCTGCGCGGTCCGGTCACGGCTGGCGCCGTCATCACGGCGATGCTGGTCTTCACGCGGCTCGAGTCTCTGCTCAACCTGCCTCGCGAGACGCTGATGGTGGGGGCCGTCGTGATCTCGGTCGTCGTGTTCGCCGTGCTGCGCGGGTCATTCCAGCCGCTGATCGACTTGCTGCTGTTTCAGCAGGATCAGGACGAGCTGGCCTATATCGAGCAGCTCGGCGAGCGGCTCTTGACGACGACCGATCTACAGCAGTTTCTGGAGAATGTCCTGACGTCGGTCATCGATTTGCTGCGGACGCCGACCGCGTTCATCGCGTCGCGCCGCGCGGGCGATCGCTGGGAGATGCTGGCGATCATCGGAGCGGTGCAGCCGGTCGAGCGTGTCCTGGGCGAGCTGCGATCGGGCGTTCAGACGACGGAGCCTGCCGGCGGCCCGCACCGCGCCGACGGTTTCTGGACCTGGCCGCTGCGCTCGCGCGGCGATGGCGAGCTGATCGGCGCGCTGGCTGTGGCAGGCGGTGGCGCGCCGCCTGAGCTGGGCAACGATGAGCGAAAACAGCTTGACGTGTTGATGCGCCAGGCGGCCATCGCGCTCGACGATCGCCGCTTGCAGGAGGAAGTCTTCGCCGCCGTCGAACAGATATTGCCGGAGATCGACGTGATCCAGCGGCAGCGCGGCGCGCAGCGCTACCTTGGCTCGCCCCCACAGCCGCCGCTCGAAGCTGCGCTGGGCACGGATCCGGAGTTCGTCACGCACGTCAAGGATGCGCTCAGCCACATGTGGGGCGGCCCCAAGCTGACGACTAGCCCCCTGCTGCGCATGGCTGTCGTCGATCGGGCGCTGTTTAACCACAATGGAAATGCTCCCAAAGCGCTGCGCGCCGTCCTGGTCGACGCCATTGAGTTGCTGCGGCCAGACGGCCCGCGCAGCCTGACGGCCGCCGAGTGGATGCTATACAACATTCTCGAGCTGCGCTTTCTGCGCGGCGAGCGCGTGCGCGACATCGCCCGCAAAATGGCAATGAGCGAAAGCGATCTTTACCGCAAGCAGCGCGTGGCGGTGGGCGCGGTGGCACGGGTGCTGGCGCAGATGGAGCAGAATGCGCTGGAGACGACAAACTCTCCAGCCGGAGAGCCTGTCGGGCTAACTCCGGTGAACGGCGATCGGGGAGTGATCAGTGATCAGTGATCGGTGATCAGTGGATCGACCACTGATTACTGGTGACTGGCGACTGATGACTGACGACTGATTACCGAGCCACTGCAGGGGTCCGTGCGCGCGTTTGACATTTGTGATGGCGATCCTATAATATGTGGCACTTTGGCACATCATGCAACTGGCGCTTGCCCGACAGTGGGTATCGAACTAGATGTGGAAAGGTGGCGCGCATGACCCGTGAAGCACTTCAGGACCTATCGTGCGACGAAGCTTATTGGGAATCGCTGCTGAGAGACGTTGAGACACAGGCACCAGAGCCGGCCGGAGATCATTTTCGCGCGCCTGCGGGTGCGCCGCGCTCCGACGCCGCTGGCGCGGCGTGGACGGCCGCGCTGCGAGCCTCGGAGAACGACGAGGTGATCCAGGTTCAGTCGGTTGGCTCCAATCGCGGCGGCCTCCTGATTGAGTGGAATGGCCTGCGCGGCTTCTTGCCCGCCTCGCACATCTGTGGGTTGGCCGCTCACCTCGACGATGAGGGCCGCCGCAGGGAAATCGTGCAGCGCGTCGGGCGCATGTTCAATGCCAAAGTGATCGAGATCGATCGCGGTCAGAGCCGCTTCGTCGTGTCCGAGCGGTTGGCCTGCACGCAGCAGGATCGGCGCGCTGCCCTGCTCGCGGAGCTGGAGAGCGGGCAAGTGCGCTCCGGCGTCATCACGAGCGTGTGCTCGTTCGGCGCGTTCGTCGACCTGGGCGGCGTGGAAGGGCTGCTGCACATCAGCGAGATCTCGTGGGGGCGCGTGAATCACCCAGGCGACTGCCTGAAGGCCGGCCAGAGCGTGCGCGCGCTAGTGATGAGCGTCGATCGCGAAAACGAGCGGGTGGCCCTGAGCGTCAAGCGCCTCTATCCCGACCCGTGGATGACGGTCTCGGAGCGGTATTCGGTTGGTCAAGTCGTGCAGTGCGTCGTGACCAGCGTAGTCGCCTTTGGCGCATTTGCGCGCCTGGAGGACGGATTGGAAGGGCTGATTCACGTCTCGGAGCTGGCCGAAGGCAACTTCATGCATCCGCGCAATGTCGTGTGTGAAGGTCAGACGGTCCGGGTGCGCGTGCTCAACGTCGACGCCGCGCACCGGCGGCTAGGACTGTCGCTGCGCCGCGTCGACGGCGACTTGGTGGAGCGAGCCACGTAAACCAGGAAGCCGAGAGTATGGCACGCAAGCATCGAGCGCGGGACAAGGCTAAGCCGGGAAAATCTGCGCAGCACAGGCCCGAACCGCGCCGCCGACAGTTGCGAATTGCATTTGGCGCGCGCCGGCAGGAAATCGCCGGCGTTTTGCTGATCGTGTTAGCGGCGATCTCGCTGCTGGCGCTGGCGGGCATCACGACCGGTTTTCTGATCGATTGGTGGAGCGCGCTGCTCAAACGCGTCTTCGGGGTGGGCGCGTATGTGGTGGCAGTCAGCTTTGGCCTGGCCGGCTATTTCATCATCCTTCGGGCACAGGGGAAGGTCAGCCGGATTCAGTGGCTGCGCCTGATCGGGCTGGAGGGGGCTTTCTTCGCGGCGCTGGCGGCGCTGCATGCGGCGGCGTGGTGGGCGGACTCTTGGGCGCTCATCGATCAGGGAACCGGCGGCGGCATCGTCGGCTGGGGCCTGTCGACCGCGCTCGTCGATTCGGTCGGTCGCGCGCCGACGGCCCTGGTCTTCGCAGCCGTCGCGTTCGGCGCGCTGACCCTGGCTCTGAAAATTGACTGGCGGGCGATCGTCGATCAAGGCTGGAACAGGCTCAACACACGGCTTGTTCGACCGGAGTCGCCTCCCGTTCACGACCCGACTCCTCCGCCAGCGCCGGTATCGGCGCCGGCATCGACCCCCACATCCGTTCCAACACCCCGATCCATACCCATCGTCACGGCCAAGCCACGCCCGGCCCCGGAGCCTGCCCCGGCGGGGACCGCGAGCGCGCCTCGCGTCGCCGTCGTCGGGCCGCCCAAAGAAGTGCGTCCCGAGCAGCTTGGACTGCCTTTGCCCGAGAAGAAGGTGGCCGACATTCAAGGCGTCCTGCCCGCGCTCGATCTCTTGCTGGATCACTCGGCGGAGGGCATTGCCGAGCACGAGGCGGCGCGCCAGAAGCAAATCATCGAGGAGACGCTACGACACTTCAGGTTGGAAGGGCGCGTGGTCGAAATCAACAAGGGACCCGCTGTGACGCAGTTCGGGCTGGAGCCGGGCTACATCGAGCGGCCAGGACTGGACGGCGAGCCTCGCCGCCAAAAGGTGCGCGTGGGGCAGATCACGTCGCTGGCGAACGACCTGGCGCTGGCGCTGGCCGCCCCCTCGCTGCGCGTCGAGGCGCCCGTGCCGGGCAAGGGATATATCGGCATCGAAGTGCCGAACGAGAAGATCGCGCTCGTGTCGCTGCGCGGCGTGATGGCCGGCGCAGCCTTCGCGCGCGAGGAATCGCCGCTGCGCATCGCGCTGGGGCGCAACGTGTCCGGCGAGCCGATCGTCACCGACCTGGCTGCCATGCCGCATCTGCTCGTCGCCGGGACGACCGGCTCGGGCAAGAGCGTGCTCATCTCGGCGCTGACGGTTTGCCTGACTTTCTCGAACACACCCGCCGACCTGCGCCTGGTGATGATCGATCCGAAGATGGTCGAGCTGGTGCGCTTCAACGGGCTGCCGCACATCTACGGGAAGGTGGAGACGGACACCGAGCGCATCGTCGGCGTGCTGCGCTGGGTGACGCACGAGATGGACCGGCGCTACAAGCTGATTGCCGATATGGGCGTGCGCAACCTGAAGGACTATAACCTGCGGCTCCAGAAGAGCGGCCAGCCGAAGCTGCCGATGATTGTCGTGATGATCGACGAGCTGGCCGATCTGATGCTGACTTCGCCGGTCGAGGTGGAGAAGACGCTGTGCCGCCTGGCGCAGATGGCGCGCGCGACCGGCATCCACCTGGTCGTCGCCACGCAGCGTCCCTCGACGGATGTGGTGACCGGCTTGATCAAGGCGAATTTCCCGGCGCGCGTCGCCTTCTCGGTCGCATCGAGCGTCGACTCACGCGTGATCCTCGACACCGTCGGCGCGGAGACATTGCTCGGGCGCGGCGACATGCTGTTCCAGTCGCCTGAGTCAGGGCGGCCGGTGCGCATCCAGGGCTGCTTCGTGTCCGATCGCGAGATCGAATCCATCGTGAGTTTCTGGCATAACCAATATGCCGAGGCGCTGCCGGAGCCTGCGCCGTGGGACACAAGCATGTCGCAGTGGCTCAAGGTCGGATCGGGCAAAGCGAGCGCGGGCGCGCTCGTCGTCGACGAAGACGACGAGGCGAAATTGCTACAGACGGCGATCGACCTGGTGCGCCGCGAGGGCGGGGCCAGCGCGTCACTGCTCCAGCGCAGGCTGCGCATCGGTTATCCCAAGGCCGCGCGCCTGATCGACGAGATGTACGAGATGGGCATCATCGGCCCGCCGGTCGAAGCGGGGAGGTTGCGCGAGGTGCTGCCGCCGAAGTAGCACGACACGGATTCTGGACACGGATACACGGAAACAGACACGGAAACACGACACTGCTAGGACGCGAATGAACGAATGCGCCGGATGGCTACGCGCTGGGCAGGAGGGGTTCATGAGCAAGAAGGTTGCCGGACCGCATGAGGATCTCACTTATCGCATCAATGGCGCAGCGATGGCGGTGCATAGGCGATTGGGACCGGGCTATAAGGAGGCAGTGTATCAACGAGCACTCGAAGCAGAGTTTGAGGCAGTGGAGCTTGCTTTTGAGCCGCAGAAGAAATATGAAGTGTATGACAACGAACGTTTAGTAGGCTACTATATCCCAGATTTTGTTGTCGAAGGCAAGGTGATTGTCGAGATCAAAGCGTTCGCCACCTTGCATCAGAAGTACCTGGGACAGGTGATAACATACCTGGATCATACAGGGCTAGCGGTCGGCTTGCCGATCAATTTTGGCGAACGCAGCCTGCGACCGCGCCGCGTGTTTCCGTCGCCGCAAGCGACGGAGTTTCGCATCAATCATCAGTGGCTATTTGTGCCCGATTGGCTCAAGGCTGAAAGAGCATCGTCGTCTAGGTAAAGTGGCTGCACAACACGGATTCTGGACACGGATACACGGAGAGAACACAGCTTGCGTCCGTGTATCCGTGTGTTTCCGTGTCGTGCTTCCGCTTGCACCATATCCCTCTTCGTTTCCCTCCAGTAGCACATAACTCACGTCAAACACGCCGTCCAGCGGCACACTGACCGAGCCGGCGTTGAAGATGTGCCACCGACCGGCACGCCTAGCTACTGTACTTCTAGCAAGAAGCCGTAGAGCACGTCACCAACTCCGTCCCAGGCAGCGAAAACTAGCAACACATACGTTCCCGGCTCGAGGGAGATCGTGAAGCGCGGCTCTCGCTCCAAGGAAAGCGAGAGCCGCAGCACTGCCTCTTTGTCGATGTTCCACTCACGCCAGTCTTGGCCGTGTTGAATCTCGTCCTCCGGAGCCATTCGGAGTGCTTGGAGAGATAGGACATCTGGACGTTCGCTTAGGGGCAAGCGCAGATGGGTTTCTATAGGAGATTGCGCTGCCAATGGCTTCGAAACCGTTCGAATGGCGGGCCCATCTGCACACTCACCTCTCCAGCAATAGCCCCCAATGCCAGAGACCTGCTCCTTTGCGTCTATCTCCAGCGTTGCTGGCGGTGGCCGATAGTAGGCTTCTAGAGTGGCAACCTGTGCGGTGCCAATGGTTTCTTGCGTGGCTCGTTCGTGTGAAGGCTCGCCCGTCCGAATTGGCGCAGGCGAGGCAGTGACAAGGCGAACGGTCACTATTGCACTAGGCGGCTTGGTCGGAGCCTTGCCTGGAGAGTTGGACAATGAGGGTTCAGGAGAAGAGGTTGGTGCTTGGATAGTTGGAGGGGACGAAATGCAGGCTGTGAATAGCACGCTCAAGAGAAGAGGCCATAAGCCTTTTGGCATTTTGTGTCTCTGTGCCTCCGTGGCAATCTGCTCAATTCTCACCAACCAGCTCATCCGCCATAACCTCGGCGGGCAAGTCGCGCAGGCGCTGCCAGGCCGGCTTCTTCTTCTCCTCTGCCTCGTCCATCTGCTGGCGCAGCTCGAAGATCTGATCGCGCAGCAGCGCCGCCTTCTCGAACTCCAGAGCGTGCGCCGCCTGCTTCATCTGTTTCTCAAGCTCTTTGATCAGCCGTGCCAGCTCGTCCTTCGGTATCTTCCTGCTGACGCGATAGTCAGCCTTTTCCTCGGCCGCGACGCGGATCGAGTCGGTCAGGTCGCGCACGGCCTTGACGATGCTCGACGGGACGATGTTGTGTGCCTCGTTATAGCGCGCCTGGATGTCTCGGCGGCGATTCGTCTCGTCGATAGCGCGCTGCATCGACTCGGTGACCGTGTCGGCGTACATGATCACCGTGCCGTGCACGTGCCGGGCGGCACGGCCCATCGTCTGAATGAGCGAGGTCGTGCTGCGTAAGAAGCCCTCTTTGTCGGCGTCGAGGATGGCGACGAGCGACACTTCGGGCAGGTCAAGGCCCTCGCGCAGCAGGTTGATGCCGACGACGACGTCGTAGTTCCCCAGGCGCAGGTCGCGCAGGATCTCGGTGCGCTCGATCGTCTGGATCTCGGAGTGGAGGTAGTGGACTTTGGTGTTGAGTTCCTTCAAGTAGTCCGCCAGGTCCTCGGCCATGCGCTTGGTCAGCGTCGTGACGAGGACGCGCTCACCGCGAGCGACGCGCTTCTGAATCTCGGCGACGAGATCGTCCACCTGGCCTTTCACCGGCTTGACGACGATTTGCGGATCGACCAGGCCGGTCGGGCGGATGATCTGCTGCACGACCTGCTGGCTGCGCTTCAGCTCGTACTCGGCAGGCGTGGCCGAGGTGAAGATCGTCTGCCCCATGCGTGCTTCGAACTCCTCGAACGTGAGCGGGCGGTTGTCGAGCGCGCTGGGCAGGCGGAAGCCGTACTTGACCAGCTCCTCCTTGCGGCTGCGGTCGCCGTGATACATGCCGCGCACCTGTGGGACGCTGATGTGACTCTCGTCCATCATCAGCAGGTAATCGTCCGGGAAGTAATCGACGAGGGTCCACGGCGGCTCGCCGGCCGCGCGCCCGTCGAGGTGGCGCGAGTAGTTCTCGATGCCGGCGCAGTAGCCAACCTCGCGCAGCATCTCCAGATCGTACTTCGTGCGCTGCTCGATGCGCTGCGCTTCGAGCAGCAGATCGTTCTGCTTGAGCCACTGCACGCGCTCGGCCAGCTCCTTCTCGATCTTTTCGACGGCGCGCTTCAGCTTGTCTTCGACGGTGATGAACTGCTTGGCTGGATAGATCGAGACGGACGCTTCGGCCTTGAGGATCTCGCCGGTGAGCGGGTCGATCTCGGTGATGCGCTCGACGACGTCGCCCCAGAACTCGACGCGGTAGGCGGTCTCGGCGTAAGCGGGGAAGACCTCGAGCGTGTCGCCCCGCACGCGGAAGCGCCCGCGCGCGAAATTCACGTCGTTGCGCTCGTACTGGACGTCGACGAGGTGACGCAGCAGCAGGTCACGCCGGCGCGTTTCGCCCGTCGCCACGTGGATGACGACCTTCCCCCAGTCCTCCGGATTGCCGATGCCGTAGATGCACGATACCGAGGCGACGACGATCACGTCACGCCGGGACATCACGGCCGAGGTGGCAGACAGCCGCAGCCGGTCGATCTCCTCGTTGATCGACGTGTCTTTCTCGATGTACGTATCGGTCTTGGCGATGTAGGCTTCCGGCTGGTAGTAGTCGTAATACGACACGAAGTACTCGACGGCGTTCTTGGGGAAGAACTCCCGAAACTCGGCGTACAACTGCGCGGCCAGTGTCTTGTTGTGCGCCATCACCAGCGTGGGCTTTTGGGTCTGCTGGATGACGTGCGCGATGGCGAATGTTTTACCGGTGCCGGTCGCGCCGAGCAGCGTCTGATGCTTGAAGCCCTTCTTGATGCCGTCGACGAGCCTGACGATCGCTTCGGGCTGATCGCCCGTCGGCCTGAGATCGGAGACGAGATCGAACTTCTGGGGCATAATTGCCTTTCTAATCGGCGAGTCGGCGAATGGGCGTTGTCAACCCAATGATTATACCCGAAGCGGGCCAACCGTTGCATCCCCCGGTTTTTTCACCGCCGGTTGACTTCGAGGCGAATCGCTCCTATACTGCTGGCAACGCGGGTAGCCATGCCCGGCATCAGGTGTCGAGCGGGCTGGTGTACTATATCATCCGTCAGTCAGCAGGTGGGTCTTTTCAATGGAGGAGGAGAGGTGGCGAAGGCTGATTTTCTGGCGTGTGCGGTCGACGAGTTCGGAGGGTTTGTGAGGTTGCATGGTTTTGCCTGTTGACGAATACAGAAGTGTGTCATAATCAATTGCAGCACGGTTGGTGTGTATAATCAAGAGTTGGGCACTTCCATTTCACAAGCAAGTGGCCGTTTCAGTCTATGAGTGAAACCTTTGTTGTCGCTCTCATTGCTTTTCTCGGGACGCTTCTAACCGTTTGGGTCGGCTATCAGCAATGGAAACGTCAACACATAGTGGCGAGTCGGCAGGCTTATCAGAATGACCGCCAAGCCGTTTACAAGCGATTATGGGAGTTACTACCAGACTCAACTACTCCACTCCCAAGCGAAGGCGATCTGGAGAAATCCCTTGAAGGCATACAGGTTTTTCTACAAAAGAACGAACTCCATGTTGACGAAAGAGATGGGGTGCTTATCATTAAGTACTTAGGCGACCTACTCAAACTGAGGCAACTCGTTTCAGAAGCAGAGTCTCAGTATGAGTCCGAAAGACAACCGCAAATCGTGCTTACGCCAGCGGATGTTGCTAAAATCCCAAGGGGCAGCAAAGAAACATTTTTCCAAAGATGGTACTGGAAACTAAGAAGAGAAATAGACCGACTACGATGGTTTTCTTTCGAGAAGTTTCTCTCTAGCCCGCATTCTTTCTGGTATGTGCTTACTGCAATGCTTATGCCATCGGTTGCATCGGAGTGGTACGGTAAAGCCCTCCGGCAGATATACGCCCTTTCCACTTCAGCAGGAAAGTCTCGCAAGCGACTTGTCTACAAAATCCGGAGTGTCCTGAGCGGACAACAATAGAGGAGTAGCCAAAGTGACGCAATGGGAATATAGAATGCTCACAATGGCCTATCCCGACTCAGTTCACGGCGTTGGAATAGTGAAATATGTGGATGGGCAAGAAGTGCCAAACTGGAAACAGCGTAGTTGGTGGGCCATCCACGCGTTGAATGAGCTTGGAAAAGAAGGATGGGAACTTGTCGAAGTGGTATGGCGGAGAGGGCCCGGAGAGTCTATAACAAACGACCCGGTATATATCCTGAAACGCCCAATTCAATAGTTCGTAATTCGTAGCGGAGGCCTATCAATCTATCATCGTGCCCAACACCGGGTTGCAGGCGACGTTGCTCCGCTGCGCTCCGCAACGCGCCTGAACCCGACCGTTCGGCGGAGAGTCGGAGGGCGCCCGGGGAACGCTGGCTAATGGAGGCCGGTTCGCAGAGAGGCGAGTCCAGCATGGTCGAAATTGTCTGGGAGTTCGTCGTCAAGGAGGAGGCCCGAGGCCAGTTCGAGTTAGCGTACGGCCCAGGCGGCGCGTGGAGCAAGCTGTTCGCACGGTCCCCGGGCTTCCGAGGCACCACCCTGCTGCGCGACACGAAGCATCCGCGGCGGTATCTGACGATCGACTTCTGGGAGACAGAGGCCCAGCGGGAGCAGGTGCTGGCCGAACACAAGGCCGATTACTCTAACCTGGAGGCCGCCTTTGCTGAGTGGACCGAGTCTAGGACTGAGGTGGGTATCTTCAGCGTGCTGGCCGAGGCGACGGTGCACCCCCGTGGCAGAGCAGGGCGAACCAAAGCTGGAGAGGCCGGTCGAAGGAGCCGCCGAATAACTCGCTGAAGCCGATTCGGCTGGCGGGCGAATAACGACCAGGGTGCGGCCCGTTCGCTCGAAACTGCACGCTGCAGAGGACGAGCGGGAGAAAAAGGGCTGTTTACCGATCGAGCAACGAATTGATCAGAGCTTCTCGTTCCATCCCAAGGTGCTGAGCAACATCCTTCAGAATTGAGTTGAGCGTTCCTACCTTGAGCGGGCTATGGTGGGGGATGGAGGTAGCTGGCGCATCCCCATGCGCCAGCTACGGGGTTTTCGGCAAGGTTCTAAGGCGTAGGCGTCGGCAGTGAGAGCGTCGGAATTCCAGTCGGTGTCGGAAACGGGAAGGGAATCGACGGAAAGGTCGGGTAGGGAGTCGGTCTGACGCCGGCGCAGCCGCCGGCATCGCAGGTGATGACGATACGCGCCGGTACAAAGCTGTTGTTGTAGAAATCGGCGTCGCCGATCTCGCCGCGCGACCAGCGTTCGAGGGTATAGCGATCCAGGCGCAGAACCGTGTCGCTCGTGCCCGTCATGTCGGTCGCCGCGATCCACAGCGTGTACAGCGGCGGATCGATCCGGAGAAAGTGCTGCGCGGCGACTTGCTTGACCTTCTCCAACATCTCGGCGTATCCGGGCCGGTTGCGGATCGGGCTGTCGTACTGGATCATTAACTGCGGCTCGCCGCCGGAATCGAACCAGTAGACGTTCGAGTGGATGCCTTGAGCCAGGAGCGCAGATTGAACTATGGCGGGCGTCGACGTGTAGCTGACATGGGCAGCCATCGGCTGACCGCCAGGTGCGCCGTCTACGCTTGCCGTCGCCGCTGCCGTGGGAGGAGCAGCCGGCAGGGTTGCCGGCGCCGGAGTCGGCGTCGCGCTGGGAAGCGGCGCGACCGCCGGCCGGGGCGTGCGTGTGTGGCGCGCTGGAAACGTGGGGAACGCGCGGGCGGTTGAAGTTGGAGCGGGCGGATTCCGTGTCGGCTGTGGCATCGCGCAGCCTGCGAAGACGAGTGCTACTGTCGACAAGAGTAGAAGCAATCGCATTACCCGAAAAGCCATCAGCCATCAGCTATCAGCCATCAGCCATCAGCCATCTGCTATCTGCCATCCCCCTCAGCGCACGTAGATCGGATTGCTGAAGATCCAACCCTTGCCGCCCCGGGTGACTTCGACCCGGTAGGCTCCTGCGTCGGCCGTCGTGTATTTGAGCGTCCGTCCACCGCTCGCGGCGACGATGCCCTTGTCGGCGCGAATCAGTCGAGTGCTGGCTGGAGCCGGGGTCTCTACTTCGAAGGTGACAGCAGCCGCGCGCTTGAGGTCATCGCCGATGCCCGCTGAGTTCGCCATGCTGCGCGCAGTGAATTTGAAGCCTCGCGTGTTGCCGAGCAGGTCGTATCCGATCCAGCCGCGCCCGTTTGCCAGCGCCGCGTAGATCGACTGCTTGTCGGGCGCCACATCACTGCTGAGCGGCTGCTCGATCAGCAGGTGCGTGTTGACGCAGCGGAAGAGATACTGGTAGGGGAATACCGTGCGCGAGATAGGGCCAAGCGAGTATGTCCCGCCGTGTGCGTCAGCGCCGCCGATGGCTGTCACGCGACGACCCTGGGCCAGCAGACCGTCCCAGATCGCGAGTATCTGCCGAAACGGGCCTTGAATCGTGCGCTGCGGGTTGAAAACATTCCACAACGCCATCAGGCGATTGGGGATGCGGCCTTTGAACTCCGACATGTAGTTCCACACCTCGATACCGGTGTAACCCTCGACATCCCAGTCGACCCAGTCCAGCGCGTCTTCGCCCATGAAGTGCAGCGGCGGATCGATCGGGTGCGCCAGGAACGTGAGCGCGCCGCGCGCGCGCGCAGCGTCGATCAGCCCCTGCGGCGATTCGGCGTGCAGACACATCTCGGCGTCCGCGCCGTAGATGAGCATATGGTTGGCCTGTGGCTGGCGCCGATTGTCGTGCACTTCCTCGCCGACGAGGACGAGCACGCCGTCGTGATAGCCCTCCGGTCCCTTCACCCAGACGTTGTGGTCGGTGACGACGACGAAGTCCAGGCCGGCTGTGGCTGCCGCCTGCGCAATCTCGGCATGGTACAACTCGCCATCCGAGAAAGGAGTGTGCATGTGTAGGTTGCCTGCGATTTCGTAAGTGCGCATGCGTGTCAACGAACTTTGAAGGTGACCGGCACTTTCAAAGTGCCGGTCACCTTAGAAGAGACTTGCCTGATTCGGTTTCT
This sequence comes from Anaerolineae bacterium, assembly GCA_035283185.1. GTDB lineage: Bacteria > Chloroflexota > Anaerolineae > Fen-1058 > Fen-1058 > DASSFZ01. The sequence goes on along the minus strand of DATEUJ010000012.1, from coordinate 941 downwards.
CTTCCTTCGGCTTGAGCGTGTGGTAGCCGCGCTGCCTGGCCCACTCAGGATCGGGGCCGCGCCAGCCGAAGCGCTCGAAGTCGACGCGCCCGCGCTCGTCGAACTCGACGCCCTCGGCTTCGAGCCGCTTGCGCTGGATTTCCGCGCCTCGCCCGGCGCGCGGGCTGATCTTGCCCTGTGCGTTGATCACGCGCTGCCACGGCACGTCGGGATCGTTCACGCCGGCCATGGCGTATCCGACCAGGCGCGCGTCACAGCCCGCGCCGACAATTTGAGCCACTGCGCCGTAGGTCGTGACTGTGCCCCACGGCACTTGCTTGACGACCTCGTAGATGCGGGGGAAGAGCGCTTCGAGTTCCGGCGTGATGTTACTTCTTTTGGAATTCATTCCACAGTGCCTGCTCAGTTTTGTTCAGCATCCTTCGGGCAGCTACTCGCATCGCTTCCTCAGGCGAACGCCCGCGCCGAATCTCCTGGTAATACAAGGCGTCCCGCGCCATGATAAAGAGGCTATTTGCAATCGCCAGTTTGACTTCGGGCGGAACCTTCTTGAGAAACTCAATGTGCGCCGGCACCATCTCCAGCTTGGCGGCCCGCACCGCGCGGCGGATTTTTTCTTCAGATGAAAGACCTGATTGGTCTAGCATGGCATTGGGCCCATGATAACTTTCATAGGTAGAAGATGGATTCGGACTATGGGTTGGTGTGCACGCGGCATTATAGCGAGGGAGGGGGAAGGGGTCAAGCCACCAAGAACACGACACCGAATTGAGGATAAGACGAATTCGCTGCTTCCCTAATTTGTTGTCGTGCCCGCGTCGCCATCATCCGCCAGCGTATAAGCGACGGCCTGCTCCAGCGACATCGCGCGGCCTGCGGCCCAGGCTGCCGCAAACGTCGCTTCGTCGAGTTGGGCGCGCACAGCCGCCAGAGTTCGGTGA
>DATEUJ010000011.1:0-10732 GCA_035283185.1 Anaerolineae bacterium | reverse complement strand
ACTACTCCCGCCAGCGCGATCAATTGCACCAACGACAGCGGCACATCGCCTGTGCCGGGCGGCAGGTCCACAATCAGGTAGTCCAGTTCGCCCCAGTCCACGTCGAACAGCATCTGCTGGATGGCGGATATGAGCAGCGGCCCGCGCCAGATCACCGGCCGGCCCGATTCGACCAGGTAAGCGAAAGACATCACCTGCAGGCCGCGCGTTTCGATGGGCGCCAGGCGATTATTCCGCACCGCCGGCTGCCCGACACTGCCCAGCATCTGCGGCACGTTCGGGCCATAGAAGTCAGCATCGAGTAAACCGACCCGCGCGCCGGCCTCGGCCAGTGCCAGTGCGAGGTGCACGGCGACGGTGGACTTACCAACACCGCCCTTGCCCGAGGCCACGGCAATGATTTGCCGCACACCGGGGATGTCGCGCTGTCCGGGCAAGCCGTAGCCCCTCGGCACTTCGGCCTCGACCTTCACGCGCACGTCGCGGATGCCCGGCAGCGCGGCGACGGCACGGCGAGCCAGGGCCAGGAGTTGATCGCGGATCGGGCAAGCCGGCGTCGTGAGGCGCAGCGTGAACTTCGCCACGCCATCTTCGACCTGCACGTCGCGCACCATGCCGAGCGACACCAGGTCGCGGCCCAGCTCGGGATCCATCACACGACGTAGGGCGTTCAGGACATCTTCGGGGGTGAGTGACATTATGGGCGATTCCATAGTTCACCTCTCTTCACACTATACCCTCACGACGAGCACACGTTCCAGCGCCAAATGGCGTGTTTGCGCCGCGCCGTTTGGCGGGCGCGACGACACCCGGTTCAGTGAAAGGCATACGCCACTTCGGGCACGACTAGCCGGCGTCGATCGTGCCCGTTGGACTCGGCGCGCACCACGCACCCGTGTTCGAGCGTAATCAGCCGATCGGCCAGGCGTCCCACGCGAGCGTCGTGTGTGACGACAATCAGCGTATGCCCCTGCGCGTGCAATCGGCGAAAGATGTCCAGCACGATCTCTTCGTTGGCCGCGTCGAGGTTGCCGGTCGGTTCGTCGGCCAGAATGATCTTGGGCTGATTGATCAGCGCGCGGGCGATGCATACGCGCTGCTGCTCGCCGCCGGAAAGCTGCGCGGGCAGATGACGCAGACGCTCGTCCAGCCCTACCGCCTCCAGCGCAGCGCGCGCCTCGGCTTCGTCGGCCATGCTGTGAAAATACTGCGCCAGCATCACATTCTCCAGCGCCGTGAGATACGGGACGAGGTGGAATTGTTGAAACACCAGCCCAACCGTCTCGCGCCGGAAGCGCGCCAGATCCTTTGGTGCCAGGCTCGTCACCTCGGTTCCATCGACGAACAACTGTCCGCCCGTCGGCCGGTCGAGACCGCCCAGGATGTTCAACAGCGTCGTCTTGCCCGACCCCGACGGCCCCATCACGCTCAGCCACTCGCCGCGCGCCACCTCGAGGTCCACCCCATCGAGTGCCCGCAGCTCACCATAGGTGCGCGATAGTTTCACCGTTCTCACGATCGATTCGCTCATCATTCGCCTCGCAATGTTTTCACCGGATCGACCGCCAGTGCGCGCTGCACCGGAAGCAGGCTTGCCAGCAGCGCGACGCCGAGCGCGATCAGCAGCGTGCCCGGCGGGGCCCATGCCGCTGGCGCGATCGTCGTCTGGAACACGCGCTGCCCGATGCCGATCGCGAGCGCCAGTCCGGCTAGGTAGCCGACCAAACCGCCAGCCGCGCCGATGCTTAGCGCTTCGACCAGGAACAGTCCGGCCACTCGCCGGTCGTTCGCGCCCAGCGCCTTCATCAACCCGATCTCCGTGCGGCGCTCCATCACGATGATGTGGAGCGTCCCAGCCACCGTCAGCGCGCCGGCGAGCAGCACCAGCGCGGCCACTAATCCGATCAGCAGGCGCACCTTGTTCAGCACTGTCGCCTCGGCTTGCGCGAACTGCGCCAGCGTCCGCACTTCCGCCTGGGGCAGAGCTGCCTGTAGATCGCGCGCAATCGCCTCGAGCGATCGGTCGCTTGCCAGCGCACTGACCATCACCAGCCCGACCCGACCCGGTTGAGCAGTTAGGGTTTGCGCGGCGCGCAGGCCGGTGATGATTTGCTCATCCTCCGCCCCGCCGGTTTCCAGCACGCCGACCATGCGCACAGTTCGGATTTGATCACCATATGACACGCTTACCGCCTCGCCGGGTTTGATGCCGAGCGCCTCGGCAGCGCGCGCGCCTGCAAGGACTTCGTCATCCGTTGCAGGCCATCGCCCCAGCACCTGCCACCACGGGTTGAGCGAGCGCGCCGCCGCCAGACCGACGCCAGCAAGCACGACGGGGCGCTGTTCGAGCTGCACCACTGCGTACAACGACGGCACATAGTCGATCACGCCTTCAACTTGGTTCACTCGTTCCAGGTCAGCCTCGACCAACGTCTGCGCTGCCGTCGCCGCACCGAACTCCAACCCGCCGCTGCCGAGGCGGGCAGATTGCTCGCGCGGGCGAATGACGAGATTCGCGCCGTACGCGCGCAGTTCGCGCCCGACCTGGCTGCCGATGTCGCCCGACAGGTTGAGCAGTCCCGACACCAGCGCGCTGCCCAGCGCCATCGCCAGCGCCGCGATGCTCAAGCGCAGGCGTTGATGGTGCAGTGACCCAAGCAGAACTCGCCACGCAAAGCGCATACTACTTCCCTCGCAAGAGCAGCACCGGGTCGAAGCGCATCGCCTGCTGCACCGGCAGCGCACTGCCCAACAGGCCAACGCCCAGCGCCAACAGTAACGTGATCGGCAGGACGACCACCGGCATCTGCCCACCAGCCGAAAATACCCAGCGCCCCAATCCCTGCGCCAGCCCCAGGCCGAGCATGTAACCCGCCGCGCCGCCCGCCAGCCCGATCAGCGCCGCTTCGCTCAGGAAGATGAGCGCGATCTGTCCCCCGTCTGCGCCGAGGGCTTTCATCAGCCCGATCTCCGCGCGGCGTTCGGTCACCGAGGCCGTCATCGCCGTCATCACCGCCAGCGCCGATCCGCCGAGCGCAGTGAGCGTGAGCAAGCCCATCAGCAATCCCATCTTTCTCAGGAAGTCCACCTCGGCCTGGCTGATCTGCCGGATCGGTCGCACGTCGGCATTGGGCAGCACCTCTTTGATCTGGGTGAGCACTGCGCCCATGATTGGCGAGCAATACCACGTCGCGTACTGTTCTGGCGTCATCTCGGAAGGGTCGAGGCCGCGCAGGTCGGGCCGCAGTTTGTCGTCCGGTTCGACCAGCGCGCTGATCTGCACACGATCCACGCCGTGCGTGAGTCCCAGGAGCGCCTGCGCCGCCGGAAGCGTGACGAAGATCTGATCTTCTTCGAAGCCGCCGCTGCTGACCAGCCCGACGATGCGGAAGCCGGTGGTGCGGTCTTCGACCTGTGCGACGATCTCATTCCCGATCTGCCAGCCCATGCGTCGGGCCAGCCCTGCCCCGACCATGGCCGAGCTCGGATCGTCATCCTGTACCCAAGCGCCGTCCACCTTCCACCACGGCGCGATGGTTTTGACGCCGGTGCGGAACGTGCTCTCAACCGATGTGCCTTCGCTCTGGGCAAAGCCGGTGCGCACGACAGCGCCCTTGGGCAGCGTGAGTGGCTTGTCGAACGACGTCCCGGTCAGCGCCAGCGTTTGCCCATCCACTTCCGCGAGGGCGGTGAGATACGGCGCGAAGCCGACGATGTTGTGTCGCCAAAAGATCGTCTTCAGCTTCACCAAATCGTTTTCGTCGAGCAGCGCCCGCTCGCCAGATACGCGCACCGGCACGCCACCGATCTCCAATCTCAAATCTCCACTCGCTGGTGAAGCGAGAATATTCGCCCCATACGCGCGCAGTTCGCGGCCCATCTGCCCGGTGATGTCGAGCGAAATGCCGAGCAGCGCCGCCGCAAGCGACGCACCGGTCGTCACCGCCAGCGTGGTCACCAGCAGGCGGCGCGTCCGGCGGCGCAGGGCATCCTTGAGGAGTCGGAACAGCATCATGCGTTTACCTCGCCGCGAAGCGGCCTTGAGCCGCGCCGAGATCGCTGGCCGCGATCAGCACTTCGCCGTTCGCCAGCGAGGCGGCCAGCGGCACCGGGTTGCACCCGCCCGGCATGCCCACCGTGTCCAGGTTGATCGGAGCGTTGCAGTTGTCGCAGACCAGCACCTCGCCCTCTTGATGATAGCCGCGCGCCGGGCAGATGCCACAGGCGTTGAGCGCCACGGCAAAATCGTCCTCGTCGCGCCTGATCACCATGAAGGACACGCTCACATCTGTGCCCGCGTAGGTGTATAGATTGAGTTGTCCAAGCTGGAGCGCTTCTGTTGTAATGTGCACCATCCCGTCGGCGCGGGCGGTGACGGACTGCGGCTCCGGCCGGTATTGGCCCTGGCTGGTGGCGTAAGTGATTGTGCCCAGCGCCAGCACCGCCGTGAGCGTCACACTCGTCAGCGCCGTCTGCCAGCGCCGTACGCGAAGCAGCGCCGCCACGCGCTTGCGTCGCTCCGCGCCGGACTCGCCGGGAAGCGAAGCCAGCGTCTCCGGGCGTAGCCGTATCTCCGGCAACATCGCCAGGGCCGGCAGCGCGATCAGCGCCATGAGGATGATCGTCGAGGTGCTGTCTCTGACGATGAAGCCGACTACGGCCAGGAGTGCTGGTGTGCTCGGCAGCAGCCCGACCTCGAAGAACTCGTGCACGCTCCCGGCGACGAGCCGCGCGACGAGGATGATGAGCACCAGACCGGTGACGGAGAAGAAGCGGCGCAGATTGATCCGCAAACTCCCCTTCACGAACAAGACGCCGAACAGCGCGGCCAGCCCCAGCCCGGCCAGCCCGCCGATCAGGCCGGCCAGGTCGGGCGTCTCCGCCAGCGAGAGCGCCGCCAGGAAGAGGATCATCTCCACGCCCTCGCGGAAGATCATGAAGAAGACGAACGCCAACAGGCCCCAAGCCTGTCGCCTGGCCTGAACAGCCGGCGCGGTGAGCGACTCCAGCCGGCCCTCGACGTGCTGCCGGATTCCGCGCGCGGCGCGCCACATCCACACGACGAGACTGAGCACCAACACAGCAGCGATCGCGAGCAGCGTGCCTTCGAGGACTTCGTTCTCCGGGTCGAATCCGATCAGGCTGAAGCCGATCGCACCTGTGACGCTCGCCAGCGCCGCCAGGCCCAGCCCGGTGTACACCCAGCGGCGCAGCGATGCCCGCCCGGTGCGATTGAGATAGGCCAGCACCAGGCCAATGACCAGCGCGGCTTCCATCCCTTCACGCAACGTGATCACAAAGGCTTCCATCAGGGTTTCCTACCTGCCCGTCTTCGAGCGTTTCGCTGCGCAGGACCGACAGTATCCTTCGAGGCAGATGCAGGCGTGCGAGATGTCCAGTCCCAGTTCGCGTTGAAGTTCGGCGCGCATCTGCTTCACCCGCTGGCTCTGAAACTCGATCACTTTGCGGCAGCCCAGGCAGGTGAAATGGTGATGCTCGGGCGCGCCGACCGGCTCGTAGTATTCGCGGGCGTGATTGCGGGCCAGGTAACTCTGCTCGATCAGGCCCATGTCCTTCAGCACCGCCAGCGTGCGGTAGACGGTGGCCAGGCTGATCTGGGGATCTTTCTCGCGGACGCGCTGGTAGATGGCTTCCGCGTCCAGGTGTTCGGGGCTGGTTTCGACGACTTCCAGCACCAATTGGCGCTGCGGGGTAACGCGGTGGCCGGTCGCGCGCAGCGCGTTGAGCGTCTTGGCATCAGTCATGGTGGGTTGCTCCGGGGTGTTATTGCGACTGATTCTCAATTGCAGCATGAGTCTAAGACATATGAGGCACGCCGATCATGTGGTGAATATCATGTCGACGTGGCCCGAATGTCATGTCGGCGGGAGGGCGGCGAAGACCGGGTGCGAACGATCAGGCCATTTGGCGTATACGCTACCCCGCCATTTTGGGACTTGTCGTCGCCGAGTAGGTGCGCTGCGTAGGGATGCTTCGGGTAGTGGGTGTGCTCGTGCTGGGTGTCGTCGAGAGCGCGAGCCACCTGCTGTACTCGCTTATTGGTCAGTTGCATCGCTGCCGTGATCGGACAACTGAGCGCCAAACCACTGATGCAGCGCCGTCACCAGATGCGGGTCTTGTGTAGTGTACGTGATCTGTGCCCCGGCCGGAAGCGCCGTGTAATCCACCTGAATCCGGCCAGCCCCGGCCTCAAGGTCTTTCAGGCCCGGCATATCTTCGCCGTGCAACGTGGACGGATCCCCGAAGTCGCCCATGCCGAAGCGCATCGCTTCGTGCTGAAGGTGCTGCTGAATGAGCGCGATCTGTTCCTGATCACTGGCATCTTTGGCGATGACCTGCTGAATACCGCCGGTGTCTGTCATTTTGAAGATGTGTGTGGTTTCGTCCAGATCGAAGGGCATCACGCTGCCGCCCATGTCGTGCACCATTTCCTGCCGATTGGTGGGTGCCGGCGCGAGGCGGCCCGTGGCATAGAGAATGCTCACGATCACCAGGGCCGTGATCACCACACTGCCGACAACGATCAACAAGAACGTGCGCGGTGCAGTCCCCCTGTATTTAGGTTGAGTTTCCATCGATCGCCCCCCTTGACAGATGAAGTGTTTGGTTAACGCAATGCCAGCACTGAAACGGTGGCGCCGATCGCAACCACCCAGAGAATGTCCACTTTCAAGCGCAAAGCCATAAACGCTGCGCCGGCCAGGATCAGGCGCAGCACATCCCACTGAACGTTGCCCGCGAAACGCAGCGTCACCGTCAACAACAACCCGACAAACGAGCACAAGATGCCACCGATGATTCTATTGAAAAGTCGCGAAGCGCGCAACCGGTCGAAGTACGGAGCAAGCCCGACGACCAGTATGAAGGATGGCAAGAACACACTCACCGTGGCGATCACGCTGCCCGCCAGCCCGTACAGCCAGTAGCCCACGAATGTCGCCGTGATAGTGTTATCGCCTGTATGCGGCAAATGGCTCTCGCTCGAGTAGGCAATTCTGCTTATCCCAAAATAGGCAGGTTCACGGTGGATTCTGCGCGACTTTTGCATACAATGAAACCTGTGCCGACGCGGTCGGCATCGATTTGATTCGCTTTTCGGCGTTAAGGAGGAACAGCCGTGATCAAAGATCCCGTGTGCGGGATGGAGGTCGAGCCAAGATCGGCAGCCGCCACCCGCCAGCACAAGGGGCAGACGCTGTACTTTTGCTCAGACAACTGTGTGAAGAAATTCGACGCCGCGCCGGAGCAGTATGCACCGGCCGTTCCCTCGGCGACGACCGGCATCGCTGACGGCACAACTGGCCCGGTGCGCATCGCGCTGCCGGTCAGCGGACTCACACGCGGCGGCCCGGCGCTCGAACGCGCCATCGCGGCCGTGCCCGGCGTGAGCAAAGCGACTGTCAACGTGAAGGAGGGTCGCGTCTTCGTCGATTACGACCCGGCGCGCGCGAAGGTGTCCGACTTGCTCGACGCCATGCGCGGCGCGGGTTTCTCGCCCGACGGCCAGACACTGCGCCTGAAAGTCAGCGGCCTGTACTGCGCCGAGTGCGTGGCCAGGATTGAAGACGCACTTAAAGGTGTGCCCGGCGTGCTCGATGCGACGATGAACGCGGCGACGAACGAAGTGAAGGTCGAGTATGCGCCCGTCGTCGGCGACTTGAGCCTGTTGACGAAGGCGGTTGAATCTGCTGGGCCGTATAAGGCCGCGCGTGCTGCTGAAGCCTCGGAGCCTGAGCTAGACAAAGAGGCGCAGGCGACCGAGAAGGAGTACCGCGCGCTGATGCGCAAGTGGTGGTTCGCCGCAGCAGTCGGCGTGCCGACGATGATTTTGTCCTATCCGTGGATCTTCCCCATCCTGCGCGACCTCTTCCCGCGTGGCAGTGATCAGTTGCGGTACGTGTGGTACGCGATGGGCATCGCCAGCCTGGCCGTGCTCGCCTATTCCGGCAGCCAGTTCTTCATTGGCATGTGGGAAGGCCTGAAGCGCCGCTCGGCCAACATGCACACGCTGATCGCTGTCGGCACTGGCGTGGCGTGGATTTATTCGACCATCGCGCTGCTCTTCCCGCAGCTCTTTCCCTCGGAAGAGTTCACCGACGTGTATTACGACGTGACCGTCGTCGTCACCGCGTTGGTCGTGCTTGGCCTGGCGATGGAAGTGAAGGCCAAAGGCCGCACGTCGGAGGCGATCAAGAAACTGATCGGCCTGCAGGCCAAGACGGCGCGTGTGCTGCGTGATGGCCGGGAAGTGGACATCCCGGTCGAAGAAGTGCTGGTCAACGACATCGTCGTCGTTCGCCCAGGCGAGAAGGTTCCGGTGGACGGCGAAGTCATCGATGGCCAGTCGGCGGTGGACGAATCGATGATCACCGGCGAGTCGCTGCCGGTCTCGAAGAAGGTCGGCGACGAGGTGATCGGCGCGACGATCAACAAGACCGGCGCGTTCAAGTTCCGCACGACGAAGGTCGGCAAGGACACGGCGCTGGCGAACATCATCCGGCTGGTGCAGGACGCGCAGGGCAGTAAGGTGCCGATCCAGCGCATCGTGGACAAAGTGTCGGCCTACTTCACGCCGACCGTCATGATCCTGGCGATCATCGGCTTCGTGATCTGGTACGACTTCGGTCCCGACCCGGCTCTGGCCTACGCGCTGATCGTCGCGGTGACGACGCTGATCATCGCCTGCCCGTGCGCGCTGGGCATGGCGACGCCGATGAGCCTGACGACGGGCATCGGCCTGGGCGCGCAGAACGGTATCTTGATTCGATCCGGTGACGCGCTGCAAACGGCTGAGAGGCTCAAAGCGATTATCCTCGATAAGACGGGGACGATTACGAAGGGGAAGCCGGAGTTAACGGATATAGTGATCAGTGGACAGTCATCAGTGACCAGTAACACTGATAACCGGTCACTGACCACCGATAACTTGCTCCGGCTGGCGGCATCGGTCGAGAAGTCGTCCGAGCACCCGCTGGCGCTCGCCATCATCGAGGGCGCACAGGCACGCGGCCTGAGTCTGAGCGACGTGCAGGCTTTCGAGGCGATTCCCGGTCACGGCGTCGCGGCGACGGTCGAGGGCCGTCACGTCCTCATCGGCAACCTGAAATTGATGAACCGCGAAGGCATCGTGCTCGGTAGCCTCGAAGAAAAATCGAGGGCGCTGGCCGACGACGGCAAGACGCCGATGTACATCGCGCTCGACAGCAAGGCCGCCGGCATCATCGCAGTGGCCGATACCGTCAAAGAAGACTCGAAGGCGGCCATCACCGCGATGAAGAAGATGGGATTGGAAGTGGTGATGATCACCGGTGACAACGAGCGCACGGCTAAGGCTATCGCCCGGCAGGTCGGCGTGGATCGCGTGCTGGCCGAAGTGCTGCCCCAGGACAAGGCTTTCAACGTGCAGAAATTGCAACTGGAAGGCAAGAAGGTGGCGATGGTCGGCGACGGCATCAACGACGCCCCGGCGCTGGCGCAGGCGGACATCGGCCTGGCGATCGGCACCGGCACGGATGTCGCCATCGAGGCTTCGGACATCACGCTGATCAAAGGCAGCCTGATGGGTGTGGTGACCGCCATCCAGATCAGCCGTGCGACGATGCGCAACGTGTATCAGAACCTGTTCGGTGCGTTTGTCTACAACACACTCGGCCTGCCGATCGCGCTCGGCGTGCTGTATCCGTTCCTCGGCATCCTGCTTTCGCCGCTGCTCGCCGCTCTGGCCATGTCGTTCAGCAGCGTGACGGTGATCAGCAACGCGAATCGGCTCAAGCACTGGAAAACTTCAAACTCCCAACTCCAAAGCTCAAACGCCCAATCAGCGCGTTTGTAGTTTGAAGTTTGGAGTTTGAATTTGGAGATTACCCCATGACACCCGATAAGATTCTCGTCACTCTCGGCGGTCTCGTCGCCATCGCCTTCATCGTGTGGTTCTTCTGGCTCGTGAAGAAGCCCGGCGTGAAAGCCGCGCTGACTAGCGGCGGCTATCAGGAAGCGATGGTGCTCGTGAAGGGTGGTTATACACCGGACGTGATCGTCGTTGAGAAAGGTAAGCCCGTGCGGCTGAACTTCGTCCGCGCGGAGTCGGCCTCGTGCTCGGAGATGGTGCTCATCCCCGATTTCAACAAGAGCGCGAAATTGCCCGAAGGCGAAACCGTGCCGGTCGAATTCCTGCCCGACAAAGCCGGCGAGTTCGAGTTCCAATGCCAGATGGGCATGCTGCGCGGCAAACTGATCGTCGAGTGAGCCTGCCCTAGCGCCGCTCGGCCGGCGCGGATGCGACACCTTGCGCGTACCGCAAAGACCGGGCGGCGCTTCTTCCTTTCTTCCCTCCCCTTTGCAAGGTACTCTTGATGTAAGTGCGCCATTTTGCTTACGTTGCTATACGCCGAACGGCGCTTACTCGTGACTGTCTTCCGTGATAATCTGGAGGCGCGGGTATCAGGAGGCATGAATGGACACTCAACCTGACTTCAGCGTAAGCCGGTGGTTTCGCACTCGAACAGGTATCGTCTTTCTCGCGTTCCTCGCTATCGCCGCTTTCTTTCTGCTGACCGAGCACACGGCCCACGTCTTCGGCATCCTGCCCTATGTGTTGCTGCTCCTGTGCCCACTACTGCATCTCTTCATGCATGGCGGGCACGGCGAACACGCGGGGCACACGGATGACCCCAAGCCGCGCGCGGAAGGAGAGAAGCATGAACACTGACCT
>DATEUJ010000010.1:0-4694 GCA_035283185.1 Anaerolineae bacterium | reverse complement strand
GGTCACCACCGCCGAGCAGGGCGTATGCGCCGAGCCGTTGTAGGTGAACGGTCCTGCACCGCAGGTCACTGTCGTAACCGTGGCAGCCTTGTCGATGGTGAAGTTCTCCGAGTCACTGCTGCCCAGGTAGTTGGCGCTCTCTGCGTAGCTTGCACTGGCCGTGGCCGTGCCAGCGTTGACGTTGTTCACGTAGCTCACCGTGAGAGACTCGCTCAACCCGCCGGGTCCGGTCACCACCGCCGAGCAGGGTGTATGCACCGAGCCGTCGTAGGTGAACGGTCCCGCACCGCAGGTCACCGTCGTCGTCGTGGCAGCCTTGTCGATGGTGAAGTTCTCCGAGTCACTGCTGCCCAGGTAGTTGGCGCTCTCGGCGTAGCTTGCACTGGCCGTGGCCGTGCCAGCGTTGACGTTGTTCACGTAGCTCACCGTGAGAGCCTGGTTCAACCCGCCGGGTCCGGTCACTGTCGCCGAGCAGGGTGTCTGCGCCGAGCCGTCGTAAGTCACGCTCGCCGGGCAGGTCACCGTCGTCGTTGAACTCGCCTTGGCGATTGTCAGCGTGCCGTTATTTGCGGGATCACTGCTGCTGCCCAAGAACGTTCCGGATCCGCCGAAATCTGCCCGAATGGTGTAAGAACCAGCATTCAGTGAACTGGGGTTATAGCTCACAGTTGCCACCCCCCCAACACCTACTGATCCGCTGCCTGCTGGTGAACCATTCACAAAGAATGAAACACTGCCGCCACCGGGATTTGGAGAAACGGTAGCGGATAGTGTCACTGTTGTATCACCGTATGTAGCGGAGGCATTGGAAGCGGTGGTTGTTGTTGCCACGGCGCAACCGCTCACGGTGAAAGTGTCTGTCTGCGCAGAGAACCCCGTTCTGGTCGCCGAGACGTTCCATGTGCCGCAGGCAGCAACCGCGAAGCTGTCCGTGAGGTTGCCCCCGCCCCCGGTAACGCTTTGCTGTCGCGTGGGAGCGTCGGACGCGAGGTTAAGACCCGGCGCCCACCATCGGAACGTCACAGTTTTCGTACCGCTTCCGAGGCCGCCAGCCTTCATGCAGACGGTCGCCCCTGTCATGAATGAGTCGCTTCCCGTGTTACAGTCGGACTGGAACGAATTGAGATTCAGCAGGTCCGTGAAGTTCCCAGTCTCAACGACACCTGAAGCGGTTCCAGTGGCTGTGTACCCATAGTTGCCATATGCCAACTCATTGTCCCAAAGAGTCACTTGGCACGACCACGCGCCGTTGTCGTCGGCAACCGCATCGCAGGCAGCCGTGTAACCATTCGGGCCACTTACATCCACATGGACTGTTTCGTCAGCCAGGTAGCCGACGTTGTCGCGGTTGTCGCCACTGATCGTGACGACGCTCCCCGGCGTGTAGTCCGCCTGATCCGTCCAGACGGCTGCCAGGGCCGTCCCGGATGCCTGGAACACCAGCGCAAGCGCGACCAGTGTCCGGATCACAGGAAACAACAAGTGCGCAAATCGATTCGCGTTCATGATGCTGTATCTCCTTTGTAGCAGATTGAATAACGATGCACGATTCCGTTGTGTATTCCGGGCGGGAGAACGTGCATGCTCCTCGCCCGCGCCGGACTTTATCGTCACACACATTCGTAGGAATCCGGGGAGAGTCGCATCACAGACGAGATAGAATTGGGTCTGAGTTTGGAAACCGTGTCATTGACAAGACAGACGCCTCCTTGCCGAACCATACCATTGCAAACTGTGTTGTCCGAATTCAAGGCATCGTTCTCACTTCCGACAAACCCAACGGCAAAAAACACGAGCTCCATCTTCTCAAAGATGGAGCTCGTGTCGTCGAACCGTAGGGCGGCATCCCCATGCCGCTTGCTGGCGCATGGGGATGCGCCAGCTACACTTTGTCGCTTGTCATCATTCCTGCCACACCTTCGCATCGTACGCCGGCAGCTCGCAGCGCAGCGGCCCGTCGACGCGGTAGCCGAGGGCGTAGCCCGCCTGCATCAGTTGGTGAATCTCGCTCGTCCCCTCGTAGATGATCGCGCCCCGGCTGTTGCGCAGGTAGCGCTCGACGTCGTATTCGTCGCTGTAGCCATATGCGCCGTGCACCTGAATCGCGTCGTGCGCCGCCTCGAATGAGGCATCCGTCGCGTACCACTTCGCGAGCGAGGTCTCACGCGTGTTGCGCCTGCCGGCGTTCTTCATCCACGCCGCGCGCAGGTACAGCAACCGCGCGATTTCGTACCGCTGCGCCATGAAGGCGATCTTCTGCTGGATCAACTGGTGGCGGCCGATCTCTCGCCCGAACGTCTTGCGCTCTTTGGCGTACTTGACGCTGGCGTCGAGCGAGGCGCGGATCAGCCCGGCTGCGCCGGCGGCGACGGTCAGGCGTCCGTTGTCGAGGCAGCTCATCGCGATCCGGAATCCCTCGCCCTCCTCGCCGATGCGATTCGCGCCAGGCACGCGCACGTCCTTGCAATTCACCCAGCCGGTCGACCCCGCGCGCACGCCGAGTTTGCCGTGGATGTCGCCGCACGTCACGCCCGGCCAGTCGGTTTCGATCATGAAGGCTGTGATGCTTTCGTGTGGATCGGGCGCGTTCGGATTCGTCTTGGCGAACCACAGGATGTGATGCGCCTTCGTCGCCAGCGAGATCCACATCTTCTCGCCGTTGATCATGTAATCGCCGCCGTCCTTCCTCGCGGTCGATGCCATGTTCGCCACGTCGGAGCCGACACCCGGCTCGGTCAGGCCGAACATCGCGATCTTCTCGCCCTTCGCCTGCGGGACGAGGAAGCGCTGCTTTTGCTCTTCGCTGCCCCATTGCAGCAGCGCCATGCTGTTCAGGCCCATGTGCACCGACATCACGACGCGCAGCGACGTATCGACCGCCTCAAGCTCCTCGCAGGTCAGGCCGAGCGAGATGTAGTCGAAGCCCTGGCCGCCGTACTTGACGGGAATGCAGATGCCCAGGATGCCCAGCTCGGCCATGCGCGGCAGCACGGCCGGGTTCATCTCCTGCTTGCGATCGTATTCCTTGATCGTGGGCGCGACTTCCTTCGTCGCGAAGTCGCGCACCATCTTCTGCACCATCAGATGCTCGGGTGAGAGTGAAAAATCCATGTGTCAGCCTCCTCGCGCGTATTTTACACCAAAGGCACTTGAATTCCCCGAATGGACCTGGCGCAGTGATTTCCCTGTGAGGTATTTTGGATGTTCGAAATGGCAAGTAACTCTGTCAACGAATGCCCAACGAATAAACGAATGACCGATGGCCGCTGGCGTTATTCGTTTATTCGTTTCCCCATTCGTTGACAGGCTGGGTCGGGAATACTCGCCAGTCCGTGTAATCCGCCTGCCCTCGCCTGCTGTGTGCGGGGGTGGGAAATCCGTGTGTCATGATCGACGCGACGCCTCCGAGCGGGGTGTTCGGAGGCGTCGCCAGCCAAGGGAGAGGAGGATATTCTGTAGGCAGCGACCTCTTCTGTGAAGAGTGCGCCCACCATATCCAGCATACCCGATGTCGACCATAATGAGTAGGACGGAAGTCACGCTTTTTCGGCCTTCTCCGGTTATTTGGTTCTTGTCGGGCACGTAGGGCTGGCATCCCTATGCCAGCCTTCCCTATGCCAGCCTTATCCGAACGGCATCGGGATGCCGTTCTACGGGGTCTCCCGAAGGAACTATTTATGCTTCCAAACCGGCGCGCGCTTTTCCATAAAGGCCGCCAGCCCTTCGTGCGCATCATCCAGCGACATCAAGTCGTCCAGATACAGCTTCTCCACGGCCGGCAGATTGTCCCAGCCGCCGGTCCCCAGCCGCACGGCGCGCTTGCAGACGCGCAGCGCTGCCGCACTCAGTGTGGTCAGCTTGCCGACCAGCTCGTCCACGGTTTTGTCAAGCTCGCCCGCAGGCACGGCACGGTTGATCAGTCCGATCCGCGCAGCCTCGGCCGCGCCGATCGTGTCGCCGGTGAACAGCATTTCGGCCGCCCGGCGGTAGCCGATCAGCGGCGGCAGGCGCAGCGAGGCGATCGGCGCGACGGTCGCCAGCTTGATCTCCGGCTGGCCGAAGTTCGCGCCCTCGGCGGCGACGATCAGGTCGCAGCACAACGCCACCTCGCACCCCCCACCCAGCGCGTGGCCGTGCACGGCGGCGAGCGTCGGCGCCGGAAAATCGGCGAGCGCCGCGCACACGCGATCGACCAGCGGGATCATCTCGCCCACCTTGTCCGCCGTGTGGTCCGCGACGTCCACGCCGGCGGAGAACACGCGCAGCGTCCCTTCGGCGCGTACCACAAGTACCCGGAGCGATTCCTCGTGCGCGGCTTTTTCGAGCGCGTCGCGCATCTCGCGCAGCATGGCAATGTTCAGAATGTTGAGCGGCGGCCGCTTCAGCGTGAGACGACCCACGCCGTCAGAAAATTGCCAGTCGACGAATTGCAAAGTCATTGGCGCTCCTCTCCAACTCGGAACATATAGAAACCACGGATGAACACGGATGTCCACAGATGAAGCTTCTCGGCGTCCATGCAGATCATCTGGGCCATCATAGCAAACACGGATGTCCACAGATGCAGCCCAGCAGCCTCCGTGTCATCCGTGTCATCCGTGTCATCCGTGTCATCCGTGTCATCCGTGTCATCCGTGTCATCCGTGTCATCCGTGTCATCCGTGTCATCCGTGTCATCCGTGTCATCCGTGTCA
>DATEUJ010000009.1:0-15080 GCA_035283185.1 Anaerolineae bacterium | reverse complement strand
TCGATTTCATCACTCAGGTGATCTGCTTAAGGAGGTGCTTCGCATGAAGATTCCGCAAGAGGTCCGGAAACTCATCGAATCGGGAACACCGGCGCACTTGGTCACCCTCAATCGAGATGGCAGCCCGCAGCTTACCCTCGTCTGGATTGGCCTCGACGGGGATGACGTGGTTGCAGGACACCTCCCCGAAAACCAAAAGGTCAAGAACATCCGCCACGACCCACGCGTGGCGATCTCCCTTCAGGCGAACACCAAGAGTTCAATGGGGCTAACCGAGTACGCCGTGCTCTACGGTGAGGCTCACATCGAGGAGGGCGGAGCGCCCGAGCTGCTACAGAGACTAGCCGGAGTGAAGTTCCCGCCGATGGATAATCCTCCGCGGGGTTCATTACGCGCGTTCGAGTCAACAGAATCGAGGGGGTGGGCCCATGGACGGGCCGACCTGTCTGAGCCTGGCCCGCCAGGAACGCCCATACTTGCACCGCGCTTGCGTGCAGCGCAAGTGCAGGTGTGGCGGCGTGGTACTGCTGCTGAGCCGTTTTGTCCATCACGTGGGCGTAGCGCTGCGTCGTGCGCAAGTCGTGATGGCCCAGCAGGCACTGGATGGTCGTCACCGGCACGGTGACTTCGGCGCACGGCTTGGAGCAGGCGTGCTGGAATTTCCGCACATGGCTGACGTAGTGCACGGGCGGCGGCTGTCACCCGCTCCAACGCGGGCTTGTCGACTGACCCGCGCCGTATCAATCCCTAACACATGAGGCGGCGCTGTCCTGTAAAATCCTTGAACCGTACTTTTCCACGGGGACATAAAAAACCAATTGAGAGGGATTCATGGCCGAGAGTGATAAGAAGCAACACGATGCTGATGCACTGATATGACAGCACTCATGGGCAATGCGCATATGCGACAGGCGATTATCCATGTGGCCTTGGTCGTTCGAGACTACGACGAAGCTATCGACTACTACTGCAAGAAGCTCCATTTCACCCTGGTCGAAGATTCCTACCAGCCCGAACAGGACAAGCGCTGGGTGGTCGTGTCTCCTCCCGGCTCAAATGGCGCCAGCCTGCTGTTAGCCCGCGCCTCAACACCCGTGCAAGAAGCGTTCATTGGAAACCAAACGGGAGGACGCGTCTTCCTCTTCCTCAGCACCGATGACTTCTGGCGCGACTACAATGAAATGCTTTCGGCGGGAATACACTTCGTTCGGGAACCCCAGAACGCCGCTTACGGGACAGTCGCTGTCTTTGAAGATCTGTATGGGAATCTGTGGGATCTCATCCAGCCAAATGACCCACTGTGGGCGAAGTAGACCTGCCAGTAGAAGCCTATTTCTCCAAAGTGGTCATAAGGATGTGCCAGGCTCGATCCAGGTTGATCAGCAGGTAGCACAGAGGATACAGGGGTGAGGCGGCCAGGCGTGGGTAGCGCTTGACTAGATTCCAGCGGCGCGGGAATAACGAGCGCAGCCACATGCGAGCGCGCTCGACGCGGGAACGGGCCAGCATGCGCGCCATGTCCAGGCCGATGCCGCTGCGCGAGCGTGGGTTCGATTCGGATGCTTCGACCAGAGTCACGCGCGCACACCATTCGCGAAGCGCCGGCGCGAGGTGCGCGGCCAGCGCCGATAACACGGCTTCAGGAATGGCACCGGGCGCGTATCGCTCTGTAAAAGCCAGGGCCGGATAGACGAAGCGCGCTCCGTGCGGTGGAACCGCTGAGAGGAACGAGCTCCAATCCTCCTGCGTCATGCGCGACGCGACGATTTGCACATCTCCAATCTCCATCAGCTTGCCGCGCTGAATCAGCAGATCGCTCGTCATGTGAGCGCACAGGTGATGCAGCAAGACCGGCCGGGAAGGCGCGAGCGCCTCGCTGCCCCGCCAGTAGGGGTGTTTTTCTGCGGAGGACCATACCGCCTCAGTCAGATCGTAAGCCAGTCCGGCGTATTCCTCGCGGATCCTGAAATGCAATTCTACCGGCTGCACGTTTTCGGGGTGCCACACGTTGGATCGGCGCGTGCCTCGCAGGTACACAAAGTCCTCGGCTGAACGCGAATAATAGGCGTAGCCGAGTCGCTCCAACACGGCAAGGCCCTTCGCTACGTCGCGCTCGGCAATCAGGACGTCGAGGTCGGCCAGCGGGCGCAGCGTCGGGTCAGGGTAATACAGCGGCGCGAGCAGTGCGCCCTTGAACGGCACGGCTTCGATGCCACCGGCGTGCAAGGCGTCGATCAGCTCGACTGCCGCGTCGAGCATGTGGACGGTGCGTTCACGGCTGAGCGCGGCGAGCGAGGCGAGACTCCTCTGCGCAGTATCCGGTATCGAAGCCTGGGATCGCGCAACCCGCTCGTGCAGCCACGGAATCGCGTTCTGCCAGTACGCCATCCATTCGGCGGCAAGCCACTCGTCGCCGCCCCAGCCCCGTGGCATCAATGCCTCGCCGCCGGAGGGCAGCCAGCGGGCGAGTGTCTCGGTGACGGAGGCCATTAAGGAATAAGGGAGAGCAGGTCGAGTCTCATGCATGGATTGTGTGGCATCTATGCGCCTACTTTGAGGCACTCGGTGGACAGAAAGGGGCCGAATGGGAATCGATCTCGCGCGAGTTGGAGATAGGCGAGACGATGATGCTCGGCCTGCGGCTACTGGAAGAGGGTGTGACGTTTGAGCGGTTCGCGGCGAGGTTCGGCGTGGACGTCCGATGAGCTATGCTAATCCCAGCTTGATCCGCACTACGGTCCGCACATTTTCCGCTATCCTCATGGCGTTTGCTGCGGCTTGTCTGTCCGCCTGTGCCCCCGGATAGCGTGCGGCTATGCCAAAAACACTTAGTTCCAGACAGGATCGGTCGCGTGCATCTCTCGCTGCGCGACTTTCCAGTCGCCGTCGGCTTTGTCAACCCATTCTTGGGCCTCGGGCTTCATACAGGATGACCCCTTTCGTCATCACCTCTGTGGCAAACACCCCTTTGCGCTTCAAGGATGCCTCCCACTCGGACGGTCTGAACACGACGATGTCCAAGGGAAAGGGATGGTCAACGGATGCTGCAACCTGGGCGGCAATGTGAAGCGGCTGTTCGTCCCCCCCATCACGACCAACAGATCCACGTCACTATCCCCGGTTGGCGCGCCGGAGGCGTAAGAACCAAACAGGATTATGTTCTGTGGTCGGAAACGCTCCACAATCTGCCGGACGATCTCTTGAATGCCCTCTGATTTGACCGCCGTCGTAACCTCAGCCATTTTGGCGAATCTCCGGTAAGAAAAATACGCATCGTCATTTTTGCCCGACTTGATTATACACCCATATCTTGGCTTCGGCTGTGAGGCGCACTCGCGGTTCGGCGGGCGGCGAGCTTGAAACGTGGGGCATGCGCGAGACGAAGAAACGTTCAATGGTGCGTGGCGCTACAGCTTCACCAGTCTGGCGTCGTAGACATCTGGCAGCCGGAGCAACTGGTCGAGCACGTCTTGTGGGCACGGCCAGTCGAGGCTGACGAACGACACGCCTCGCCCGCCGGGTCGATCGCGGCCGAGTCGCCACTCGCCGATGTTGTCAGTTGTCAGTTATCAGTTATCAGTTGTCAGTCTTCAGCGACCACTGATCACTGGTCACTGATCACTGAAACACTGGTCAGTACCCGATCGCCACGCCGTCTTTCCTCGGCTCCGTGCCGCCCAGAAGCGCCCCGCTGTCCTCGTCGATCGCCACGATCTGCCCGCCCCCGTAGGTGCGACGCGGATCGTCTCTTGGCATCAGGTCATGACCTATCTTCGCCAGCGCCGAGCGCACGTCTTCGCCGATGCCGTCCTCCACGTCGACCAGCGCGCCATCGTGCCACACGAAGCGCAGCGCGTCGAGCGCCTGCTGCGGATTCATGCCGAAGTCGATCGTGTTGCACGCCACCTGCACGTGTCCCTGCGGCTGGACGAAGCCGCCCATCACGCCGAAGGACATCCACAGCTTGTCGCGCTCCAGCGCCAGCGCAGGGATAATCGTGTGATACGGTCGCTTGCCCGGCGCGATACAGTTCGGATGGCCCTCCTCCAGCGAAAACAGCGCGCCCCGGTTTTGCAGTGCGACGCCCTCTGCGGCCAGGCCCGAGCCAAAGCCACTGTAGTTGCTGTTGATGAGCGAGCACGCGTTGCGCTCCTTGTCGATCACGCTGAGATACACCGTGCCCCCCTGCGGCTTGCCGGGCACAGGCGTCGACGCGGCGCGCGCCGGGTCGATCGACTGGCGACGCCCGGCGGCGTATGCCTTGTCGATCAGGCCCTCGATCGGCATGCGCGCCATGCGTGGGTCACCGACGTAAGCGAAGGCGTCGGCGAAAGCCAGCTTCGTCGCCTCGATCAGATGGTGGTAGTAAGCCGGCGTGCCGTATCCCATCGCAGCCAGGTCGAAGCCTTCGAGTATGTTGAGCGCTTCGAGTGCGACGATGCCCTGCCCGTTCGGCGGGCACTCCACGATCGTCACGCCGCGATAGTCGGTCCGGATCGGCTCGTCCCACGTCGACGCGTGCGCAGCCATGTCGTCGAGCGTCATCAGACCACCGTTCTCCTGGATGGCCTTCACAATCGACTCGGCGATCGGCCCACGGTAGAAAGCGTCGGGGCCGCCCTCTGCAATTGCACGCAGCGTGCGGGCGAGCGCGGGATTCTTGAAGACTTCACCCGGCCGGGGAGCGTGACCGTCGATCAGATACGTCTGCGCCAGCGCCGGGAATTGATCGGCGCGGCGTTCCAGGCTCGACCAGTGCCCGGCAATCACCTCCGTCACCGGGAATCCCTGCCCGGCAAGCTCGATCGCCGGCTGCAGCACGTCCGCCAGCGTCATGCTGCCGTGTCTCTTCAGAATATCGGCCCAGCCTGCCACGGCGCCCGGCGCGGTGACAGTCAACGCGCCGTGCGTCGGCATCACCCTATGACCGCGCCGGCGCATCTCGTCCAGCGTTTGCGCTTTCGGCGCGCGGCCGCTGGCATTCAGCGCGGTGACCTCGCTCGTCTTGCCTACGTACGTCAAGGCGAATGCGTCGCCGCCCGCGCCGGTCGACGTCGGCTCGACGACGTTGAGCGCAGCCGCCGTTGCCACGGCGGCGTCGACGGCGTTGCCACCCTGCAGCAGCATGCGCAAGCCAGCCATCGCGGCGAGCGGCTGGCTCGCCGCAACCATGCCATTCATCGCCATTGAGACGGAGCGGCGCGTCTGGAAACGGAAGGGGGCAGATCTCATGACAAGGCTAATGCCGAATGGGAAGGAATAGCTCGCGTGAAGGAGAGGAAAACGAGGCCCCGATCACTTCCGACTGGAGCGCAAGGTCGCGCAGGTGAACTGCATCGTGCCCACGAACACGGAGGTACTCTGCTGTGCTGCGCGCCAGGCCCATGTCTAGCAGAAATCTCACGCTGCCGATCCTGCAGGAACGTAGACCGTCTCTTCGGTCGCCCAAGCCGCGTAGTGCAGCGCCTGCCGGATATCTTCTGGCTCCAGATCAGGATACTCGCGGATGATATCCTCGGTCGTCATGCCGTTTGCCACCAGATTGACGATGAGCGACACCGAGATGCGCATGCCACGAATGCAAGCCTTGCCACCTAGAATCTGGGGGTCAGCTGTGATGCGATCAAAACCGAACACTGAATACCTCCTGCCGCTGGATGTGGATATTCTAACACGCTTTCGCATTCTCGCGGCGACGATTATGCTATAATCGCCGCACACGATACTCCTACACTCACCTACGAGAGAAGCGATATGGAAATAGTAGAACTCCGCCAAAACGGCCCCAACCTCGAGCTGACCGAAGAGCACAAAATGATCCGCGATGCGGCGCGCGAGTTCGCTCAGAAAGAGATCGCGCCCATCGCCGCGCATTTCGACGAGACCGGCGAATTCCCAAAGGAAACGGTCATGAAGATGGGCGGGCTAGGGCTGATGGGCGTGGAAGTACCCGAAGAATACGGCGGCGCCGGCCTGGACACGCTGGCCTACGTGCTGGCCATGGAGGAAATCGCCAAGGCCGACGTCAGCCACAGCACGATCATGTCGGTCAACAACTCGCTGTACTGTCACGGCATCATGAAATTCGGCACGGAAGACCAAAAGCGCAAGTATCTCGTCCCGGTCGCGTCGGGCAAGGCCATCGGCGCCTACTCGCTGACCGAGCCGATGAGTGGATCGGACGCGGGCAATATGAAGAGCCGCGCGGTGCGCGACGGCGATCATTACGTCATCAACGGCCGCAAATCGTGGGTGACCTCCGGCCCCGTCGCCGATTATCTGGTCCTGTTCACGATGACCGCTCCTGACAGAGGGCACCGAGGCATAACGGCTTTCATCGTCGATACGAAGCGGCCGGGTTTCGTCAAGGGTAAGACCGAACCGAAGCTGGGCATCCGCGCCTCGGCCACGTGCGAGATCGTGTATGACAATTACCGCTGCCCGATCGAGAATCGCCTCGGCGAAGAAGGCGAAGGCTTCAAGATCGCCATGCATGTGCTCGACGCGGGGCGCATCGGCATCGCCGCGCAAGCGCTGGGCGTGGCCGAGGCCGCCTTCGAAGCCAGCGTGCAGTATGCCCAGACGCGCGAAGCCTTCGGCCAGCCCATCGGCCAGTTCCAGGGCATCCAGTGGATGCTGGCCGACATGAAGACGCGCATCGAAGCATCCCGCCTGCTCATCTGGAACGCCGCGCTGGCTAAGCAGCGATCCAAGCACGACGGCCAGCGCTATACGCTCGAAGCCAGCATCGCCAAGCTGCACGCCTCTGAGACCGCCATGTGGGTCACCGAGAAAGCGGTGCAGATTCACGGCGGCATGGGCTATAGCAAGGAGATGCCGCTGGAGCGCTACTTCCGCGACGCGAAGATCACGGAGATTTACGAGGGCACCAGTGAAATCCAACGCCTGGTCATCGCGCGTCACGTGCTCGGCTTCAAGTAGGGGGGCCTAAGCAGAATGTGCCTTACCGGCAATTTCGGGGGTCTCACGCCGAGCCGCGGCATCGCCACACGATGACGGCTCGGCGTGAATCTTTTCGCGGCGCTCCACGCATCCTTTCCAGCCAAGGAGGTGAGGCAGTGCCCACCCGGGTCACGTCGTACCTTTCTCCCAAGGTCGAAGTGAAGGAGCACGTCGATAAGGGCGGCTATGGCGTATTCACACGCGAGCCGATCGCGGCGGGCGAGCTGCTCGCCGTGTGGAGCGGCCAGATCGTCACATTGGAGCAATGGGAGCAGTTGCCGCCTGACATTCAGCGTCACACCGTCCAGGTTGAAGAGAACCTCTATCTGGCCTCGCTCTATCCGGACGAGCCGGCCGACTTCATCAACCACAGTTGCGACCCTAACGCCGGCATGAGCGGCCAGATCGCCGTCGTCGCCATGCGCGATATCGCCCCGGGCGAAGAGGTGTGCATCGACCACGCCATGTGCGACGGCACGCCGTACGACGAGTTCGACTGCCAGTGCAGCGCCCCCCACTGCCGCCAGCGCATAACGGGCGACGACTGGCGCATTCCGGAGCTCTGGGAGCGTTACGATGGGTACTTCTCGCCCTACTTGCAGCGCCGCATCGAGCGCCTGAAACTGCAGCCGGCCGCGTGACCTGGTGCTATACTAACCACGGATGACACGGATAACACAGATATTGAGAGGCCGCCATCCGTGACATCCGTGTAATCTGTGGTTGAAAATCCTTGCGGCCAGGGTAGTTTCTGAGAGGCAATGCTAGAGAGGACCTTGCATGAAAGCACTATACTTCGACGAACACGGCGGACCTGAAGTGATGCAGTACGGCGACCTGCCTGATCCGACGCCTGGTCCCGGCCAGGTTCGGGTGCGCGTGAAGGCCGTCGCGCTGAACCATCTCGACCTGTGGGTGCGGCGCGGCGGGCCGGCTTTCGAGCGCCTGCCCAAGCCTCACGTCGGCGGCTGCGACGTGAGCGGCGTCGTCGAATCGTATGGGCCTGATGCCAGCGGCCCGCCCGTCGGCGCGCGCGTCGCCATCGACCCGGGTTTGAGCGCCAAAGAAGACGAGTGGACGCGCCGGGGCGAAGACAGCGTCTCGCCCGGTTACGTCATCCTGGGCGAGCACTCGACCGGAGGCGCGGCCGAATACGTCGTCGTGCCGGCCAGCAATTTGCTACCCATGCCCGATCACGTCGCGCACGAAGCGGCGGCGGCGGCATCGCTAGCCGGGCTGACCGCCTGGCGCATGCTCGTGCACCGGGCGCAGTTGAAGCCCGGAGAGACGATCGCCATCGTCGGCGCAGGGGGCGGCGTCAATCATCTCGCCGTCCAGGTTGCCAAATACCTCGGCGCGACGGTGTACGCCATCACGTCGAGCGAAGAAAAGATGGAAAAGGCCAGGGCGCTCGGCGCGGATTACGCCATCAACTACAAGGCCGAAGACTGGTCGAAGGCCGTGTTCGTGGCGACTGGGAAGCGCGGCGTCGACGTCGTCGTCGACAACGTCGGGCAGGCGACGTGGATGCAGAGCATCCGCGCGCTGGCGCGCGGCGGGCGGTTGGTGACCGTGGGAAATACCGGCGGCTGGGAGGCGGTCACCGACGTGCGCTTCGTGTGGGCCAAGCAGATTGCGATCGTCGGCAGCACAATGGGCAGTCACCAGGACTATCGCGACGTGATGCAGTTGGTCTTCGACGGCAAGCTGAAGCCAGTGATTCACACTGTCCTGCCGCTCAGCGAGGGGCGCGTCGCCCACGAGATCTTGGAGCGCGGCGAGCAGTTTGGCAAAGTGGTCCTCTTTCCTTGATCGATGAAGCGTCCCTTTCGGATTACCCTGATCGCGCTCGGCGTGCTATCATTGGCTGCGTTCAACGCCTGGCGAGCGATTCTCGTGGTCCTGCGGTTCGAATATCTCCGTGGACTGAGCCTGGAGGGGCCTGCGCTTGCGCTCGCGCTGACAGGCATCGTGTGGGCAGCCGGGTTCGGCGCGGCGGCGATCGGCTTATACCGGCTGCGGCGTTGGGCGCGGCTGTGGAGCATGGCGGCGATCGCGCTGTATCAGGCCAACCTATGGCTGATTCGCCTAAGTTTCGAGAAGTCGCCGGACGAGCCGCTCACCCGGCCTGCCGATGCGGCGATCGCCATCCTCAGCATCGCCGTTGTCTGGGGCGTCTTGTCGTGGCCGTCGCTGCGCCGGATGTTCACCTGACGATCGCGGCGCCACTCAAGCGGACTGGAGTGTGGAGCAAGATATGGTAGTCGATCCGAAAATCCAGAAGCTGCGCGACACGAGAGAACAGGCCAGGCAGGGCGGCGGCCGGGAGCGCATCGACCAGCAGCACCACAAAGGCAGGCTCACCGCCCGCGAGCGGCTCGACCTGCTGCTCGACTCCGGCTCGTTCCGCGAGCTGGACATGTTCGTCACGCATCGAGCCGCCGACTTCGGCATGGCCGACAAGAAAGTCCTGGGCGACAGCGTCGTCACCGGCTGGGGCACGATCGACGGCCGGCTGGTGTACGTCTTCTCGCAAGACTTCACGGTGTTCGGCGGCAGCCTCAGCCAGGTGCACGCCCAGAAGGTCTGCAAGATCATGGACATGGCGATGAGGAACGGCGCGCCGATCATCGGGCTGAACGATTCGGGCGGCGCGCGCATTCAGGAGGGCGTGGTGTCGCTCGGCGGCTACGCCGACATCTTCCTGCGCAACACGCTCGCCTCCGGCGTCATCCCGCAGGTCAGCGCGATCATGGGGCCGTGCGCGGGCGGCGCGGTCTA
The DNA here is from genome assembly GCA_035283185.1 of Anaerolineae bacterium. Classification (GTDB taxonomy): domain Bacteria; phylum Chloroflexota; class Anaerolineae; order Fen-1058; family Fen-1058; genus DASSFZ01. The sequence continues at coordinate 5,336 of DATEUJ010000009.1, read as the reverse complement.
CTCGCCGGCCCTGACCGATTTCATTTTCATGGTAAACAACACCTCGTACATGTACGTCACAGGACCGGACGTCGTCAAATCGGTGACGCACGAGGAGGTGACGCACGAGGAGCTGGGCGGGGCCACCGTCCACAACACCAAGAGCGGCGTGGCGCACTTCGCCGCCCCCAGCGAAGCCGACTGCCTGTTCATGATCCGCCAGTTGCTGAGTTACCTGCCGCAGAACAACATGGAAGACCCGCCCCTCGTCCGCACGCAAGACGATCCGCTGCGCATGGAAGAGCGGCTGGACACGATCGTGCCCGACAGCCCCAACAAGCCTTACGACATGAAAGAGGTGATCCGGCTGGTCGTAGACGAGGGCAGGTTCTTCGAAGTGCACGAGCACTTCGCGATGAACATCGTCGTCGGCTTTGCGCGGCTGGGCGGGCACAGCGTCGGCATCGTCGCCCAGCAGCCGCAGGTGCTGGCGGGCGTGCTCGACATCGACGCCAGCGAAAAGGCGGCGCGCTTCGTCCGTGTCTGTGATTGCTTCAACGTGCCGCTCGTGACCTTCGAGGACGTGCCGGGGTTCCTGCCGGGGGTCGCGCAGGAGCACGGCGGCATCATCCGCTCGGGCGCCAAGCTGCTGTACGCCTACTGCGAAGCAACCGTCCCGAAGATCACCGTCATCACGCGCAAGGCGTACGGCGGCGCCTACGACGTGATGAGCTCGAAGCACATCCGGGGCGACCTGAACCTGGCCTGGCCGTCGGCGGAGATCGCCGTCATGGGGCCGGACGGCGCGGTCAGCATCATCTTCCGCAAGGAGATTGCCGAGGCGGAAGACCCGGTCGCCAGGAAGGCGGAACTGGTGGCGATGTACCGCGAGAAGTTCGCCAACCCGTACGTCGCCGCCGAGTGGGGCTACATCGACGACATCATCGAGCCGAAGGAAACCCGACCGCGCCTGATCAATGCGCTGGAGATGCTGCAAAACAAGCGCGACAGCAACCCGCCGAAGAAGCATGGGAATATTCCGCTTTAGACGAACTCAGAGTGCGTTTGCTCAACGTTATGCAACGTGCGCCGTCCCATAGCCAACGAGGAAAATTGGAAGGCATGGAAATGAACAAGCCAGGCCTTATGCTACGCAAAATGATTCAGTGTAACCCTGTGTTGGCAAACTGGCCGCGTTGGTTATTCGTGATTGTCATGGCGGCGGCGTTACTGGTTCTGTATCTGGCGGCACTGTACCACTTAACCCCCGCATCAGCCGCCCCATCGCTTAGCACCACCACACGAGAGCCGACAGGCAGCGCGATGCGCGCACTTGTAGCCCCAGACCATCAGACCGGATGGATAGATGATCGATACATCACTGCCGCGGCCCCACACACTCCATGGACTGGATTGACAAACACGTCGACAAGTCCGCGTTTTTGGGATACGCCGTTGCGCTCAGGCGCTATCGCGTTCTTGAATGACCAGCAAGTCGTGATACCCGGGCTAGGAGATCAAGTGCGGGTAATCATACAATTGCGCAATGAACCTCTTGCCGTGTATCTCAGACGGATGTTTCCTGCGCCTCGCCCTCTCACAACCTCGCAAGCCGAGGCCGTGCAAAACTATGCCAATCAGTTGGCCGCGGGCCGCCGCCAGTTTCTCGAAAAGGTCAGGAAGCAGGGCATCGAGATCGAAATCAGCCGAGAGTTTGGCTATTTGCTCAACGGTTTTGCATTGTCGATACAAATGCACGATTGGCATCGCCTGGAGAAATTACCGCAAGTGCAGGCCGTTTCCCCTGATTACGAAGTGCAAGCTGCCCTGAGCGACAGCGTGCCGTTGATCGGCGCTCCCTCCGTTTGGACATTGACCGATGGCAGTGGCAACCCTGTCACGGGGCACGGGGTGCGCGTAGCAATTATGGATACGGGAGTGGACTACACCCATCCTGACCTGGGCGGATGTCTCGGCGCGTCTTGCAAAGTTATCGGCGGCTACGACTTTGTCAACAATGACGCCGACCCGATGGATGATCACGGGCATGGCACCCATGTAGCCGGCATTGTGGCTGCTAGCGGCGTGGTAACGGGCGTAGCGCCCGGCACTCGCTTACTGGCTTACAAAGTGCTGAATGCCTATGGGTCTGGCTGGTCGTCGGCAATCATTGACGCGCTCGAACTGGCCGCCGACCCTGACGGAAACCCGGCGACGGATGACGCTGCGCACGTGGTCAACATGAGCTTAGGTGGGCCGGGCAACCCGGACGATCCCCTTAGCCAGGCGGTGGACAACGCCGTGGGCGCGGGTCTCGTCGTAGCCGTCGCCGCGGGCAACAGCGGGCCATGGTACGAAAGCTTGGGGTCGCCAGGGGTGGCCCGTAAGGCGCTGACCGTCGCGGCGTCGGACAAAGGCGATCAACTTGCCTGGTTCAGTTCGCGCGGCCCGATCCACGGCTTCTACGACGTCCTCAAACCGGACATCACGGCCCCCGGAGTTTCGATTTCCGCAACCGTGCCCATCTCTGGGGAATTGGGCAGCCCGGATCGCTACCTATTCCTTAGCGGCACAAGCATGGCCACACCACACGTTGCCGGCGCTGCCGCACTCATCAAACAACTGCACCCAGATTGGACGCCGGAGATGATCAAGTCCAACTTGATGAACACAGCCAAGGACCTGGGAACAGGACTATACGATCAAGGCGCGGGGAGAGTTCGTCTGGCAGAAGCAGCATTAGCACCACTCGTGGCTGTGCCAGGGAGTCTCGGTTTCGGGTTGCCCTTTTTGGGTGGAACGACATCGGCTCGCTTGACACTGATCAATGTCAGCACGGCCACGCTAACTGCTACAGCATCTATCTCGACTGCCCTGCGGTACGACGGAGGATTGACTCCGCTGACGACAACCGTGCCTGTCACGTACGCTCAACTCAGCGGCAATGATTTCACGATCTCAGCGGGCATGACGAACGCCATTACGGTCAGCCTTAATATCCCCAACAATGCCCCGGAAGGATATTACGCCGGCATGATAAGCCTGCGGGGCGCGAACTACACGCTGACGGTGCCTTTCGGTTTTGCTCTTCTTTCCAAGGTGACTGTGCATCTCCTAGATGAAGAGGGTGTGGAATGGCTCAAGCCCTGGGACAACTTCGTTGTCCTGGTCGGAGTGCCTGAAGTAGATGTGATAAGGAGCAACGGGTGGGATGGTCAGTTACCGGCAACGTTTTACGTTCCCTCTGGCGCTTACAACGTTCATGGCTATGCCAGGTGGTGGATTAACAATTTCATTCTTGGATGGTCGGCAACACAGCAAAAACCTCTCGTTCTTGCGGCAACCACAACGATTAATCGGAATGCGACCCAACACATCTATGTAAGCGCCACAACGGCCCGGCGATTCACCCTGGACGCTACCACGTTTGCCGGCGATCCCCTGTTCGTCGGGCAGTGGCGGGCGGGTCTCAGATATCAGAACGCCGGAAAGCAATATGTTACAGGGCTTGGAATAGATTCTGGGGCCAAGGACACTGACGTTCTCGCCCCTTTACCGGCCAGCTTCGACTTTTACATTTCCGACACCCCTGACCACCTCAGCTTCGCTTTTGCCAGCATGGGCTATGGATATTCACCGCGCTACCGACATTTCAGGGACCTTAACTCGCCTAGGTGGTATGAAGGCCCCAACGATCAGGCCGGTTTTAATCTGGCACAGAACGCGGACGAAGTTCACTGGTTTGCGTGGCAATACCCCAGAATCGACGCCTCCACGCCGGTGACGTTCAGTTACAGCCGAGACCAGGTTAGCCACTACCGCGTGAAATACGACTTCCCCGGCACAATGAACAACCCATGGTTGGGATCCGGGTACAGCTTCGCCTCAGGCGGCGAGGTTCTATTCTATTTACCCACGGACTTCGGGGGGGGCATTTATCCGCTCTCGGCCGGGCTGGAGCGCGACATCTACGTGAACGGGGCGTTCGCCTATCGTTACTTCGCGGATGATATCTGGAATAATCAGACCACCGAAATGGAATTCTACAGGCGCGATTGGACAAAAGCGTACACATTAACCTGGGACACAAATCTTCAAATGGTCGAGGGATGGGACCTGCAACCGTTGCCGCCCGAAGACAAAACAATCCGCATCGGCGCAGGCCCCTTGTATCCTGCTGTGACTTTTGACAACTCGCCGTCAACGATACGGCTCATCCATCCTGTGTTTGGCAGCTCGCAAGGGAATAAGGTTGCCTGGGGTAGCAGTCCATACCTTGTGGTCTATCGGAACGGTATATTGGCCTATTCTGCCTCCCTGTACGAGTTCTGGTATTCGCCCTCCCCATTGCGTCAGATTCCATTGTATGAGGCAGGTAACTATCGGCTACGGATCACTTCGGATCATGATGGCCCAATCTCGTACAACAACCTCATTGAGGCCCGCTTCACTCTCCCTGCCGCCGACATGAACCCTCCCCGCGTAACCTCACTGGAGATGCCACAGCGGTTTGCGCCCGGCCAGACCATTACGGTGACGATCACCGTAACGGATACGGAGAGCGGCGTGAACAGTATGCAAATGCGCTACAGCATTGACGAAGGTAACCATTGGAGTTCACTTCCGCTAATACAACAGGGCGCCCGCTATACGGCGGCTCTTAACCCTGGCAATGCGCTGACCGTGTCACTCGCCTACACTGCAACCGACAATGCCGGGAACTATCTTGCCTTCACGACGCTCGGGGCGGCGATTCGGGAGACACCCATAACGCTCACCCTGGAGATAACACCGACGGTGATACCTCTTACCTCGACCCCCTTCACGCTCCATTTCTCTGGCACGTTGCGTAACGAAAATGGCGAAGCACTCTCTCAGGCTGCGTTGCCCATCGCGATATACCTGAACGACCAATTCGCGGGTTACGTGCGCGATGTGGCACGCCTTGAATATGGAACCTTCCAGACCGGGACCATCGGCTTCGACTGGAGTTTCATCCCGACCGACTTCGTCAGCAGCATAGAGCTGGCGCAACTAAAGTTTGTCTACGATATGGGAACCTATGCTCGCCAGGAGAGAATCTTTACAGTAGCAGTAGTCAAGGCTAAGCATGTGTATCTGCCTGTCATTCTGCGCAATCATTGAGCAACATCATTCCACGAGGATCATCTTGTTCGGCTCGTTCGCCTACGGCAAGCCGACGCCCGACAGCGACGTAGACTCAGTAGATCCGAATTTCCGTGTATGAGCCGCGTGACGGCGTGAAAAGTAGCGGGGCTTGCCCCATTCCTGTAAGATTGGAGGTGCTCAGCCACAATCTCAGGAGGACAAGCCCATGTCGAAGGATACCCTGAAAC
>DATEUJ010000008.1:0-42883 GCA_035283185.1 Anaerolineae bacterium | reverse complement strand
GCTGGTCAAACTCAAGTCTCAACATCCCAACGGAGGACTTCCTGAATGAATATGACGAAGAAACACATGTTGATCATGCTCGCCTGCTGTCTGGTGCCGCTGGCAGCGCTGGCAGCCATCACCGTGTTCAATGTTCCGGCTGTTCGGCCAGCCACTGCCCGCCGCCACGTCCGAACACCTCCAGCCGCCGGCCGCAGTGTGTGCACGCAAAACATGTCAGGTGGCTCACCGCCCGCGTCCCCGCGGGCGGCCAACCGCGAGGACGCGGTTTGGCGAGCACTGTAACGATTGACAACATTTGCGTGCACACGCCGCAGTCTGGGCATTGCAGGTAACTCATGTTTTCGACCACGCCCAGCACGGGCGCCCCCGTCACCTGGAGCATCTCGATGCAGCGCACCACGTCGGCGACGGCGACGTTCTGCGGTGTGGTGACGACGACGACGCCTGCCAGCGAGATGAGCTGCACCAGCGACAGCGGCACATCGCCCGTGCCCGGTGGCAGGTCGATCACCAGATAGTCGAGTTCGCCCCAGTCCACGTCGAACAGCATTTGCTGCATGGCCGACATGAGCAGCGGCCCGCGCCAGATCAGCGGCTTGCCCGGTTCGACCAGGTAGGCGAACGACATCACCTGCAGGCCGCGTGCCTCGACCGGCACCAGACGATTGTTGCGCAGCATCGGCCGGTCCTCGCTGCCGAGCATCTGCGGCACGTTCGGGCCGAAGAAATCGGCATCGAGCAGGCCGACTTTGGCGCCAGCCTCGGCCAGCGCCAGCGCCAGGCGCACGGCGACAGTCGACTTGCCCACGCCACCCTTGCCCGAAGCCACAGCGATAACCTGGCGGACGCAGGGAATGTCGCGTCGTCCGGGCAGGCCGAAGCCCCTCGGCACCTCGGCCTCGACTTTCATGCGCACCTCGCGGATGCCGGGCAGCGCGGCGACGGCCTGGCGCGCCACGCATTCCAACTGATTGCGAATAGTTCACCTCTCTCGTAACACTGTACTGCCGAAGCATGCCCAAGCCCCAGAGCCAAATGGCGTGTCTTGTTGCGCGTCGTTTAGCAGCGATGGGATCATATTTGGCTGAGCGGCACCGCAATCGCGGTCTCAGACTCTGCCTGCCAATGCTCATTCTGTCCATTCGACTTGGCGCGGGCAACCCGCCCGTGCTCGAGCATGATCAGCCGATCGGCCAGGCGGCCCACGCGCGCGTCGTGCGTGACGACGATCAATGTATGCCCCTGCGCGTGCAATCGGCGGAAGATGTCCAGCACGATCTCCTCGTTGGCCGCATCGAGGTTGCCGGTCGGCTCGTTGGCCAGAATGATCTGGGGCTGATTGATCAGCGCGCGGGCGACGCACACGCGCTGCTGCTCGCCGCCGGAAAGCTGCACGGGCAGATGATGCAGACGCTCGTCCAGCCCCACCGCCTCCAGCGCAGCGCGCGCCTCGGCTTCGCAGGACGACCGCAGACATCTGCCCGCCGACCGAGAAGAGCCAGCGCCCCAATCCCTGCGCCAGCCCCAGGCCGAGCATGTAACCCGCCGCGCCGCCCGCCAGCCCGATCAGCGCCGCTTCGCTCAGGAAGATGAGCGCGATCTGTCCCCCGTCCACGCCGAGGGCTTTCATCAGCCCGATCTCGGCGCGGCGTTTCATCACCGAGGCCGTCATCGCCGTCATCACCGCCAGCGCTGAGCCGCCGAGCGCAGTGAGCGTTAGCAGCCCCATCAGCGCCTGCGCTGCCGGAAGTGCGACGATGATTTGATCCTCTTCGAAGCCGCCACTGTTCACGATACCAATGATCCGGAAGCGGGTCGTGCGGTCTTCGACACGGGCCTCGATCTCGTCCCCGATTCGCCAGCCCACGCGCCGGGCTAGCCCCGCGCCGACCATAGCCGCGTTCACCTCGTCGTCTTGCACCCATGTGCCCTGCACGCTCCACCACGGCGCGATGGTTTTGACGCCGGTGCGGAATGTGCTCTTAGCCGAAGTCCCTTCCGTCTCGGCGAAGCCGGTGCGGATGGCTACGCCCCTGGGCAGCGTGAGCGGCACACGGTGCGTTTCTACGAACTCGATGCCACCAACCGCGTCGCCGTGGCAACCTATTTCAACCATTTGATCTCCCTCGTTAAGTAATTTCACCTACCCCGCAACGCGCCACCTTGCGCTTACCTCGAAGACTCCTGTGTGCTATCCTGCAATTGACGATATTTCCGGCCCACCGCGCTCTGTGCGCGCGGAAAGACAGTCGGCGCAGGAGGCGATATGGTGCAGGACAGCCTGATCGAAATCCACGATCTCAAGAAGGTCTACACGCGCGGGCGGGAAACCGTCGAGGCGCTGCGCGGCGTGAGCCTGGACATCGCGCCGGGCGAGTTCGTCAGCGTGATGGGGCCGTCGGGCTGCGGGAAGTCCACGCTCCTGCACGTGATCGGCGGGATCGATCGGCCCACAGGCGGATCCGTGCGTGTGAACGGGGCAGACCTCGGCGCGGCGAGCGAAGACGAGCTGACGCGCTTCCGGCGCGATCACGTCGGCTTCGTTTTCCAATTCTACAACCTGCTGCCCACGCTTTCGGCGCAGGAGAATGTCGAATTGCCGCTGGTGGCGTTGAAGTATCCCCGCCCGTCCCGCCGCAAGATGGCGCGCGCCGCGCTCGACCTGGTTGGGCTGGCCGACCGGGCGATGCACCGCCCCGCCGAACTGTCGGGCGGGCAGCAACAGCGCGTCGCCATCGCCCGCGCGCTGGTCTCCAATCCCAAAGTGATTCTGGCCGACGAGCCGACCGGTGATCTGGACTCGGCCTCGGCACACATGGTCGTGGACATCATGCGCGAACTCAACCGCGATCTGGGGTTGACCTTCGTCGTCGTGACGCACAACCCGGAGGTGGGCGCGGCCGGCACGCGGATTATTCGCTTGCGCGACGGGCAGGTGGTCGGCGACGAACCACTACACCCGGTCGCGCCAGCAGCGACAGCGTAGCTCGATCCCGGCAGAGCGCAATCAACAGGAGCAGGTAACCATGAAAAAGCGTGTGATTTACGGAGTACTGATTGGTGCATTGGTAGTCGGCGCAGTGTTCGCCTACAGCCGGTTGCGCGCCGGCACAGTTGACGCCGCCGTGGCCACGTCCGTGGCGGCTGGGTCAGACATAGCACTCGGCGTGTCTGCTTCGGGGAAGGTGGTCCCGGCGCGCTGGGCGCAGTTGAGTGTCCAGATCGGCGGCCCGATCGAGATGCTGGTCGAAGAAGGACAGTTTGCCGAAGCCGGTCAGATAGTCGCTCGGTTGGACGGCGCGGAGTTGCAGCACGCCGTTCACGAAGCGCGCGCGGTACGGGCGCTGGCCGAAGCGGATCTCGCGCGGCTGAAGGCCGGCGCGCGCAGCGAGGATATCGCTTCTGCGGAAGCTGCGGTGCGCACAGCGCAGGCCGAACTGACCGCCGCCGTCGCCGACCGTGACCGGCTCAACAAAGGCGTGCAGGCGGCGAACGTCGCCGCCGCCGAAGCCGCATTGAGTCAGGCCGAGGCCAATCTCAAGATCGCGCAAGACACCTACGACCGAATTGCGATGTACGGCACGGTCGAGGAACAGATGCGCGCGCAACTGGCCGCTGCGCGGCAGGCCCGCGACGCAGCCCAGGCGCGGTTGAACCAACTTCTGGCCGGGGCTGGCGATGAACTGAAGGCAGCCGGCGCCCGCGTGGCTCTGGCGCTGGCGCAGCGCGATATCGCGCAGGCGGCGCTCGACAAAGCGCGTGCGGGCGCGATGCGCGAAGAGATCGCGGCTGCCGAAGCGCGCGTGGAGATGGCGCGTGCAGCGGTGGAACGGGCGCAAGTCATGCTGGATCGCGCCACGCTGCGCGCGCCGTTCGCTGGAACGATCGCGCGGGTACTCGTGCGCACCGGCGAGCTAGTCGGGTCGGGTCAGCCGGCTTTGGTGATCGGAGACTTATCGCGCTGGCAGATCGAGACCGACGATCTGAGCGAAGAAGATGTAGCGCGCGTCTCCGCCGGCCAACCGGTCGCCATCACCTTCGACGTACTGCCCGACCTGACGCTGCCCGGCCGCGTGACGCGCATCGCGCCGATGGCAACGCCCGGCCAGGGCGGGACGAACTACACCGTCGTCATCGCCGTTGGCGAGGCAGACGTCGAGCTGCGCTGGGGCATGACGGCCTATCCCGCCTTCGAGGACTGACAGTAGATTGATCCACGAAGACACACGAACGCTTCGCGACACGAAAATGAATGCAGTCTTCGTGCCCTTTCGTGTGACTTCGTGGAGAAGAATCCTCTTCCCGAGTAATGTCTGATGAACCCATTTCGCTTTTGGCACATCGCCTGGAACGACCTGCGGTATGGCCGATGGCGCGCGCTGCTGATGATCGCCGGCGTGGGCGTGGTGGTGGCCGTGTTCTTCACGCTATCCTCGATTGCCGGCGGGTTGGGCAGTGTGGTCTCGGCCACACCGGCTTCGGAGCGTAACCTGGTGCTCATCGACAAAGGCGCGACAGACTACTGCCAGGGCCAGATTCCGGAGGCGATTGTGGAAACGCTGCGGCGCTACCCGGGCGTGGCGCGCGTCGTGCCGATGCTGCACACCGCCTTGCGCTGGAAAGGGCAGATGGTGTTGATCCGTGCGATCGAACCGGAGGCGTACGGCGAGATGGCCGGCCTGCGCATCGTGGAGGGCAAGTTGTCGCAGCGAGCGAACTCGGTCATCGCCGGCGAGCAACTGGCGCGCCAGAATGGCTGGCAGGTGGGCGACACGCTGGAGATCGGCGGGCAGGAACTCAAACTCGCCGGCATCTTTCAGGCAGGCGGCACGCTGAACTCGGAACTGTGGACGAGCCTGGAAGACGGCCAGCGCTTGTTGAGCCGGGGCGATTCGTATTCGGCGATCGTGATTCAAGCCACGCCAGACGCCGACGTGCGCACGCTGAAAAATCGGTTGGCAGGCTCGACCGTGCTTGCGCGCGAGACCGACATCGGCACCGAGCCGGAAGTATACGAAACCATGAATCGCTCGTTCGGGCAGGTGACGCGCGTGATGAACGCGATTTCCGCGCTGGCCTTGATCGCCATCGCCTTCGGCGTGTACAACGTGGTGGGGATGACGGTGGCAGAGAAGTCGCACGAGATCGCCGTGCTCAAATCGATCGGGCTGTCGGCCAATCAGGTGATCGGCATCTTCGTGCAGGAGGGGCTGATCCAGGCCGGGCTGGGGTTTGCCGTGGGGCTGGCGGCAGGTGTGGCTGCCCTGGCCTACCTGAACGCGACATCGGCAGTGTCGTTTCTGTCGGTGCCGCTGACGCTGAGCCTGACGCCGCAGACGGCGCTCGTGGGCGGCGCGCTGACGGCGACACTGACACTCGCCTCGGCGTGGCTGGCGGCCCGGCGCGTGGCGGCCATGCCTGTGGCAGAAGTCTTGCGAGGCGCGTGAGTTCCCGGAGTTCCTTCAGTTCCTGCGCCTGCTGAAGGGAACTGAAGGAACTGAAGGAACTGGAGGAACTTGGAGGCTGAGATGGTCCAGATCGCATGGAGAGAGTTGGTGTCGCGTCGCCGCGCGACGATCGGACTGATCCTCGGCGTGGGCGTCGTGCTGTTGGTGTTTTTCGCGATCGAGGGGCTGTGGGCCGGCGTCGCGCGCACACTGTCGGTGCAGGACACCGAGGCGCTGGTGGTGTTGCCCAAAGATTCGATCGGCCTCTCCGGCAGCCTGATGCCGATGAGCCTGAAGACGACGCTGCGCGGCATAGGTGCGGAAGTCGTCGCGCCGCAACTGCTCACGACTCGGCAGATTAGATCTGGCGAGCCGGTCTTACTGCGCGGGATCGCGCTCGACAATGGGTCGGTAGGGCTGGCGCGCATTGTCGCGTTCGAGATGACGGCAGGTTCGCCGCTCGAACGGGGCGACCGGGACAAGATCATGCTCGGCGCGGAGGTGGCACGGTCGAAAGGGCTTGCGCCGGGCGACCCGTTCAGGGTGCTGGGTAAGACGTTCATCGTCAAGGGCATCTTCGCCACAGGCGGCATCTCCGACAGCGAAGTGTGGCTGGATTTAGGAGAAGCGCAGCGACTCGTGCGCTCGCAGGGATTCGCCTCGATGTTTTCCGTGATCGGCCCGCCGGGGTTGGGCGAGCGGATCGCGAAGCGTCTCGACGTGGACGTGGTCAAAGAGAAGGAAGTGTGGGAGTCGCTCACGGGCGCGATCGCCAGCCTGGACGGCGTGATGAAAGTGGCTTCGGTCATCGTCGCGGCGGCGGCGGTGCTGGGCGTGATGAACACGATCTTCACCGTCGTGCATCAGCGGCGGCGCGAGATTGCCATCCTGCGAAGCATGGGATTCGGTCGCAGCTCCGTGCTCACGTACGTGCTGAGCCAGTCGCTGTTGATCGCGCTGGGCGGATTCGTGATCGCGCTCGCTGCGGCGGCGCTTCTTCTGCGCCTGATGCGGATGGAGGCGGTCGGCATGACGATTACGCCGGTGCTCACGGAGGCGGGCATCTTGCGCGGGTTGGGTCTGACGCTCGTCATCGGCGTGCTGGCCGGGCTGTACCCGGCGCTGCGCGCAGCGCGGCTGAACCTCGCGCAGACGTTGAGAGGCGAGTAAGGAGGTTGCGATGAACATCGGAATGATGGAGCACTTCGACGAGTTAGTGACCCAACAGGCCGACGATGGGTTGGTTGTGCTGCTCAGCGGCGTGCGCGATGGGCTGGCGGACGAAGCGCTTATCGAGCAGCTTACCCGCTCGTTGGCGCAGGAGGAGGCGCGCGCCCTATATCCAGGTGCAGCGTGCGGAAATTCTTTGTTTCGATCGGTTCTACCGTGCGCCCGGCAAGAGTCGCGGCAGCGGCCTCGGCCTTGCCATCGCACGCTGGATCGTCGAGCAGCACGGTGGGCGGATTGAGGTGGAGAGTGAAGTTGGACAGGGGAGCGAATTTCGGGTGTGGCTGCCGGTCGATAAGTTGTCTGCGTAATTCTCCTGGTTGACCTTTCGGTGAAACTACTTCTGCCGCAACAATCGCGACGAATTGCCCAGGATGCCTAGATCGGGCAGCGACTGCGCGGCCGCCGCGAGGATCGGCGGCAAGAAGCCGAAGGCGGCCAGTGCAAGCCCGATCGCGTTGTACAGCGCCGTGAAGGCCAGGTTCGTCTTGACGACCTTCATTGTCCGGCGCGCGATGCGGAAGACTTCCGGCACGAGCATCCAGTCCTCGCGCATCAACGCAATATGCGCCGCTTCGATGGCGACATCCGTACCCGCCGCGCCCATCGCGATCCCGACATCGGCCTGGGCCAACGCGGGAGCGTCGTTCACGCCGTCGCCAACCATCACCACCGTGCGCCCCTGCGCTTGATATTCTTTTACGATGCGAATCTTGTCTTCGGGCAGCAGATTGGCGCGATACGCTACGCCAAGTCTTTCGGCCAGCGTCACCGCTGTGCGCTCGTTGTCGCCCGTCAGCAATTCGACGTGGCGCACGCCGAGCGCGCGCACATCCCCCAACGCCATAGGGGCCTCGGGTCGGAGCGTGTCGGCGGCGGCGAGCACTCCGACGAGTTCGTCATCGCGCACGACGAAGAGCAGCGTCTTTCCTTGGGACTCCAGTTCGGATGCAACAGGCACAGCAGCCGCAGCGGGGATCATCCGGCGATTGCCGACGGTAATCAGACTCCCGTTCACGCGGGCGCGCACACCCATGCCGGGAGCGGCTTCAAAGTCGTGCGGCTCGGACAAGGGCAGGTTGCGCTCGCGAACGGCAGCGCGCACGGCCTCGGCCAGCGGATGCTCGGAATATCGTTCGGCAGACGCAGCCAACGACAGAATGTCCTTCTCGGCCAGGCCGTTCAGGGGTACAACATCGGTCACCTGCGGCTTGCCCAGCGTCAACGTGCCGGTCTTGTCGATCAGCAGCACATCGGCGCGCGCCAGCAGCTCAAGATACTTGCCGCCCTTGATCAGCAGTCCGCGTTTTGCGCCTGCGCCGATGGACGCCAGCATCGCGATCGGCGTAGCAAGCGCGAACGAGCACGAACACGCCACCACAAGCACCGCCGCCGTGGAAAGCGGATTGCGACTGATCAGGAACGTGAGTGCAGCGATTCCGGCGACGATGGGGAGGTAGTAGGCCGAGAATTTGTCGGCGATGCGCTGCACATCGGCCCGATGCGCTTCGGCCTCTTCGACCATCTTGATCACGCGCCCGAACGTCGTGTCGGCACCCACATGCGTGGCGCGCACGCGCAGGTGGCCGAGCCGCGCAATGGTCGCCGCGTACACTTTCGCGCCGGGGCCGGCTTCGACCGGCATCGACTCGCCGGTGATCGCGGCCTGATCCACCGTTGCCTGTCCGTCGACCACGTCGCCGTCGACGGGAATCTTCTCGCCGGGCCGCACGATGACGATTTCGCCGATGCGCACCTCGGCAATCGGTAATTCCACTTCCTGACCGTCGCGTTCGACGCGCGCTGTCTGCGGAGCCATCGCCGTCAGGTCTTTCACGGCCCGGCGGGCGCGTTCAGTAGTGAAGTTCTCGGCGTAGTCGCCGACGCGCATGAAGAACACCACGACGAAGGCCGTGGCCCATTCGCCCACTGCCAGCGCCGCAATCACGCCGATGGTCATCAGTGTGTGCGAGATGATTTGCCGTCGAAGCGCGGCGCGGATGACGTTGCGAAACACCGGATAGCCGCCCGCCAGCACCAGGGCGAGACCGATCGGCCACGGCGCGCGCTCGGTGATCCTCTCGAACAGCCCCAGCCACTCGCCGATCACGACGACGAACAGTACTGCGCCGAAGACGACGCCGAACAACGTCAGGACGGGTCGAGTGAAATCACCGAGCGGAGAGGTAGCGGGCTGGGTTGCGGTCGTGTCGGGCACCGAGTACCCGGCTCCTGCAACAGCCTTGCGAATTGCTGGAAGATCGACCCGCGCTGGATCCAGGCGAACCCTGGCTTTCTCCGACGCCAGGAACACGTTCACTGACTCGACGCCGGGCAGTGCGGCGATGGCGTGCTGAACGTGCAGTGTGCACTCCGCGCAGTCCATGCCGGCGACGGGAACTTCAATCGTCTTCAGGTTAGCCACGTTTGGCCCCCTTTCGGATGTTGTAGCGCGTGCACTCATAGACGCCGCGCGCCACATCGGCCAGCAAGGATTCAGCCAGTGCGAGCAGTTCGCCGACTCGATCATCGCTAAGGTGGTAGGTGACATAGCGTCCTTCCTGCTCGGCGACGACGAGGCCGCAATCGCGCAGGCAGCCGAGGTGATTCGAGGCGTTTGACTGCGACAGGCCGGTCGCTTCGACGATCTCGCTGACTGTCAGCGGCCCGCCGCGCAGCGCGTCCAAAATGGATAGGCGGGATGGATCGCCAAAGCCGCGAAAGAGTTTGGCTTGAAGGTCAATCGAGCGGACATTCGCCGTCATCAACATAATCATCGCTCCCGTTATATTAATATATCATCAACTGATGATATAATAACCGTAAAACATATGGATGTCAAACCCGGGATAGTGTCTCTGTAACGGGTACAAGGGTTATGGCCGGGGTCACGGGCTCCCACTTTTGTGCGATCCCTTGCGACCTTTGGTGGGCAAAGCCTGGGGCAAACGCTGCCGCAGGCCGCGATGCGGAACGACAAAATACGCTTTTGTTGTGACAAATGGCACCCGCCATTTAGCCCGGATCGAATCACGCCGAATGACGCTCCCATTTCGGTGCCGGTCGGAGTAGACTGGGACTAATCGGGCGACATCTGCCCGGTCTTGGGAGACGATCACTACATGTCCACCGGCACTCGAATTGCTGACGCGCTTCCCCATGATATTCGCCTATCCGCCTCGTTCGCCCGGCTCCTTCAATCGGCTATCGTCATCCTGCCGCCGTTTGTGCTGGTGCTCGGCGCGATCCGGCTGGTCGCGACCGATACTTACTTGGCGCTCGAATACGGCAAAGCCGATTTTCCCCCGGACCGTTTCGGTTTCGATACAGCTCAACGCCTGGCCTACGCCTCGGCCAACTTACGATACGTGCGCGAGGGCCTGAGCATTGATGCACTGACCGATCAGCGCCTGGGCGATACGCCACTGTACAACAGCCGTGAGCTCAAGCACATGCAGGATGTGCAGCGCGTTTATCAGGCGGTCTGGTTTGGATGGATGATAACAACGATTCCTCTTTCCATCTCAGACAAGGAGTAATATACATGAGCAGGCCACAACGCGAACTTCGCAAACAGATGCGCCAGCGGCAGCGGCGGCGGCGTACCCTCACCTTTGCCGTCATCGCCGTGCTCGTCCTCGGCTTGACCGGCTACCTGCTCGTATCGGCGTTCTCCGCGCCCGAGCTCCCGAAGATAGCCGGCAACGTGATCGACGTCGCCGCCGACATGGGCGGCTTCAGCATGAGCGAAATTCGGGTGAAAGCGGGCGAGCCGGTCACCGTCCGCCTGACGAGCCTGGACAACTCGCACCACACCGACGGCGGCGGCCAGCACCAGTGGGCGGTAGACGAACTCGGCGTGAGCATCGTCGCCCCGCCGGAAGGCAGCAACTTCGCCACGTTCACGCCCGACACGCCCGGCAAGTACACCTTCTACTGCGACATCTGCTGTGGCGGGCGGGCCAATCCGACCATGAACGGCACGCTGATCGTCGAAGGCCGCGCATGAGTCTCCGCCTTCGCACCCTCACCGTCGTTTCCATTCTGAGCCTGATCGCCCTCGGCGCGATCGCGCTGACCGGGCTGTGGCATCCCAACGCACCGTCCGAAACAATGCAAGCCTATCTTCCCCAGATCACCTTACCAGCAGTGATCGTCGCCGGGGCCGTGGACGGCATCAACCCATGCGCCTTTACCGTGCTGCTGCTGTTCATCACCGCGCTGACCTCGACGCTGAGAGCCGGCGAGACCAACGTCTCGGCTCTGCGCACGCGGATGTTCGGCATGGGCGGCATCTACATCGCGGCGATTTTTCTGACGTACCTGGCGCTCGGCGTGGGCGTGCTCAAGTCGCTGGACTTCTTCACGCGGCAGCACGTCCCGGCGCGCTTCGGCGCGCTGCTGGCGATCCTGTTCGGGTTGTGGATGCTGAAGGACTACTTCCTGCCCGAGCTCGGCTGGCGCTTGCAGGCGCCGGGACGGGTCGGCGACATCGCACGCCAAATGGCGCAGAAGGCGACGCTGCCCGCGCTGATCGTCGGCGGCTTCCTGATCGGTCTGTGCACGGTGCCGTGCAGCGGCGCGGTGTACCTCGGCGTGCTGAGTCTGCTGGCGCTGCAGCCGACCGCGCTTCTAGGTTACACCTACCTTGTCCTGTACAACGTCGTCTTCATCCTGCCGCTGGTCGTGATTCTGATCGCCGCCTCGTCGCGCCCGACGCTCAACCGGCTGGCGCACTGGAACCTGCACCATAAGGAATGGGTGCGGCTGGCGCTGGGCGGTGGCGTGGTCGTGATGGGTCTGCTCATCTTGATCACGGTCTAAACCGGCGTGAACCGGAACACGACTGTTCACCGTCTGGTCGGTCATGCCGCGCTGCTCGGCATGGTCATGCTCGGGGCGGCGTTGACGCAGACCCGGCCCGATGAGTCTCAGCGCCCGTGGGAAGCCACTCCAGCGTCTGACCCGCGCAATGTCGTCGCGTCGGTCGGCGGTCCGTATCAGGAAGATCACGCGGCGCACATCGCGGTGATGTCGAGCCTTCAGACGGGTGGTATCACGCGGCTGGCCGACCCACACACCGAGATGCCGCTGCGCCCACGCACCGACATCATCACTTACACCGTGCAGCCCGGCGACACGCCGATCAGCATCGCCGCGAAGTTCAACTTGCGCCCGGAGACGATTCTATGGGGCAACCCTGAACTGAGCGCTGAGGCCGACTCGCTGCGCATCGGGCTAGTGCTCAACATTCTGCCGGTCGATGGCGTGCTGCACATCGCCGCTGAAGGTGACACGCTCGAACGGCTGCAAGAACTGCATGACACACCTCTGGAGGACATCGCCGCTTTCCCCGGCAACAACCTGCCGCGCGGCGGGCCGTACATGCTGACGCCCGGCCAGGCGATCATCGTGCCGAATGGCACAGCGGAGATTGCCTGGAAAGAGCCGGGGCCGCTGATCGTCAGCAGCCAGGGGCAGAATGCGGCTGCCTTTTACACCGGGCCGCTATCGGGCGCAGGCAATGGCCGATTCATCTGGCCCGTGTCACCGATCGTCATCACGCAGTACTACTGGGCCGGCCACCCGGCAATCGACCTGGATACGTATCGGGGACAGCCCGTCTGGGCGTCGGACAGCGGTACAGTCATTTACGCCGGCTGGGACGATTCCGGCTACGGCTATCTTGTCATCATCGATCACGGCAACGGTTACTGGACGTACTACGCCCACAACAGCGAATTGCTGGTGCAGGCCGGTGAGGCCGTGATGCAGGGACAGGCGATTGCCCGGTCAGGCAGCACGGGCAACTCGACCGGCGATCATCTCGACTTCCGCATTCGCCAGGGCAATGTGTTCCTCAATCCGCTGGAATTCCTTCCCTGACAAGCGCAAAAGACGTCAACGAATGGCCTGCGGCCCAACGAACACATGCGGTGCAGTGCTCCCGTCAACGAATGCAACGGCGCGCGTTCGTTATTCGTTGATTCGTTGCCTATTCGTTGACACCCTCATCCCCGCCATTTGGCGGGTAGAACGACGCGCCGAAATGCGGGGGCGTAAAGGCGCAACTTGGCGCTGTCGCTTGGGCGCCGGTGCGGTTAAACTGAACACGGTGGACGGCGATGAACGTGGATCAAACATTGCCCGCAACGTGTGAGCAAACGGTTTCGCTGCTGGCGGCGACGCTGGCGCAGCACGGCTACCGTGTCGAGCGCAGCTTCGACTTGCAGAGCGCGCTGCACCATCACGATGACTGCCCCTGTCCGCATCATGGCACTGCCCATTGCACCTGCCAGTACATGGTGCTGCTGATTTACGAAGCAGCGACGCTCGCGCCACCGGCCTTGGTGACCGCCCACGAGTGCGACGGGATCACCCGCCTGCGCATCGAAGCGGGACAGCCGGGCGGCAGGCTGTCGTCGAAACTGGTCGAGGCGCTGGACGAAGCGATGAGCGCAGTGCTGGTCGATACGTGATGGTGCGCGCGCCAGCCTTTCATTCTTTTGAGTCATGAGCCATCGACTGAAGTCACCCAAAACCCAGCTTGCGATCGTGAACCGGTTGCGATCGGCCGAGGGACACCTGCACGCCATCATCGGCATGGTCGAATCGGGCGCACCCTGTGAAGACGTGCTGCATCAACTCGACGCGGTCGAGGCAGCGTTGTGCGCAACCGGACGCGCGCTGCGATATTGCCAGTTCCGAAAGAGCATCGAGGCGATCCGGCACAGTCCCAGCGCCGAGGCGCGAACGGCCGAGCTGCAGCGGCTGACGACTCTGTATGGGCTTCAGACACACCTACCCCCTATTCGTATTGAGAGGTTATCCAAATGAGCGAACACCCTGCGATCACACTCACTCTGCCGATCCGAGGCATGACGTGCGCCAGTTGCGTGAGCCACGTCGAAAGCGCTTTGAAGGAAGTGCCCGGTGTCGCTTCGGTCATGGTGAATTTGGGGACCGAGCGCGCCACCGTTCAATTCGCCAATGGGAGTGTCCCCGTCGAGCAACTGGTCACCGCCGTGCGCGATGTGGGCTACGACGTGCCGGTCGAGACGACGACGCTGGCGGTGAGCGGCATGACCTGCGCCTCATGTGTGGCGCACGTCGAGGGCGCACTGAAAGAACTGCCTGGCGTCGCCGAGGCGGTCGTCAACCTGGGGCTCGGCTCGGCGAAAGTGACCTATATTCCGGGCGTCGTGACCCTCGGCCAGATGAAGCGCGCGGTGCGCGAGGTCGGCTACGAGGCGAGCGAGACCTCATCGGGCACAGAGGCCATCGACCGCGAGCGTCAGGCCCGTGAGGAAGAGATCAGACGGCAGGGGCGCAACCTGATCATCGCCGGAACCATCGGGCTGCTGGTCATGCTCGGCACGTTCTACGACATGCTCGGCCCGTTCAAAGCGATCGTGCCCGAGTTCCTGTCGTACAAGTGGGTGCTGGGGCTGCTCACCACGCCGATCGTGCTCGGCCCTGGCCGCCAGTTCTTCACCAACTCGTGGCGGGGTCTACGGCACGGTGTCACCGACATGAACCTGCTGTACGCCACCGGCATCGGCGCGGCGTACGGCATCGCCGTGATCAACACGCTGTTCCCCGACGCGGGCTTCGGCGGCGAGGGGGCGACCTTCTTCGAGAGCGCCGCGCTGCTGACCGGCTTCATCGTCCTGGGTCGCTGGCTGGAGGCGCTGACGCGCGGCCGCACCTCGGAGGCGATCCGCAAGTTGATGAAGTTGCAGCCCAAGATCGCGCGCGTGATTCGGAATGGGCGGGAAGAAGAGATTCCAGCCGACGAAGTGGAGATTGGCGATGTGATGCTCGTCAAGCCGGGTGAAGGCATCCCGGTGGACGGCACGGTCATCGAGGGCTACTCGGCAGTCGATGAATCGATGCTCACTGGCGAAAGCCTACCGGTGGAGAAGAGAGCCGGCGACAGCGTCATCGGTGGGACGCTGAACAAGACGGGCGCGTTCAAGTTCGAGGCGACCAAGGTCGGGAAGGACACCGCACTGGCGCAGATCATCCGGCTGGTCGAAGATGCGCAGGCCAGCAAAGCGCCGATCCAGAAGCTGGCCGACTGGGTGGCCGGGCACTTCATCCTGGGCGTGCACCTGCTGGCCGTGCTGGTGTTCGTGTTTTGGTTCTTCCTCGGTTATAACCTGTTCTTCGACCCGAACTCGAGTTTCATTCTGTCGCCCTACAAGTTGGGCGCGATTGGAGTATTCGGATTCTCGCTGCTGCTGTCGGTGACGGTGCTGGTCATCTCGTGCCCGTGCGCGGTCGGGCTGGCGACGCCCTCGGCAATGATGGCCGGCACGGGCAAAGCCGCGGAGCACGGCGTGCTCTTCAAGGGCGCAGAAGCCATCGAGAACGCCAGCAAGTTGCAGACGATCGTCTTCGATAAGACGGGAACGCTGACGAAAGGCGAGCCGTCGGTGACGGATGTAGTGATCAGTGAACAGTCATCAGTTATCAGTGAAACTGATCACTGGTCACTGACCACTGATCACTTGCTGCGTTTGGCAGCGATTGCCGAGAAGAACAGCGAGCATCCGTTGGGCGAGGCCATCGTGCGCGGTGCGGAGACACGCGGGCTGGCACTCGTCAATGCCGAATCGTTCGACTCAATCCCCGGTCATGGCGTCGTGGCGCAGGTCGAGGGTCGCGCTGTGCTGCTGGGCAACCGCAAGTTGATGCGCGAGCGTAGTATCGACTTCAGTCGATTGATGCCTCAAGCCGAACAACTGGAAGGCGATGGCAAGACGGTGATGTTCGTCGCCGTCGAGGAGGAACCAGCCGGGTTGATCGCCGTGGCCGACACGCTGAAGGAGCACTCGGTCGAGGCGCTTCGCCGCCTGCATCAACTGGGCTTGGAGACGGCGATGATCACCGGCGACAACCGCCGCACGGCGGAAGCCATCGCCCGGCAGGTCGGCATCGATCGGGTGCTGGCCGAGGTGCTGCCGCAGGACAAGGCCGAAGAGGTCAAGAAACTTCAGGCGCTCGGCAAGAAAGTGGCGATGGTCGGCGATGGTGTGAACGACGCGCCTGCCCTGGCGCAGGCCGACGTGGGCATGGCGATCGGATCGGGCACAGATGTCGCCAAAGAGACCGGCGACGTGATCCTGATTAAGGACGACCTGCGCGACGTGGTCGTGGCGCTGGAAACCGCCAAAGCTACGATGCGCAAGGTCAAGCAGAACCTGTTCTGGGCGTTTATCTACAACATGCTGGGGATTCCGCTGGCGGCCGGGCTGCTATACCCGTTCGCGGCGTTGATCATCAGCCCGGAACTGGCGGCGCTGCTAATGGCGGTGAGTTCGGTGACCGTCACGCTTAACACGCTATTACTCAAGCGGTTCAGGCCGTCAATCCGGCGTGAGGACCGGCCGACGCGCGGCGCGGGCAGGCCGCAGTTGCAGGCGGCCCCGGTCGCGAGCGGCAACTGAGGGGATAACCGTCATGGAACACGAACGAGTCGAGAGAGAAGTGGCGCGCAAGGCGGCGCTGATCTACCTGCCCATGTCGATCGGTGCGGCGCTGCTGTTCCTGATCGCGGCGAGCGTCTTGGGCGACTATCCGACGGTGGCCCGCGTCGGCGGGGCGATTTGGGTCGGCGTGCTCAGCCTGATCGTCTCGATGCCCATGGTCACCTCGCGCGTCAAGAAGCAGTGGCGGGGCAAGTTCTGATCCACGGTCAGCCCGATGTGCCTGACGGACCGGTCTGGATGCGATGTACAGGCCGGCTTTTCTTTACACAATCTTTAAGTTGCCTTCACGCAGCCTTTGAGCAGACCGGCTACAGTGAGGCCATCGATTCAGACCGAAAGGAACATCGACAGGAGGCAACCATGAACAAGACTTTACGCTGGACACTGATTATCGTCGGCATCGTCGTCGTCGCGGCGGCGCTGTTGTGGGGTGGCATGCTCATTGGACGGAGCAACATCGCCGTGGCGGGCTACGGCCCGAACATGATGGGCGGTTATTACCCGAACCAGGCCGGGGTGGTTCAAGGGCTTTACAGCATGGGGCCAGGCATGATGGGTGGCGGCATGATGAATTACACCCAGAATTACTCTGGCACGCTCCCTTTCGGCTCCGGTATGATGGGCGGATCGGGGATGATGGGTGGCGGGATGATGAACGGCGGAATGATGGGCAACAGCATGATGGGCGGATATAGCGGCAGCCTGTACGGCGTCGAACCTGTCTCGCTCGACCAGACGCAGAAAGCTGTCGAAGGTTACCTAGTCGGCCTCGGCAATCCCGACCTGGCTGTCGGCGAGGTGATGGTCTTCGACAACCACGCCTACGCTCAAATCGTCGAGAAGAGCACCGGCATCGGCGCGTTAGAGGTGCTGGTCGATCCGGTGATGCTGGCTGTCTATCCCGAATACGGTCCCAACATGATGTGGAACCAGAAGTATAGCCCGATGGGCGGCTTCGGCGGCATGATGATGGGAGGCGGGATGATGGGTAGGCCGCTGGTTCCCGAAGCGTCCGGCCAGATGCCGGTCAGCGCCGGGGATGCGATCCAGACCGCGCAGCGCTACCTGGACACCTATCTGCCCGGCGCAAAGGCCGATGAGCACGCGACCCCGTTCTACGGCTACTACACGCTTGACATCCTGCGCGACGGCCAGCCTGCCGGCATGCTCAGCGTCAACGGCTACACGCGGCAGGTGTTCGTCCACACCTGGCACGGCGACTTCATCCAGATGAGCGAAGAATAGCAGGACGCGGATAAACGCGGATGAACGTGGAAAAGGCCGAACAACCTGCGAAAACCCGCATTCCCCTCTCCCGCTAGGAGAGGGGTTAGGGCGAGGCTGAACCGACCGGGCCGTCTTTGCCCGGTCGTTGTTTTCAGATAGAATCCGAATGTCTCAACTTCTCGCAAGGAGCGCAGCATGTCATCGACAAAAATCCTGTTGGTTGACGACGAGCAGAGTATCCTGAATTTGGCGACGGCCTATCTGCAGAAGGAAGGCTACGAGACGCACACGGCGATGGACGGGCCGTCCGCGCTGAAGGCCGCGCGCGTCTTCAAGCCCAACCTGATCGTGCTCGACCTTATGCTGCCGGGAATGGATGGGCTGGAAGTGCTGTCGCACCTGCGCCGTGAGTCGGATGTGTACGTCATCCTGCTCACCGCCAAGTCCGAGGAGGCCGACAAGGTGATCGGCCTGTCGGTAGGCGCCGACGACTACCTGACTAAACCGTTCAGCCCGCGCGAGCTGGTCGCCCGCATCAAGGCCGCGCTGCGCCGCCTGCGAACCGGTGCGACTTCGCCATCCGCTGAAGTGCTGGCGTTCCAGCACATCCGCATCGACACGGGCAGCCGCCAGGTGTGGCTAGACGACAAGCCGGTGGAACTGACGACAATCGAATTCGATCTGCTGAAGACGCTGGCCGAGCATCATGGCAAGGTGCTCAGCCGCGAGCAATTGCTTGAGCGTGTGTGGGGCTACGACTACTACGGCGAAATTCGGGTCGTCGATGTGCATGTCGGGCATATTCGCCAGAAGTTGGGTGAGTCGTTCATCGCCACGGTGCGGGGTGTGGGCTATCGTTTTGAAGACGAGGTAGTGGCATGATCGCAAGGCACATTCGCCGGCGCCTGGGCTGGAGGATCTTCCTTTCGTACCTGATCGTCATCGTGGTGGGCGTCGTGGTGCTGGCGACGGCGGTGAACGCAGCCGCCCCCGGCGCGTTCGAGCGCCACATGGCAAGCATGGGCTCCATAATGATGGGCGGCCAGATGATGGGCACGAGCGACCTGTTCGTCAACTTCCGCGACGCGGTGGGTGAGGCGCTGACGCTGGCCGCGTCGGCGGCCCTCGTTGCGGCAATCGCTGTGAGTCTGTTCGTCAGCCGACAGGTCGTCGCCCCGGTGCGCGAGATGATGGCCGCTACACAGCGCATCGCCGATGGCCATTATGATGAGCGCGTGCGTCTGCCTGGCGACGTGGCGAAGGACGAGTTAGACGAATTGGCGCAGTTGGCGCTGCACTTCAATCAAATGGCCGACAAACTGGAACGCACGGAAAGCATGCGCCGCCAGCTCATCGGCGATGTGGCGCACGAACTGCGCACGCCGCTCACCGCCATCAAAGGCTCGATGGAGGGGTTGATCGACGGCGTGTTGCCTTCCGACGCGGAGACGTTTCAGCAGGTTTATCGCGAAGCAGATCGTTTGCAGCGGCTGGTAGCCGACTTGCAAGAACTCAGCCGCGTCGAGGCTGGGGCCTATTCACTCAATCGTCGTCCGGTTCCGGCGCGTCAACTGGTGGACGCGCTAGTCGCTCGGCTCGGTCGCCAGTTTGCCGAGAAGGAAGTTGTGTTTGAAACCGATCTCCCCGCCGATCTGCCGCCGGTGCTGGCGGATGAAGACCGCATCGGTCAGGTGCTGCTCAACCTGGGAGGCAATGCCTTGCAGTACACGCCTGTCGGAGGCAAGGTGCGCGTCACGGCTCAACGTCACGGGAATGAAGTCCACATCGCAGTCAGCGATACCGGCATCGGCATCTCTGCCGAACACCTGCCGCACGTCTTTGCTCGTTTCTACCGGGTGGACAAATCCCGCTCGCGCGCAGGCGGCGGCAGCGGCATAGGACTGACCATTGCCAAGCATCTGGTCGAGGCACACGGCGGACGTATCTGGGCAGCCAGCCCCGGCCCCGGTCAGGGCAGCACCTTCACGTTCACGCTGCCCGTCGCCGCTTGAGACACCCTTTCTTTACCGAATCTTTAAGATTGCTTCAAGGCGGCTTTATTCGACTCCGCTATGATGAGCGCGTGAATACGAAATAGGAGTGCTCGTCTGGGCACTCGACCTGAGAAAGGAGTTGGAACCATGATGGGCGGATTCGGTGATTTCGGGACGTTCGGCTGGATCGGTATGATCCTGAACTGGGTGATCACGATTGGACTCATCGTCGGCGTCGTCCTGCTGATCGTGTGGCTGGTCAAGCGCCTCAGTCCGAGCGGGCAGGGCACAACCACAACCTCGGCGACAGCCAGCGGTTCACCGCGTGACATCTTGCAGATTCGCTACGCGCGCGGCGAGATCACCCGTGAGCAGTATCAACAGATGCTGGCCGATTTAGGCCAGTAAACGAAAGGAGCGAGAGCCATGTTCCTCGGTGGTGGCATTGTCATGATTCTGTTCTGGGTCGGGTTGATCGTTGGCGCGGTGTGGCTGGCTCAGGTGCTGTTCAATAGCGGGCGGCCTTCGGTATCGACCGGCCGCGATCTCAGCGCGAAAAAGATTCTCGATCAGCGCTTTGCGCGCGGCGAGATCACCCGTGAGCAGTATGAACTGATGAAGAGCGACTTGAAGTCGTGAACGTTGCGCGACGCAGCAGCCTCTCGCCCGACGGGCGGGAGGCTTGCATTTCAACTGTCATGCCGTCGATGTGACGGATGACACCCGCCATTCGGCGGGGTTGGAAACAGGCCGATCCGCGCTGGCACATCACTGGGCAATTCGATACACTGCGGGTAGTTTGCAAGGGAGGCAGATCATGGACGAGACTTTCGACACCGTAGCCGTTAGAAACAGGCTGGTCGCTTGGGCCATACGCGAGGCGCGCTGGTACAAGTACCGCCAGCCGATTCTGATGGGCGTCGTCGGCGCGCTGGCGCTGTTCGCGTTGTACATGACGATCGTGACGCTGGCCCAGGGCTGGGATCACGCGATTGAACTGTTCGGGCAGGATGCCTGGCTGGTGATCCCGATCATGGCTGGCTTCGGCACGCAGGTCGGGCTGTACACCTACCTGCGCGACGTGTCGCGGCAGAAGTCGCGCGCGTCCAAAGCGATGATGGGTGCGGGCGGCGGAACTTCGACGGCAGCGATGGTGGCGTGCTGCGCACACCACGTCGCCGACTTGCTGCCGCTGCTGGGCCTGTCGGCTGCGGCTTCCTTCCTCGCCGCGTACAAGATTCCGTTCATGCTGGTCGGCCTGGCGATGAACATGATCGGCATCGTCGTCATCGTGCGAACCATCCGCAACGAGCAGCGCCACGTGAAGCATTTGGCCGAAGTAGCGAACGAACCGGCCCATTGCCACTAACCCGTTGGAGAACAAGTGCATGAAAAAGGTTCCTGTTATCTCAATGGTCGTACTCCTTGGCTTGATTATGGCCGCATGTAGTAGCCCGACCAGCCCGACGCCGGCGGCCCCGGCCGCAGCGGCATCGGGCAACGCCGCCTCATCCAGCGCAGCGTTCACCCAAACGAAAGAAGAGGCGGCAGTGACGGTCAAAGTGACGCCGCTGAATCTCCCCGACGCTTCGGCAGGGACGCTCGACTTTGAGGTCGCGCTGGACACCCACTCGGTCGACCTGGTCTACGACATGATGGCGATCGCCACGCTGCGCAATGACGCGGGTGAGGAAGTGCAGCCTGCTAAGTGGAACGGACCAGGGGGTGGTGGGCATCACATGAGTGGTACGCTGTCGTTCCCGCAGATGAAAGACCGCGGCAAATCGTTGACGCTGATCTTGCGTGGCATCGCCGGTGTGCCCGAGCGTACCTTCGTCTGGAACGTTGACGGAGCGAAGTAAACGAGATGTTAAACACCTCTCGAATTGATGAACGGAAGACAGCGATTACCCGCACACGGTATCAACGCCTGTCGCGCATCTACGACCTGATGGAAACGCTGCCCGAGCGGCGTTTCCGTCCGTGGCGACAGAAACTGTGGGCGCTCGTGCAAGGGCCGCGCGTGCTCGAAGTCGGCGTGGGCACCGGCAAGAACATGCCCTTCTGGCCGTGCGATGTGGGCATGACCGCGATCGACCTGACGCCCGGCATGTTGAGCCGCGCCCGCCTCCGTGCGCAGGGGTTGCACCTGAAAGCCGACCTGCATCTCGGCGATGTGCAGGCGCTCGATTTCCCCGATAGCAGTTTTGATACAGCGGTGGCGACGTTTGTCTTCTGCTCGGTGCCTGATCCGGTTCTCGGGTTGCGCGAGTTGAAGCGCGTCGTCAAGCCGGGTGGCCGGATCGTGCTGCTCGAACACGTGCGCTCGCCGAATGAAGTTGTGGGCAAACTGATGGACATGCTCAATCCGCTCATCGTTCGGATCATGGGCGCGAACATCAATCGGCGGACGGTGGAGAATGTTCAGCAGGCCGGGTTGATCCTAGAGCGGGTTGAAGATTTAGGGATGGGCGGGATTGTCAAGCTCATGGTGCTGCGGAGAAGCGACTGGTAGTCAAGCCATCTTCCCGAACCAGCCGCGCCGCTCCATCCACTTGGCCAGTTCCAGCACGGGCGAGACCGTGAAGGCCAGGCCGATGACGATTAACCAGTCCACCAGCGGCAGATAGAAGGTCCCGAATGCATCGTGTAGGAAAGGCAGGTAGATAATCAAGATCAGCAACAACGCCTCCCACACGATGGCCAGGTTCAGCCATTTGTTAGCAAAAGGCCGATTCAGTACCGAGTTCCGGTCGGAGCGGAAGTTGTAGGCTTTGAAGAACTGAATCAGCACCAGCGAGACGAAAGTCATCGTCATGGCTTCTTCGATGCTCCGGCCGGAGCTCAACGCCCAGGCAAACAGTCCCAGGTTGACCAGCGCCGACCACAACCCGCCCACGGTCATCAGCGTGATGACTGGCCGAGTGAAGACGCCGGTGCGCGGGTTGCGCGGCTTACGGCGCATCAGGTCCTTTTCGGGTGGATCGACCGACAGGGCCAAAGCCGGCAGGCCATCGGTGGCGAGGTTGACGTACAAGATCTGCACCGCACTCAGCGGCAGGGGCAGGCCGAGCAGGCTGGCGCCGGCCATCAGGCCGATTTCGCCAATGTTGGACGACAGCAGATACATCAGATATTTCTTGATGTTGCCGAAGATGCCACGCCCCTCTTCCACGGCGGCGACGATAGAGGCAAAATTGTCGTCGGTCAGCGTCATGGCTGCGGCTTCTTTGGTCACGTCCGTGCCGGTGATGCCCATGGCGATGCCGATGTCGGCCTTCTTGAGCGCGGGCGCGTCATTCACCCCGTCACCGGTCATCGCGACAATGTGGCCCTTGTTTTGCAAGGCAGTGACGACGCGGAGTTTATGTGCGGGAGAGACGCGGGCGTAGACTTCGATGTTCTCCACCTCGTGCTCGAATTCAGCCTCGCTCATCGCCTCCAGTTCCGCGCCAGTGACCACGCGCCCGGTCTTGAGCAAGCCCAATTCGCGTGCGACCGCCTGCGCGGTGAGCGGGTGATCGCCGGTGATCATCACCGGCTTGATGCCCGCCTGCTCGCACGTCTGGATGGCGGCTTTGGCCTCCGGCCGGGGCGGATCGATCATCCCCAGCAATCCGAGGAAAGTCATCTCGTGCTCGACGTGTTCCAGCACCGCGTTGGATTTGGAGGCAACGGCCAGCACCCGCAGCGCCTGATCGGCCATCTGATGCGCGGCTGCCAGAGTCTTCTCCCTGCTTGCGGCATTGAGGGTCGCCTCGCCGGATTCGGTCAACTGCCGCACGCACGAGTCGAGGATGATTTCGGGCGCGCCTTTAGAGTAAGCCACCACGCCCGTTGATGGGGTGACCATGCCATCGAGCGTATGCAGTGTGGTCATGCGCTTGGTTTCGGACGTGAACGGGATTTCATTCACGCGTGGGAATTGCGCTTCGAGCGCGGCTTTGTGCAGCCCGGCCTTGGCGGCGGCCACCACCAGCGCGCCTTCGGTCGGGTCGCCTTTAATGTGCCAGCGCCCGCCGCTTTCGACGAGCCGGGCATCGGAGGCCAGCGTCGCCGCTCGGAGCAACGTAATCAGCGGCGCGGGCAGCTCGACGCTGGAGCCATTCCGTGAGAAGGTGCCAGACGGATCGTAGCCCGCTCCAGAGACTTCGATCAGACGCCCCGCGACGAAGATCTGGCGGACAGTCATCTCGTCTTTGGTCAGCGTGCCGGTTTTGTCGGAGCAGATGACCGAGGTGCTGCCCAGCGTTTCGACGGCGGGCAGGCGGCGGATCAGCGCGTGGCGTTTGACCATGCGCTGCACGCCGATGGCAAGTGAGACGGTGACCACGGCCGGCAAAGCCTCCGGCACCACCGCCACAGCCAGGGCGATGCCAAAGACGAGCATCTCGATGAAAGGCTGGCCGCGGAACAGGCCGAGTGCGACGATGACCGCCACGACCACAAAAGCCGCGCGTGCCAGCGCCTTCCCGACTTTATCCAGGTTTTCCTGCAACGGAGTTTTGCTGGTCTCCACTGTCTGCAGCAGTTGGGCCACCTTGCCGAACTCCGTATTCATGCCGGTAGCGATGACCACCGCGCGCCCTCGTCCGTATGCGGCAACCGTGCCGGCGTAGACTATGTTCTTGCGGTCGCCCACCGCCAATCCGCCATTCACAAGAGGGGCGGTGTGCTTCTCCACCGGCACCGACTCGCCGGTGAGGGCCGCTTCTTCGACTTGCAAGTTGACGGCTTCGAGCAGGCGTCCGTCCGCGGGGACTTTGTCGCCCGCGCGCAAGAGGATCACATCGCCCGGCACAACCTCGCGGGCGGGGACCTCCTGCTCGTCGCCGTCGCGCAGCACGGTCGCCGTGGGCGCGGCCATCTGGCGCAGCGCTTCAATCGCCCGCTCGGCGCGATACTCCTGCACAAAGCCCAACAGCACGGCAAACAACACGATGACACTGATGGCGACGGCTTCGACGCCGTGTCCCAGGAGCGCGGAGAGCGCCGTGGCAGCCAGCAGGATGAGAATCAGCACATTCTTGAATTGCGCGAACAGAATTTCCCATGGCGAGATGCGATGTGCCGCCTGGAGCTCGTTGGGGCCGTGCTTGACCAGGCGGCGGGCCGCTTCCGTGCCGATCAACCCTGCGGGAGTGGATTGCAGGCGGTCGATAGCCTCGGCGGTTGAAAGGGTATGCCAGTTTTGATGAGTGTCCATACGTCAATTCCTTCGGGTATGTGAGTTGTGATCGGCAGACGGCGCCGATAAATCGTCAGAGCGCGGTTCGGCAGTCTTGAAGGCGAGATGATTCAACCAATATAGCAACACGGCCATTCCAAGCAGCGCCACCAGCGGCGCACACACTGTGCCGGCCATGTCCTCCTTTCCCAGCCACAGGGCGACGATAGCAATCACGCTGCCACCGAGCGCGATCACCAGCCAGGCTATCCACGCCCAGCGCGGCGGGAGGTCGAAGGAGTGCCCCAGTCTGCGAGGCGGCGGTTTCTGAGTCATGCTGGCCTCCAAAGTTCCGTTTCCCTACAGCGACAAAAAAGGCCGACACTGTTGATCGGGCCAGATGAAGAATCTGACTCGCAACAGTGTCGGCCTACGCTGCAACTCGTTCCCCTCCGGCTCAAGCTGGAGGGCTACGCTTTGCCTCGTCCACCGACGAAGTGCTCTGGAATCTTACACGCGACTGATTATATACCGAGCGATCGGCGGTGTCCAGTGGTATGGATGACTTTTGCTTGACTTTTCCCCTACCGAGCCGCTTCGTTCGTGCTTGCCCCAACCGCTGCGCCCGGTGCTCAATGGGCGTGAAACGTAAGCCAGCGCCCTATCCATCACGCGCGAGCACGAATTGGGCTCAAGCAGTCCCCCTCCTACTTGCTCCAGCCGAAGCGGTCTTCCAGGTTGTCAGTCATGGTGAAGACAATGACGCGCTCGGCCGTCTTGACGCTGATATCGGTGTGCAGGCTGACCACGTGGCTGCCAGTCGCCTGCTGGACAATCTCCTCCAATAGCGGGCGCGAACCTTCCAAGAGTTGCCGGCGCACCTGCTTAATCAGACTATGTCCGTCGGGGTTTTGGGCCAATTTCACTTCTGCGGGTGTCAGCACACCGCGCAGACGGACGAGGATCATATCTTCGATGATGAACACCCGTGCCTCCACCGGCCCCCGGCCCAGGTGGTCTTTTTCAAACTGGGTAATGCTGTTGGCGAGCGAGGCTTCGACCTCGCCGCGAGTGGGTTGGGGCATGTTCGACCTCCGGTTCAAAGGGCAACTCACGAAGTGAAGATTTCTACGCTCTTGCTTTGATCCTCTCCGGCCGGATGCGCTTGAGCAGCAAGACGCTGTACCTTTTCGATTCTACCACGAAGTTGTGTTGGATCATCCGGGTTTCCACGCATGATACAAGGACAGCGTGCCGAATGGGGTCGTATATCGAGCGGTTTCTTCAGCCCGGTCAAAGCCCGCCTGGCGGAACATTTCCGGCAGCCGGCCTTTCACGTTGTCCGCCGCTTCCTCGAATCGCCCCATGACGAATGACACCAGGCGAGCGTAAGCGTTATGCGGCTTCCCAAAGTCGACGACGTGCAACTCGCCGCCGGGACGAAGGACACGAACGACTTCTCGCAAGGTGCGGCGCTTGTTCTCTGTCGTGAGATGGTGAAACACCAGGCTCGACAGCACGCGGTCGAACGCGTCGTCAGGGTACGGGAGTTGGAAAGCCATTCCATGATCGAGCGTGATGTCCACACCCGCCTTGGCTGCCTTCGCCCGACCGATCTCAAGAACTTTCGGATCCCCATCAATGCCGGCCACTTCTGCGCCAGGGTGGGTCTGCTTGATGAGGATGGTCAATGTCGCCGTGCCGCAACCGAGGTCGAGCACTCGGTGTCCGGACTGAATCTGAGCCTGGTTGATCAGGTGACGCTTGAACTTTGCCTCGCGCATCACCCAGCGCAGCAACGGATCGTACAGCGGCGTCAATCGATTCAGTCCGAGTGCCGGGATATAGCGATCGGTCTCTTCCACAGTGGGCCTCCAGGAACAGCACTCACAGTTGCGAATACTTGACAACGCGAATGTCTGAGTACTTCGCCAATGCCGGGCGGATGTGGTGGCAATGGCGCACATTCACGACGACCAGGATGCGGCACCCCGGATCGCGTCGAGCGATCGCCAACACCTGTTGGGTGAGATGTGCGGTGTGCGCGCGCCAGGTGCGCTGCGCCGCGCCACCCGCCAGCCAGGCCATCAGGCGGTAGAGGAAGTCGGCCACATGATGACGCCAGCCCTCGTTGATCGCCGCCGGGTCAGGCGCGGTGCGCTGCAAGTGAGCCAGCCATCGCCTGAAGACGGCGATCATTCTTCCCTGCCAGCCGGGTGGTGCCGGCTCTTGAAAAGGGTGGTCTTCGCCGATCGGCACGACGACGATGTCGGTTTGATGCGCCAACGGCAGTAACGCGTCCCGGTATTCGGGAGGCAGGTCGCTGAAGTCGCGCTGCTGCCACTGCTTGGGCGTGATGTCCAGGCACAGCAGGTCAGGCCGCAGATCCGTCACCAGCCGGACAAGCGCGCGCAGGTCATAGGGTATTGGCTCGCGGTGAAACTCGGCCAGCGTGCCAAGCACAGCCACCGGTGTATAGGCTGGAGAGTCAATCGTTGAGGTCATTTATCCTGTTGATTCTCCTGGCGAAATCTACGCTGTGACTATATCGCTTTCGCCTCGCCGTCGCCACGGCAAAATTGCGGGAGAGCTGCTAGGTGAAATCACCTACTCCTCCGCTCCATAGCCGTGCCGCACCGCCCACAGTGCCGCCTCGGTGCGCGAGTGCACGCCCAGCTTGCCGTAGATGTTGCGCAGGTGCGCTTCGACAGTGCGCACACTCAGAATGAGCGTCTGGGCGATGTCTTTGTTCGTGAGGCCCTGGCCCAGCAGGCGCAAGACTTCCAATTCGCGCTCGGACAAGGCTTCACTCGGACTCAAGCCGACAGACTCCCCACGTGCCAACGCCGTTAACGCGCCGGCAGCGATGGATGTGGGCAGGACGAGTTCGCCGCGCCCGGCCGCGGCGATCGCGCGGACGAGATCGCCCACCGAGTCATTTCGCGACACGAAACCCGTCGCGCCGGCCTGCAACAGGGGAACGATCTCGGTCAGTTCGTAGGACTGGACAAGAAACAGCACCCCGGCTTCCGGCGCAAGCGATTTGACCTGCCGGGCCACGTCGAGTTGAGGCGCAGGCAGATCGACCAGCAGCGTCGTCGGCTGACCTGGCGGAAGCAGGGCAGTAAGGTTCGTAACATCGGCAACCAAGCCACAGACAACAAGGTCGGGCTGGGCCGAAAGCAGCGCGCGCCAGGCTTCGCGGTGCAGCATTGCCGGGGACAGGACGATCAGGCGGGTGGGCATCGCATGTATTCTACACGCTGATGAGAACCGCGCCGGCGACCATCACGATCGCGGCCGGGAGCCGCTGCCGAAGCCCCGACTCTCTCAGCAGCCACGCGCCCCAGATTACGGTGAACACCGTGCTCAATCGGAACAGTGTGGTGACGTATCCGACCGGGCCAAGGCCAATGGCCGTGAAGCCCAAATTCGGCACCGTGCCGGCGATCAGCGAGGCCAGCAGCCATTCGCGTTTCCTGGAAGCCAGGGCGCCGAGGATCGATGGGCCGCGCCGCAGAACGATGGGCGTGAGCAAGCCGACCAGCAGTCCGTTTACCGCGAGCGCCACCAGTCGGGGACTTTCAGGAAATGTGTGCTGAATCGCGACTTTCTCCAGCACGGGCGTGATTGCCCACAGCAGTCCGGCGAATAAAACCAGAGCCACGCCCGGTTTCATTGAGACGGCTCTGAAAGGAGCCAGCTTGCTCGCGCCTGGTTCGCGATTCAGCCAGTAGGCGCCAGCCAGCACCAACACGACGCCCAGCAAGCCACGGGCATCGGGCGTTTCGCCAATGAAGAGCGCCGAGATCAGCACTGTGAAGATCGGGCTGAAAGTCAGCAGCGGCGTGACTAACGACGCATCGGCCAGCTTGAGCGATCGAGCCGAGCTGAGGTGAGCGACTGCGTTCAATGTCGCTGAGCCGAGTGTCGCCAGGAAAAACAGCCCATCGACGCGCGGCAACACGGGCGTGAGGGCGAACGTGGTCAGGGCCAGCAGCGGCAACCCAAGACCGATGACACTCCACACGACGGCGATCGGCGTTGATTCACCGAGCATCCGCTTGTAGAGGATCGGATTGAAGGAAGCGAGCAGCGCGGCTGCCAGCGCCAGGAAAGCCCACATCGGCGTTCAGAAGCGGCGGGCGAAGGCCGCGCGCATTGCTCTCAGCGGATGGAGTGGCTGACAGACGTCTCTCCGCCGTCGCCACCACCCCAGTCCAAATGAACCGAATAATAGCGCCAGGCCCGTGTAGAACAATGGCTCGTTGGTCAATCCGACCATTCCCGGCAATTGCGCCATCGATTCGGCATCCGGCGCAGCATCAATCATCCCGGCCATGGGATCGTCGGGGTTGGGGACGGTGGTGGAGGGCGACATCTCTGGCATGGTTTCCAGTGCTGCATGATCGATCAGGGGTGCAGGGACGGCGAAGACATACATCGCCAGATAGATCAGCAGTCCGCCGATAACGGCGAAGAGCACCGGAGACCAGCCACAACGCAGGTGACCGGCGATCAGCATCGCGATGGAGATCAGCAGCAGCGGCTGCGCAACGGGCGCGAGCGCGGCCGCCAGCGCGCCGATCGGTGCGGACGTGGCCGATATGCCGAGGAGTGCGAATACGGCGATGACTCCACCGGGAAGCAGGCTCAGCATCGGAATGCAACTGACTGCCGTCAGCGCTGCACCGGCAATTTTAAGCGTGTTGTATCGATCCACCTTGCGCATGTCTCAACCTCCGCGAATCGACACCGGTATATCGGTTGCTGGAGAGCCTGGAACGCCTGAAGAGCGTCGTGGCAAGTTCATGGCTGATCTTGAGTCGCCGTTATCCACCACTGGAACTCACGCTCTTGGTCGCCCCACTTGCTCTTCATAAACTCCAGGATTGCCCTGATTTGATCGTCGTGGAGTTTTTCCTTGAACGCCGGCATCTTCGAGTTATATGCCGGATCGCCGCCGTTGGCAATGATGCCGACAAGAAGCGAGTCGGGATGGTGCCAGGTGTGACCCGAACTGTCATGCGGCGGCGGAGGCAAGGAGCCGTCTGGCAGGCGCTGCTTCCAATCTGCCGCGCCTTCCAGGTTCGCGCCGTGACACCCGGCACAGTATTGCGTGTAAAGTGATTCGCCATACTCCACGCGATCGAGATCGAGGGTCGGCACGGGCGGCGCGGCGGTGTCGTTGATTACCACAGGCCTCCCGGTCGAAGACGTGCGCTGGAAGAGCAGCAGCGCGGCGCCGGCGCTCACCAGGAGTATGAGGCCGATCCGAAACTCGCGTCGTTGCATGGAGGCTACTCACCCTTCAGAGAAAAGCCGGCCTCTTCCCAGGCGATCATCCCGCCATCCAGATTCCAGACGTCGGTGTAACCGCCCTTCACCAGCGCTTCGGCAGCGATGGCCGACATTCGCCCACTGCGGCAGTACAAAACAATTTTAGCGTTCTTGTCGGCAGGCAGTTCGCTCAGCCGCTGCGTGATTTCGTCATACGGAATGAAACCGTCTGTCTGCTCGATTTCACCCTCGTACGGAATATGCGTGTTGGCGAAGAAGAAGTCTTTGCTTTTCAGCAGGTCTGCCAGTTGCGCGGGGGTGATGTTGGTATACGCTCCGCCCTCGACACTCACCGGGACGCCCGAGGATGAGTCGGTGACGGGCGCAGTCGCTTGAGCGCTGCACGCAGTCATCAGGCCGGCAATGATCAACACGAGTGGCAGGCCTCTTCGAGAAATCATGGTTGACTCCGTTCGCTGTAGGCATCTGAAAGGACACTCCCAATGCTACGCGACGATAACCGGCGATCCGCCACTTCTTACTTCCAGTAGCGCATCGTCATAGGCGGCTGCCGGCATCGTCCACCGATAGACCCACAACGCCGCTTCGGATGTCACGTTGACGCAGCCGTGGCTGCGCGGATGGCCGAAATCGTTGTGCCAGTACGCGCCGTGCACCGCCGCGCCCTCGACCGTGAAATAGGTGCAGAACGGCACGCCGGGCAGGTCGTAGGCATCGGAGCGGCCCAGGAAGCCGATCATGTGGCGCGACGGACGTTTGCGCACGACTGAGTGCTCACCGTAAGGCGTGCTGAAGTTCACCACGCCCAGGCCCTCGACGGTGAAAGCCGCGCCCGTCGCGCATTGTGTCGAAAACACCGGCGACCCGTTCTCGTACGCGTACAGCATCTGATCCTTGATGCTGACTTCAATCACTTTGTCTTCCACGCCAGGCGAGATCGGCGTCATTTCTTCAGGCCGAATGCGACGCACGCCCTCAGCCCGCACGTACTCCACCCGATTCGGCTGTTGATCGTCGCGCAGTTGATACCACGATCGTCCACGTGCATCCTCGATATGCGCGATGACCAGATGCACGCTGCTGTAGTATAACCGGTAGAGTAAGCGCGCTTCGTCGTCTGGCTTCGAGCGCATCGCGACGTACGGCACGCTGACCTGCGCCCAGAAACCGCTCTCCGGCACCTCGCGCACGGGACGATTCGGTTGATACGCCACCGGCTGCAGCGCCCAGGCGTGCACCCAGCCGAATGGCGTCAGATTCCAGACTGGATTGTGCGGCAGGAGGTTTTCGTCGATGACCGAATCGTAAATCTTCAACACGGTGTCGCGCCGGAAGGACTTCACCTTGTCCGCGCTGTCTTTCGGATCGGTGTAGGCCCAGGTAACCGCATCGGTTACGCGACCCAGGCTGAAGCGACGGCCCGATCCGATCGGATCGGGCGGATCGGGTTTGACGAGTGGCATCGCGAGTGCCGCGCTGGCAAACTTGAGAAAATCGCGTCGGCTGACATTCGCCATGAGTCAATCTCCTTCCTCTACGCGCCAGAAAGACCGGCGCATGGATATACCTTACTACGGAACCACCCGCACCAGTGTGCCGATTGAAGCCCAGCCATACAGCCATTCGGCATCGACGAGGGTCAGGTTGACGCAGCCGCGACTCATCGGCGTGCCGAAGTTGTTATGCCAGTACGTGCCGTGGAAGCCATAGCCCTGGTAAAAGTACTGCACGTGGGGCACATCGGGCAGGTAATACCCCGGCCCGTACATGGTCTGCGAGGGATAACGCAGGTAGATGCGGTACGTGCCCAGCACAGTCGGCGTGGCCGCCACACCGGTGGATGCGACCATCGTCCGCACCAACGAACCGTTGTCATACACGTAAACACGCTGCTCGGAAAGCTCGACGACAATCTCCTTCGCCTCGTCGGACGCGGCAGGAGCCGATGACAATGTTGATATCGTCACGGCCACAGCCGGCGGGATGCGCAGTTGTTGACCGACGAAGATAGTGATGTTGGGCAGTTGATTGGCCGCTTGCAATTGCGCGGCGGTCACGCCATAGCGCAGCCCGATGCGGAACAGGTTCTCGCCGGGTTGCACGATGTGGACAATTCCATCGCCTTGTGTCAGGCCGGCTGCCGCAGCAGGCCGCGGAGTCGCAACTGACACGGCCACCATCAAAACCAGTATCCACACTTTGATGCGTGTAGTCATGGGAGTTTCTCCAGCGCCTCGCGTGCTGGCGCGAAGTTCGGATTGAAGGCCAGCGCCGACTCGAACTCGCGCCGCGCTGCATCTGTATTTCCTTGCGCCAGTTGCGCCATGCCCAGCCAGTAGTGCGACTCTTCTAGATCGTCCATCACGTTGAGCGTCGCCCGGGCCAACGCGATCACATCCTCGTAACGGCCTGCCTGGTGATATGCTTCGTATGGTGCAAACTGATACCACAGCATGCGCCAGGGCAGGCCAGCCAGCCGGGATTGATCAAATGCGGCGGTGGCTTCATCGTAGCGACCGAGCGCAGTCAGGTTGGTGCCTACGTTGAACCAGGCAAAGGCATCCGCCGAATTGGCCGTGGCTTCGGCTTGTGCAGTCGCCAGCGCCTTCTCGTACATGGCCGATGCATCTTCCGGCCCGAGTAACGATTCAAGTCGCCCTGCCTCTTCGAGAGGGTAGGGGACAATGAACAGCCGGTTGAACTGCCGCCAATACTTGTCCACCTCGGCGTAGGACGCGGGGCGGTCCGGGCCGAGATACGAGTCCTGGGTGATAAACACACTCTGCGCGTCGTCGTACCCGCTCAACAGCAGGTAGTGTCCCATCCAGCCTTTGTCAGGCTCAGGTTCGAATCCTTTCTCGACGATGACCGGCAAACCGTTGGCAATGAGTCGCTTCAGATCGTCGAGCGTGCCGCCCACGCGAACCGTCACGCCATATCCCAATTGCTCGACGTAGGCAGCCATCACGTTCGGCGAGACGTTTTTGTCATCCCAGTCGGGCTTGAGAAACTTTGCCGCATCAGCCTGGCGCTCAGTCCGGCCGTAGTAGGTCAGCGCCGTCGTCAGTGTCGCCGGGCCGCAGTTGTTCCAGGTCTGGTATTGGTGTATGAAGCCGGTCAGCGTCGCCGCTTCCGGCAGCGTCGGCGTGGGTGAAGCGGTGGGCGACGGTACAGCAGTCGGTTCGAGCGGACGGGCAGTCGGCGAGGCCTTCACTTCCGGTGTCTGCGAAGGTCGGAGCGGCAGCGGAGATGCCGTAGCGGCCGGCGTTGCCGTCGGCATCAGTGCGATTTGGGGAACCTGATCTGGCGTCGGCAGCATGTCGGGGTGTGGGAAGAGCGCGTCGCGTACCTCGGCCTCGAGTGCCTTGAGTCGCCAGGCGACCGGCGGCCATTGTGACAGTACCCAGTACGTCGGGATGACGAGTGCGAGCAGCGCAAGTGCGACATGTCTCCGGACGTGCCGGCGCGAACTCCGCTTGATTGCCATCGGCTTCATGGCTCGCATTCTCATGATGTTTTCACTCGGACTGCCTCTCATTGCGCTGTCCCCGATGCGGCTGCGCGCTCGACCGACCGTCCGCCCAGATAGCCCAGATAGGCGGGCACGAGCGGCAAGACGCACGGCGACAGAAACGACAGCAGGCCGGCGAGCATGGCGATGAGGTACGTCGGCGTGTCCGACGCGCCGAGGCCGATGTCCAGATACAGTCGATTGCGCTGCGCCCAGATGGCGATCTGAAACAGTTGATCGGTCAGCAAAAGGATACCCATCGCGATCAGCAGCACGCCACTGGCGATCTCGATCGTCCGCAGGTGGCGGCCCAGCCGCCGCACGATGTGTGTGGCGCGATCGACCATTAGGCCCAGCATGAGGAACGGGATGCCCAGCCCCAGCGCGTAGCCGCTGGACAACAGCATCGCCTGCCCGCTCGTCGGCCCACTCATGCCCAGCGTCAGGATCGCGCCCAGCGTCGTGCCAATGCACGGTGTCCAACCGGCGGCGAAGAACACGCCCAGCAGCGCCGACGACCACAGGCCGCTGCCGCGAGTCGTCCACTGCGGGCGTGTGTCGCGGTACAACAGCGGAATGCGCACCACGCCGAGGACGGTCAGGCCGAAGACGATCACGATGACACCGCCGATTTTGCTGAGGACCGGCCGGATGTCATACATCGCCTGGCCCAACAGCGTGGCCGCCCCACCCCAGACGATCACGAACACGATCGAGAAGCCGAAGACGAAGAGCAGAGCGTGAAGGAAGGTGCTCACCCGCCGCGACAGGGTTATCGGCGGTTGGAGGGATGTCGTCGAAGATGAGCCGGACATGTGTCTCCTTACGATTGCAGGTCGGCGAAGACCACGATGCGCTGAGTGTCGATCAGATACGGATAACACGAGATCAGCGTCAGAGTCGGGCTGCTCGTCGGCGCCATCACCTCGACCGCCGTGGGTTCGACGACGCGGCTGCTCGTGATCACGTAACGGTAACGCTGCGTGCCTGCATCGACGATCACTTCATCGCCAGGCTCGAGTTGATCGAGGTCGCGGAACCACTCGCCGTAGACATCGTTGTGCGCGGCGAGCACCAGGTTGCCGCGCTCGCCCGGATTGGCCGAGCCGAGGTAGTGGCCTACACCTTTCTTCAATTGCTCCCAATCGGTTCCATGCACGATCACAGAATCGACGTTGATGGCGGAAATCTGAATACGTGTCGGCTGGCTCGGGCCGGGCGTTGGGATCGGCACCGGGGTGATGGATTGGACGTAGGCGCGCAGGTGC
The DNA here is from genome assembly GCA_035283185.1 of Anaerolineae bacterium. Taxonomy (GTDB): domain Bacteria; phylum Chloroflexota; class Anaerolineae; order Fen-1058; family Fen-1058; genus DASSFZ01. The sequence continues at coordinate 8,244 of DATEUJ010000008.1, read as the reverse complement.
GCCGGAATTTCGTCGAAGTTGGGAGCAGGGCCGCCCGGCGCGGTCGGCGGCTTGTGCCCATCGGGTAGCACGACAGCGCCAATCAGTGGCGTTGGCTCAGGCGTGGGCCGCTCCGCACCCCGCGCAAACGCGACATCCTGATTCAGTTCTTGCCGCGTCTGCTCGACGCCGATGACCACCCACACCAGCCCGATGACCACAGCGATTTCGACGAGTAGCAGCAGCCGATCGCGCCACGTCTTGCGTCGCGATCGCAAGTGTCCATCTGCCTCAACTGTGGATCGGACCGGCGGCTTCGAAGCAGAAACGTCGATCACTCGCGCTGTGCCGTGTAACCGTCGTAGCGTGGCACGGCGTGCTTCGCGCTTGCGCGCTGCGATAATCGCTGCGAGTTCCTCGATGGATAATTCGTCGACCGTCTTGTGAATGGACATGCTCGGCCTCTCACTGCCCGTTCAGGAGCGGGTCGATCACGGCCTGGAATGTCTCAAACGGTTGAGCGCCGGCCAGCGGTTGCCCGTTAATGAAGAACGTCGGCGTGCCGGTCACGTTGGCCTGCCGGCCTTCCTGCGCGTCGGCTTGAACACGGTCAAGTGTCCTTTCCTCTTTGAGACACGGCTCGAATTGTGCCATGTCCAGGCCTAATTGCTTAGCGAAGTTCATCAGCCGGTCCTTGCTGAACGCGCCCACATTTTCACCGGCCTGCCGGTTGAACAGCAAGTCGTGATACTCCCAGAAGCGACCCTGATCGGCGGCGCACTCCGAGGCGACGGCGGCCCATACCGATTCCTGTCCTAGGAAGGCGAAGTGCTTGTACACAAATGTCACTTTGCCGGTGTCCACGTAATCTCTGAACAGAGCGGCTTCGACCGTACGGAAAAATCGCCCGCAGAACGGGCACTGGAAATCGCTAAACTCGAAAATGGTCACCGGAGCACTCGGCTCGCCGATGCGGTTGGCTTCTCGGTTGGTGAATGACGACGCCTGAGCGACCGTGGGTGCATCGGGAGCGTTACTGGACGACGGCGATCCGCCCGCCTGCAAGGTGGCGATCGCGTCGAGCGTGCCATCGCGCGCCGCTTCTCGAACGGCAGCCTTATCGAGGTCGAGTTCCGCATTCAATCTGGTGTATGCCGCAAAACCTACCACGCCAACCAGCATGCCCAGCAGGAACCACGCCGGCGCGATCCAGCGCTGCAGGCGCGACGGCCTGTCTCTCTGTTGTACAGGTTCGTCCATGACGCTCGGTTCGGTTTCCACTAATCCTTGTTCACTCACGTGCGATTCCTTTCCTTTTTGCTCGACAATCGCCGGCGTATCAATTCCATCTCGCCAACCCCATCCGCCTGAACTTGCGCTCCAGAGTTTCCTGAACCTCGACGAAGACCGCTTCGACGTAGGGATTGGTGATGTCTTGATGCCAGTCCAATCGCGCCGACCAACTTGCTCATTTCACTTCAATCCGAAAGTCCTGCGCCAGGTTCAGATCATCCTTTCTGACCTGAACCGTGATCAGCCATTCGCCGCTCATGCCGCTTAACTCGACCGCGCGGGTGTATTGGCCATTGCCTTGAGAGGCGGCCTGCCCGCGCCCGTGCTTCCACCGCACGCGCCAACCGCCAGCGCGCTGATCAGGACGAGCATGAGTGTGCCGAGGATTCGCTTGTTCATGAAGTTTCCCCGCTTGTGCGAGGTGAGGAGATCCACGTATAGGTGAACACCGTCCACTCACTGGCCGACGAGCCGATCCAGCACAGCAGACAACTCCTCTTGAAAGATGGGACTGGCTTTGAAGAACACCACATTCCCCTCTTGATCCACGATGAAAGTTTCCGGCACGCCCGTGATGCGATACAGCGGCCCGATCTTGGTGCCGATGTCCGGCCCGTTGGCGTAGGTGATGTCGAAGCGCTTGAGGTAATCCAGCGCGTCGGCGTGGTTGTCGACCCAATCGACGCCCAGGAACACCACGCCGCGATCTTTGAACGCGCGCCAGGTCGCTTCCAGGTGAGGCGCTTCTTGCTCGCAGGGAATACACCACGATGCCCAGAAATTGATCAGCACGACTCGACCGCGCAAGTCGGACAGCCGGACAGACGATGTGCCCAGGTCGCCGTCGTAACCCTCGAAAAGCGACAACGTGAAGTCGGGAGCCGGCCCGCTGGTCGGCTGCGCTGCGTTTCGATTGAACAACCCCCATGCCACGAACCCCGTGAACACGGCGACCGCGCCGAGAACGAGGAACGCGACTCGGGGCGGACCAGATCGGGCTTGTACGGGTGAGGTTTCGTTCATTGCATGACAACCTCGCGTAGTTTTAGACGACCTCGACAGCAGTGCTGTTCATTCCGGGCACGTCTCCGCGCACGAACGAATCGGTGTACGGCGCGGTGGGAAACGTCCAGCGGTATATAAACTTCGCAACCCAGATCGGCACATTGACGCAGCCGTGACTGCGCGGCGCGCCGTAGTCGTTGTGCCAGTAGGTCCCGTGAAACCCGATGCCTTCACGCGTGAAGAAGGTGACCCACGGCACGCCGGGCAGGTCGAACCAGCCGTCGGTGTTCCGCTCGGCTTCGCTCGCGCGCATGTGCCGCGACGGCTGCTTGAGCACCACGCGGTGCTCGCCGACGGGCGTTCCAAAGTCGGCGACACTGCCGTCGAGCTGCATGAACTTCGTGCCGGTGGCGACTTTCGTCGCCAGCACCACCCGCTCGCCTTCGTAGCAGATCGCCGTCTGCGCCTTGAGATCGACGCGGATGCGCTTGTCGGCCACCTCCGGGCGAATGGCCATAAACTCCGATTCGTGGACGCGCCGCATCTGATGCGCCTGCACCCAGTGGTGCGTCGGCTCGATGCCGGCTGCCTTGTCTGCATATTCGTCGTACGCCCTGTACCAGACGCTCCCTCTCTCGTCGACAGCAACGTTATTGACGAGATAGACCGAGCCATAGTAGTAATCGTAATCCTTCGGACTGAGGAGCGAAGGCTCCTTGTGTGCTGCCGTCTTCGGCTCGATCACTTCGATCCAGAAGAACCCGTTTGGGCTGGCCTTGCGGTAGATCGCCGGTCGGTCGTGGAATTCCATCGGCTGGATCCAGGCCGAGTGCACCCAGCCGCCGCGCGTGCGATACCACAGGTTGTTGTAGGCGCTGCCCGTGCCGGGCACGTCGCGCTCCTCGCCGAGCAGAATCACCTCGTCGCGCAGAAGGTTCTTGACGAAGGCACGCGGAGTTTCAGGCCGATCCCAGATCGCCACCGACGAGGCAATGACTCGCCCGCGCCTCAGCGGGACAAACCCGCCCTCGAAGTGATCCTCGGGCGGATAGCCGCCTGCGGCCGACGCGCTCAAAGGCTGGGGCAGCGCGGCCCCACCCAGCGTCGCTCCAGCCAGTTTGATGAAGTCTCGGCGGTTCATGCTTTGTCTTTGTAGAAGTGTCGCTTGCCCAGGTTGATTCGCTCCCCAGTCTTGACCACAATCCGCAAGTTGTCGGCGTTGGCTGGCAGCGCGAAGGGTGCGCCGTAGGCCGGGCTGTCCGGATCTTCGTCCGTTTGAGCGACCACCTTGCCCTCGGCATCCACTAACTGCACGACGAACCGATCCAGATCGCGCGGGGCCGGCCCTTCGATGTAGGTGCCATCGAATTGGTGCTCATCACTCGCTTGCGGCACGACTGTCGGCGTCGGCGCGAAATCCTTCAGCGTCTCATTCCACTGCCATTGTCGATGCTCCTCTGTCCACAGGCTCTTGAAATATTCGATCACGGCGCGAATCTCGGCATCGTTTAATTTGCCTCTCCACGCCGGCATGCGCAGCGGCGAGCCAGGCCGCAGCGGGTCGCCCATCCCGTCGCGAATGATTTCGTAGAGCACCCGGTCGGAATGATGCCAGGTGTGCCCGGTGTCGTCGTGCGGTGGAGGTGGATAGAGTCCATCGGGCCCGGGTGTTGCCCAGTTCGCCGCGCCTTCCGCGTTTGTACCGTGGCAAGTCGCGCAGTTCTGCTGATATATGTCGCGCCCTCGGCTCACCTCCCCAACATCGAGTGTGGGATACGGTGTGACTGTTGAAGCAGGCGTCGATGCGTTACCCCCGCAGGCAGCTAGAGCCGCCATCATCACCAGTAACCATCTCCATAACTTCGACCTCACTTGCCGGCCTCCACCGCTTGCCAGATCGTCGCGCCGTCGGTCGATCGCCAGATCGAGCCATCTGCGGTAACGGCGATGACGTTTTGCGGCGATGCAGGATCGAGTGTAACGGCTACCGGCTCACCTGCCAGACCATCGCCGGTCGCTTCCCATGTCAGCCCGCCATCATCGGATCGGAACACGCCCGCTGGGCCGGCGGCGTACACGCGCTGTGGATTGAGCGGATCAACCGCGACAGAGCGGATCAGGGTGTTCGTGGGCAAACTGCCCATCGCGCGCCATCCTCAAAAGCAGTCCATGCTCAGGTATGCGCCCGTCGGCGTAGCTGCGTACAGCCAGCCGGTGTTCATACTGCCGGGTAGTGTCGAATGGGTCAGGCCGCGCACTTCTTTATCAGGCGGGCCTTGATCGGGCATTCGCCCCCAGGTCGCGCCGCCGTCTTCGGTGCGGTAGACGCCTTCGCCGCGCACCCAGGCATACAGCGTGTCACGGCGGAACGAGTGCAGCGCGAGCGCGGTGACATCCAGGCTGGAGAGGCCCGTGTTGATGGACTGCCAGTTCTGCCCACTGTCACCGGAGCGGATGACGCCGAAACCGGGGCCGCTGGCATAGATCATCCTCGGCTGATCGGGGTTGATGATTACGCCTGACAGGCCAAAGGTGTTCTGTGGAATGTCGATATTCTCCCAGCCGCTCTCCGCGCGCCAGCGAAACAGGCCATCGCGATCAGCCTTGAGCAGGCTGCCATCGGCCGGATCGTAGGCCAACGCAACCGACTCGCTTGGCCCGATCTCGCGCGGCACGGGCGGCCCGGCCGGATCGGATAGCCCGCCGCTGGTCGAGAGTGAGTCGGCTGGCTTCGTCGGCGCAGCGTTCGCGCAGGCAGCGAGCAGCCATGCTCCAACAATCAGTGTCATTAACGTACCGGTTCTTCGTGACATCATACCCTTATCCCCCGCTCAAGAGTTTGCGAATGTGTCTCACCAGCAGCTCACTCAAGGGCGTCGTCCATTGTGGCGTGCCGGTCTCGTCAAACGGCGTGGACACGTACCACCGCTGGTTACCTGTTTGATCGATGAGAAAGACGCCCGGTGTGTGCTGTATCTCGTCCTCTCCCGGAATAACCGCGATGCCGTAAGCCTTCCAGACGGGTTCAAGTTCCTCGGTGCTCCCGGTCAAGAAATGCCAGGTGGGGATTTCATCCAACTTCCACTTCGAAGTAATCGCCACTACGTCTTCCACAGTATTCGCCTGTGCGTTGACGTTAACTCCGATGAACGCCACCGCAGCCGCGTCGTCGCCGAGCATCTGATTGGCCGCTCGTAAATGAGCGGCAGTCAGTGGACAAACTTCGCGGCACTGGCTGTCCAGGAACGCGAGTACGACTACCCGGCCACGAAAATCAGACAGCGCTATCGTCGTGCCATTTTGATCCTTGAGCCGGAAATCCACTGCCGGGCTGTCGAGTGACGTGCCTTCGTAATCCCCGGGTGTATCGGTCAGCATCGACCGCCCAGCGCAAGCGCTTATCAGGAGAATGAAGAGCGCCAGCGTTGTCCAAAGGATGATTCTGGGCATGGTGGATCGGGCAATCGATACCATTCTGATCGGTTGGTCAACGTGCGCCGACATCTCGACTGGCTGACGCGCGCGCTGGCTATACAGCTATAAATGACCCTCGGCATTCTGGCCTCAGGCTAATCCAACACGAACGAGTGTGATGACACTGACTTAGGGAAAGCGGTGATAGCTGCGTGCTACACAGATCGAGGGGGTGGGACGAGTGGGGGGAGATTAACCGCGCGCACGAATGGGGTTGACTCGGAGAGCCGACTTGGCAACATGCTGAGGATCACGCCCAGCGCTGCTACGCCGATCAACACGAATGTGCATATTGCGAAGTCGCAGGCGTCGAGCGGCACGGTCATGCCGGGCGCGCACATCATCCCATCGCAGGGAAAGGCGTGCGCGACGGTGGGAAGCACGAATGCCGCGATCAGCGCCAACGTCAGGATTCGGGTCAACGCGCGGGCGTTCATTTGAATAGAAGAATATCACGCAAATTGCCTGTTGACAAGAGCGTTCGGTGTTCTCTCCAACAAGGTGCCGCTGGGAAAAGAGACCAGAGGGTACCCACTATGGAGATGAATGAGGGTTTTAGGGACTTTCTGGATAACCAAGCAACCCCAGTCAGTACTGGTCGATGGGCTTCAGCCAATAGCGTAAATGTATCGGCAGCGATGGATAAAGTCCAGCTTAATGCCCGCGCCGCTTACGCGGCTCCACTGTAAAAGAGAACGGCGCGCGTGGACCGCCTTGCTGCGCCAGTATCCGCGTGCGCGCTTGTTGATACGCGTGAATCTCGCCGGCCAGCGGGTGGCGGGAATCGACGCGCAAGTGCGTGAGCGAGCAAACAACGGCCTCCTTCTTGGCCTCCGCTCCTTCGGGTGTGACGTCGCACATGATGCCACCCTCGTCGCCCGCGTAGAATACGCGCTTGATCGCCAGTTTCTCGTCGTGGGCCATGTGGATGCCCTTGTCCTTCATCGAGCGAGCCAGAGCGCTGGTCGGCCGCGCCGGGATGGGAAGTTGCGCTTCCATCTTTTGCAGCAAAGCCATCGCCTTGTCGTAGTCGTCTATCATTTGCACCTCCACTTCAAACTGCAATCGCGCCCAGCAACCACTCGCCGAAGGGAGTGATTCGGAACGCCGTCAGTTCGGAAATGGTATCCTTGCCCAGCCGCGCTTCGCCGCAATCGCCAGGCACGAGGCCTCACCGCGATGCAGCGCCTCTGGCAGCGGGCCGAACAGGCGCAGTTCCTCGTCATCCATCGAGGCCAAGCGCAGCCAACCGCCGGGCGTCAGCGGGTGAATGTGAGATTCGATGCCGGTATAGAAGTTGAAGCCTTCGCTGAGGCCGTCTTGAATTTCGGCGTAAACGTCGGTGGAAATGTGAACTTCGCCCAGCAGGCTGTGAAGCACGTCCAGCCGGCTGATGGCGGCGAAGTTGGAGATGACATTGGGATACAACTTTGCATTCACCAAAGTTTGTGGCTCGATCATAGTCTTCTTCCTGCCCTATGAGACGGGTAAACGCGTGTCAGATTGCTGGAGCAAGTATAGCACCTTTTGGACTGATGCACGGAGAGTGAAGATATCGAGTGGCCGGATACGGTCTCATACCCATCTGCCTGGCCCCGCGCGGCACCAAAGCTCTAACAGGCGAGAACAATAAATCGATCCGGCTTTATAATAGGTGTGCCGTGCTGCCGTGAACCAGAAGCTTGAGCAACAGGTAGTCCCGGCAGTGGGCATGCTCGATCCACTATCCGATTGAGAGGATATGACTATGGCTCTGCCTAAGCTCACCGAGTCCATGATCCGCTCTGGCGCCGACCCGCAGAGCTTTCAGCTGTGCTGCGCTTGACAGCGGTACACTGTGCTTGGGTTGTAGCGGGAGACACTGGAATGAGCAAAGCCCCAACATCACCAGTTGCGCCGGTCGATGGCAAGAAGCTCCTGCGCACGATCAGGAGATTCCAGCGCGAATCGTTGGCGGGTGCATACTACGCGCCGTTCAACATGAACTCGAAGAACTATAGGTACATCCCGCCAGAGACTGAAGCCTGGTTCGATCGCCTGGGCGAACTGCTTGCATCCAGCGCCCAACTGACTAAGCAGAAAGACCATCAACTGGCTACTGCCTGCTTCGGCCTGTTGTTTGAATTGATTGATGCAATGGAATCCGGCAAGGAAATTGTGTTTGCCGACGAGTACGGTAGTTGGATGATCCCGGGGGATGAGAAGCGGTTCACGTCCGCATACCTGAGGTCACTGGCGGCAACCGCAACTCCTGAAGCCTTCGCGGCTGTCACCGTGCCACTCATTCGGCGGGATGGTGGACAGTCCTTTGCGAGCGAAGTATGCCAGTCCGCAGTTCGTGTTGCGACGAAAGAGCAAAGGGCATTTCTGGAAGCAGAGATCGACCGGCAAGAAATCAAGACCAAGCGCACAGCCTGAGGGAGTGCTATGCCAGACCCCCACGCGATCATCGACCAACTTTCCCCCGGCGAAGCCCTGGCGATTCTGAAAACG
>DATEUJ010000007.1:0-3461 GCA_035283185.1 Anaerolineae bacterium | reverse complement strand
CCGCTGGGCGGGGGAGGGGTTGGGGGTGGGGGCGACGTCGTTCGCTTCGTCGGCGACCAGGTCGCGCTGGTGATCGCCGAGACCGAGAAGCAGGCGGCGCACGCGCGCGATCTGATCGAGATCGATTACGAAGACTTGCCGGTCGTCGCCGACATCCGCGCGGCGATGCGACCCGGCGCGCCGCAGTTGCATCCCGACAAGCCCGGCAACATCCTGAATCACTACCGCATTCGCAAGGGCGACGCCGACGCAGCGTGGGCGAAGTGCGATGCCATTGTCGAGGCCGAGTATCACACACCCCCCCAGGAGCACGCCTATCTCCAGCCCGAGGCCGGGCTGGCCACTGTCGACGAAGTCGGCCGGGTGACGGTGCAGGTGGCCGGGCAGTGGACGCACGAAGACCGCAAGCAGATCGCGCACGCGCTCGGCCTGCCGGACGCGGAGCGGCAGGTGCGCGTCATTTATCCGGCGATCGGCGGCGCGTTCGGCGGGCGGGAGGATATGTCGGTGCAGATCGTGCTCGCGCTCGCCGTATGGCGGCTGCATCAACGCGGCATCGACCGGCCGGTCAAGATCGTGTGGAGCCGCGAGGAGTCGATCCTCGGCCATCACAAGCGCCACCCGATGATCGTCAAGACGAAGTGGGGCGCGAGCCAGGAAGGCAAAGTCCTCGCCGCCGAAGTCCTGTTGTACAGCGACGCGGGCGCGTACGCTTACACCTCCACCAAGGTGCAGGGCAACGCCACGCTGATGTGCACCGGCGCGTACGAAATTCCGAACGTCAAGGTGGATTCTTACGCGGTGTACACGAACAACATCCCGAGCGGCGCGTTCCGGGGCTTCGGCGGGCCGCAGGGGTTGTATGCCGCCGAGATGCAGATGGACAAGCTGGCGCTCGCATTGGGCATCGACCCCGTCGAGTTCCGCTTGAAGAACGTCGTGCGCGAGGGATCGATCCTCTCCGTCGGCACCCCGGTTCCGAAAGGCGTCAGCCTGGAGACGGTCGTCGAACGCTGCGCAGAGGCATCCGGCTGGACGCAGACCGAATCCGGCTGGCAGCGCCCGCCGCGCGCGTCGAGCCGCCATGCGCACAAGAAGTACGGCGTCGGCTTCGCCTGCGGCTTCAAGAACGTCGGCTTCTCGTTCGGGTTTGCGGAGCGCTGCGCGGCGAAGGTCGAGCTGCGCGGCAAGGCCGACATTGAAGAGGCCATCGTGTACCACGCCGGCGCCGACGTCGGCCAGGGCGCGCACACCGCCATGCGCCAGATGGCCGCCGACGCGCTGGACATCCCGATCGAGCGGGTGCGGTTGGTCGCGTCGGACACGGCGACGAGCGGCGACTCGGGCAGCGCGTCGGCGTCACGCATGACGTTCATGGCTGGCAACGCCATCCTTGGCGCGGCCGAGTTCGCCATGAAGAAATGGATCGACGAAGAGCGGCCGGCCATCGGCGAGTACATCTATCGCCCGCCGAAGACGACGCCGTTCGATGCGCAGACCGGCCAGAGCATGCCGAACTTCACCTACGGCTACGTCGCCGAGACGGTCGAGGTCGAGGTCGATACCGAGACGGGACACGTGCGCGTGCTGCGCGTATGGTGCGCCGACGACGTGGGCAAGGCGATCAACCCGAAGCTGATCCGGGGGCAAATCGAGGGCGCGATCGTCCAGGCGCAGGGCTACGCGATCATCGAGAACTTCCAGACGAAGGACGGCCGGGTGCTGACGCCGTACCTGAGCAACTACTTGATCCCGACCGCCCTCGACGCGCCGCAGGAAGTGCACTCGATTCTGGTCGAGGAGCCTGATCCGCTCGGCCCGTGGGGCGCGCGCGGCATGGCCGAGATGCCATACCTGCCCTTCGCGCCCGCTGTGTGCGCGGCGGTGTACGACGCGATCGGCGTCTGGTTCGACGAGTTTCCGCTGACGCCGGATCGAGTGCTGAAGGCGATCAGGCATCACAAGAAGCGAGGATGACCTCGGATTCGATAGGATCTCGACAAGTATCCGCCTAAAACGCGGTAATGACCGCTCCGGGGCATAGAACCCGCCTGCCTCCTCGCCAGCTTCACGATTCGCCAACGCAGTACAAATCTAATTCTAACTTTTTCGATCTAATTTTCTAACTTCTTAAGCTCAGACTAGAGCAAAGTTTCCACCTTCCTGATCGTTTTCGGCACAGTCGTCGTGTTTACCGTCACTCAACCTGCAATCTATCAGGTTATTGCCACGTTCGTCGTTCAGCCGGTCGCTATCGTGAGCGACGACTTTGTTGAAAGCCGGCTCATAGACTGTCAGGCCACAGATCGTGGCAGCTGTCGCTCGTCGTCACGGAGGGTTTGATGCCATCCCCTGCAGGTTCAATACACGCTCGCACGCGCTCTGGTTTTGTCAGGATCACCGCCACGCTGGTAGCACTGATCGTCGCTCTGACTGTCACAGTACTGGCACTAGCCGCCACCGACAATAACCCCGTACTGGCGAGCCTGTCGATCGATGATGCGAGCGTCGTCGAGGGAGACAGCGGCGCTGTCGAAGCGATTTTCACGGTGGCTTTGTCGACGACCAGCACGGAGACCGTGTCGGTCGAGTACGCCACCGCCGACGACACAGCCGCCGCGCCGACAGATTACACCGCGATCGCCGCCACGACGTTGACCTTCGCGCCGGGCGAGACCACCCGGACGGTCGCCATCACCGTCAATGGCGACAATACGATCGAGACGGACGAAACGTTTTTCGTCAATCTGGCGAACGCCAGCAATGCGACGATCGCCGACAGCCAGGGTGTGGGCACCATAACGAGCGACGATTCGCTACCTAGCCTGTCGATCACCGACGTGAGCGCCCTCGAAGGGAATAGCAGCAAGTCCAACGTTGTGTTCACCGTGAGGCTCTCGGCTGCGAGCAACCAGCAAGTGACGGTGGACTACGCTTCCGCTAACGGCACCGCCAACTGGCCGTCCGACTACTTTCGTATCAGGCAGACGACGCTGACCTTCCCTCCGGGCACGATCACCCAGACTATCACAGCCCAAATCAAGGGTGATACCCTGTACGAGAGTGACGAGACCTTCTTCGTCAACCTGTTCAACGTCACCAACGCGACGATCGCCGACGACCAGGCTGTCGGCGCTATCCTCAACGACGACCCGGAGCCTGCCGTTCAGTTCAGCGCCGCCGCCTACACTGTGAACGAAGGCGCTGGCCTGGCGACCATCACCGCTACCCTCACCGGCGCGACGGACGTGACGGCTACGGTAAGCTACGCCACGAGCGACGGCACGGCGGTGGCCGGCAGCGACTACGCCGCCACCAGCGGCACGCTCATCTTCGCGCCCGGCACGACGACCAGGACCTTCAGCGTCGCGATCATCGGGGACACAACCCTTGAGGAGAACGAGACCCTCGTTGTCACGCTAAGCAACCCCGTCAGCGCCACGCTGGGTTCGCCCAACCCG
>DATEUJ010000006.1:0-30025 GCA_035283185.1 Anaerolineae bacterium | reverse complement strand
GTTTCAGGGTATCCTTCGACATGGGCTTGTCCTCCTGAGATTGTGGCTGAGCACCTCCAATCTTACAGGAATGGGGCAAGCCCCGCTACTTTTCACGCCGTCACGCGGCTCATACACGGAAATTCGGATCTACTGAGTCTATAAGTGTCTTTACCCAGTACCTTTTTGACTGTAACTCCATCCCAATCCCATAGCTCTATCATTGAGTTACCACGGTCGTAGACCCAGACTCCTTCCTCAAACAAGTCCATCTCCAGGCCTAGGGGGTCGTGAAATTGTGAACCGAATGTTGACGCGGCGCTCATCCCACTAGAAAAAGGAGGGGTGAACACCAGTATTCTGTCATTGCTTGTGTCGGGAACATACAATTGACCGTTCGAATCGAAACGTAGCCCCGATGGAGAGTTAAGCCGACTCAATGTAGTTCCAGGCGAAGATGATACGAAATCACTCTGACCCAGAACTAAGTCGGCTGTTTTTGAAATGACTCCTGTGGCTTCATTTCTCGGAAATCGGACTATGCGATTATTACCGGTATCAACTACCCACAAGTTCCCGTCTGAATCTAACTCTACGCCACTCCCCTCGCCATGAAAACCTGAGAAGAAACATAGGCTCGACGCAGTAGGAGAAGAAGCCCCCCAATTACAGAGATTCCCTGAAAAATCAGCCTGCCCCCATACTTCATCAGCCATGGTGTCAGTTGTGAAAGGGCTAATATACTTTAGAACTCGATGATTATGATGGTCAGGGACGTAGAGATTACCCTGTTCGTCAACTGCCATGGTTACGAAAGATTTGTTTTCCAGAATACTCAGGGTGTCTTCTGGTATCCCACATAGTGTGGCCGCGCTGGCAGAGGCGCGGTTCGGATAGTGCTGAAATCCACTATCTCCATTACAGGCTGAGTAGTCAGAGGCAGAAGGTTGGCCGATGACGATGTCGGCGGTGCAAGGGCTTGCACTTGCGTAGCATGTAGCGAGGTCAATTCCGAGAATGCGGCTGTTACCTGAATCCCACACATACGCCCTTCCGGGACTCATAGTCCTGTCAACGGTGACACCCCCTGGATTGAACACTTTGTATGGTACGACCTCATAAGGTGTGAACTCCGAGAAATCGCGTTGGCCAATGATGACATCTGCCCACAGATCCCCGACAACACCTCTTGTAGGTTCACGCGTGGGCTCTGGCGTAGGCGTGGGCAGGGCAATGCCACAAGCATCGACATCATCAGCCAGGATGAACTCTGGTGACCAGTCCGAGACAGGGTCAAGGTCCGCATTGGTAATGCGCACAGTAAGGGTGACTTTGCTGTCGGGCCAAAGCAGGTGCTTAATAAGGCCTATATCCACTGTAATCCTCGTTGAGCTTTCCCAGTTTACTTCCAATCCAAAGTGGATTGAGAGGTCCCCAGTGGATACTTTTCGGAATTGTAAACGATGCTCTGTTGTAGAGAAATTCTGTCCAGTCAGCACAAGGAGCCTTTCGTAGAGATAGAGCGAATTGCGAAGCACGCAATATGGGGGGGCTGGATGAACCGAATCGATCACTACAGGGCCCGACTGTGCATATCCTGTATTGATTCCTGATTGTTGTACGCCGAGTTGTATTAGAGCTAATACAAAGCTGATCAACGCAATTGTCCAAGGTAACGACCTTCCAGAATTCATCGTACTTTCTCCGGAACCGACGACATTCGCAGTGCCGGCTAACGAATAAGGATTCATGTGGCGCGGGGCCGCCACATAATCCTGAGTTGAACTAAGCCACCCCTGATCGGGCGACACCGCATCCCACCGATCTTAAGTTTAGAACAACTTGGAAATTAAGCCAAGTCGCAGTGTCAGCAGCTGTACCCGTTCGCGTAGGCGGTGGCCGGAGCGGGCAGCGGAGCCAGCGCATTTGAGTCATCGGCCGGCGCCCGCACGCTGTTGAGGAGGCCAGTGAGGTGGACCGCCTGCGGCTGCCGCGCGTGATGCAGGTGATTTTCCGGCGACACGGTAAACGATCCCATCGGCATGGGGAGAACCTAACTGGCGCCGTGAGCACTTTCAAATTGAAACGTCAAGTATAATCGTGGCCGTTGAGCTACCCTGGCGCGTGAATTGCTACTATACTTGCTCGCGTGTCCGTTCGCTGCCCAGTGAGGTCAGGCATGTCCCCACACGCTGACATCATGATCACTCACGCCCGATGCTTCACCGCCGATCCGGCGAATCCGCACGCCGAGGCGGTCGCCGTGCGCGGCAATCGAATCGTATTCGTGGGTAGCGATGTCGACGGCGCTGCCTGGCGCGGCCCCGGCACGCGCGTTATCGATGCGCAAGGCTGCACGCTCATGCCTGGCTTCGTCGACAGCCACTTCCATTTGTTGCTAGGCTCGATTGGATTGGGCGACGCACAACTCGGCGAGGTCAGAAGTTATGAAGCGCTCGCCGAAGCGCTGCGCGCCTTCGCCGGCGACTATCCCCGACGCGAGTGGCTGGTCGGATACGGTCTGCCGTACGCGATTCTGCCTGGCGGCCGGATGCTCACGCGGCGCGACCTCGACGCGATTATCGCCGACCGCCCGCTGATCGTCTTCGCCTACGACACGCATACGGCGTGGGCCAATACCGAAGCGCTGCGCCGCGCGAGCCTGCTGGAGAACGGCAAGACGGTTGCCCCCAACAGCGAGATTGTCCTCGGCGACGACGGGCTGGCGAGCGGCGAGCTGCGCGAGCCAGGCGCCTATCGGCCGGTGTTTGATCTCGTCCCCGAGCCGAACGATGTCGAGAAGCGGGCGCTGCTGCGGAAAGGACTCGCGCAGGCCGCCGCGTTCGGCGTGACGAGCGTTCACAACATGGACGGCGACGCCGGCCAGCTCGCGCTGTATGCAGCGCTCGAAGACCTGGGCGAGCTGACGCTGCGCGTGTACGTGCCGTACAGCGTCAGGCCCGATACGCCAATCGAGGCGCTCGCCAAAGATGCCGTGGCGATGCGCGAGATGCATCACAGCGATTGGGTGCGCGGCGGCGCTGTGAAGTTCTTCATGGACGGCGTGATCGAGTCGTACACCGGCCTGCTGCTGGACGACTACGATGGGCGACCCGGCGTGCGCGGCGACGCCAACTTCAGCGTAGAGCACTTCAATCGCATGGCCATCGAGGCCGACCGGCTGGGCTTACAGATTTTCGTCCACGCCATCGGCGACGCTGCCGTTCGGCGCACGCTCGACGGGTTCGAAGCCGCGCGGCTTGCCAACGGCGCACGAGACAGCCGGCATCGCGTCGAGCACGTCGAGCTGATTCATCCCGACGACCTGCTGCGCTTCAAGCCGTTAGGCGTGATCGCGTCGATGCAGCCGCTGCACGCGCCCGCGAGCGCGACTGGCATCGACATCTGGCCCTCCCGCGTCGGGCCGTCGCGCTGGGACCGCAGTTTCGCCTGGCGTAGTCTGCGCGAGGCGGGAGCGATGCTCGCCTTCGGCAGCGATTGGCCGGTCGTCAGCCAGAACCCGATGCGCGGCGTGCACATGGCGTTGAATCGGAAGCCGTGGGTGGAGGGCGGCCTGCATCATCGACAGGCACTGGCCGATACGCTCGTCGCCTACACACGCGACGCGGCTTACGCGGAATTCCAGGAACTGGTCAAGGGTCAGCTGCGCGTCGGGATGCTGGCAGATCTAGTGCTCTTGTCGGACGATATTTTCGCCGTATCGCCGGAAGCGATTGATCAAGTCCAACCCGTGCTCACCGTGTGTGATGGACGTGTCGTATTCAAAGGTTGATTTACTCCCCATTAGTGCTAGAATTCGTGCCATGGCCAAGTCTGCTTCTTCCCCCTTGCTTGTCCAACAGGCCGATGCGCTCCAACTTGCTCTGGAAATCAGGCAGGCGGCGGAGAGAGCTTTGCGCGCTGGAAAGAGAGGCGCCGCTCTGGAAGCGAACTTTGAAGACCTGATGCGCCCTATACTGGAAGGCGCGGCGAAGCGCCTAGGTGTTGAAATCGATCTCTCGTCGCAAGTGGCCGTCATCGGCGCTGGCCGCAGCGGCGGAACGGGCAGGGCCGATCTGGTCTTCAGCAACGTGATTCTGGAGATGAAAGCACCCGATGTGCTGAAGCCCGCGCCCGGCTGCAAGTTCAATGTGCCCGAGGTGACATCTTCGCTCATCGCCGCGCCGGAGCTGCCTGCTGGCCTCACTCCCGGCAACAAACAGGCGGTCACGGAGCTTGCGCGCTACATTATCGACCGGGCGCGCAAAGATTATACCGATCGCTGGTTGGAGCATCTGGGCGATTATGCGGGCGTGGGGCTGGACGGCTTCCACATCTTCTTCGTGCGGTATCTGCCTCCGCTCGGCGTGTTCGATGTGTCCGCCGCGATGCCGCTTTCCGAATCCGAGTATTATCCGATTCACCGTCTGCTCGTGCTTATGCGCTCGGCGCGCAAACGGCCGCTCAACGCGGCGAGTTTGGCCGCCGACTTTGCAACCGTCGAGGAAGGACGCACCCCAACGGTTAATCCGCTCGCAAAGGACGTGGTGCAGCGGTTTTACGCGAGAGCGACGCGGGCTTTGGGGCAGAGCGGCAGAGCCGGCGCAGCCGTGCGCGCTCGCTACGCCGAGTGGCGCAAGCTGTTCCGCGAAGTGGTCTCGTTTGAAGAGAAAGAGGCCACCAGTCGGTTCGCGGAACTGCATCAGTTGTACGCTATTTCAGGCCGTGCGGCCGATTTCAACGCCGCCGCCTTCTTCTTCGCGCTGTCTACCTATTACGGCCTGCTGGTGAAAATGCTATCGGCCGAGCAATTGGTGAACTACTGTTGCTCGACACTGACCACGACGCTGGAAGCTCTCGCCGGTTTCGATCCCAACACGCTCCGCGAGCATCTATATGACATGGAGCGCGAGGGCGGCAGCTTCGCCCGCTTTCACATCCGCAATTTTCTGGAAGGCGAACTCTTCGACTGGTATGTTGAGCCATCCGTGTGGGATGATGATCTGGGCCTGGCGGTGCGCGCCGTGATCGCTAGGCTCTCGGAGTACGAGATCGCCACGTTCGACCTGCGCCCAGAGAAAACGCGTGACCTGCTCAAAGACCTGTACCAGCATCTCTTCCCGCAGCGAGTGCGCCATGCGCTGGGCGAATACTACACCCCCGACTGGCTGGCGGAGTTTACGCTCGCCGAAGTCCGCGAATTCTCGGGCTACGACGGCGATCCGCACACACGCCTGCTCGATCCAGCCTGTGGTTCTGGCACGTTTCTGGTGGAGGCGATCAAGCTTGCCCGCGCCTGGGTAGCAGAACGCGGCATGGATGCAGACACGGCGCGTGCGCTGATCACGCGCAACATCGTTGGCTTCGATCTTAACCCGCTGGCGGTGCTGACCGCACGCGCCAATTACCTGATCGCCCTTGGCGACCTGATCCGTGGGCGAGAAGGGTTGCTTGCGCTGGACGAGGCGATCACCATCCCGGTCTATCTGACCGATAGCATCATGATTCCTGCCGCTCCCCGGCAGTCGGGACTTGAGGAGCAGGGTGGCGTCTACCGTGTCGACCTGGAGGCGATCAAGGAACTTCGCCCGGACGATCGGCCGGAGAATCAGGTGCTGATCATCCCCGCGCCGGTTGTGGACGGCGGCAAGCTTGCGGAACTGGCCGACCTGATCCGCGATGGCTTGAGTCGGGGCTGGGGTAGTAACCGCTTTCGCTCCGAGGCGGACAGGAAACTGAACCTGAGCGATCTGTACATGCGACAATTCGGCGGGTCGGTCGAGCCGACGTCGCAGATCGGGCGCGGGCAGGTTTTGTTGGCGAAGCTGTATGATGACATGCTCGCGCTGGAACAGGCTGGTATGAACGGCCTGTGGGGGCGTTTCTTGCTCAACCGCTTCGCGCCGGTGCTGGAGGTGAAGACCGGCGGCCGGTTCGACATTGTCGTCGGCAATCCGCCGTGGGTGAACTGGGAAAGCTTGCCCGACGATTACCGGGACGCGCAGCAGCGCTACTGGAAAGAGTACGGCCTGTTCCGGGCGGCAGGCAGCGGTGCCAAGGGTACCTCCGTCCGGCATGGCGCGGGAAAGAAAGACCTATCTATGCTGATGACGTACGTCGCCGTCGACAAGCTGCTCAAGAACGGCGGACATCTGACGTTCGTGATCACGCAGACGGTGTTCAAGACCGAAGCCGGCGAAGGCTTTCGTCGCTTCGTCATCCCGCAGACGGTGACGTTTTTCGCGCCGTTGCGCGTGAACGATATGAGCGTGTTTCAGCCGTTCGAGGACGCGACGAACCGCACCGCTGTCTTCATCGTCAGGAAGGGACAGGAAGTTGAATACCCGGTGGACTATGTCCTGTGGCGCGCGAACGAGCCGGTTTACACGACCGACTCGCTTGATCAGATCATGCGCAAGACGGAACGCTATAAGCTGGTCGCCGAGCCGGTGAACAAAACGCAGAATGGCCTGAAAACCGATCGCTGGCTCACCGCTCGGCACAAGGCGATCCGCGCGCTGCGAAAGTTCACAGGAAACGTGATACCAGTATATCAAGCTTACGAAGGCTCAAACACCGGCGGCGCGAACGGCGTTTACTGGCTTTCGATTGACGCGATGGCGGGAAAGAAGCACGCTTTCGTGACCAACTATCTCAAAGGAGCGAAGCGTAAGGTCAAGCAGTACACGGGCTACAAGATTGAGATGGAACTGCTCTATCCTTTACTGCGTGGGCGAGATGTAACTCGCTGGAACGCGATGCCCAGTCTACATATTCTGATGGTGCAAGACCCAGAAACGCGCGCTGGCTACAGAGAAGAGTGGTTGCGTGACATTGCACCGCAGTCGTATCAGTGGCTTAGCCAGTTCAAGAAAGAGTTGCTTGAACGATCAGCCTTCAAGAAGTACTTTGGTGGCAAAGAAACCGCTGAATTTTGGACAATGTACAACATTGGTGACTACACCTTTGCACCCTACAAAGTCATCTGGCGTGAAATGGCCTCCAAATTCACGGCAGCGGTTGCGGGTGAGGTTGACGGGAAAGTGTGTATACCTGACCACAAACTCATGCTTGTCCCCTGTAAAACAGAGAACGAATCGCACTACCTGTGTGCGCTACTTAACTCGTCACCGGTCGGATTGTCGATTCTTTCAGTGGCGATAAATCTTCAGTTCAATCCCCACGTTCTCACCCGCATCGCCCTGCCCAAGTATGATCCGAAGAACGAAACGCATAGGTCACTGGCTGCCGCGTCAAAGACCGCCCATAAAGCTGCCGCTAAGGGTAGAGGCGATAGGGTAGTCGAAATAGAGGAAGAAATCGACAGGCTGGCCGCCCAGGTCTGGAACTTGAGCGACGACGAGATGCAGGAGATTAAGGACAGTCTGCGCGAACTGGGCGGGACGGTGAGCTACGAAAACGACGAGGAAGAGGTCGAGGAGTAAGGCCATGACAATCGTCCGCGATCTAATGAAACCTGTGTACATCTTTGGCCGCCATGAGCCTGCTGATCAACACATCACCCAGTTAGATGCCGCTCTGGCGAAACTTAAGGCCGGTAAGAACTTCTACGTGCGCGCCAGTGATCGGGTTTACTACGTTAATGTAGGTTTCTACTGTACCAATGGTATTCCTGTCGAGCAAGTCGCTAATCTTCTGCGAATGTTGCTGCAACCGCCCGAAGCCGCTTGGCTTTAGAAAGAACCTCAGACTTCGGAAGTCGCGCAGACTTCCGAAGTCTTCATTTGCGTCAACACTTAACACAGTTTCCAATCCCTAGAACTTGCCGCAAGATAGGAGGAAGGCATGTCTCGCGCCCGACTACGCGATTTGGGAGTATCCATCGGTATCTATCCCACCGGACTATACAACGCGATCACGGACGTGCCCGGCATTCTCGTCGGCCATACGACACTCTTCTACGATGAGCCGCGCGTCGCGCGCACCGGCGTGACCGTGATCGTGCCGCGCGACGGATTGATCTGGCAGGACAACGCCTTCGCCGGATACTTCTCGTTCAACGGCTGCGGCGAGATGACCGGCCTGCCATTCGTCGAGGAGTTTGGCTTGCTCACGTCGCCAATCGCCATCACCAACACGAATCAGGTCGGCACCGCGCACGAAGCGGTCGTGGCGTATGGCGTGGATAAGCCGACGCCTTTCGCGTTCAAGCTGCCGGTGATCGCCGAAACCTACGACGGCTGGCTGAACGACATCGACGCGTTTCACCTGACGCAGGCCCACGTGCGCCAGGCGCTCGATTCGGCAGCCAGTGGCCCGGTCGCCGAGGGCAACGTCGGCGGCGGGACGGGCATGATCTGCCACGACTTCAAAGGCGGCATCGGCACGTCGTCGAGAGTCGTCGAGGTTGGAGGCAGCGAGCACACGGTTGGCGCACTGGTGCAGGCCAACCATGGCGATCGGCATCTGCTGCGCGTCGACGGCGTGCCCGTCGGCCGCGAGATCGGTTACGACCACACGCCGTCGCCCTGGACGGAGCGGCCTGCCGACGGGCCTGCCCTGAGCGTAGTCGAAGGGTCGATCATCGTCGTGGTCGCCACCGATGCGCCGCTCATCCCCGCGCAGTGCAAGCGGCTCGCCCGGCGCGCGGCGGTTGGTCTGGCGCGGGTCGGGAGCGTGGCGCACAACGGCAGTGGCGACATTTTTATCGCGTTCGCGACTGGCAACCACGTGTACGCAAGTGCGAAAGAGCTGCACGCTGTGCACATGCTGCCGCACCATCACTTGAACCCATTCTTTGAGGCAGTCGCCGAAGCGGTCGAGGAATCCATCCTCAATGCGCTGTGCGCGGCCGAAACCATGAGCGGCTATCGCGGCCGCACCGCGCGCGCGCTGCCACTTGACGCGCTGCAGCGGGTGATGGCGATGTATCGACGGCGAGAAGCGTAACAGCACTCGCGAGCCGAATGACACGCCCGTGACGTCTGGTAAAATTGGCGCATTCCACACCTGAATGGAGACTGCTCTATGAACCTCTTACACAGTAAAGTCGCCTTGTTCGCCATCGCGGTGATGTTGGCTGTGACGGCCTGCACCGGCGCTGCCGCATCGCCCACGCCGACGCCCGTTCCGCCGACGGCGACGACTGCGCCTACGCCCACCCCGAGGCCGACGGACACGCCCGTTCCGACAGACACGCCCGAGCCAGTTGCGGCCTCCGGCGATGCCTGCGTCGTCGGCACGTGGGAGTTGAGCGATATGGGCCAGTATCTGGCTTCGATCATGGCCGCTGCGGGCGCGAGCGCCGAGTTTGAGTTTTCAGGCCAGGAAGGTTACCTGCGTTATACGTTCGCGTCTGACGGCACGGCCACCATCGATGCGAATGACTTCGTCGTGAACTTCGCTATGTCCATGCAAGACCTGACGTTCGATATGGCGGTCAGCATCGACGGCATGGGGACGGCGGCTTACGAGGCGGACGGCGGCGAGATGCTGTTCTCGGACCCGAACGTCGACGACTTGACGTTCTCGGCGACCATGGCCGGCACCGAGCTTTTCTCCGGCACGTCGAATGAACTGGCGTCGCTGTTCGGCGTCTCGGCCGACGGAACGAGCACGGCGTTCACGTACGAGTGCTCGGGCGATACGTTCACCTACGTGCCGCCGGCCGGCATCCCCGGCGTGCAGCCGGTCGTGCTGACACGCGTAAGCCCGTAGGCCGTCGCGTGACGCGTGATGCGTGATGCGTGAGTGCTTCTCACGTTTCACGCATCACGTTTTACTTTGGAGGCCAGCGATGTCAGAATCCAACTACGAAGTCGAAGCTCGCTACAACGTCCGCCTGTCGATGCGTGACGGGGTTGAGTTGTCGGCCAACGTGTGGCTGCCGGTCGCGCGCACGGCAGGCGAGAAATTCCCTGTGATATTGGAGATGATCCCTTATCGCAAAGATGACTGGCGGTATCTCACGGATCACAAGCGCGGCGCGTACTTCGCGCAGCGGGGCTTCGCCTTCTGCCGGCTCGACGTTCGCGGCACAGGCAGCAGTCAAGGAATCGCGCTCGACGAGTACACGCGCGACGAGACGCAGGACGGCTACGATGCGGTCGAGTGGCTGGCAGCGCAGCCGTGGTGTAACGGCCGCGTCGGCATGTGGGGGGTCAGTTATGGCGGGTTCGCGGCGATTCAGGTCGCCATGCTGCAGCCGCCGCACCTGAAGGCGATCGTTCCGGTGTACGCGACCAACGATCGATACACCGACGACGTGCACTATATCGGCGGGTGCATGGTCGCCAGTGAATTTGCGCAGTATGCGGTCAGCCAGATAGGCATGAACGCCATGCCGCCCCGGCTGGAATATGCGGGCGCTCGCTGGGCGGAGGAATGGAAGACCCGGCTGGAGAAGACGCCGCCCTGGCTGGTCGAGTGGCTGCGCCACCCGACCGACGGCCCCAACCTCGATTATCTGCACGAAATCGCTCGCTTCTGCGACTACTGGCTGAAGGGGATCGACAACGGCGTCATGGACGAGCCGCCTTCTTCTTACTCCTCTTGTCCGCCGACCATGTCACGATCACCTCGTCTGGTATCTCTACAACTTCACCCAGGGTTAACACCTTGCCCCTTGGAAACAGCTTACAGCTTACCTTGATCTTTTGCCTGGAGAGTATTTTAACACGAACATCAAGCCGGTTCACTAACTTCTGTTTGTCCCCTAGCAGATCAATGATCGCGCCGATGACCAACTTAGAACTGACACCGCCTGACAGCAACCATTCGTATTGGTCTAAGTCGCGCGTAACCTTCTCGCGTTCTTCTTCCATCCCCTGCTTTTGCTGGTTCATGGCCTCCGTCTGGTGTTTGACGTGAGCCACAAACTCATCACTCCAATCTGATACCTTTGCCATGTTGCGCACCAGGTTATCAGTCTCGCCGGACAAGCGCGCGATACCAGCATTGATAGCCTGTAGTCGTTTCTGTAATGGCTTCGCCTTCGTCTTGGCTTCTGCGATCATGTCGTCAATGGCGTTGTCCAAGTATTCTTGGCTCGATGTCAGTGCTATCAGCCAGTTGTAAACCGTACTATCTACCAAGTCCGCCTTGATCATAGGGAAATCACATTCATGCTCGCCCTTGCGGTATTGGTTGCGGTTCCAACAGCGATAGTGCGGTTCGTTTTTCTTCCCTGCCCGCCCACCACACAGATGACGCCCACACACACATTCGAGACGCCTGCCCCCCAATAGGTAGAAGTGGGTTTGATGCCCACGCTTTATATTCTGATCTAGCCGTGCCTGCGCCGCGTCGAATGTGGCCCGATCCACAATAGCCAGGTGTGGCAGATGAACGGTGACACCAGGATCGATCACCTGTCCTTGCCTGTCTGTCTTGCGTCCATAGGTAAACTCGCCGATATAGTTTTTGTCTCTCAGTAGTTCGGTGACAGTTGAGCGTGACCAGCCGCGTTTGTTGTTACGCTTCGTCGGCACATTGTCGTCGTTCAGTGCCGCCACAATAGCGCCAGTCTGTCGTCCATCGACGCATTCTCGGAAGATACGCATGGCGATCTGGGCCTCAGCTTCATTGATAACCAATTGTGCCTCTTTCCCCTTGCCAACATGATCAAAACCATATCCTGGTGAGCCTGCGCAGGGCCATTGCCCGTGACTGGCCTTGTACCGTAGTGTTCGCTTTGTGGCTTCTGCGATCTTGTCTCTCCAATATTCGTCAAACGATCCCTGGATATTGTCTACGAGCCTGCCGCCAGGACTGTTTAGGTCTATCTTGCCCCACGCGGGATAGTGTAACTCGATATTATTCTGCTTCATCAGCTCGCGCAGTTCCAGCCGGTGTATGAGTTTCCGCGTCCACCGATCTGACGTGTTGGTAATCACCGCGTCCATCTTCCGATTGGCAATCATCTCGCGCACAATGTCAAATTCTGGCCGCGTGATTCGGGTTGCGGTGTAGTCGTCTTTGTAGCGCCCGACGACCTTAAAGCCATTCTGTTGAGCGTATTTCTCGCATTCCTCCAACTGGCTTTCGAGACTCTTGCCCTCGCTCTTTTGACGATCCAGCGAGACTCTACAATAGACAACCGCCGTCTTCTTAGCCATGTCCCCTGCCCCTTTCCTTGTGGTAGCCCCACCCGCCCGATCTCCGCGACGGGTGGGGCATTGTCCTATTCGATTGGCTCCAATTCGATCTCTGTCGTCGCGCCAGCAGTCCGGCCCGCAGGCTTTAACTCGTGATGACCGGGTGATACTTTGATGTGCTTGACCGGCAACAACCAAACCGTATCCGGCCCGTGCACCTCTAGTTCCGGCCAGCCGCCCAACAGTAAGATCGAATCGTGAGTGCTTACCAACACCTTGACGCGATTCATGCGCCGCCTCAGTGTGCCGCCGTCATCTTGATCGGCGTGTTCAACATGGCTTCGAGAAACGCGCATCCCGCAGCGCCGATCACCTCGTCGTGTTGCTCGGCGGATAGCCCCAGGTGGCACGCCAAATCGGATAACAACATCGTCGCGTTTGTCTCGATCTCGCAGATCGACACGCCATCGGACTCTGACTCCAGCTTCATCCTGAATCGCCTTAGCTCGTCGGCCACATTCAGGAATTGCATGTTACCGCCCACGGTCGCGCGCCGGGTGGCTTCTCTCATTCGTTCGAGTATGTCTTGCGTGTTCATGTCGCCTCCAATGTGTTATACTTGGAGGTGGTAGGCAGGCGATCTCTCCAAGACTCAGCCCGCCCACCACCAGGGGGATACCTTCGGGTATCCCTCACCATTAGCCGCCAGGACGTTTGCGTTATCACCTCCCCTCGACGATTCCACCAAAAACAAAACGGCCCAACCGGTGTTGACAGTTGGGCCGCGCCTTTGGTAAAATCGTTGCAGCCCTCGTAGCCGCTCATACCGGTTACTTGGGTTAGGGCGCGCCGGATGCTTACCACATTCGGCGCGTCCGCTCTAATTCCGTCACTCGAAATTGTACACCCGAATT
Organism: Anaerolineae bacterium; assembly: GCA_035283185.1. Classification (GTDB taxonomy): domain Bacteria; phylum Chloroflexota; class Anaerolineae; order Fen-1058; family Fen-1058; genus DASSFZ01. Next base: position 17,076 of record DATEUJ010000006.1, on the reverse strand, counting down.
CGCCGATGTCAACAGCCAGGGAAGGTTAATATTCGGTTGTTAATTTTCAGTACTTATGTCTATGACTTCGGCCTCGGCCCTCGCCGCCCGCCTAGTTGCTCGATCCTGTGAATGTAGTCTAGCCACCCATCACTATCAACCAGCCACCGGCTAGGCAACCGTACACACTTCACCTTGCCCTGCCGCAGTAGTCGTTGAACATGAAACCGAGTGTAGTTGTTCTCACGCATTATCTGTTGAACAGTCAACCACATGACACACCTCAAATGTCACTTCCGACCTCGTACTTTGGTTTGCGGACGCCGCCCCTTTCGTGCTGCTTGCTGCTGCTTGAGTGACGGGTAGCCTATTCAGCACCCCTTTACTGTCGGGGTGGGGGAGTGGGACTGTTCGCCAGCCCCGCAAACATGGCGCGTCCCTTCGCCGTCAGTTCTGCGCCCATGCGCCGCTCCCCACCCCTCCAGCGGGCATAACCCGTCTCGATCAACTTGTCGCGCAGTGCGGCAAAGTCGTTCTGTGAAAATGGCTTGCCGTCACCGGCCCACGTCCGTTCACTGAATGACTTACCGGCCAGGATGCCCTTTGCGAATGCCTGCAACTGCGCTTCGTCGATGGGCATGTCCAGGAAACGCATAGTTGTACCGCCGTCGCGCCGCTCGGTCACTTCGACCCGAACGCTGGACGGCTTAGACGGCATTGGCTGATCGCCGACCATGCCATCGCCGTTGAGGTCGCGGGATATAAGACGTTCAGTCACGCGCAGCAGTCCGCGCGAATCCCTCAGCAGCCAGAACCAGCTTGCCGTAAACGACACCGCGCCGACGATGACCGGCACGTACACCGGCCAGCCTGCAAGCGCCGTCACCACGGCCACGGGCAGGGTAATAACGCCCGCCGTGATCGCCGCCTGCTCGAGCGGGACGATCACCTCACTCTCACGTGTCGCCTTGCTGTGCGGCGTAGTGCGTATTGCTTCGCGCCATGCCTCAGCCGCCGCGCCGTCGCCGGAGTGCAGCGCGCCGAATGTGCGAGTATCGAAGTCCGCACGTGACCACGCTTCACCCATCGGCGATACGTTCAACTGCCCGCCGCAGTGCGGGCAGCGAAACGCCGCGTGCCGATCCTGTCCCATCGCCCCTTACCTTTGATGTCTTTACTCATATCACCGCCTGCGCCGCAATGCCCGCAACCGTTGTTGGTGATGCCAAAACCCTGACCGATCACCGTAGCGTTTGGGTGGCGGTGGTGGGGTAGGCGTCGGTTTAGGTTCTGGCATTGGCTCAGGTTGTGGTGACACAACCTCGACCCCGTTTACAATCCGGTTGTCCCTCGTCGGCTTCGATAGCCGCGCGCCCGCGCACCCGTCGCATAGGATTTCGCCCGGCGCATAGCTCGATATATTTTTTCGACACGCCACACACAGCCGCCCATTTTTGCGCGCGCCGCGATGACGGCCTTCCAGCCGCGCCCGCCTGGACTTCGGCCCGCGACTCTTGCGTCCTCGGACAACATCACCGTGTTCTCGTACAAGTGCCATCTTGCCCTCAACTTTCAAAAATTTGAAAGTTGTCTACCGCCATCGCCGCCGCGTATCATCGTCGTCGCGCATCACCGCCCGATGTGCCAGCCACAGCGAGTACACAGCCGCCAAAACCGGATCGGCCTCCGACGCGCACCGAGAGCAAACCGGATCAAGCGATTCGGTTGATCGGAAAATGCCGATGCCCTCGGCAAAGTCCGGTCGCGCGCCGCACTCGAAACACGGCATACGGCCATAACTCGGTTCACAGGATCGGATCACCAGCTTCACGCTTGCGCCTCACGCTCGCGTCTGTAGATTCGACAACATCGCCTCGACGAGCGGCAACAGCCGCCGCCCCTCGCTGCGCTCGATCTCAACATCGCACACTTCATCACCGCCCAATATTAGGTGATGGGGTAGCAACTGTTCCACCACTCGACGCGGGCAACCTTCGATCCGCAAGTATTCGCCTGTCAGGTCACTAATGAGACGAACGGAGATCGACATCACGATCAGCCTCGACCCCTTCAGCCTCTAGCACCGCGTCAAGCCAATTCGATGCAGCGTTGATCGGGATGCCTTTTGGATTCATGCGCGCGATTCGGTCGGGTACGCCCAAGTGCTCCATGTGGTACGTGCTGCGCGAAAGTGCCTTGAACATCTCCCAAGTTTCGGGTGGCCCCTGTCTGATCTCGTCCATTTCGGCCTCCGTGATGTTCAGCCCGCGCAATGCGTCCCTAAGTTTCACGATAGCATCTGCGCGCGCCAATAGCTCACCGGCTTGTTTCATGTTCAGGTCAACCAAAACCGATTCGGTTTTATTTCCCAACTGGCGATTTGCCTTTTGTCGAGCCGTTCTTGCTTTTCGCATCACTCGCCGCGCCTCCCGTTCTTCCTCTGGCAACCATCCCGATCGGCTGTATCTGATGTTCTTGCCTCGTGTTGTCCACAGTACGCGCCCAGCAAACTCCGAGAGTGCCCTGCCAATTGGCAAGATATCGGTTGCGCCTATCTCGCCGCGCAGGTTAGTGACGATGATCGAACGATCACCTTCAATGGGGTAGACGACATAGATACCGTGCGCCCGTCGAATTGCCCGCACCCGTAGATCAGCCTGATCCAATGGCATTTCACGCCAATATAAAATCAGCTTGCCCATCGCATAGAGCAGGCGATCTTCAATGTGCCTCTTTCGCATGGCTCGACATCTCGGACAGCGCCGAAAGTCCCCGCACTTAAATACCCACCGCCGAATCTGGCCTGTCTTTGGATCGTAATCGACACATGTCATTCCACATCTGCGATACGAGCCGTTCCCACGCGATTGACTCGCGCCTGTTTTGATGGTATGCTTGTGCATGAAAGTCCTTGCTCGAATCGCGCGCGATAGCTCCCCACGCAATCGCGCGCGATTCATTACCTAAGTTTTATCTTCCGCATTTTGATCTCCTTGTCCAACTTCCTTTAGCAACCCCGCCTGAATCACTGCCATTCGATCAAATGCTAGATCGATCCATTCATGCAGGATCACCGCGCGACTTCTGACGCCATACATCCGCACCAGTTGATCGAGCCTTGCCAAGTGTGGCTTGTCTAGTGGGGTAGCCTGCCATTCTCTCTTAGCCATTGCGATTCCTTCACATAATACACGTAAACATAAGTATAACGAACAAATGTTTCAAAGTCAAGTCGGACATCGGCGCAGGCGTGGTCGAGTTTTACTACAGGGTATGTAGAGAAACTCGACCACCACCCCCAAAAACCCCAATAAAAGGACGTGACCATTGACATAATCCACATCTCAGTGTGCAATCTCACATCGCAATTCACATGTCGGGAGTGGCCTGGCACTTACACCTCCGAGCCGCCCGCTATCGGCTAATCCCAACAGGAAACGTACCACTTTTAGAGATAGTGCCTGTAAAGAGATGACGGCAGTCGTCGTCTTTTAAGAGAAAAGCGTCTGTATCGCCAGTTATCCTATCCGAAGTGATGGTCGTCTTTTCTCAGCCAATGCGCCTACGTTGTTCCTGTGCGCGTGGGATGGTATAATAGTGGTGTGCTTGCACAACGAACGGCGTCGCATTCGATCCCGCGTGCGACGCCGTTTGTGTTGCCAATTGAATTTTGATCGCAGTGGTGGTATGCTATAGCCACTGCTCTAGCAGCAGCATTCTCCTCTTGTGGCTACGGCCATAGCAAAACACCCGACGCGGTGATCGTCGGGTGTTTTGCGTTTCACGGCACGGACTATCAGCCGATGTACGCGCGCAGCCGTTCGATCAAGCCGGGTGGCTGTGGTGGTGGTGGTAATGGCAATGGGGTAGGTGGGGTAGGGGGTTGCGGTAGTTGTCTCTGCAACTCGGCTTGCAGGACTTCCCTCACTGGCAGGGATAGCCGTTTCCGTGCCACTCGCAATTCAGCTTCACTCAGCGCCGTCAAGTCGTTCGCCTGTCCCCACTCGCGCGCAAGTGGCGCAGCAGTCCAACTTGGCGCACCGGCCAGCATTCGACACAATTCAGGTAATGCCAGGGTGACAATCCATGCCGACACCTGCCGGTATACATCCTGCTTTTGTTGAGCCGGTCGCCAGTCGCAAGACAAGTATTGCCATAACAGGGAGTAGTTGTCTGTTGCCATCGTCGCACCCCTTCACAGTTCCAGCGTTTCAGCAGCAGCCCGACGAACAGCATCGCCGCGCCGGTCGTATAGCATGGTCGTCTGTGGCTTGCTATGCCCGGCCAGCTTCGAGACTGTTGACAAGTCGTGTCCCTTGTCCAACAAGTTTGACACGTAACTGCGCCTGAAGTCATGCACCCCAAGATCATGCACACCTGCCTTGCTCGCCCTGGACTTGACGATCTTGTGAAGTGCTGGAAGGCTGAGCCGATCACAGGTGTCCGCCTTAGCCCATCGGCGCACCCTGCAAAACATCGGCCCTGGTGAATCGCCGCGCATGGCAACCCACCGATCCAGATCGTCTACAGCCCTGCCCACCACTGGCTGTAAGCGTTCTTTGTTGCCCTTGCCCATCACGCGCAAAGTCCGGTTAGCCGGATCGTAGTCACCTACATCTAGGGCCGTGACTTCTTCGCGCCTGATGCCCGTCAGGTACAGCACAGACAGGATCGCCGCGTCCCTTGCCCCGATCATGCTATCGTCGCACGTGCCGATCATGGCGCGTACCTCGTCGGGTAGCACGTGACGGCCAGGGGGTAGCCGTTCGCCTCGAATGTCCTTGATGTCACGTAGCCTATCGCGCGTATCGCCGTCGATCAGCCCCATGCGCCAAGACTCAGTGACGATAGCGCGCATGACACCTATACACTTGTTGGCGTATTTCGGTGACTTCGTTTCAGCCAGTGCCGAACGCACAGCCATCAGATCGCCATAGGCTAGGGTAGTGGGATCGTCCAGTGACTTACCACGCGGCAGCAGCCCGGCCACAAGGCGCAGTACCGAACGCTGAGCCGGTAAACTTCCACTCGACAGACTTGCCAGATACGATTCAGTTGGATGCACGGCGCACCTCCCAAGTGTGGTAACTAGAGTGTCCAATCAATTAACTAGAGACAGTGTATCACGCGCCATGCTCCATGTATACTGGACTTCTGTACTAGCAACATAAGTTGCGTGATTGTCGTCAAGTCCCCCCCCGGCCATCGACTCATGGCGAATGTCTGTTCTACGCGGTTACCGGTATTCACGTTCGGGGACAATTTGATCACATCTTTTATCTGACGACTCCGAACGCCGGAAAACAAAAGAGGGTAGCGATTGGCTACCCTCATTGCGGATAAATGTCTTATCCCTCACACTCTTGCTGTGTCTGCTGAGTTATCTTGTCGATCTCATCTCCGATTGGCTTAAACTCTTTCTCTGATAGGTGTGGCTTGAATGTCTCCACGCAGGCATTGCGCTCCTTAATTAGCGCCTCCTTTAGTACCTCGCACATTTCCCGCCTCAACTTCGGTGATGCGTCTATGCCTGTGTCGTCCTTTATCTTTTGCACTATCCAATCCCTGTACATTTCGGCTCTGAAAAACTGTGGCATTTCATCCCCCTTTCCTTGTGTGTGGTCGGCGCATACCTCATTGTATGCCCATGCAACACAAAACGCCACTCCTGCGAGTGGCGTTCTGTCCTGCGTATTCAGTTGTCGGTTTCATTCGAGTGTGATAGTCACCGGCTCGCGTTTCGGCTTTGGCTTCTGTGGCGTCGCGTCCCTCACCTCGGATGCGTGCATGAGATGATAAACGTTCTCGGCGTCTATCACGGTTAGGTAGCCGCGTTCAATGGTATACACCTTCGCATTCACCAGGTATTCGCCAGTCGTGACGTAGCCGGTTACGCTATCACCGACTTTGACATCCTCGACGCCGGTTAACGTGATGCGCGGTTTATCCGGCCCGTGGATCGTTTCGTGCAGCTTGTGCAGGTCGTCTCTGACAGTCATTTTTCTGCCTCCTCATTCTCGTTCATGACCCAGTGTGATAAGCGGTTAGCAGATCGCCACTTGGCAACCTCGCTCTCGATCTCTTTCGCCGCAATGCGCGCAGCTTCGAGTAAACGCTTGCGCGCCTTGTGGCGTCTCTCAAATTCGACAAACACTTTGAGATACGCCGAGTAAGCGCGATGCAGATAGTCGATGCGCGCCTGTTCCGATTTTAGATGCGTTGACTCCCTAACCGGCTCTCTCGGCCATCCGGTGATGCGCGGCAGCACCTTTTCCTCGTCGGGTTCGTTGATCATGTATTCGGCGATAGTCATTTTCAGGTTGTTTGGCACTGCGACGCCAGCCGGTAAATCCCATTCACCGGCGTTGCTCGATTCGCCGGGACGCCGATCCGACCAGGTGTATTCGACATCCGGCAATTTCGCCAGGTTCGGATCGGCTTCGCCATCGGCATACCAAAACTTCGGCACGACTTGCGGTACACCACGCTCAAGAACCAAATCGCGCTGGATGGTGGTAGTCGAATCGGATACCGGCGCTTTCGCCAGCGTGAACGCGCCCGCGCCGGTGTAGGTGGCGATCAAGTGTTTGCCGCCAGGACTCGCCAGCACCTCGTCAAGTGTTGGCTTCATCGGTTCCTTGCTCTTAGCTCGTCGTTGCTTGCTCATAGTCTCTGACTCCTTTCAGTGCTTCAAGTTGGATTCGCGCGATGGGTGTCAAGCTCGGCACGTCAGCTTGGCTGTACAGTGGTAAAATGGTTTCAATCAGAATGTAGTTGGGTGGTGTAGGGTGTGGGTGACTCGGACGAGCCGCCGCTGACGATCTTCCGGCGCGAATACACGCCGCCCGAGGCATTTCCGGCACGATTCAACGGCGCGTGGCACGGCGAAGCGGCGTACCCGATCGAGCGCTTGCAGTCGCAGACGCTGTATCTCGGCAATGGAGTGCTTGCTCCCGCGCCGCTGCCCGTGGACACGAAGGATCACTACCCGCATCGCCCCACGCTCGGCACGCGTGCATCACTGTGCTGGGGTGGGGGCGTCGCGCCCAACGGCCTGGCTCGCGATTTGCGTCCCGACGAAGCGTTAAGCCTCGTCTACACCGGTGACCCGCTGGACGAGCCGCTCGACATCATCGGCTTCCCCGAGGCGATCCTGTATTTGAGCTGCAGCGCGCCGGTCGCGCACGTCGTCGTCCGGTTGACCGACGTCGCGCCGGATGGCACGTCGGCTTTCGTCACGGCAGGCATCCTCAACCTGACCCACCGCGAGGGCCATGCCGACCCGCAGCCCCTGATTCCGGGCGAAATCTACGAAGTGCGCGTCGCGCTTAAAGCGTGTGCCTATCGCTTCTTGCCCGGACATTGCATTCGGCTGAGCATCGCCAGCGCCTACTGGCCGGTCATTTGGCCGTCGCCCTACCGGGCTGACAACTACCTGCACCATGGCCCGGCGCACCCCTCGCGGCTCGTTCTGCCTGCCATCCCGCCCGATCCGCATGCCCCCGGAGTGCCTGCCTTCAAGACCTCTCCCCCGGACCTCGTCAACATCGGCAGCGGCGGCGAAGAACCTCCCATGTGGCACATCATAGAGGATGTCATCCATCAATCTGTAACTGTGAAGGTATACGGAGGCGATACATCGATCTTGCCGGACGGTCGATCTTTGTTTGAGTCCGAGATGCTCGAGATGACGGCCTATGAGAATGATCCGGCCTGCACGCGCCTGTATAACGAGGTCATCTATCATCTGAAGGAACACGGTTACGATACGCACATTCGCGCTACGGGTACGATCCGCAGCACGCAGACGGACTTTCACATCGATGTCGAGCTGGAGGTGAAGCTCAACGGCAGTCCGTTCTTTCAGAAATCCTGGCTGGAAAGCGTGCCACGACGGTTGACTTGAAAGCCTGCCACGTCCAGAAGTTGATTACTGTTTCTCCAGCTTGGGATGTTTCCGCCACGATCCGGTCACCCAGTCTTCTTCGCGTCGTTCCGTGCGGCGGCGGTGCTGCTCGATGATCTCGCGCACGTGACCGGCTTTCTCTTCTACCGCGGCCTCCAGCCACAGGCGGCCCTTTTCCGCCGTCCCCTGCGTCGCCGCGCCGTACGCGCCAGTGACGGTGTCGTCCGTCCACGGCGGATTGGCGATCAGCGCACCGCCTTCGATCCAGTCCATGTAGTAGCTCGGGGTCGCCGTGAAATCGACCTCGTCGTCGGCGAGTTCCATGCGCACCAGATCAGGACGCAGATGCAGGATGTAGCTGGTCTCCAGTTCGCACGCGTGTCCTATCCCGCCGATCGCTGACGTGCGGTGTTTCGCCAGCGCTTCCGCGCCCGGACCGCTGGACGTGTGCAGAAATGCGGTTGCCACGAATGTGTCCGGCCACCGATCCCCGCAGAACTTGACGACGTTCACGAGGAACGAGTGATTGCCGCCGTGCCCGTTGATCAGGTACGCCATGCGGAAACCCAGTGCCCGCAAGTTGCCAACGATCGCAACCCAGAAGTCTTCCCAGGCGCGCGGATCGATCGTCAGGGTGCCGGGGAACTGCCGCCGATGCATGCTCACGCCGTAAGGCCAGGTCGGTAGACGAAACACGGCCTGCGGCCCGTCGGCTGCCCCTTCCCCTTCCTCTTCCCCTTCACTTCGTTCAGGGTCAGGGCTTCGGCTCAGGACGCGCTCGACGCCCTCGGCAATCGCGCCGATGATCAGAGTATCGGTGTTCAGCGGCAGGTGGAAGGCGTGCTGTTCGGTGTGGCCGGTGGCGATCAGCACGACCTGGTTCCCGTTCTCATTCGCGCATCCCCACTTGATCGCTGCTTTGTTCGGCGTGGGTCTCCCGACCGCGCCGTTCCACTTTGCATGGATCATCGGCACATCACTTGACCGAAATCCCGATGGCGCCTGCCCATTAACGACGAACACGCGCGTGAAGCCATCTTCTCTGACGCTGGCGATCAGCGAGGCGAGCATGCGCCGAAACAGCGCCGGATCGACGGCCAGCCGCTTGAGCGCAGGCTGCCGCGTCCGAAAGCCGAAGGGCACGGCAGGGAACACACACACGCGATCAGCTCTGCGCCGCGTCCGTTCCCTTACGCGATCGGCAACCTCGTCCCAATCGTAGCCGTCCGCCTCGCCGAGTGGGATAAGCATCGGCACGTCGCGGAGCAGGTGCGCCACTTCGGGGAAAGCCAGTTCTTCATATTGGATGATTTCGACCAAGGGCATTGCTCCTGATGAACTGCGGATGACGGCCAAAGTCCAATGGCGGTCATCGTTTCTTTACTCTTCAAACCACTCTCGAGCCAATCGTTTGGATTGATCGATAAAAAAAGACTTTACTACGTCCCATGTCAATTCGATCAGCAGATCAGGGCCTGCCTGTTTATCAGCGACATCAAAGAACGTCAGCCCTCGATACACCATGAATTCAAAGTCCCTGACGAGGGGATACTTGACCTTTGACAACTGCACTAATTCGTCCAGTGGAATGGACTGCGCGACCAGGTAAAGGTCGTAGAAGTCCTTTCGATTGGCGCGATCAGAGACGGCATCCAGTTTCATCAGGCCAATGTCTGCCAGCGATGCCAGTTGAATGCCATCCAACTGCCAGGGTGGACTCACCAACGGGTATCCATAACCGAAGAAGCCAGTCCGAACATCGTCAACCATCATCAGCAGGTTGCCGAAGACGTCTTCCAGCACAGCGACTTCGGCGGCATTGGACAATGCGGCAACAATCTCGCTCCGGATCGGATCGTCCACTTCGCGGTCGATCGGGAAGAAATCCAAATCGACAGATATGCGATGGCCGAGTTGCAATGCGAGTGCTGTGCCGCCGGCAAGATAGAACTGACGGATAAAACGATGTCGCGCTAGCATCGGCCAGAGCTGTCGAATCGTGGCTGGCACAGCTTCCCAATGTGGCGCGATCAGTGTGGCCATATTCTGTTGTCCCAATGAGCAGGGCGTTTGAAATCAGCAATGTCCAACACCGCGCGCCAGTAACTGAAACGTCGACGGCTCAGCAGCCCGCTGCCATACTCGCGTACCCAGTCCGCTATCGCGTTCCGGCCATACCGCTTGTACAGCCAGCGCACTTCGCGCCGATCGCCGTAGTTCAGCGTCCGCTCGATCACCAATTCGCAATGTCGCTCGGCGTCCAACTTGCCGAAGTCATATTCCTGAAAGAACGGCTTGAGCGCAACAGGAATTCCGCCCGCGCTCAGTTCTGCTTCATCCTTCATCCTTCCGCCTTCATCGTGAGTGGCGCAAACTCGCCTTCGCACGGGTTACCATAACAATACCACATTGTGCGCGCGTTCAGGTCGATCACGAGCGATCCGATGGTCGCCGTGTCGTCGAGAATGGGCAGGTCTTTTGAGTGGCAGCAGATACTCGCCGGGTAGTTGATGTGATCCGACAGGATGGTCTGCACGTCTTCGACGGTGACGTTTCCGCGCCGTGCGAGCTGCTTGACCAGGCGGCGGGCGCGGTTGTCGCGCACGTGCGAGCCGGTCAACTGGTGAGGCTGCTCTTCGTAAGGCCGAAGCATCGGCGACGTGTAATGGTTGGCGTGGGTGAGGTATCCCTCGTCGCCGCCGTAGAGGGGGTCGAAAAGCCCCGACGTGGCTTCCACGTTATACAGCTCGCCGCTCTCGTCTGCCAGCACGTGATTGTAGCCGGCGGCGCGCCGTGGATGGGCGGCGCGATACAGCGCCCGACCGATGCGCGGCGCGGCCAGGACGGCGCGCCCGATGAACACGCGCGGGATGCCCAGCCGCATGTCGTTGGGGTACACCGAGTTGATGCATTGCGCGATGCCGGCCGCGTTGAAGCCGATGTTGCACAGCAGCCCGCCGTACGTCAGCGCCAGGAAAGGCAGCTCGCCCTCCGGCTCGGCGCGCACGATGTATTGCAGGTCTTGATCGGCCGGCATCCAGTCTTCGTTGTGGCCGATCAGCACGTGGCCGTCTTGGGTATGATCCGGCCCGAACGCGACGACGGTGCAGCGCTCAAACAGCATGTCCGACGTCAATTCCTCGAGGCAGTTGCAGACCAGCAAGTCCTCGAAGTCCACGCCCGATCCATCGGCAATGCCGCGCAGCTCGTCTACATACTGTGGCATGTACTCGACGGCAAACGGCAGGTACTTCCGCGCCTGCACGACCGCGCGCTGCCACGTCAGCTTGACGTCGGGCGTTTGCTCCAGCAGGTGTCGGTAGTTGACGACCATGCGCGCGACGCGGTCCTCGACCTCGCGCCCGATGGCTAGTCCGATTTCGCGGTGTGCGCCCCTGACGCTGACAATAGGAATCATGCGTGAGCCTCATCGAATGCGAGTTAAGTGTATATTCCTGTTGGGTCAAGCTCATCCCGCAGCAGGCGCAGCTCTTCCTCGGTCGGTGGCGCGGTCGTCTTGAGATCGCTCGACACCTTCAGCGGCCAGCCCGTATTCTTGACCGCCTGCTCGACCGTCGTGCCGGGATGCACATGTGTCAGCAGCAGCTCGCCGGTTTCTTCATCCGGAGTCAGAATACCGAGATCGGTGACGACGGCGTGCGGGCCGCCGCCGCGCACACCCGTCGCCTGGCGCTCTGCGCGACCCGACAGGAAGCCCGCGCCGGTGACGAAGTCGCACTTCTCGGGGAAACGGCGCGCCTGGTGCGGGGTGATAAAGTACGTGCGGTTGGCCCACGCGGCGATCTCGGCGCTGCCGCCGCTGCCAGGCAAACGCACTTTCGGCTTGTCGTACGCTCCGATCACCGTCGCGTTAACGTTGCCGAAGCGGTCGATCTGCGCCCCACCCAGGAAGCCTACGTCGATCTTCCCGTTTTGCAGATAGAACGCGAAAATCTCGTACATCGAGCACACCGCCGCCGCGCCGCTGACGAGCGTCGGATCGCCGATCGACAGCGGCAGGCGCGCCGGCTGCGCGCCGATTACACCCGCTTCGTATACCAGATTCAGGTTGGGCGCGTGCGTGCGCCGGGCCAGGTTGCAGGCCAGGTTGGGCAAGCCGATACCCACGAACACCACGTCGCCGTCGCGCAGCAGCCGCGACGCGGCCACGACCATCATTTCGGAGGAGGAGTAGTTCGTCATGATTCCTCACTCGTTCCAGTTTCCTGTGCGCTCATTTCCGCGCTCCCACCGCGGCACACGGTATCGTTTGATACCAAGCGTTGTGCGCCAATGCTGAAATGCGCTCCAGTTGAGCAAACGATAGCCATGCCGCCGGACCCATTTGACTATGGTGGGTTTGCCATATTTCCTGAACAGCCAGTCGATTTCTTCTTGCGATCCGCGATCGAGAATCCGCTCGATCACCACACTCGCGTATTCATCGGGATTCATCCGCGCAAAGTCGTACTCTGGGAACAACCAGTCGCTCGTCTTGGGCAACCCATTGGGAGCCAGTTCGATATGTTGAGCGGTCTTCGTCATTGATCTTTTTCCCCTGCTCCGCTATCCGGTACAAGTGGGCCAGGCGGTTGCGGTTAGGGGGTGAGCCTGGCGTTAGTCAGGCCAGGCGAGAGTATGAATGTGCCGATCCGCTTCGTAATACTCGATCCGATTCGGGCGCAGGCGCACGACTTTTCCCATCCGAGCGGCTTTGGTTTTGAATTCGGGCAGACGGAGAAAGCGTCGCAGCAAATCGGGGAGAGCGAGCATCTGTGTGGCAGGAAGTTCCACGCAGACGACGCAATAGCGAAGATCGGCTGATATTCTTCGCCAGAAGTCGGCGCCGTTGATCGTGATGAAGGTAGGATGCGACGCGGCGCGCAGCAGCGTGGAGATAGCATCGTCTTTGACGAGAGTCTTGGGTCGGAGTGCTGTGACCGAAACGACGCGCCCGACATACCAAGCTGCGATGGGCCTGGCAATGCTGGGGCCGTGTATCTCCTCGTCCAGAACGATCATGTGGCTGGCTGGAGCACGGCTGAAGATTTAACGAGGGCCTCTTTCGCTAACCGGATGGCTTCTTTGACGGCTGCGGCGGAAAGACGGCTGTCCGCATATTCGCGGGTGACCTTTTCGATGCTCCACCCGGCCGCCAGCAAATCAAGGACGAAAGCGACTTCCAGGCGCGTGTATTTGAAGGTAGGTCGGCCACCACACACCCCCGGCGCGGCGACGACGTACTTGCCGAGCGGATAGTATTCGTAAGGCTCGCCGCCATACATTTCCTGGATGACTTCCTTTGAGGATGACCTGACCTTGGCTGATTTCATCACGCAGTTTCCTCGTTGCCAAATGTGTCGAACAACCAGATTATACTCCATCTTACTCGATTATGGATCTCGAATGGAGAGTCCGGAATGAGGGCAGGTTTTCCCCAGCGCGTTCCTCTCAGCGCGATCCTCTGCTCTGTTCTTTCATCGCCCGATGCACCACGCGGGCATTGTCTTCATGCACCTTGCCCATCGGCGGCCAGCCATCTTTGCCACGATAGTCTATCTGCCGGCAGGCTGCGACAACAGCTTCTTCGCCCTCGGCCAGTTTCCCGCCAACCACTGTCCGCAGTTGATCGATGTAGGCAACATCCTCGGCGATTCGCGCACGGATCGCCTCGGCGCCGCGCGTGACATGCCCGTGTCCCGGCACAAGCGTCTCGACCTGACCGGACGCGACGAGCGCGTCGATCTTGCGCAGCGAAGCGAGATAGTCACTGCCGTCGCCTTCGATCATCGGTAATTCTACATCCGATAGCATGTCGGCGGCGAACAGCGTCTTCTCGAGCGGGATGTGGACGCCGATCATGTCGGGCGCATGACCCGGCAAGCGGATCACCGTGAACGCGACGTCACCGAGGTCGCCGCTCCAGCCGTCTTCGACCAGCTCGTGCGGCGGCTGGAACTCGAACGGCGGTTCGCGCGCGACGTAGAACTCGCCGTCGAACCGGCGAATCTCATCGAGTGGACGATGAACCGCTACCGCATTGGGGAAACAGCGATGCGCCAGTCGCCGCGCTGAGGGGAATGCCTGTCCGCCCAACACGTGATCCCAATGATGATGCGTGTAGACCAAAAACCTCGCAGGCTTCTCGCCCTGTTCGATGTACCAACGGATCATGTTGATCTCGCGCGGCAGAATGCCCGGATCGATTAGCAGTACACCGTCCTCGCCGTTCACCACACCACTCGTCATCAGGTATAGCCCACTTGTGAACACGCGAATGCGCAAACTCACCCCTCACCCCTTGATCACCAATCATCAATCTCTAATTACCAATCACCAGACCTCAGAATGCCCCATAATTGACCGGCACGCTCATCATCGGCTTGACCTTCAGGCGCTCGTGCGTCTCGACGCCCAACTTGGCCCAATACCCGGCGCGGTCTTGGACGCCGTATACCCATTCGCCGAGCCAGGCTTGCGCCGCTTCCTGGCTCGCGCTGATCCTGTCCCATTCCAGGTAGAACGGGTTGTCGCGGTCGTAGTAGCCCTGAGCATACGACGGGTGAGCGGCGAACGGAACCTCGCATACCGCGCTCACGATGAAATCGGGAATCAGCGTGCGGTTCGGATCCGAACGGATCACCGACTCGTCCACGATTTCTTCGACTGTCAGGATCACTTTCTTGCTCGCGAACGCAGCTTCCTTTTGTTCGCCAATGATGCCCCAGAATTGCGCGTTCCCCTGGCGATCGGCGCGTTGAGCGTGAATGATCGCCACGTCGGGATTCAGTGCGGGCACCGTGACCAGCTCCGCGCCGGTGTACGGACAGGTCGTCGTGCGATATTGAGGGTTGGCCCGGCGCAGATCGTCCGACCCCGTCGGCCGCATAGGCAGGAAAGGCAGACCGGAGGCGCCGGCTGTGAGCCGCGTGATCATCGCGAAGTGAGAATACTCTTCGTACTCCAGTCGCCCGGCCTCCATTTCTTTTCGAATCAGGCGCAGCGATCCCACACCTGGGTTCCCGCTATACGAGAAGATCACCTTGCGTGCACAGCCCGCCGCGACCATCTGCTCGTAGATCAAGTCCGGCGTGGCGCGCGCCAGCGCCAGGTCCTTCTTGCGCTGGCGAATGATCTCGTGACCCGCCGCGAATGGGATCAGGTGCGTAAACCCCGCTGCGTATAGCGTGTCACCGTCGTGGACAAACTGCGCTATCGCATCGCTCAGCGACATTACCTTGGGCATACCTGACTCCTGTCTCTGGCGCAGCAGCGCGTAGGACTCGTCGAACAGGTTGATTCCACCGATGGCGGTTCGCCATCACGGCGGGCCGGTGAAGTAGGTCGAGTAGATGAAATCCATGAACGGCTGATAGTCCGCCACGCGATCGGCCGGCACCTGGAAGAACAGCCCGACGAAGCGCGTGCCAAACTGCTCGACGTAGCCGATGGTGCGCCGATCGCCTCGTTCGAGCGTCACTTTCAGGCGACCGTCCGGCAGCGATTCACTGCTCGTGACTTTGGCGCTGACGCCGAAGTTCTTCCTCAACGAAGCGGCTGCCTGGTCGGCCAGCGCCGGCGCGCCAACGGGCGCGCCCAACTCCTCCTGCGCGACTCTAATCGACATCTGGCGATTGCGCGATTGCACTTCGACGCGATCCGTCTCGCGGCGTTGTGCCCAATCGATCGGCGCGACCAGGACGTAATAGCTGTCCTCGACAGGCCAGAAGTAGATGCTGTGCACAATGCTCGAATCCACTGCGAACGAGGCAACGAACGGCGCGAGCGCGCTTTGCAGGTCGGGCCAGAGCGGCTCCGGGCCGGTGAGGATCACACCTGAGAGAGCCAGGTCCGTGTCGTGGAAGGTCGACCATCCCTTCATCTTCTGGCCAGCTTGATTCGTGAACGTAAACATCACTTCGAATGCGCCGTCGGGCGGCCGGCTTTGCTCGGCGACCTGGTAATCCGCCGGCTGGCCCAACAGCGTCGACGCAAGACCGCTTACGATCTCGAAGCCCTCCTCGTCGGTCAGTCGTCGCTCCAGCAAACCCACGTAGGTCATAAGGCTGACCTGCCCGGTGGGGTCGGTGAAGATGCCGAGCGCTTCGGTGTCGGCCGCGTCCTGCGTCAGCTTCCAACTGCGCGGCACGCGGATCGTAAACACTCCAGTGGGGTGTTTCGCCACGACGGGATCGTCCACCACGATAGGGCCGGGGCTGTTGCAGGCGGCGCAGAGCGCCAGCGCAGCGCCAATCCACACAAGAAGCTTCCTCATGCACATGTCCTCATAGTGTGACGACCGGCCATGCTCCCGCGCCATCCTTGCGCCGAGAGCGAGACGTGAGTAGTGCGCATTGCGACGAAATACGCAATACGCACTACGCGCGTCCTGTGGATGATTCGATTCCGTCCTGGTGAGCGCCTACTTCACGTTGCGGGTCAGCCAGGTGACTACGGTGTCCACCATCTGCCGGCGGTGGCGGCTGAACATGTGGTCCGCGCCGTCGATAATAACCAGCTCCGCCGATCCGTTCGAGGCCCGGTGCAGCGCAGTGGCCTGATCGATCGACACGGCGTCGTCGGGATTGCCGTGGACGATCAAGATCGGCATCGATTTGATGTCGCCGATGACGTCGACGGGATTGCGCGTCGTTCCCAGCGCGCGGATCTGTGATTGAAGCTCCGTCGCGCTGGTGCCTCTGAGGAAGCGCGAATACTCGGTCGCCTGCTCGTGAGACAGATACCACGTCCGCATGGTGCTGATGCCGCCGATCGTCACGGCAGCCTTCACGCGCGGATCGCGCGCCGCGCACACGATGGCAGCCCAGCCGCCCAGGCTGTGGCCGACCAGCGCCAGCCGTTCGCCGTCGACCGCATACTTGCCGGAAACCAGCTCGTCGATCGCGGCGCGCACGTCGTCGGGAATGCCGGGCAGCGTGTAGTCGCCTTCGCTGCCCCACGAGCCGCGATAGTGAAAGACGAGCGCATTCCAGCCGGCGTCGCGAAGTGCCGAGGCAATGTCGGTATTCTTTTCGATGCCCGGTATGCCGTGCAGCACGACGGCTGTCGGGCGGGCGCCTTTGCCCGCGCCCAGGTACAGCGCGCCTAGCAGATTCTGACCTGCGCTCTGAAAGATTATGCCTTCAGGACCGCCAGACATGGTGGGACTCCTGCCTCAGCCCCCACCCCCC
>DATEUJ010000005.1:0-53975 GCA_035283185.1 Anaerolineae bacterium | reverse complement strand
CGTCAGAACGGGGGGAGCCGGAGGGGGGTCGGCCAAGCTAGACCCCTTCACTGTCCATCCGCTCCAAGATGGAATACAGTAGCTCGAGCAGGGCGTTCTTCACGCTCTCCCGATCCCGCGCCACACACGGCAATACTTTGACGCCGCTGTCGATCTTGAGCGCGATGCGCAGGTCTTCGGGAGACCAGGCGTCCCCGTGGTCCTGCTTGTTGGCCGCCACGACGTAGGGCGTCAGCGCATAACCCCGGAAGGTGTCGAGGATAGAGCGCGCTTCGCGGAACGTTTCCGGACGAGAGCTGTCGACGACGACGATGAAGCCCAGCATGCCTTCGGACAGGATCTCCCACATGAAGTCGAAGCGCTTCTGCCCGGGCGTGCCGAACAAGTACAGCACCAGATCCTCGTCGATGGTAATGCGGCCGAAATCCATCGCGACGGTGGTCTGATCTTTGATCCGCTCGGCGGCGCTGCTGATCTTGCGCTCGGTGGAGACCACGTCGATCTCGCTGATCGTGCGAATGAATTCCGTCTTGCCTGCTGCGAACGGCCCGGTGACGACCATCTTGACTGCCTGCATAAGCCCCCTACCCTCGCTCCCTCATGCGGCCCTCACCCCCGGCCCCTCTCCCCCCGCACACAGCAAGCGAGTGCAGGCCGCCGCAGACGGCAGGAGAGGGGTGGAGAAGAACCGAGTTGTCTCCGTCGCTCAGCGTCCGCCCACGGCGCGCCGGCGGCCGAACCTATTTCCTCTCGAAGAACCTGATCAAGCGCTCGACGACGGGCCGTTTGACGGTCATGGTCACCGGGGCCGGCGGTGCGCCGGCCTGCGCCGGCGCAGCCTCATGGGGCGCGCGCCCAGGCGGCGTCATGACTTCGACTAGGCCGGCCTGCAGCATGCCGTACACAATCTTGCGAATCTGAAACTCGCTCATGTTGCTCGCCTGAGCGATCTGGCGAATCGAGTTCTTGGGATTGATGAACGACACGACGCGCCATTCGTCCACGGACAAATTGATGTTGCGCAAGCGTGCGTCGGGGCGATCTGTGAAGCGCAAAGCCACGTCCAGGTTGGGCAGTTCCTCGCGAAGCCGCTCGATCTCCTTGATGCGGCGGCTGCCTTCCATGATCACGTTCTCTAAGTCCACTCTGACCTGAATCGTGCGATCCTCGGGCGGCAACTGGCTCGGCTCGAAGCGGAATGTGCCCTCCGTCCAGGAAAAGAGCCGGTAGACCACGTCGAGGACGTAGGCTTTCACACTGGCGACGATGTCGTTCTGCGTCAGGTGGCCGGACTGAATCAGGAGGGCGCCTAGCTCGCGATTGTTGCGCGCCTCAGGCTGCTCGTTGATCTTGTTGGCCTGAGCGGGCGTGAGCTTGCCGGAACGGACGAGCATCGAGGTGAGCCGGCCGTCCTGGCCGCCGTACGCGGCGTAAATCAGCTTGCCCTCTCTGAAGAAGACCTGAGCCGACCCGTTCTTGCTCTCGACCGCCAGCAGACCCGTCTTGCGCGCCAGGTTGATCAGGTTGAGCAACTGGGTCGTGCTAAAGTCACGAAGATTGCCTTTCAATGCCATGCAAGCCGCCTTCACTCATGCAATCAATCACAAGGCATCGCCGACCGTCCCGCGACGACGCCTGAACCCATCGCCGACACATCGTGCGCATTATACCTGCTCTAAAATGGCAAGTCAATTTGACCCTCTAGCTATTCTCGATGCCAAATATGGCGGTATGCTATAATTTGACTCCAACCACTGCCGCTCCGGAGGAAGCATGTGCGTCACCCGTCAGGCCGCCTGCCTGGCCGCTGCCGGCCTGTGCGGCCTGATGCTTGCACTGTCAGGTTGCCAGAGCCTGCCCGACACACCAGCCGCGTCGCGTACGCCGGAGTTTGCGTCCACGACCACACGGCTGCCGCAAATCCTGATCACGCCGACGCCCCCAAAGCCGACTCTGCCGCTCGCAAGCCCTACGCCGACGGCAGACACACGTCTCATTTCGACGTTCGACGCCGACGTGAACCCCTTGACCGGCGAGAAGGTCGGCGATCCAGCCGTGCTCCAGCGCCGGCCGCTGGCCATCAAAGTCGCCAACTCGAACGAACCGGGCGTGAGACCCCAATCCGGCGTCAGTTTCGCCGACCTGGTGTTCGAGCACGTGGCCGAAGGAGGTATTACGCGCTGGACGGCGATCTTCCTGAGCAAGACGCCGCCGGCCGTCGGCTCGAATCGATCCTGCCGCATCATCGACGCCGACTTGCCGGCCATGTACAAGTCGCTCCTGGCCTGCTCCGGCTTTAGCGGCGGCACACGCGAGTACTACATCAAGCCGACCGAGTTTCATGCGGAGCGGCGCGTGCTCTCACCCGACTTCGGCGACAGCGCGCCGATGTTTTATCGAACCAGTTCGGCAGCCCCGCCGCACAACCTGTACGTCGACCCGGCGGCCGTTTGGGCAGAAGCCGTACGCCGGGGCATCAACGAGTCACAGGAGCTGGCCGGAATGACTTTCTCGACCGCACCCCTCGGTCCAGGCTCGCCGGCGTCCCACGCCGTCATCCCTTACGGGGCCGAGCGCGCCGAATGGCGCTACGATCCGGCGTCGACCGCTTGCAGCAGCCTGGGCGGTTGTTACCTGCGCTGGAGCGACGGCGCCGCGCACACCGACGCCTTGAACGGACAGCAACTCAGCGCAGCGAACGTCGTCATCGTCTACGCCAACCACGTCGAAGACAAGCGCTACTTCGAAGACGTCGCCCTGGGCGGTCACTACTCGGTCCAGATCCAGATCTGGAACGACCCCAGCAACCCTAGCCTGCCCGGCGGGCGAGCGCAGATACTGCGAGACGGCCAGGTTTTTGAAGGTCGATGGAGCCGGCCCGGCCGCTTCGACATGCTCACTTTCCTCGACGCGGAAGGCAACCCCATGCCGCTGAAACCCGGAACGACCTGGTTCCAGATGGTGCGGCTGAACACGCCGGTCCAGGTGGAGCCGTAGGTCTCCGTGCGGCCCCACTTCAGGGTAGCACGGGCAGGCGTGTGCATGGGTTGCTAACCCGTTACAGGTTCGTAAAATGCCTGGCCGCAAAGATACACTCGCGCTGTTCGTCCTGAGCGGCATCTGGGGATCGTCCTATCTGCTGATTGCGATCGGCGGACAATCGCTGCCGCCGATCACGCTGGTGACCATTCGCCTGGCGATCGGCGCGGTGGCTCTGCAGTCGATCTTGCGGCTTCGCAGAGCGCCGCTGCCGCGCTCGCGACGGATACTGGCTGCGCTCGCCTTCATGGGGCTGACCAACAACATCATTCCGTTCACGCTCATCACCTGGGCGGAAACGCCGGGCGCGCATCAGGTCAGTTCCGGCCTGGCGGCCATTCTGGTCGCCACTGTGCCCATTTTCACGGTCGTCCTGGCGCATTTCGTCTTGCGCGACGAGCGCTTCACCGTCTGGGCCGTGGCCGGGATACTCCTGGGGTTCGCCGGCGTGTTGGTGCTAATGTCGCCGCGGCTGGAAGGACCCAGCGGCGATCGAGCGACGCTGGGCGCGCTGGCTGTCATCGCGGCATCGCTCTCCTATGCCGTCGCCGCGATCTTCTCGCGGCGTGTTCTGTCGGGCGTCACCCCCATCGTCATCGGCGCGATGCAGATGACCTGGAGCGTCGTATTCCTGGTTCCGACGGCGCTCCTCTTCGAGCACGCAGACCTCAGCCAGGTCAGCCCGCAGGCGTGGTTCGCCGTAGCCTGGCTGGGAGTGCTCGGATCAGGTGTCGCGTACATCCTCTATTTCGGATTGATCCAGAGCGTCGGCGCGACGCGGACGACTCTCGTGACCTACTTATCGCCTTTCGTCGCCGTGATCCTCGGCACGGTGTTCAACGCCGAACCCATCTACTGGACGCTGATGGCGGGCATAGTGTTGATTACCGGCGGCGCGGCGATGGTCAATCGGAAGCCAAGGCCGGCGTCCTTCGACTACGCTGCGCTCCGCTCAGGATGCCCGCCGACGCGCTGACGTCGCCGGCTTCCGAGGCGCAGACGTAGGGGCGACCCTTGCGGTCGCCCACTAGCGGATGACCTCCAGCCCACCCATATAGGGGCGCAGCACGTCGGGCACGACGATGCTGCCATCCTTTTGCTGATAGTTCTCCATCACGGCGATCAGCGTGCGCGGCAGCCCTAAACCCGATCCGTTCAGTGTGTGGACGAATTCCGGTTTGGCGCCCTTCGCCCGGCGGAATTTGATGTTCGCGCGGCGCGCCTGGAAGTCCTTGAAGTTGCTGACCGACGAGACCTCGAGCCACTCGCCGCAGCCCGGCGCCCACATCTCGACGTCGCATTTCCTCGCCGCCGCAAATGACAGATCGCCGGTGACCATTTGCACCACGCGATGCGGAATCTTGAGGAGCCGGCACGTCTCCTCGGCGTCCTCGAGCAACCTGTCGAACTCGTCGCTGCTGGTCTCGGGCGTGCAGAACTTGACCATCTCGACTTTGTCGAACTGATGGCCGCGCTTGATGCCGCGCGTGTCTCGCCCGGCCGACATCGGCTCGCGGCGGAAGCAGGCCGTGTAGGCGACGTGGTAGATCGGCAGTCGCTCGCCGTCGAGGATTTCGTCGCGATACATATTCGTGACGGGCACTTCGGCGGTCGGGATCATCCACAGGTCGTCCGTCTCGTCGCGGAACTGGTTTTCGGCGAATTTGGGAAGCTGCCCGGTGCCGATCAGGCACTCCGTCTTGACCAGATACGGCGGATATACTTCCGTGTAGCCCTGCCCGACGTGCACGTCGATCATCCATGCAATCAGCGCTCGCTGCAGGCGCGCGCCCGCGCCCGTCAACAGATAGAAGCGCGAGCCGCTGATCTTCACGCCGCGCTCGAAGTCGATGATGCCCAGCCGCACGCCGAGATCCCAATGCGGCAGCGGGTCGAAGCCGAAGTCCTTCGCCTGCTTCGGCTCGCCCTCCACTTTCGACACGCGGTTTTCGCTCTCGTCCCTTCCTGGCGGGACGCTCGGGTCCGGCAGGTTCGGAACGGTCAGCATCAGGTCGTTCAGCTCCCGCTCGACCTCGCCGACCTGCTTGTCGAGCGCAGCAATCTGGTCGCCCACCTGGCGCATCCGCTCTTTGTGTGTCTCGCGCTCGGCGTCCTTCGACTGCGCTGCGCTCCGCTCAGGATGCTCTTTCATCTTGCCGATTTCTTTCGACACGCGATTCCGCTCGGCCTTCAACGACTCCACTTCGGTCAGGAGCGCGCGCCGCCGCACGTCGAGCGCCAGAATGCGATCGATCGGGGCGTCTGGTGCGCCCAGAATGACCATCGCCGCTTTGACCTGGTCGGGGTGCTCGCGAATGGTGGCTAGGTCTAGCATGGGATCCTCCTGAACTACGTTGGCATGATGCGTGTTGCGTGTTGCGTGTTGCGTGTTGCGTAACTACTCAGCCCGCGTCATTGCGAGCGTTTTTTTGCGAAGCAATCTCCGTGCCCATCAGCGAGCATTGCTATTCGTGCAGGAGATTGCTTCGTCGCAAAAGGCGCTCACCTGCCCCGCGCTTCTCAGCGGGGTCGCAATGACGGCTGAGTAGGTACCGTGACGCGTTATTCGGCTAGGGCAGCAGGCGAGCTTCGCGCAGAAGGCCCTCGATGGCTTCCCGAGTGGCCGTCGATACGGGAAGCAGCGGCTCGCGCGGCATGCCGCCGAAAAATCCTAGCGCGTCCAGCGCCGCCTTGAGTCCCGGCACACCGTGCTGGCTCGTCACGGCGCGGGCGATGGGCAGCAGGCGCAGATGCATCTCGCCGGCCTCCGCCCAGCGGCCGGCGCGCGCCGCCTCGAACAGGGTCACCACTTCGGCGGGCGCGACATTGGCGATCGCCAGAATCGCCCCGCGCACGCCAAAGGTCATCGCCGGAAGCAGCGCCCCGTAGTTGCCCGTCAGCACTTCGAAGTTCATGTCCCGCGTGAGCCGAACCATCTCCGCCAACTGGCTGATGTCGCCCGCGCTGTCTTTGATGCCCACGATGTTGTCGTGGGCGGCCAGCTCCGGCACGACCGGCGCCGGGATGTTGAACCCCGTGTTCGCCGGAACGTTGTAGACGAGCACGGGCACAGGCGACGCGTCGGCGACGGCGAAGAAGTGTCGCCTGAGCGCGTCGGCCGTCGTCGCGTTCTTGTAGTAGAACGGCGTCACGACGAGCGCGGCATCCGCGCCCGCATCCGCCAGGCGCCGCGCTGCCTCGACGGTCGCCCACGTGCTGAGCTGGCCTGCGCCCGCGATCACCGTCATGGACGGCAAGGCTGCCCGGCGTGTAGCCTCGACTAGGCGCGCGGCCTCGTCGAGGCTGAGGTGCGGCGCTTCGCCGTTCGAGCCGCTCGTGACGTAGCCTGCCAGCCCGCTCGATCCGGACAAGGCGGCGTTCCACTTTTCGATATTGACGGCCAGGCGATCGAGCGCCAGCGCCCCGTCGTCGTCGAACGGCGTCGGGATCGGCGGATAGATACCTTCAAACATAGGACCTCCAAACGTAACTGCTCAGCCGCCCTTAGCGCGCATGGCTGTCCGTGCAGGGGATTGCTTCGCAAAAAGCGCTCGCAATGACGCGGGCGGAGCAGTTACCTCCAAACAAATATCCCTCATCCTGGCTCAGGACGAGGGACGCTCGTGGTGCCACCTGGCTTCGTCGCCTCCTCACGAAGGCGACCTCCTTGCCGCCGGCTAACGGGGGCGAACCGTTCGACTCGGGAGGTGGATTTCAATCGAGCGGGTTATCGCCTCGCAGCCTGCCCCGGAGGGGCGCAGCGACTCTCTGAAAACCCGGCGGGACGTACTCGTCTCCGTCGACGTCGATGCTGCGATTATACGTGGGGACGGGCGTGGTGTCAACCCTACGTCCGGCCCGACATCTTTTGCGTGCACACGGTCTCAGCGGTTTTGCTCCCGCTCCGCTTCGCGCGATCCATCCGACTAAAACGGCGGATTGATCATCCGCCTTGAGCCGAGACGACTTTAGTCGTCACTACGAAGTCGTGATCTACTGGGTCTCAGCGGCGATCAGCGGTTTCGGCATTGGCTCATCCGTTTCCCACAGCGGCAGTGTGAACGAGAACGTGCTGCCCTTACCGGGCACGCCTTCGCTGTGCACCCAGATGCGCCCGCCGTGCATCTCGACCAGCGACTGGACGATCGGCAGGCCGAGGCCCGTGCCTTTCGCCTCGCGCACGGTGACATTGTCCGCGCGGAAGAAGCGCTCGAACACTCGCCGCTGATCCTCCGGCGCAATGCCCACACCGGTGTCGGACACTTCGACGACGGCGAAGCGATCGTCGGCGCGCGCCGAGATCGTGATACGCCCGCCGGGCGGCGTGTAGGCGATCGCGTTGCCGATCAGATTGATCAGAACTTGCATCAGGCGGCTGCCGTCGGCGCGAACGGGCGGAAGCGTCGGCGAGACCCACACCTCCAGCGCCTGCTTCTTCTCGTCGGCGCGCGCATGTAGCGTGCGCAGCACGTCGGCGACGGTATCGTGCAGCGAGACCGGCCCGAAGGTCAGCCGCATGCGGCCGGTCTCGATGTGGCTGAGGTCGAGCAGATCGTTGACCAGGACCGTGAGCCGGTCGATGTTGCTGCGGACGATCTGCAAGAACTGGCGATGCTGGTCGCCGATCGGGCCGGCCATTCCCTTCAAAATGATGTCGACGTAGCCCTTCATCGCCGTCATCGGCGTGCGCAGCTCGTGCGAGACGGTCGACACGAAGTCGCTCTTGGCGCGATTGATCTCCACGTCGCGGCTGACGTCGCGCAAGACGTTCACCAGGCCCTGCGCTTCCCCGCTCAGGCTGACGGGCGAGAGGATGACGCTGATGGTGCGCTCGCCCAACTCGATGCGCTCTTCGTGCGTGCCATCGCCGCCTAACCACTCCTGCATCGCCCTGACCCAGGGGAGCGCCGGCTCACCAAGCGCGGCTGCCAGGCCGGACAACTGCCGCCCCAACATTTGCTCGCGCGAACGTCCGAGGACGCCTTCCGCAGCGGTGTTCACCAAAATGAGCGTGCCCGACGAATCGACGACGACCACGCCATCGCTCACGGATTCGATGATGGCCTGCGTCTTGGAGGCTTCAACCTGTTGATGCCAGATGGTGCGCTCCAGCTCCTCGGTGCGCTCGGCCACCTTGCGCTCGAGCGTGCGCGCCGCGTCGCGCAGCTCCTCGATCAGGCGCGCGTTGTCAATCGCCAGCGCCGCCTGCGCGCCAAGCGTCTGCGCCAGTTGCACGTCGTCAGGCTCGAAGGACCTCGACAGATCGAGCGTATAGAGCCGGGCCAGCCCGATGACCGTATCGCGCGCGACGAGCGGCAACAGCAGCATCTGCGCGATTCCATGCTCGTTCAGCCACTGCGCCTCGAGCGGATGGGATTGGATGTGGAGCGAAGAGAGGATGCGCGGCCGCCGATCGAGGAGCGCGTCGCGCGCGATGGGAAGCTCGGCCAGCGGCTGGACCGAGCCTAAGGCGTCCGGTGGGCCGAAGGGTTTGCGCCGGTAGCCGATCCAGTTGAGCAAACAGTCGCGCTCGCGTTCCCAAGCGGAAAACGTGACGCCGTCGACGACGAGGGCTTGCACCATGTGCTCGGCCAACTGCTCGAGCGCGTCTCGCAGGTCGAGCAGCGAAGACGCGACGAGCGTCGTCTCGAAGACGGCAGCCAGGTCATTTCGGCTCTGAATCGCCGCGCTGTAGCGCCGCGCGTTTTCGATGGCGACCCCCGCGTTGTGGCGCAGCGCGTTGAGCAGCGACAGGTCCGCGCGCGTCCAGGCGGCGGGCCGCTCGCCGATGAGGATCAGGCCGATCCAGCGGCCGTTCTCGATCAGGGGCAGCGCCAGCGCAATGCGACGTCGTCGCCAGTCGTTCCACAGAACCGTGTTCGGAACCCGGAAAGGTCGATTCTGCCGGCCGAGGATCGCCAGGCGGGTATCGTCGAGCGGGATCGAGGTGATGGGGTCGGAGGCGCTGCCCGCGAAGCGCGTCAGGCTGAGGCGGGCGCGGGCGTCGTCGCGCAGCAGCAGACCGCACCACGAGGCGCCGGCCTCGCCGGCCATGCGCTGCACGATCTGGCGCGCGACTTCGTCGATCGGCTGCAGCCAGCGCAGCGATTCGACAAAGGCTTTGAGCGCGCGGCGCCGGTCGACGGACGGCTGAAGCCGCTCCGCCGGCCTGCGCACAGCCCGGCGTTTGGCTTTGGAGGGCGATGCTCGGCGCACGAACGACCTTCCACGATCAACGCGCGATTATAGAGATTTCCACTCGGATTTACGACTTGGAATCGAGGCTTTAGCCGGATCCGCCTGAAGGCTCGACTTCGGAATGCCGTAAACCAAACTGGAAACTGCTATAAGGGCAATCGGGATGGTTTATATCATCAAACCCAACGGCGCGCAACCGCGCTCTGTCTGTCAACGAATGGGGAAACGAATAAACGAATGTAACCACTCAGCCGATCTGCGCCGATCCGTGTAATCCGTGGGAAATCCGTGTCTCAGGTCATTCGCGGGCGCGAAGATGGGGGAAGAGGATCACTTCGCGAATGGACTCTTTGCCCGTGAACAGCATCGTCAGGCGGTCGACGCCCATGCCGAATCCGCCGTTGGGGGGCATGCCGTAACGCATGGCGCGCAGGTAGTCTTCGTCCAGCGGGTGCGATTCTTCGTCTTCCGCACTGTACAGCTGCTGCGTGTCGAGGAAGCGCTGTTCCTGATCGACAGGATCGTTCAACTCGGTGAAGGCGTTGCCCATCTCTATGCCGCCGATGAAGAACTCGAAGCGCTCGACGTGCACGTCGTCGCCCGGCTTGCGCTTGGCGAGCGGCGAGATGTCGCGCGGATAGTCGTACAGGATGGTCGGTTGGATCAGCTTCGGCTCGACGAGGTCGCCCATCAACCCGTCGATGAGCTTGCCCCACGCGACACCGTCGGGAGCGTGGCCGCCGATGGCGCGGATTGCGGAACGCAGCGCATCGGCATCCAGATGCTGCATGTAGTCGATGCCGGTATGCCGGAGGATGGCCTCACGCATCGAGATGCGTGGCCACGGCGGGGCCAGCTCGATCGCGTGTCCGCCCCATTCTACGTGCGTCGTCCCCAGCACCTCGCGCGCCGCATAGGTGATCATCTCTTCGGTCAGCTCCATCACGTCGCGGTAGTCGAGGTAGGCGGCATAGAATTCGATCTGCGTGAACTCGGGATTGTTCTTGAACGACACGCCCTCGTTGCGGAAGTCGCGGCCGATCTCGTACACGCGGTCGACCATGCCGACCAGGAGGCGCTTGAGGTAAAGCTCGAAAGAGATGCGCAGATACAGGTCCTGATGCAGTTGGTTGTGATGCGTGACAAAGGGGCGCGCGGCGGCGCCGCCGTAAAGCGGCTGCAGGATCGGCGTCTCGACTTCGAGGAAGCCGTGGTCGTCGAGGAAGCGCCGCAGTGCGGAAATGATTCGGGCGCGCGTGCGGAACACCTCGCGCGCTTCGGGATTCGACAACAAGTCGGCATAACGCTGGCGATAGCGCGTCTCCACATCCTTGAGGCCATGCCACTTCTCCGGCGGCGGGGTGATGGCCTTGGCAATGAGACGAAAGGACGCGACGCGCAGGGAGACTTCACCCGTCTTGGTGCGGAACATCGCGCCGGCGGCCTCAATGAAGTCACCCAGATCGATATCCTTCTGAAGCATCTGGTAGGCTTCGTCGCCGACCGCGTCCCTTCGGAAGTAGAGCTGCAGGCGGCCGGCGCCGTCCTCGAGGTGCGCGAAGGACGCCTTGCCCATGGCGCGAAACAGGACGACGCGGCCGGTCACCGTCGCCGCGATGCTCGCCTGGCTCGGCTCGGCGGCTTCGTAGGCGGCGATGGCTTCGGCGGTCGTGTGCGTGCGCTCGACGCGCGGCGGGTAAGGCTCGACGCCGCGCGCGCGTAGCCGCTCCACTTTGCTCAGGCGCTCGCGTTCGAGATCGGAGAGCTCCATTTACCCCAATACTGTTTAGATAAGCTCCAAGCCCGCGTCCCCGCGGGCGTGTCCGACCGCGAGGACGCGGTCGGAGAGCCGTTAACTAAACTGTATTGCCATTTACCCTATCTTGAGGATACGGAAGGTGAGCAAGCCGGCCGGCGCGCTGACCTGCACCGTATCGCCCACCCGCCGTCCAAGCAGCGCGCGCCCTAACGGCGATTCGTTCGAGATACGACCCCTGGTGGGATCGGCCTCGGCCGCGCCGACGATGTGGTACTTCTCCTGGGGGTTGTCGCCTTCTACAACCGTGACCGTGCTGCCGAGCGATACTTCCTCGCTGTCCCTGGCGTGGTCTTCGATCAGGACGTAGTTCTTGAGCATCGTCTCGAGCGTGAGGATGCGTCCCTCGACGAAGGCTTGTTCGTTCTTGGCCTCATCGTACTCGGCGTTCTCGTCGATATCGCCTTCGTCCATGGCCGCGTGGAGGCGATCGGCCACCTCCTGGCGCTTGACCGTCTTGAGATACTCAAGCTCATCTTGCAGCTTCTTAAGCCCTTCACGAGTCAGGTAGGTTGATTGCTCGCTCACAGCAGGCACTCCCGGCGAAATATAGCTTAGACTTCGGGGTTAGTGTAGTTATGTCAAAAAACGCGCCGTCGGCGCGTGGTTTTGACAAACACACACGAAGACTGAGAGTCCACCTCTCAGTCCCCTTAAGCAAGCAGATTATAATGCCTTTCGCGGCAAATGTAAAGTCAGACTGAGGTCACCTTGCCCAACCGCCCACGGACTTCGTACAGGGCCCAAGTCCAATACCATTCCAAATAAGACTGGAGTCGAGCCTTTAGGCGGTCAAACTCCGGCTAAAGCCTCGATTCCGGCGTGCTATTTGAACCGTATTGGTTCTAAGTCTGTTTTCCGCACCCACTCCCGCCCGGGTGCCGAGCTCACGTGCGTTTCTCCCTGTCGCCTCAGAGCACAAACCTGGGAAGGCCGTCGCAATGTCGCCAACGCCTCAGTGACTTCGCGGCCTTTGGCCTCGATGAGGGCGACGGCGACGGGTTGGGTTTCGTCGTTGACTTTGACGCGGAGCGTGTAATCGATGAAGCCTTTGGGCTGGCGGCGTGGGCGGCCGTCGACGATTTCGACGCCGCCGGCCGTCTCTTCGCGGCGGATGAGGTCTTCCGTCCAGCCACGAGCGTGGATAGCGGGGTCGATGAGCTTGGAGCGGGTGTCGGATTCGGAGAGGGGCATGGGTCGTCTGCTGGCTGTTCCTCTCGTAGGGCGCAGCGCGGGGTGTTGTGCTTTTGACGGTGATATTTTACAGGCGAATCCGCCGAAGGGCAATTGGCACTGCGTGAGAGAATCTGCACAGCGGTGCGTAGTCGATGGGGCGGGGATTCTTCACTCCCAAAATGACGAAAGGCCCTACAACCAGGCTGGACGCACCGTCACCTGCAACTCCAACTGAGCCGGGGCAGTAACCTAGAGACGTCGCACAAGGTTGTTTGGGCGACGTCCGTCTTCGATCCTCACCTGATTGCAATCCTCAACTTGAAAGAGTAGCCGCAATTTGCTATACGATAATAATGAGTCCAGAGCAGCGAGGCATAACTCCTCAAACACCGTGCGACCGACCGGTCGCCTTCGATCCGCAGTCCCTCTCGTCAAGCGAGCTTCTGGCAGTGGTCTTGGGCATGAGAACGTCAAGCGAACAGGGAGAGGCGGTTGCCAAGTCGTTGCTCTCAGAGTACGGAGGGTTGGTTGGC
Source organism: Anaerolineae bacterium (assembly GCA_035283185.1). Lineage (GTDB taxonomy): Bacteria > Chloroflexota > Anaerolineae > Fen-1058 > Fen-1058 > DASSFZ01. The sequence goes on along the minus strand of DATEUJ010000005.1, from coordinate 41,213 downwards.
GTCGCCCGGTTAAGTCTCGATGAGTTGCGTGAGTTGCCGGGTATTGGGAGTGCTAAAGATGCGCAACTTCAAGCAGCCTTCGAGTTGAGTCGTCGAGTAAGCCACGAAGTCCTTGGAACGCAATCATAAATCAGGGCGCCGGCAGACGCGGCGAACCTGTTGATGGCAGAGATGACTTTGTTGGAGCAGGAGCATCTGCGGGAGTCTCAATACCGCAATGATCCGGGTATCCGAGGTTTTCCGTGAAGCGATCCGGCGTAACGCAGCGGCAGTCATCGTCGCGCACAACCATCCTAGCGGTGATCCTTCGCCCTCACCAGGACGTGAGCGTTACGCGGGAAAGCTACTCGGCATTGATTTCCTTGACCATTTGATAATTGGTCATGGCCGCTTCGTCTCCCTCAAAGAGCGAGGATTAGGTACTCGATGATGTCGCGTCCAACGTGACTCAAGAAAAAAACGGAATCCAGCGTAACTCGGGGAAATGTGATTCAGTGATGCGGGGCAAAGCCATCAATCCGCTGCTGAAGTTGATCGTGGATAACCGGATGCATTGAGCACGGCACTTGCTCAAGCGCGCTTCTCTCAGGATGGCACCGTAGATTAGCAAGCGCACCTAAGCGATGAGCCGAACAGCTGCTTCATTGATCTGTGCGCATTGCGTCCGCTTGCACATGCTAGTGAGCATTTCTTCAATATCATGGTGAACAAAGCCCGAAATTCATCGTCACTTTGGCGGTTCGATCTCAGCCCAGTCGAGTTGCCTTAGCATATCGACGAGTGGGAAGAGAGCAGCGGCGAATGGCCTGAGCAATTGAGCAAGCCGCCGCTGGCTTTCCAAATCTGGACGTTCTTCGTCGATTGGAGACTCTTTGCTGTCGACATTGAGAACACCGATTGCTCTCTGATCACCATTCGGCTGTAAGATTGGTAACCGAAATGAAGAGCGGAAGCTGGACTGCGCCCGAGCGGAGTGGCTAAGAACGGCCCACCACTGCTTACTGTCCACCGTGTAATTGTTCGCCAAGAGTTCGACGACTTCTCTTCCAAACGTGGACTTCCAGGCGGATTCGTCCAGAACTCGCTCAATAGCCAGGCGTCGTTCGCGTCCAGGTGGCTGGCTAGCGCGAATACCGCGCAACAATTCCAAGGTTCGTTGGGCTTGCTCTCGTTGATCCCCGGCAACCGGGTAATCGAATCTTACGACCGGGTGGTCATATCTCAAGAGAACAGCATTTAGGGTTGTGGCCTTGTCTGGAGGCGCACGTCTGTCAGGTCTTGTTCCAAAAAGTGTGAGATGTAGAAGGCTACGACCAGTGGAAGCTACCTCTACCGTAATCAACACATCGAATTCATCCCAATCTTCGGCCTTCTCCCCGGCCCAATCGCCGTTGAAGCTGAGCATTGAGGGCGTTAGTCTGCTCCACCACTGCCGTTGATTAAGGTACTCGATGAGCATGTCTTTCCAGTGGCAAATCATGAGGGTTGCACTTACTTCTTCTGGAATGACTGAGGCGAACTCCCTTGACTGTCGCACGAACCTGACAATGCTGTCTAAGCGCTCCTGCAAAGACGCAACCACTTCCTCTCTTCTGGAAGGCGTGAACATATAGCTTCTCCTAACCCAATCATACAATTGAGTGCTTAACAAGTATGCGACTTCGTCAGGCCGGTTCGCGATATCTTCCACTGTATGGCGTTGCCCCTGGGCATGGTGGTAAATGTCACCCAGAGCTATCTGTCCAAAATTGCGCACTAGAACTTTACGCTGGCCAATGATTCTCCAACCGGAACCCGCGTATTCTGCCCGCGACAAAAGCTGTCGGGCGGCAAGAAGGGCTCCGGGGTCTAGGAGTGTAGAGCCATCAGGGGCCAGCGAGGCGAGCCTGGCAGTGAGGTTAATCCCATAGCCGACGAAGTCGTCTCCATCCCGGGCTCCTGATTGTCGCATGAAGCGGACAGGCAATGCTTCTCCTGTGGCAATGGCTGCTTTGCAGGACAGCGGTTGGTCAGCGAATGCAACCAGTGGCCCATGGTAATTAAGGATCGCCCGTCGAAGCTGGCTGGACTCATCAGCATTTATCTCCCGTTTGATCGTCCAGAGTATCTGGTGAATCGCAGCGGCGGTAATGACGGCATTGTTAACGTTTTCAAATACAAGTATGCCCTCATCGCCGACCGTGTTCACTAGTGTTCCGTGATTGTGTTCTGCAATTGCGCGAACGACCTTAAGGAAGAACTGGTTTCGGTATACAGCATCTTGGGCTCCAAGTTGCTGCAGAGTTTGTGTCGATCCACTCATATCGACAAAGAGAAAGGTTCGATGAGGCGGCATTGGCTGTGTCGGCAGTACGCGGTCAACCGAAATTGTGCTGACTAATTCGATGAGGTCAATCTTTTCGATTTGGTTGAGCCCGAATCTGATGGGCATGGTCGATGTGCTCCGGGAGCGCGGGATGGTCGAGGGCACAAGGCGCCGACTGCCATTATCCCTCAAATCATTTTTTGTGCAACTTACTGTAAGAGACTCCCAAGGTCACGTTCCTGCCGTCAACCCATGGAAGAATGCAGAACGGTCACCGTACAAAAATGATCCAAATTCGCCTCACATTCGGAGAGACAACATGGCTAGTCTGATGTCTTACAATCTTTCTTAGGCGACATCATGGGCTGATGCTACTAGGTTTTTATGATCGGTGCGTTCATGATACAACCGTATGACAAAACAGGCGAAGTCTCCTACATCCTGCGTAGGCTTCACAAGCGATGTAAGCTTCCACTCGACTAGCTAGGCGAGTCGACTCAAGCGAGTTGGGTAGGATGCTGTTGCACAGGGAGGATGTCTTCTTATGGTAGAGCATCGATCCAATCCTTTAAGATACTATTCATTGTGAGAAGAGCCTTGTTGGCATTAGCCTCGTCCAAAGTTCCGCGCTTATGTGCCTCATTCGCCGCCTCATAAAGGTCACTTATCTGCCTTGCGGACGCAGCGAGGATATTGGTCTGCCCCGGACGCTTAACGTGAGTATGAGCTGCATACCTGATCCTCTCTGAGCGGTATATCTGATCGGGCTTTTCTCCTTGCTTCCGTTTCCAGAATTCTGATTGCCGAACAAGGTCATCCGGGGCGAGACAGGAGAAGAAGTGGTCGAAGACTTGGCGCATCATGAATAGCGAAGCTCGGTACCGGTCAGCGGAGGTGCCATAGTAGGTCTGCCACACCTGATCGTAGCTCAGTGACAGGGAAGGATCCAATGCTTTCAGCCGGGACGAGTATTCTTCTCTCGATTTGCGTGGCAAGGGAGCGGGAATTGGCTCAAATGCGGGTTCATCATGAATCCTGCTTAGCGCGAAAGCGGCATCTACTGAGCCACCAAAGCTGCCAGTAGAAAACGCGACAGGTTCTAGGTAGACTTGAACATCGTTGACAAGACCTGATAATTGGTTGAGTTCGCCAGTGATACTCTTGATGAAGTTTAGACCACTGGCCACGATGGGATAAAAGGAGGGGTCATCTTTTGCTTTCTCATAAAGCATGACATACCGAGGATGAGACGTGACCAAGATTTGACGCGCGTAGCCTGCATTCTCGGTTGCTGAGGCGAGCGAGCGATGAAGGTGTTCGGCAGCCATAATGGCTTCGCTGAAAGCCCGGTCGAGTTCCTCTCTGGAAAACTCCTCGACAGGTTCTCTTTCTTCGTTTTCCATTTCGAGCTCCCTTGTAGCATGTCAGTCAGCGAAAAACAAACACGACTCCTTACCCCTCCATTATCCCCCAAAACCTCACCTACGCAACTGGCTCTGTGCTACCGTTTTGGCTGGAAATCGGCGTGTTTTCTCATCTCGTGGTAAGCTCTCGCACAGTTTGACGAGTTAGACGGATGCTCTACTCACGTGAACCCCCTCGGCCACTTACGGACTTCCAAGCCGTCCGTTGGCCTTCCTTGACCGCCTTCTTGATCCTGGCCACGCATCGGCCGGGTTTCTTGGTAAGCTGGCATTCCCAAATCCGTATGACAGTCCATCCCTTTGTGCGTAGAGCGGAATTCACGCGACGATCTCGCCTCTTGTTACCTGCAACCTTCTCCTTCCAATAACGCACGTTGCTTTTGGGAATCTGGTAGCAATGCGGACAGCCGTGCCAGAAGCACCCATCCACGAACAAGGCTGCCTTCTTCTTTGGCCAGCAGAAATCCGGAGTGCCCGGCAAAGGGAAATGCCGCCGCCATCCCGAAAGGCTGTTCTCGCGTAAGAGACGGACCATTCTCGCTTCCGTAGAGAGATTCCCGCGCGATTTCACTGCGGCCATGTAGCGCGATCTTGTTGCTTTGTCCACCGTATCGGTCAACGGTTTCTCCTCTGCTCGCTTTCACCTTTTCAAATCAGCGCCCAAAAGCGGCCTCAATCGAAGACCGGCTCTTCGCAGCGAATATCTTCGCGCTGCACATGAGGAGCCGGAGCGGCGCCTTCTTGTATTGGCTCTCCATCGCCTCCTTGCCGTCCAGTTCAGCGTGGGCATGCGCCGAGCGAGCTCCGCCTCCGTCTTCCCGCCGCTTACGGCACGGCCCTCATGAAGTAGGGATAGTACCGGTGGAAGTCCGCGTATTGCTTCAACTTGGCCTCCGTACTCTCCCTGTCCTTGTCAATGAGATACCCCAAAGCCTCGCGAAGAGTCCTGCCTGCGCTGGAACTGCAAGGAAGGAGATTCTGAAGATGTAGCCGTTCCTTGGTGCTCAGAACGGGAACGTCAATATGTTTCGGCTTTGCCCAAGTGAGATTGCAGAAGTGCAGGTCTTCAAACGCCTTCTTGGTCTCAGCCGCCGCGTCCCGTCGGCAGACTACCCCGGTCAGCGTGAATATCCCCGTTCCGTCGGAATAATAGAAAGAGGAAACTGGCTGGAACATCAACGGCACTGCGCCCGGTAGCGCTTTTTGAGCAGCCACCTGCACCATGTCTTGAAGTAGACATGCGAAATCCCAGAAGTCGCGCGGGGGGTCGGCCGCCGAGTCGGGCATGAGCGCCCCGAACTGCCGCCTGAACCTTTCCGCACGACTGCCAAGCGATTCGTTCTGTTGGTCAATAAAGTCGCTCGGTTGGGCGCGCAGGGTTATCTTGACCATGCTTTTCTCCGATACCTTGCCGAGCAATACCATCAAGTCCTCGAAATTGCCGTAACTAAGGCCAGTATAGTCAAGCCAAAAGATGCTCTTTTTGTCATTCGGTTCGTAGTGCGCCAAATAGGATTTGAATTTTGCTTTCTCCAAAGTAAGGGTCTCAACCGCGCAGGGCAAGTGGAATTCCTGACGTTTCACAGTATCCGCGTCCTCCTCAATGGACACCATCTTGATCTCGGGGTACAGTTCATAGAGAAGGCGGAAATCCTCCAGATAAGGCCCGCCGAGGCCGTAATAGGTATATTCTCTAAGTCTTGCCAATCTGTCCAAACGTCTGATCGCCTCAATGAGAAAGAGGCGATCCACAGCCTTGTTCGGACGCAGCTGATACGCAGAATGTCTCATCTCCGGGCCTCCTTAAGTATCAGATCGAAGCACCTCTCGCCCACCGAAGACGGATCTGCATCCTTGTCGTCGAATAGATGCTCTGCGACGGATTCGATCTCTTTCACGTCCTTCACGAATGAAATGCGCCGCTTCCTCGGTTCCAGCTTCTTGGGCGACGGAAGCTCGGGCTTGTACTGATTGCCTTTGGGAATAGTCTTGGTCGTCGAGCGTAACGTCAACTTGCCAGCCGCAACCTTGACTTCATCGAACGGGATGGCCTTTTCCTCTTCAATATGCTTTTTGGCCTCTTCTACGCGGCCTTTCCATTCGTTCGTGTAATCGATGAACACCCGCATGCCCTCGCGCATCTTATTCTTGATCTGCAGATAAAGAGGCGAAGCTGCATCGATGCCGCGCTTGGTAGTTGTAGTGGGGAGCTTCGACGCGTCGTCGCACCTGAACTCCACGATACCCGAAATGCCTATGAACTGGGTGTGATAGCGCGGAACGCCCGCTTCTCCCCACCCAGTCAACTCGCTGCGGTCACAATACAGCACGGCCCTATCGTTGCAGAGGACCGTCCAGCCGGCATCTATCGATGAGTATCGAACTTCCTCCGGCTCAGTAGCTATTTCTTCTTCGGTGGGCATCGGCCGCGTGAAACCCACCGCCAAGAACACGTCGACGCCGTCGTCGGTTCGAGTCTTAAAAATAAACGGTCGTATTCTCTTGGCCTTTCCGTCTCCCGCGGCGAAAATGAGCTTAACGGGTCGCGGTGTAACCGCTTTTTTGTTGATGCTTACTTCGAACCCCTTGTCGATAATGAAAGCGTAATGAGTCGCTACCATGCGCCGCAGTTCGCTCTCGAAGTCTTCGGCGTCGCTGCTGAAGCGCGCGTTGATGCCTGGATAAAGGTTCTCGATGATTATGGTCGTTCCATCCTCCTGCATCGACTTCTTGGCGGGTGAAACGGGGATGTTCCAATTCTCCTCATCGGCAATCCACTTGGGCGTAATGTGGACATCGTACTCGTGTTCTCCGTTCTTGGTCCAAATGAGGCAGTCCGCGCCCATTTTAAATATGGCGCGCTTCATTCCGATGCCATATACGCCGACTGTCCCGGGCTCGTCTGCAGGACGATTCTTAGCTCGCCCCAACCTGAAGGCATAATCGTGCAAGCTCCAGGGAATCCCGCCGCAATTGTCGGAGATCATGAACGAGTCCTTCTTGAATACGATCTCCGCCTTGAACCCCTCGTAAGGCTTCTTCCCGCTGTTTCGTTTCTTGCTGCGCAATATTCCATCTACGCAGTTGTCCAGCAGGTCGAGGATGGCTTCTTCCAGTCTGATGTCTCGCGTAAACATCGTTACGAAGAACGACTTCGCGGGAGATGCGTCGACCGGCTCGTATTGGATCTGTTTGTCTTTGCCCATGCGGTTTCCTCCTATCGCCCGTCGGCAAGGGCGTTTCGAATGATCGCGAGAACGCGTTCGGCGAGGACCGGACTGACGCTGCTTCCGATTTGACGGAAGCTATGCCACTTCGTCGGCGAAAACTGAAACCAGTCCGGGAACCCCTGGAGCCTCGCCGCCTCACGCGGAGTGATGACGCGAGTCTGGGTTGGATGCAGCGGCCTGACCGCCTGGAATCGGCCGCGATCATGTCCGGTCCCGGCTCGAATGGTCGGGCAGAATCCGTTCAGATCCAACCGGTGCGATTTGGAAACGGGATCGCGCTTTCCCGGTTCGATCCCAGAGTATCTGCGAATCACCCCCTCCGAGTGGATCGTGCCCAAGCATCCGGAGGCCCGGCTTTCGCTTCTCAGGCGCTCCAGAGCCCGAGGATCTCCGACTCCGGGCGGGACGCGCCCATGCAGCCGGAGGGCAAAAAAGCCCTTTCCATGGACCCGGACAATCCTCCAACCTTCCTCTTCAGTCTGCCATCTTGGATCGATTCTCGCTGGTAACCCCTTTAACGCATCTCCAACTGTCACGCTCTCGATGTCGGCAGGAGGAGTGAAATCCTCGGGTGAAAGGCGCTGCATTTCGTCCTGTCGGTAGCCGAAGAAGAACACCCGCGTTCGCGTTGTCGGAGCGCCGAAATCCTTCGCGCAAATGGTCATTGGCGGAAGCAGGATGTAATCGTCCTCGATGTAGGAAAAGGCCCTTTTTCTGATTCGAGCGTTGCCGTCGTCGAGGATGCCGGGGACGTTTTCCGCCAAGAAGAACCTAGGCCGAGCCTCGGCCACTATGCGAAAGAAATCCACGAACAGCCTGTTGCGAGGGTCAGATATGTCGTTGTTGCCAATGCGGCTGAATCCCTGGCACGGAGGCCCGCCCACAATCCCGGCAAGCTCGCCGTTTCTCAGACCAAGCGCGGCATTCAGCCTTCTTCCAGTGAGCCGGGACACGTCCTCTTCAATGTGTAGGGTTTCAGGGAAGTTGCGACGATGCGCCGCTGCGGCATGGGGATCGATTTCAACCGCGCAGCAGACCGAGAAGCCTGCTCGCGCGGCTCCGAGGCTTAAGCCTCCCGCGCCGCTGAACAAGTCGACGACCTTATCGGAATCTCTCGCTATGGTCGCTGCGGTTCGGCTGGTTGCCTTGGTCATCCTCACTCCCAGCGCTGTCTAACGGCGTGCATCAGCCGTCGTGAAGTAGAGACACCCACGCACGCGAGAAGCGACAGCCTCAATTATCTCTGAAAACTATCCTGGCGCAACATGCTCAGGGCAGTAATTCTTCGCGACCACTTTTCGTTGATTGGAAACCCGCCAGACGAGTCAGAATGAAACTTTGCACAACAGCGCTTTTGCGACGCGGAATTGAGGCGGAGGGGGATATAACACACCTCTACCAAGCCCATAGTAATCGGAGTTAGCCTGGGAAGGCGCAGAAAAGAGGCCATCTTTCGACCCCTTGTTTTTCCCGCTGCTGGTCGTTACCATGACTATTATATGCCAACTCCTGAGCGAGGCAAGCCATCCGTCAGCGAGGCGCCACACCCGTCACGATCCCGTGCTCTGATAGTGCCTCACTCCGATCCACCACATCCTCACGCCGACGGCGAACACCAGCAGGCACACGACCGGCGACAGAAACGCCAGCCACGCCGGCAGGCCGAGCGGGTCGGGCTTGTCCAACAGCCACAATGCCGGATAGTAGTTCACGAATGCCATCGGGATGACCCTTGATGGGGCGGGGCGGAGACCTGCGCTGAACGCAAGCGGCTCTCTAATCTCCAATCTCCAATCTCCAACCTCCAACGCCAACCCCCCAAAACCTGCCCGAACATTCCCTACTCCTGCCCCTTTCCCCTCGGCTTGATGCTCAACCGCAGCGGCGTGCCTGGGAGACTGTGCGCTGTCCGGATTGCCATTAACGCCGGTCTGCAAGAGTGTGCTATACTTCCGATCGTGGAGAGTGCTTATATGGAAACGCCTGCATGATCGACCCCCAGACGCAGCTCACTGTTCGAGGCTACATAGGCCGTGCGCGTCAGATGCTCGATACGGGTCGTTTGACACTGGAACACCGGGACTTCATCACAGCCGTCAATCGCGCCTATTACGCTGCCTTCTACGCAGCGAATGCCTTGCTGGCGACACAGCATTTGGAACGCAGCAAACACTCTGGTGTGATCGCCGCCTTTCGCGAGCACTTCGTGAGGACCGGCGTGATCGCGCCAGAGTACAGCGATTGGTATGGCGCACTATTAGACACGCGACAACGTGGTGATTACTCGCTTGAGGCATTGCTCGATGAAAGACGCGCCACGGAACTACTCGAGCAGGCCGGAAAGTTTGTCGACCGCATCGAGCGCTATTTGCGCGACGAAGGGCATTTAGAATGACGGCTGCTTTGGCTTTTTTGCAGGAAAATGAGCGCCAGGCGTTGACGGACTACATCAGCCGGCTGCTCGCCAGGGCAAGTCAGCACGTGCAACAGGTGATTTTGTTCGGCTCAAAAGCACGCGGCGACGCAGGCGCGGATTCAGATCTCGACCTGCTCGTGATCGTTGACCGATACGATGCTGACACGGACCGCCTAGTGACGACGACGGCCTCGCGAGTCTCATTTGAGCATAACACGCTGATCAACACGCACATCGTCACCCTCGAGCGATGGGCCGAAATGCAAAAGTGGTCGGCCACGCTCTGGCGAGCAGTTCAGGCCGACGGTGTGCCGTTGTTGCCAGAGCGGGTCTCAGCCTGAGAGAAACAGCTCTCACATTACCCGTCCTCCACGCGCAACTTAGGCAGGTTCTCCCGTGCCCATTCCTGGCCACGCTGGTAGTCTTCGAGTGACACGCCATAGAAGGCTGCCATCGCCTCGCGGTTGTTTGTGTCTACGCCTCTTTTGAGCGCCAGGGAAATATCGCCTTCCAGGTTGAAGCGGCCATCGTAACGACTATAGCCGCTCTACCATCGTTGTCTCCTTACGATCCCGTGCTCTGGTAATGCCTCACGCCGAGCCACCATATCTTCACGCCGACGGCGAACACCAGCAGGCACACGACCGGCGACAAGAACGCCAGCCACGCCGGCAGGCCGAGAGGGTCGGGCCTGTCCAACAGCGCGCCCTGATGCTCAACCGCAGCGGCGTGCCCGTGAACGAATAAGCCGCGCGGGCGGCGTTCCCACCCCTTCGACTGCCCCTTACCCTTCCTCTTCCCCTTCACTCCGTTCAGGGTCAGAGTCAGGGTCAGGGCTTCGGCTCAGGGCAGGTCCCGGCGACGATGCCGTCGATCAGCAGCACGGGAAGGCCGGCCGCGCCTTCGAGACGCCCACGCCCACGAGCGACCCTTCGACTTCGCTCAGAGCTTGCCCTGAGCCGTGCGAAGGGGCAGGCACGCGCGCCCGTGCCGCTTCGGGAACGATGCGATCCCGCAGCCCTCACCCCCGGCCCCTCTCCCCCCGCACACAGCAGGCGAGGGCAGGCCGTCGCAGACGACAGGAGAGGGGAGGACAGCAGAGTCAACCTGCGGCAGCAGCCGCACTGAGCCGTGGGCAGTCTCACCGGCGGCCTCGACGCCGGCGGCCAGCACCCAGGCCGGCTGGCCTTCGACGTCCACGGCCTCCAGCTCGCCGGCCAGCGACTCCATCACCCGGCGAGCCTCGCCCGGCTTCAACCAGAACTAGCGCGCGAAGTCCTGGTGCAAGGTGTCTACTCACCGTCCCTTAGCCCGAAGGCATCGCGGATGGCGGCACGCTGCAAGCGGTGGAACGTCTGCGCCAGGTTTTCGAGTGTGTAGGGCCGGCGCTTCTCCAGCCACCATTGCATCAGCGCGAGCTGCGCCCCCGCCAGATAGCTCGCCAGCACGTCGAGCGGGATGCTGCTGTCGGCTTCGGCAAAGGCGGCGCGCAGGTTCGCTTCGATTTCCTGCGCGTTCCAGTCACGGATGCGCCGCAGGATCAGCAGGCTGTCCTTGCCCTGAAAAATGGAATACAACCGCTCCCGCGCGTCTTCGAGATGCCGGTATGCCGCTGTATTCCCCGGTGGCGCTTCCGGCGACAGCAGTTCTTCTCGGGAGAGGGGGTGGAGCGGTCCAATACGGAACTCGCTGACGATGGCTTCGTGGCAGCTCACGAATAATTCGTCTTTGCTGCGGTAGTGCACATAGAAGGTGGTACGCCCGACGTTGGCGCGATCCACGATGTCCTGAATCGTGATCGCATCATATCCACGTTCGCCGATCAGCTCGATCAGCGCCCTTTGCAGCAGCTCGCGCGTGCGCTGTACCCGCCGGTCAGTCTTCGTCATGAAGCATCCTCATTTCAGACTTCCGAAGTCTTGGAGACTTCGGAAGTCTGGGCGTCGCTGAACACTTCGCTCACACTGTTCACAAATGAACACATCCCGCGCTTTGATTATTGACTTCATCCGCGAAATGCCGTAGTCTGTGGAGCGTCTCTAATTATACTGGGAGAAACAACCATGTCGCAAACTCACACGAAGCCCGACCGCGAATCGACCTATAGCACACCCCGCTGGGTGAAGGTGCTTGGGATCATCGTCATCGTCCTGGCGCTGCTGGTCGTCGTCGTGCTCGTCACCGGCCTCGGTGGTGAACACGGCCCTGGTCGCCACGCACCGTCCGGTGACGCGGGTGGCGACACACCGCCCTCCAGCGTCACAGAAGGCCACACACCGTCCGGCGCTGACCTTGGCGTCTACACACCGCCCATAGAACACGGCGTGCAACAGCTATGACCATGACGCCCCCCCTCCGCAAGTTCGTGCTCGCCGTGCATCTCACTTCTTCGGTCGGCTGGATCGGTGCCGTCGTTGCCTACCTGGCTCTCGCCGTCGCCACTCGGACCAGCCAGGATGCTCAGATGGTACGTGCCGCCTTTCTCGCGCTGGAGCTGATCACCCGGTTCGTCCTCGTCCCGTTGGCCCTCGCCTCGCTGCTGACCGGGATTGTCCAGTCACTGGGCACCCCGTGGGGCTTGTTCCGGCACTATTGGGTCCTGATCTCACTCCTGCTGACCATAATTGCCACCCTCGTCTTGCTGACGCGGTTGGAGCCTATCAGCTTCCTGGCAGGCATAGCGGCAGAGGCGGACAGTGCCGATCTCCTCGCGTTGGAGGCAGACCTGCTCCACCCCGTTGGCGGCCTGCTGGTGTTGCTCGTGATCCAGGTGTTAAATGTGTACAAGCCACGGGGCCTGACCCCGTACGGGTGGCGTAAGCAGCAGGAGCGTCGTAAGCAGCATGAGCAGCGTACGGTGTTGCAGCCGTAGATGCACCCACCTTGCTACCAAGAGGTCAACAAATGCACACACATACTCATACACCCGAATCGCCTGCCCAAACAGAAGGGCGCCTGATCCGCTGGGCTTCGATTTATGACGTGACGGTGAATCTGATGACGCTTGGTCAGGCAAGCCGTTTACGCCGAATGACCGTGGATCAAGCCCTGCTTCAGCCTGGGGAAACCCTGCTCGATGTCGGCTGCGGCACGGGCGGCGTAACCATCCCTGCCAAAATACAGGTTGGAGAGAATGGAAGCGCGGCAGGCATTGACCCCGCACCAGAAATGATCGCCGTTGCGCGCCGAAAGGCGAAGCGGGCGGGGATTGAGATCGACTTTCGAGTTGGCGTGATCGAGTCCCTGCCCTTTCCTGATGAGACGTTTGACGTGGTGACTTCCAGCCTGATGATGCACCACCTGCCCGAACACTTGCGGGTCAAGGGACTGGCTGAAATCTGGCGCACGCTCAAACCGGGTGGGCGGATTTTGATTGCGGACATGATGCGCCCAAGCGGATCCTTTTTCAAACGGTTGTTCATTTCGCTGGTATTGCATCATGGGCATGGGGTTCAATTTGGCATCCAGGATCTGCCAAGACTCATGAGGGAGGCGGGGTTTGAAGATGTAGAGCAACTGGACGCCCGCTTTCTGACCATTGGGTTTGTGCGAGCCAAAAAACCTGCCGCCTGAACGGCCTGCTCGCCAGCCGAGGACTGGTAGATGGACTGAGCAGTCATCGGATTCGCTTCTCTGATCATTATATGCCAACTCCTGAGCGAGGCAAGCAATCAGTCAGCGAAGTGTGCACACAATACACACGTCAGCGGCGTCGCCACATGGCTGCGGAGTAAGGCATGCCCACATGCCGCACCCTTCGCAAGCTCAGGGCAGGTTCTGGGGATGCTGGCTCCTCGCCTGACAACCTTGCGTGCACACTCGCGGCATGACAGGCGGAATCGGCAACGGAGTCAGGATCAGGAAACACGACCGGATAGGACGTCCGCCGGGGCTACATATGCGGCATCATGGGATCCATGATCATGTAGTTGCGCATCATCGTCATGTCTTCGTGCTCGAGGATGTGGCAGTGATACATGTACATGCCCATGTGCGGCCCAAACGTCATGGCGATCTTGACCCGCTCGCCCGGCCAGACCAGGACGGTATCCTTCCAGCCGCCGTCGACGAAGCCCTGGTTGACGGTGCTGTAGCTGCTCGTAGACGAGGGAGCTGTGCGCTGAACAACCTGGTACTGGATATTGTGCATGTGCATCGGGTGCGGGATGGGCGAGTTGTTGATCCATTCCCAGGCCATGGTTTCATCACAGTAGACCATTTCGTCTTCAGCAACTTCCATCATCTCAAAGACGCGCCCGTTGATCGTCCAGGTCATCATCTGCTGCATTTCCAGTGTGAACGGACGCGGCGCGGCGTAGTTGGGGACGTTGCTCGCGTCGTAACGCACCGAGAGGGCGGGCAGCGGTCCCAGGACCGGTTTGACGCTGGCTTTCCGTCCCACCTTCACCGTGAGGATGTCGAACGCGGCGCCGTTGGCCAGGCCAGATCCCATGCCGCCGCCCCCACCGCCACCGCCGCCTCCACCGCCCATGCCGCCACCACCACCCATGCCACGCGGATCGAATGACAGGCTGCGCAGGATCACCTGCTTGCGCGCGAGCGAGGCGAGGTCCGCCCACACGTCGACGCGCTCGCCGGGCATCAGCATCACGTAGCTCCGGGAGGCGGCAGCCGGCAGCAGTCCGCCGTCCGTGCCGATGACCTTCAGGGGCATGTTGTTGCTCCAGGCCAGCTTGTAGGTACGGGCGTTTGAGCCGTTGAGGATGCGCAGCCGGTAGGCCCGAGGCTCGAGCGAGAACACGGCGTTCGGCTTCCCGTTCACCAGGATGCGGTCGCCCAGGTAACCCCACATCTCGTTCGGCTGATAAACGAACTGATTGTTGCTGTCGAAGGTCCGATCCTGGATCACTATCGGCACATCATGTGCCCCGGTGCTGGCGTCGGGCACCGCGATCTCCTCCTCCGCGTCCCACACGGGCAGCAAGCCGGCCAGGCCCATCGCGACCTGCTCGGCGGTGCGCATGTGCGGGTGGGGATGAAACCAGTACGGCCCGGCGCGGTCGATCACCTGGAATTCGTAGACTTTGGTCTGGCCCGGCCCAATGGCCTGCATCGGATGCCCATCACACTCCTCCGGCACACGCGGGCCGTGAGGATGGATGACGCTGTCCTCGGCCAGATTGTTGTGAAACAAGATGCGCAGCTTGTTGCCGCTCTGCGCGCGGATGATCGGCCCGAGATAGCTGCCGGGAACCGCCTGCACGGTGGCGCCGGAGCCATTCAACAACTGGCCTTCGTAGCTCCAGACGCGCGTCTGCGCGCCGGGCAGGATCTGCACCCACTTCTCGATCGCGGTGAGCGAGATCTCCGCATCCGGCACAAACGGCTCCATTTGCGCCTGCCATGAGGCATGTCGCCTGAGTGCATCGAAGCGACTGTCGAACAGGAGAGCTGCGCTGCCCAGGCCGGCAACCCGCAAGAAATCACGCCGGCTGATATTCTTCGAGCTCATCTCACACCTCACATTCCTTTCATGAATTCGAGTTGGCCGCACCACATGCCCACCCGATCATTCGCGGCTTGAGTTGCGTTCCGATCGCCCTCCTCCCCCGGGGTTTTCGGACCTAAGGAGCCATCCCTTTTCTCTCACGGACGGAAGGGGTCACGAATATGCTCCTCCCCCGAGGTTTTTGGAGCTAAGGAGCCATCCTGCTCGTGGCTGACCTTACGGCTAGCGCAGGATGAGAGGGAGATACGTGCGTTGTTGTTGCATCCGCCATAGCTCACCGCCATCCACGACATTCGACGTACCCACGTAGAGATGACCCAGGAAATCCGCTGTGGCATTACTTCCATTCGAACTGGAGTTGTTGCTGTCGCCGAAGCCATCCTGATTGGCCCGCTCCCAGAGCGTGCCATCCGTCGAGCGCCAAAGCTCAATACCTGTTTGCACGTTTTTCACGCTGACAGTGAGATGATTCTGGAAGACGAACACCATCTCAACCTTTTGGTTGTTCGGGTCGCCGAAACCGGGGTTGATCGCCTGTTCCCAGCTCGCTCCATCGTTGGTGCGCCAGAGCTGCGCGCCGTCCACTTCATTTCCGGCGCCGACATACAGGTAACCAGCAAACTCAGCCATGCCGCCGGTCGAAGTGGTGAGGCTATTGCCGAAGCCGTCGCTCATCACGGTCGTCCAGCCGCCGCCAGTGCCGCGCCAGATTTGCGCGGGCGCGTCGGACTCAACTGCGGCGTACAGCGCGCCATCGAACACGGCATACCCGGTGACGCTGGCGGCAGCCGTTCCCGGCACTTCCGGAGCAACCTGCGTCCAGGTGTTGCTATCCCCGGTGAAGCTGCGCCAGATCTGCGCGCCGGTGACCAGGTTTGTGACCCCGGCGTAGAGCATGCCATTGTATGCGGCGAGGGCGGTGATATCAACGTTGTCTTGATCACCAAACCCAGAGTTGACCACCGGCGCCCAGTTCACTCCATCCAGCGTACGATAGATCTTGCCGGCACTATCGCCCCGGCCGGTGCTGGCGTAGAGATACCCGTTGAAGACCGTCAGGTCGAGGACGGCGGGCGGCGCGGTGTCGTGGTAATTGCCAAAACCCGGTTGGGTGACCGGGTTCCACGCCACTCCGTTTGAGGAGCGGAAGATCTGCGCGCCATCAAATACCGGTATCGGTCCGGGATCAATCGGGTTGTGGGTGCCGGCATAGAGATAGCCGTTGAAGGCCCCCAGTGCGCTCACCTCACCCGTCTGTGGGTCACCGAAGCCGCTGCTGTTCACCTGCTGCCAGGCGGGCACCTCTTGCGCGATTCCTTGTACGCCGTGGCTGTACGTACCGGGCGCACTGCTTGCATCAGGCGCAGAGGCAGAAACGCCAGCAACCCCTGCAACCAAGAGGATTACGAGAGCGCGAATCGCGAGCTTTTTATGTCCCATCTCGCACTCCTTTCTCCGGCATACAACAGCCTCGGAATCGTAGCCTTTGTCCGCGCAGAAGCGCTGCTCGGAACGCGCTAGAGAACGTTCTGGAATTTCGGGTTTCGCGAGTGGCGGAGGCCACTCGTAGAACGGGGGAGAGATTGCTCCCTCCCCCAATTGCGGTATTCAGAGTTGGAGGTTACGGAGTCGCAAGCACCTCCGAGACCGACTCGAGGGTGACCACCGGGAAAGCGAACGTACCCGGCTCAAGCTCGTTGAGCGCCGTGTCGGCGTAGTCCCAGGTGTCGCCCACCGTGTTCTGAGCGACGACGCGGTACATGTGTCCGCTCGCCCACGTCGGGTCGACGTAGCTGAGCACTTCGCCGGTGGTATTCGGAGCGAGCAACGGTCGTACGATTGGATCCCCTACCTGAGTCCAGTTGGCCCCGTCCACCGACTTCTGGACGACGAACGCCGTCTCCGACAGCGAGTTGTCGGTCCAGCTCAGCGTCAGCGTGCTGGCGTCGAACGCCAGGTTACCCGGCGCTACAGGCGGGAACGCCAGCGACACCGCATGCATCATGTCCATCTCTTCGTGGCTCAGGATGTGGCAGTGGTAGACGTACTCCGCGCCGTAGTTGACGTAGTGGTTCACGATGTCGATCGGCTCGCCGTTCGGGGCGAACCCCAGGATCGGCGTCCCATCGAACTCAGCTTGCGTCGTGTTGGCGATCCATGCACCTTCCGGCATCATCGGGCTGAGCAGCCGGACGCTGTTCGGGAAATCGAAGGGCAGCGTCGGGATGATCGGCCGCAGAGCGATGTAGGTGTCCTCCAGCGGGCTGACCCGGAAGGTTTCCTTCCATCCCAGCTCAGCCGGATCGGGTGGCTTGATGATGTTGTCCCAGGTGACCCGGTTCAGGATCTGCACGTCGTAGGCGTGGACGTGGATCGGGTGCGTGTCCACGCCGTTGTGCGTGATCTTCCAAATCTGGGTCCCGTCATCGCCCGAAGCGATCGGCGTCACCTTCACGTCTGCCCTCGGCAGGTTCGAAGTGTCGATGAGCTCGACGAGCGGGTAGGTGTATGGGTACAGGACGGTATTCGCCGCGCCGGGTGTGGCCGGAACGACCTCCAACCCGAGGATCGCACTCATCCTGCCGAAGTCGTCGAAGCTCGACTCGCTCGTCTCGTCCTGGAGGGCCTTCGGCTCGATCCGAACCGAGACCTTTGTCCCTCTCAGCGTGTCGAACTTGAACAGGTCGCCGCCTTGCTCCGAGATGCGGGCGAACCCGTCGCACTTGCTGCTCGGGTTGCTCGGGGCGTTGCACCAGCCACTGGCGGCGAAGCTCGAGCCGTACGCCGAGTTGTACGCGGCCTGCCCGACGATGATCGGGGGCTGGCTGGACTCGAACACGCCCGTTCCGTTGGCCTTGTGGCTGAACGCCGTGCGGAGCTTGGTCAGGTCGAACGCCTTCGCGCCGCCGCTGGTCCCGATCTTCACCTGCATGATGGTGCGGGTGTTCGGTCCGTACCCGGGCAGGATCTGCGGAGCGCCGACCGGTGTCAGATCCGGGGTGCCCGTGTAGTAGTCGTAGCTCGGGATGCGGGCCGGGAACGCCGCGGGCGCGTCGTTGTACAGGATCAATGTCTTGCCCTTGAACTTCGAGAAGTCGACGATCACGTCGGCCCGCTCGGCCGGCGCCAGCAGCAGCGAGTGCTGGTCGACAAGCCCTGCGTCGAAGCGGGTCGGATCCTCGATCCACGTGGTGACCTGCTGGCCGTCGACGACCACCGGGGCCGGCAGGAAGCCGCCCTCGTTGCCGATCTGGATCCAATCAGGCCCCGCGGGACTCAGTGTCAAGTCCGGCGTCGGGAACACGACCGGGTCGGTCTGCGCCGCCGTCACTTCGGCAGCATTCAGCGCCACCTCGGTCCCCGTGGAATCGGCCACGTACCACTGCAGGTTCCAGAAGCGGTCGTTCGCCGCGTTCAGGATGCGGAACCGGTAGGACTTAGGCTCCAGATTGACGGTCGGGTAAGCCGTCCCGTTCACGACCGGCGTGTCGTTGAACTGCTCCATGCCGGCCGAGATGAGCGGCGTGCCGGGGATGAGCGGCGGTTCGCAGAACGGCTCCTCGTCGTACTGCCAGGTGTCCGGGTTATCCAGGTCGCAACTAGCGTTGTAGTACGGGTTCGGAATCGGCCCGTACTTCGCATCCTGGGGCGGCCAGAACCACGGGCTGTACATCCAGCGCCCGAACGCGCTCATGCCGCCCGGAGCGCCGGGGTTCTGGGCGGGCATGTACACGTGGTGGTACCACAGGTTGCCGTAGCCGCCCCACCGGGCCGTGTCCCAGGTCGGGTCCTGCCAGGCAAGCTGGTCCGCGTCCGGCACGAATGTCCGGTCCTGGATGACCAGCGGGATGCCGACACCGAGGCCCGGGAAGAGACCTGTCGGGCCAAACAGCTTCTGCTCGGTGGGATCGGTGATCAGGTAGCCCGCCGCCTCACCCGCGTACACGTTGAGCCGGGTGATGCCCCACGAGTGGTCGTGGTAGAACATCAGCCGCGCGCTCTGCTGGTTGGTGTAGTAGAACGTCATGCACCCGTCGTTCGGCCCCGAGCAGTCGGGCACGTTAGCAGGCTTGCTCGCACCGACCATGTCGGGCACACTCACCACGCTCACACCCTCAGGCCACGGCGTGCTCTGGTTGGGGGGAGTGATCCACTGGTGCGGCGTGCCGTCGCTGATCCACGGCGAGTTGCCGCCGTGCAGGTGCAGCGTGGCCCGGTTGTCCTTGAAGCAGCCATTCGCTTTCGGGTACTCGCTGCACGGCTGGTTGCGCACCTCGTCCATAACGGTGCCGTCGTTCATCGGCTCCATCATGTCCATCGGGCCCATGCCCGACCCCATGATGGTCGAGTCCACCGGCAGGAACAGGTCGCCGTCGACGCCTGCCGGCAGCAGGTTGTAGAACGTGATCCTGACCGCCCGGTCCTTCTGCGCGACGATCGTCGGGCCCAGGTAGTGCGGCTTGTCCACACCGAGCTTGCCCCCCGGCAGGGGGTAGTGGATGCCCGTGACCTTAGACGTCTCCAACTGCACGTAGCCGCGCAGCGTGGTCGGCGGCAGGTCGCTGTGCATCTTCTCCTGGTACTCGACCACCGCGATCTCGTAGTAGTCAGCGCCTTCGTTCTCAGGCGTGTTCGGGTCGTCCGGGAACGTCGTCGTGTCGGGCACCGCGATCGGGATGTACTGCCCGAGGTTGTTCGCCCCCAACGGGCCGAGGCGCGGCAGGGTGTCGACGAACTTGCGGATGCCGCCCGGCGTGATGTAGCCGGAGCCTGGACTGGTCACCGTGATGGCGGTGATGGCGCCCTGGTCTATATCGGCGGTCGCCGTCGCCCCTGATCCTGTCCCCAGATGATCGTCGATGAACACTTCCGGCGGGCTTGTGTACCCAGCGCCGAATTGGTCCATGACGATCGACGTGAGCATGAGCGTGGTCTTCGCCGTGGCTAACTGACCGCCCGGCAGGAGTGGGATGGGGTCGAACAGCGTCCCGTTGCGGATGACGACGCCCGGCGCAGTCAGGTAGCCGGAGCCGGGGCTGTCCACCACGACACCGTTAGGCGCGATGGTGCCGTTTGCGTCCATTCCATCAAACGAGTCACCAAGCGCAACCGATGCAACGTGGCCCTTCGCCTGGACGCCATCCGGCGCGTCAGGCAGGTCGAAGTCCACCGTCGGGTACGTATAGCCGGACCCTCCGTTGGTGACCGTGACCTGGTCAACGCCGCCGTACGCGGTCGCCGAAGCGCCATCAGTGGCATTGCCAATGAACTCCACCTGGGGATCATTGTAGCCGGAGCCTGGCGTGTCCACCGTAACGCCGACGACGGCGCCCGACCGGGTGACCGTGGCCTTGGCCGCCGCGCCTGTCCCGGACCCCGTGATGAGGATCAGCGGAGCGCACTTGCCCGACGCTGCGTAGTCGTTGCCCGGGCTCGTGATGATGATGGCGGTAATGGCGCCGCCCACTCCGACCGTGGCATCCGCCGCGGCCCCGCTGCCGAGGCAGCCGGATGCGACGGTGATGGTCACTGCGGCATCCGGCTGCGTGAACGGGCTGTTGGCCCAGTTCGGGTAAGGCCCGAAGTAGTGCGGAACCTCCGTCTCGTCCGTGGGGCCTGCCGGCATGGCTGTGACGTTGCTCACTGGAATAGTTCCCCCGAGAACGAGGGAAACGATTACCAGTGTCGAAAACAGACGACTCAGGAATTTGCGGCTTAGCATGGTATCTCTCCTTATGTGTTCATCTACGGCTGTACGCCGGTCGGAACGACGGTGAGGCGAGAGAATCTCGAGCGTCATTTGTTCATTCGGGAATCCTCCAAGTGCTCAGGGCTGATACGGAACGCAGGAACAAGTCACAACTCGGTTCTGTCCATCGGCGGAGCCGCTGCGGGCGGGCGCACCGCCTGCCGAATGGCGGCTATCAACTCGTCGGGTATGCCCCGCTTGGCGACGAAGGCCGACACGCCGGCCGCGCAGGCCCGTTCGCGCGTATCCGCGTCGTCACGCAGCGTCAGCATGATGACGGCCGGGCGCGGGCACAGCCCGCGCAGTCTTTCGGCGACGGCGATGCCGTCCATTAACGGCAGCTCGACATCGATGAGGGCCACGTCCGGCCGGAGCGCCTCGGCAAGGGCGATGGCCGTCAAGCCATCGGCCGCTTCACCAACCAGATTCAAATCTGGCTCGGCAGCTAACCGCATACGCAAGCCTCTGCGCACCGCCGGGTCGTCATCCACGAGCAGGATATTGATCATCTGGAAATCCCGATGTCTATCAGTTAAGGCGGATGAGTAGCTATGTTATGATCGCTTAATACTTTGGCTTGATGGTAGTGTAGCCGTTTTCAGCAGCGCGGTCGCCCCGCCAGAGAGTGATTCGACCTCACTCGTTCGAGGGAGATCACTGTCGAATTATGTCCGGCCAAGACGACAACGTTAAGAGTCGCCTTAGACCTTGGAGCGCCGAGAGGCAAAAAACCTCTCTGCGCTCCGCGTGTCTCCGTCCGGGTTGCGAAAAGTTAGATGGACGCGTGACTTTCGTGCGGGCACGCGGAGAGAGTGCCATGCGGATTCGGGTGTTGATTGCCGACGATCATACTGTCGTGCGCCAGGGGCTGCGCATGTTCCTGTCCGATGCCGATCTCGAAATCGTCGGCGAGGCGCGCGACGGCCGCGAAGCGGTAGACCTGGCCCGCCGCCTGATGCCCGACGTCGTGCTCATGGACCTGCTGATGCCGAATATGGACGGCATCGCGGCCACGGCTGCCATCCGGCGCGAGGTGCCGAATGTAGAAGTGATCGCGCTGACCAGCGTGCTGGAAGATGCCTCCATCGTCGACGCGCTGCGCGCGGGCGCGATCGGCTACCTGCTGAAGGACACCGAAGCGCCGCAGCTTCAGCAGGCGATTCGATCCGCGGCGGCCGGCCAGGTGCTGCTCTCGCCCAAGGTCGCGGCGCGGATGATGCACGACGTGCTGCCCACCCGCATCGCGCCGCCGGCGCTGACCGAGCGCGAGACCGATGTGCTGCGCGGCGTGGCGGCAGGGCGATCCAACAAAGAGATCGCGCACGATCTGAGCATCGGCGAGCAGACGGTGAAGACGCACGTCGCCCACATTCTGGACAAGCTCGGCGTCGTCAGCCGGACGCAGGCGGCGATGGTCGCCGTGCGCCTGGGCCTGGCGCCGCCGCAATGGCCGGAAGAGGCGACGGAGAACGGCTTTCCGGCAGCCGACTCCGAGTAGATTGTCTGACCGTGCGCTCCAGACTTCCGAAGTCTTGGAGACTTCGGAAGTCTGAAAACGGCGATAGAGATGCCGCCATGAGAAAGTCCATCGCGCGAACCGCCCTGTGGAACGCCCTCCTCCTCGGCGCATGGATCTTCTTCTTCGACCTCCTGATTGACCTGCTGGTCATCAATCTCGCCGATTTCGCGTGGCTTCACCTGCTGCTGGTGCTGTCGAGCGTGCTGGTGCTGTTTGTGTCGCTCCGCCGCGATCTGCTCGCGCGCGAGCGCGCCGAAATCGCCCTGCAGCGATCTCACGAGCAGTTGGAGCAGCGCGTCCGCGATCGGACGACGGAACTGAACCTGACCGTCGAAAAGCTGTACGCCGAGATCGCCGAGCGCGCCCGGGCGGAAGAGGCGCTGCGCAAGCTGTCGCGCGCCGTCGAACACAGCCCGGCCACGGTCGTCATCACCGACACGGCCGGCAACATCGAATACGTCAATCCACGCTTCACCCAAACAACCGGTTATAGCATTGACGAAGTCCGCGGCAAGAACCCGCGCATTCTGAGATCAGGTCAGACGCCCGCCGAGGTGTACGCGCAACTGTGGAGCACGATCCTTGCCGGCGGCCAGTGGCAAGGCGAGCTGTGCAACAAGAAGAAAAGTGGAGAGCTGTACTGGGAGTCCACGCATATTTCATCCATCACCGACGAGAACGGCGCCATGACGCACTTTGTTGCGGTGAAGGAAGACATTACCGAGCGCAAGCGGGTCGAGCAGCAGGCGAATCGCCTGGCCGTGCTCGAAGAGCGCCAGCATCTGTCACGCGAACTGCACGACTCGCTGTCGCAGGCGCTGTACGGTATCTCGCTCGGCGCGCAAACCGCCGCTAAATGGCTCGACCGCGACCGGGCCCGCGTCGTCGAGGCGCTGCAATACGTCATCACCCTGGCCGACGCCGGGCTGACCGAGATGCGGGCGCTGATCTTCGAGCTGCGGCCGGAGTCGCTGGCGCGCGAGGGTCTGCTGAACGCGCTGACCAAGCAGGCCAGCGCCGTCGGCGCGCGCAACAGCCTGCCCGTCGAGATCGACGTGTGTGGCGACGAGCCGGATGTGCCGCTCGACGTGAAAGAGGCTATCTACCGCATCGCGCAGGAGGCGCTGCACAACGCCGCGAAGCACGCCCGCGCCGGACGTCTGCGTCTGCACTTCACGTGCCAGGACGACCGGCTGATGCTCGACGTCGGCGACGACGGCGTCGGCTTCGACCCGGCCGGTCCGCACCCCGGTCACCTCGGACTGCACTCGATGCGCGAGCGCGCGACACGGGCCGGCGGCCTATTGTCGATCGACAGCGTGCCTGGCCGCGGCACGTGCGTGCATGCCGAGTTCCCCCTGCGCGCGGTGTGACGCCGATTTCCTCAGATCGGCGCGAGTGTAACTCCACTATTTCCGGCACCATTCCACCCGGTCAGCTACCGGTAGATGTATACTTCTGCACGCCGAACCACCACATCCTCACCCCGACGGCGAACACCAGCAGGCACACGACCGGCGACAGGAACGCCAGCCACGCCGGCAGGCCGAGCGGGTCAGGCTTGTCTAACAGCCACAACGTGGGATAGTAGTTCACGAACGACAGGCCGTACAGCAGGCCGACCTCGCCCAGCGACCAGCCGCCGATCGCCGGGAATTGCGTGAACAGCACGAGCACGACCGCAAAGTCGACGATGTTGCCGACGAACTGCGAGGCGAAATCGAACAGGAACGATGCCCGATACTGCGTCTGCGATCGGATCTGCGCGCCGACCAGGCGGCGATAGAGACGCCAGTGGAATGTCAGTGCTCTCATGGGGGTTGCGCCGTCTTGCTTTTGTAACGCAGACCTGGCAGGTCTTCTCATCTGAAGCGCAGCCAACACCGGCGGTTAAGACCTGGAAGTGATTGGTTATTGGTAATTGACTGGTTCCCGCCGCAGTTGCACTGCGGCGGGCGGCCGTGCAACTGCCACCCGAACCGAGGATTTGCGTATGGCAAGAACCGATAATAATCCTCGTACGGTTATTGACCGCTCCTACGTGCGATGATACAATGTGCCCAGAGGAGATTCACATGGTAGCTCCAGCTATTGCCGCGACGACGGCCAAGATTGCGCAATCACTTGGCATGGATGAGAGCGAACTGTCTCGCCAGGCTCTGGCCACCTTCCTGCTGGAGCAGAAGCGCCAGGTGTTGCAGACACGCCTCGAAATCCTGGCACGCTACGGTGCGGATTCGGTAAGCAGCCTTGAGGCAAGGGTCAAGCAGGGGCAGGTGGCCGAACACCCGGCCTGGGAAGACCTGATCGTGGCGGAGAATTTGGGCGCGCGCCTGGAGGAACTGGATGCCTATCTCGCCGACGTACAGGGCGCTGCGTCAGATCGCGCTGAATGAGTTCGCCGACCTCGTGGTCAATGCGCGCATCGTTGCGCTACCTACGGGCGATCCTCTCAAGCTACGCCTCGATATTGTGGATGGTTCGCTATTGGATGTGTTTCTCTCGGTGAGCGGCCGCTACTCCTATCACTGGGATCGGCGCATGACGCCGGCAGGCGATCTGTTTCGGCACGACAATGCTCCACACCATCGATGGCGCGCCGTCTCCTCATTTCCGAAGCATCTCCATTACGGTGCCGAAGGCAACGTTGTCGAAAGCACGCTGAGCGACGATCCGCCAACTGCCCTCCGCGAGTTTCTGTCATTCGTTCGGCAGAAGCTGCTAAGCGTGCCTTGACGAGAAGCTATCCGCCCTGTATCGTCAGCTTCCTTCGCCCCGCTTCCGCCGCCAACCGGCCGGCCACGACCAGCGTCAGCGCCCACGCGCCCTGCACGGCAATCTGCGCGGCGGCTTCTCCGCCCTGCGCCTGATTGAGATAGATGCGCACGGGTGTGTCGATCACGCTCGGGAACGGCGTCAGGTAACACAACGCCTGGAGCCACGCCGGCATGAACGCGATCCGAAACAGGTTGGTCACGAAGCCGGCGAGCGTCGCGCCCCGGTAGGCTACCTGGCGCTGGAAGGACTTCTTGGCGATATCGAGATAGAGACGCATGGGCTGATCAGTGATCAGTAATCAGTGATCAGTGACCAGTGATAACGTGATGAGTCGGTGCTGAGGAACCGCGGCTAGCGTCTTCGCGGTCGAGCGAGATGATCGAAGATGGGCTGCGCGACGACGATCCACTGCGCCAGCCGAGACGCCACACGCTCGAGGTAATCCGCCGTGAAGTTCTCGCGCGGAATCACTTCGTAGACCTTCGTCCAACCCTTGTCCCACTGCTCGGCTTCGATCGAGTCGCCCAACTCCGCCTTGATCTCGAACAGGCGCGACTGGAAGCCGGCGAGCAGGCGCTCGTTCTCGGCGCGATCGCGGCTCTCGAAATGCAGCCCGATCTCCAGCTCGCCGCGCCGCTCGCCCAGGTTCCACACCTCGTAATGCAGCAAGGGATGAGCATAGTACAACTGCACCAGCCAGCTTCTACGGCTGACCTTGAATTCGCGCAGGTGTCGCGGGAGGTGCGCACGCGTCGAAGCCGGCAGCGCGCCGAAGAACTCGTTGCCATTCAAGTCGCACGCTCCAACCGCAGGCAAACGCCGCTCAGTTGCGGTCGGACTCGACAACGCGTTTGAGAACCACGGTGAAGGTCAACGAGCCGAACCGAAGCTCGTCGCCGCCGCGCAGCACTTCGGGGACAAAGGGGACCAGGCGACGCCGATTGAGAAACGTGCCGTTCAGGCTTTCCAGGTCTTCGATCAGATACCGTTCGTTCACGAAGCGAACCCGCGCGTGGCGTCGCGATATGCCGCGCGTCTGCCCGTCCTCGCTCGTCAGATCGACGTCGACCGCCAACCCGGCCAGCCGATCGTTTCGCCCAAACAGCACGCTCGACATCTTGCGGGGAATGACCAGCTCGCGACTGTCGTTGATCCCTTTCAGGACCAGCGTCGCGCCGATAGGAACCGTGTCGTAGGTCGGCAGGGCGAGTGAGGAACCGGCTTTCGTCTTTTCGTCTTGATACTCCTCGTCCAGTGGATCGGTATGGGACGCGCCGCCGCTGCGCAGGAACGTGCCGCAGTTGCTGCACACCAACTCTCCTTCCAACGATTCCTGGCCGCACGAAGGGCACTTGAGCATACGCCACTCGCTGCCGACGAAATTCAATACTATTGTAATACGATTTCGCGCGGGCGCAAATCCACACCGTGCCAGTGTGCACGCAAAGAGTGCGGTATAAGTCAAGAGCGAATTCTGAGCGCAAGTCGAACCTGAACAACCGAATCAGGACGTACACCTACCCATGCCTGCCCACGCCGATTTTTCGCGCTGGGGGTACGCCGATCCGTATGGCACCGGCGGGGTGGAACGGGACGCGCCGATGATGTCCCGTCTAGTGCCGGCCGGTGGTGGGGTGCGTATCCAGTGTGCCTTAGCCCTCCTGGGCGCGATAGGCTTCGTTGCGGTGTAGCAGCCCGACAATCAAGCCCACGCTCTTGCGGGCGGTCAAGACGAGCGCCCGTTTGTGTTGATGCTTGGTGACTTCGCGGTACTTGCGCGCATAGAAGGCGGCGTACTCGGGCAGATAGCGGCGCCGGCCATCCGCGCCTTCGATGAGGTAATAGCGCAAGTAGCGATGGCCGGTTTTAGCCATGCGCCGCTCTTGGGCGACGAAATCGCCGGAGTCGGCAGGCGGCCACCACAGGCCGGCGAGTTTGGCGACGGCATCTTCGACATCGCGCAGGTTCTTGGCCCGGAAGCGTTGGCGCTTCTTGTCCCACTTCTGGCCGTGGAAGAAGCGGGACAGGTCGCCGATTTCAGCGGCGATGCCACTGGCCAGCACCGGACCGATGCCCAGGATGCCGGCCAGGTTCAACACTTCGGGGTGGTGAGCCTGGACTTCGTCGGCGATCCACTGCTCGACCTGGGCGATGAGGGCTTCCAGGTCAGCGATGTGCTGGAGGGTGAGGTCCAGGACGCGCTGGACGGGCTCGGCCAGCGCCGCCTCCAACGGGAAACTCTCGGCGGCGGCCTGCTGGAGTTTGCGCGCGTTGTCCAGCGGGTCGGGCAGATGATGCCCACTCCAGCCATCCAGGAGATTCGCCCGTTCCGCCAGGGGCTGGGCCGTGAGCGCAGGCAGGGCGGGTAACGCCGTCAACACCCGACGGCTGGCGGCGCCGAACGTGTCGGAGAAGGGTCGCGTGCGATGATAGGCGCTGCACCGCAGGAACAGGTAGACGTGCGCGAAGTTCTTCTCGCGGGTCAGCGCCTGGGCCAAGTGAAAGCGCAAGCGCGTGTAGAAGCGCAAGGGCCACCACTCGGTCTGGGGCTGCCAGGGCACCGGGGGACGCCGCGTGCGGGTGCGTTCGGCGATGTAGAACGCGTCTTTGGCATCCGTCTTGTCGTCGGGCGCGAAGCACTTCTTGAACCCGCGCACCCAGCGCGGGTTGAGCAGGAAGAGCTGGACCTCTTGGGCGGCCAAGTCGGGGTCGTCCGCCAGGCGCACGAAGAACGGCAACCAGTAGTAATTGGTGGCCTCGCCCGAGATATCCAGCCCGGCCAAACCCTGCGCGTGCAGCGCGTCCAGCAGGTAGCGCTTGGCCTGCACATAGCCCGAGGTGGAGTTGGCGAAGGTCCGATGCCCCTCCAGCGGCTGGCCGTCGGGCAACAGCAGCGCGATGGCGGCCTGCTTCTGGCTGAAATCGATACCGACGGGTAGAGGATGGTCGTTCATGGGAGACGCTCCTGGTATGAGAGACATGGCGAGCGGCGCACACGGGTGTCCCGGTGCTCACCGGAGCGGCAGCCTTGCGGCCCATTAGCCCTCAGACGGGGCGGGTGCGCCCGGCGTGCGGCTACCCACGCCGCCCTGCCCCGTTCGGGGCATCGTGCGAAGTCAGACGTTGTTCCCCCGTGAGACCGGGTGGCAGACTTTGCGAGACGTGGTCACTGTCACTGACCCGGCGAGGTTGTCACAGCCTAACCCGGTTGGCCCGCGATTCCGCACGCGCGGAACTAGTGCCTATCTTACCGGAACACCCGAATGTTGAAAACTATTCTATACAAGGTTGTCAACGGGAATACCGCTCCCCAACCGCGAGGACGCGGTTGGCCGCCCGCGCGGACGCGGGCGGTGAGCGGCCTGACATGTTTTGCGTGCACACCCGTGCCAGTGTGCACGCAGAGGTTGTGATCAACCGTAGGGCGCTTTTCCATACGCGCCGCAAAGAAGAATCTCCGTGCCCTCTGTGTCTCCGTGGCTGCTTTGTGGAGGCGTGCCTGAGGTCGCTTTAGCCGGAGGGCGGCACGAGGGCCCAGCGCTGACCGTCTCGCGTGTCCTCGACCTTCACGCCGAGCGCCGCCAACTGATCGCGCAGTTCATCCGAACGGGACCAGTCCTTCCTTTCGCGCGCCGCGCGCCGCTGCTCGATCAGCTCGGCCGCGCCTGCCGGCAGCTCGAGCGGGGCAGCCGGCTCTTCCCGTTCGAAATCGGTAGGCGGCGCTGCGTCGCGCAGCGGGCCGAGCAGGGCCAGGTCGAATTCATCGCCGCTGGGGATCACGATATCTTCATTGGCGTGGCACAACGTCGCCGCGCCTTTGCCCAGCACCCGGCCACGACCGGCCGCGAAATCCATCACGACCGCGGTGTGCTCGTCGATTCCGAGGATGTGGGTGGTCGAAGGCAGCATGCTGCGCAACTGCTTGAAGCGCTCCAGGCCGACGAAGCCGTGGGACGTATCAAGCTCGTCCCCGCCTTCCGTGTTGTTCCAGTGGGGGACGATCGCCAGATCAAGCCCGTACAGCCCGAACAGATCCAGCCCCGCCACCCAGTGCGGGTCTTCGCCCACCTTGTACATTTCGTACACCGGAAGAACGTGCGAACCGGCGGCGAACGCGGCGGCGCTGGCCAGCACGACCACCGCTCCCTGCAGATGCCGCCGCACCAGGTAGCGGTGGGCCAGCGTGTCCCGCAGGTGGCGCACCGCGTACGTCGGGCTGCCCGGGCCTAGAAAGATGTAATGCGCGCCGAGTATCGGCGCGAGCAGCCCGGGATCGTCGGGGCTGAAGGGGCTGTCTTTTCGGCGCGCGGGAATGACCGAAACGGCGGGCTTGTAGTTCTGCAGGCGGTGTTGAAGGAACTCGCCGATTTTGCCGGCGACGAGAGCCGAATTCGGCTGGAAGCCGGCCGGCGTCTCGAGGATGGCGACCTGCACCGGCACAGGCAGCTGGCTCATGACGTATTCGTGCACCTTGCGCCCGCTCGCCGACGTCTCGCCTGAGCCGAACAAGACCACGTCGCCGCCGCGTAATCCCTTTCCCGACATCACGTGCCGCGCGCCTCCCACTCGGCAATCAGCTCGACGAAATCGTCTGCCTCTTCGCATGTCACCATGCGCTGGTGGAGGTCTGCCGCGCCGCGCACGCCCTTGACGTACTTGACGACATGCTTGCGGAACAGGATCAGGCCGCGCTCATGGCCGTAGAAGTCGAGCATTAGCGTCAGGTGGCGGCGCACCAATGCCGTCTGGTCGGCCGTGTCGACCTGATCGCGATCACGTCTCTGGAAGATCCACGGGTTGCCGATCGCCGCGCGGCCAATCATCACGGCATCACACCCGGTGTGCCGCTTGACGCGTTCGACGTCGGCCACCGTCCGCACGTCGCCATTGGCGACGACGGGGATCTTCACCGCCTGCTTCACTTCGGCGATGGCGTCCCAGTCGGCGACGCCGGAGTAGGCCTGCATTTTCGTCCGCCCGTGCACGGCGACGAGCGACGCGCCGTTATCCTCCAGCACGCGGGCGATCTCGCGATAGTTGCGCGAGCGGTCATCCCAGCCCAGACGGATCTTGGCCGTGACCGGGACCGAGACGGCCTTCGTCAGGCGCTGGAAGATGCGCCCGACCTTGACCGGATCACACAGCAGCCCGGCGCCCGCACCCCGGCCGGCGACGTTATTCACCGAGCAGCCCATGTTGAGATCGATGATGTCAGGCCCCATCGCTTCCAGCCTGCGCGCTGCGGCTTCGAGCCTGTCTTCGTCGCTGCCAAAGAACTGGAACACGATCGGGCGCTCGCCCGGATCGAACGAGAGCATGTGCAGCGTCTTCGCGTTGCCGTGCAAGACGGCCTCCGCCGCGACGAACTCGGTGTACGACATGGCCGAGCCGAACTCGCGGCAGATAAGACGAAAGGGCATGTCTGAGAAGCCGTCCATCGGCGACAGGATCAGATCGCCGTGCACGGGCACATCCCGCACATAGAAAGCCGGGCGGCGAGTGAGGCGAATGGGCATACCCGTTTCAAGCACGGGCGGTGTGGTATCGGTAAGCGCACCCATCATTTCAAGACGACGCCGCTGCGCGGAGCGAGTTTCAGGTCGCGCAGCGTTCCATCCGCAATAATATACCGCGATCCCGTCCAAGCGTCAGCCAGCGATGCGTCGACGAAGCCCAGGCTCCCGACAGGCAGGCTCAGCGTGCGCATGACCGACGCGGCATTCAACGCGATCACGAGTGTCTCGCCCTCGAGCTGGCGACCAAACGCATACACGCCATCCTGCGCGTGCAGGCGATGGACCGATCCGCGCCGCAGCGCCGGGTGCGCTTTGCGCAGCGCCACGCATCGTTTAACGAACGCCCGCAAGTCGTGATCCCAATCTGACTCATCCCACGGGAAGGTCTTGCGGTTGTCGGGATCGTGCCGGCCGTCCAATCCGATTTCATCTCCGTAGTAAACGCACGGCGCGCCGGGATAGGTGAACAGGAAGAGCAGCGCCAGCCGCAGCGCCGAGCGATAGCCGTTCACACTGGTGATGAAGCGCGGCGTGTCGTGGCTGTCGAGCAGGTTCAACTGAACCTGCGTGATTGCCGGATCGTACAGACCTAGAATCCCATCAATGCGGTCGGCGAACTCGGCCACGTCGAGCGGCCGCACAGCGTGGTAGCCGCCCGGCCGGCGTGTCTCCGCCAGGTTCAGGCGCTGACCGCCGAAGAAGCCCAGGCTGGCCATGGTGACCGGGTAATTCATCACCGCGTCGAACTGATCGCCCTGCAGCCAGCGCTGGGCCTCGTGCCAGATCTCGCCGACGATGTAGGCCTCGGGGTTGGCCGATTTGACGCGGCGGCGAAACTCGCGCCAGAAGTCATCGTCGTCAATCTCAGCCGGCACATCCAGCCGCCAACCGTCGACGCCGAATTCGATCCAATGCGCGGCGACGTTCCAGAGGAACTCGCGCACGGCCGGTGTGCTCGTGTTGAACTTGGGCAGCGCAGGCAGATCCCACCACGCCTGGTAGCCGATGGCTTTGAGACTGCCCGCGCCACTGCGCAGCGCCGCTGCTGCTTCCGGATCGGGATACGCAGCGAAGTGTTTATGGCCGTGCAGCCGATCCGGATCGAAATGGAACCAATCGACGTAGGGTGACGCAGCGCCGTTCTCCAGCGTGTGGTGGAACGGCCAGAAGCCCCGGCTTGCGTGGTTGAACACGCCGTCGAGCACGATGCGAATATCCCGCGCGTGCGCCGCGTCGATCAGCTCACGCAGCGCGGCGTTGCCGCCTAAGATCGGATCGACGTTCAGGTAGTCGTAGGTGTGATAACGATGATTCGCCGCCGAAGCGAAGATCGGGTTCAAGTAGATCGCGGTGACGCCCAGGTCTTGCAAGTAATCCAGGCGCTCTGCGACGCCGTACAGATCGCCGCCTTTGAAACCGAACGGCGTCGGCGGGCTGTCCCATGCTTCCAGGTGAAGGTGATCCCCCACGCGCCCGCTGCGCGCGAAGCGGTCGGGGAAAATCTGATAGAAAATGGCGTCTTTGACCCATTCGGGTGTGACGGGCGCAGCGGCCGGCATCTCCTGCGAGGTCAACATGAAGGCTCCCTGAAGCGGTAATTTGCTTGAGGGCGTGATTATATCATGGTGAAGCGCGCTACAAAGGAGAAGCGCGCTTTGCGTCAGAAACGCAAAGGTAGTGATTGCACACAAGTCGCTCAAAGCCCGCGTCCCCGCGGGCGGGCTGCGCGAAGCGGACGAGGACGCGGGCAGCGAGCAGAGCATGCCTTGCGTTAGGAGCGCAAAGGTATTGACTGCGCGTTCCGATCCGTGCTACACTGTAACTGTACGTCAAACATACCGGAACGACGCCCGCACCGAACCGAAGCGCGCAAGCTCCACGCCTTCAGTAGGTGCCTTATTTTTTCTCAAAAACAGGTTTGCAATTGGTTTGAGTCTCATGAGCTTACATCACCGCGTGCTGGCTTTTGACTTCGACGGCACCCTGGCCAGGAACGGGGTCGTGCCGCCGGCGCTGCGTGCTGCGCTGGAGCGGTTGTACGCGGACGGGTACATCCTTTTCCTGGTCACGGCACGCCTGTTCGGCAGCGTTGACCTGAGAACGCTGAAGCACCTTATGTCAGGCGTCGTGTGGGAAAACGGCGCGGTGCTCTACCACAGCGCTGCCGACGAGGTTTACCTGCCCTTTGGTCACATCGCCCGGCACCTGGTGGACGTATTGGAAGCCGCCGGGGTTCCTCTGGAGCGCGGGAAAGCCATCGTTGCCACGCGAATGCCTCATAATGAAACGGTTTGGCATGCCGTCAGCCAGTGGGGTGGAGACGCGGTGATCGCGTACAACAAGGGCACGGTGCTGATCTCGCCGTCGGGCGTGTCCAAAGGCGCCGGGCTTGAGCGGCTCCTGGAGCTGTGCGGTTTTTCGCCGCGCAACCTGGTCAGCTTCGGCGACGGGGAGAGCGATTTGTCACTGCTGCACTTGGGAGAACTCGGCGTGACTGTCGCGGACGCCGTACCGCCCATGAAAGAGGCAGCCGACCTGGTGACGACCCAGCCCGGTCCGGCGGGCGTTTTAGAAGCCCTGGAAACCTACTGGTTGAATGGATCCGCCCGCACAACGCTCCGCCCCTTGAGACACGAGCGCCCCATTCCGCTGGGCGAAGACGAGGCTGGCGTCGTGGTGTCCGTGTCGGGCGCTGAACTGGCCGGTGGGAACCTGGGCGTGTTCGGCGATTCGGGCAGCGGCAAATCGTGGGTGACCGGATTGTTGGCCGAAGGCATGCGACGCGCCGGCTACCAGATCCTGCTGATCGATCCTGAGGGCGACTTCAGAGGGATGCGTGCGCTGCCCGGCATGGTGGCCCTCGAGGGCGACGCGAGAACGCTTCCGCCGCCGGCGCTGGTCGTCGCGCTACTGGAGAAGACGAGCGCATCGGTCGTGCTCGACCTGTGTTGGTACCCGATCGACCAGCGCGAGAACTACGTCGCCGAGCTGCTGCAAGGTCTGCGCACTTTGAAGGCATGCCGGTTCCGGCCTCACTGGATCGTGCTGGAGGAAGCTCAGTACTTTCTGCCGCCGGCCGGTAACCCGGTTTCCGCCGCGCTGTGGCCGATGCTCGCCGACGGCGGATGGGCTTTCGTCTCTTTCCGCCCTGATCAGGTGGCCGGCCCGGTGCTGGCTGCGCTCGACCGTTGTCTGCTGACTCGCCTGCGCGAACCGGCGGCCGTGCAGGCCGTGCACCGATGGTTTAATGGCGTAGAAGAGTCTCTCGTGACCATTCCCCGAGGATACGCCTGGTTGAGCGGTGAGCGCCTGGTGCGTCTGCGCTCGAATATCCGCCGGGTGCCACACATCCGGCATCTGCACAAATACCTCGACGCTCCCCTCCCCCCACACAAGCGCTTCAGCTTTCGCGACGAGCAAACCTTCCTCGGCGTGGAGGCTGCCAGCCTGCTCGAGTTTCTAGAGTGCCTGCCCAATTTACCCATGGAGAGCCTGGCTTATCACCAGGGGCGCGGCGACTTCACGGCATGGGCGGAGGATGCACTCGGCGATGGCATTCTGGCGGCCCAACTGCGCAAACTCGCTCACCGCGCATTCGAGGGCGAGGCCCTGCGCGAGGCGCTGCTGGAGTGCGTGGGGACCCACTACGCCGAGTTACAGGCACAGCGCTGACGGGTGCCATTGAAAACCACGTCGATGCATATCACAGTGGTTGCTACGGATTTCGACGGCACGATTTCTCAGGGTGACCAACTGGCGCCTGAAGCCGGCCGGGCGCTGCGCCGCCTGCGCGAGGCCGGTCGATTCACGGTTCTGGTGTCGGGCCGCCCGTTCGAGTTTTTGCACGATCTCCAGGATCGTGAGCAGACCTTCGATCTGATCGTCGCGGAAAACGGCGCCGTCTTGTACGACCCACGCAGCGACGAGATGCGCTTGCCGTTCGGCGAGGCGCCGGCCGACCTCTTAAACACCCTGGAGCGATTGGGCGTTCCTCTGTGGCGTGGCATTGCCGCCGCCGGCACGACGACGCGCTACGACGACGCGGTGTGGGTCGCCAGCCGGGAGCTGGGTCTGGCCGTCCACGTCGAGACCAATCGGGATGAGGTAATGCTGCTGCCGCCCGGCGCGAGCAAGGGCGCGGGCCTGCTGAATCTGCTCAAGAGCGAGGGGCTATCGCCTCGCAACCTGCTGGCATTTGGCGATGCCGAGAATGACCGCAGCCTGTTGGCGATGGCCGAAATCAAAGTGGCAGTTGCCAACGCCGCCGAGAGCCTCAAAGCGATTGCCGACTACGTCATTCCGGAGGCCGGAGCGACCGGCGTAGCCCGCTTTATGGAGCGCTATCTCCTGCACGGACAATCGTTTGACTTCACGGTGCGCGGCGCTCATCACTTCAGCCTTGGCGAGTCAGCCGAGATGAGCCTGAACGCCCACGAACTGGTGGATCGCAACGTCCTGATCGCCGGCGGGAGTGGTTACGGCAAATCCTGGCTGGCGGGCCGGCTGGCCGACGGCTTGATCGATGGGGGTTATCAGTTGCTCGTGCTGGACCCGGTGGGCGACTTGCGCTCGCTGAGGCGGCACGCCACGTGTTTGTGTTTGGGCTTTGGCGGAGACGAGCTGCCGCCCATCAGCCTGATCGTGCAGTTACTGGCCGAGACCGACTTGAGCCTGGTGCTGGACCTGTCACACATGCCCACGCCGCAGGAACAAGTCCTCTTCACGGCAGGGCTGCTGCGGCGCGTTTTCGAGGTACACCGGCGCTTCGGCAAGCCGCACTGGCTCATGATCGACGAGGCGCAAGATCTGCTCGGCGGTCGCGATAACCCGGCCCAGCTTCCGCTGCTGCGCGACGCACGAGCGCCCGGGGTATGCCTGGCAACCTGGCAGCCGAGTCGATTGAGCGAAGCCATATTGAACCGGTTGGATGGCGTCCTGTTGACCCGTCACCGGCTGGCTCGCGAAGTGGAATGCCTGAGCCAACTGCTCTCGACGCGCGGCCTCGCTGTGACGGGGCTGGCCAATCGATTGGATGATCTCGGCGAAGGCCAGGGCCTGGTGTGGGGCCTGACGCGATCGTCAGGTGACGACCTGACGCCTTTTAAGTTCCGACTCGGGCCGCACACCTTCCCCCACATGCACGGCCTCCATCAATACCTGGAGGAACGGGCGCCGCCCGCTAAACGATTCTATTTTCAAGACAAGACGGGGCAAACCCCACCGGCCGGCAATCTCGGCGAGCTGATCGATCGCCTGCGCACCCTCGATCTGGCCGTGATGGCTTTTCACTTCCAACGCGGTGATTTCAGCCGCTGGATCCGCGACGTGCTCCACGACGAAACGCTGGCGCGCTGGCTGGATCGCGTGCAGACGGCCGACCTGTCTGGCGAATCACTGCGTCAGGCGCTGCTAGAGGCATTCGAGCAGCGCCGCCGCATGCTGGAGCGATTGATCTGAGAGTTGTTATCACCTGCTTTCGAGGTCTCGCAGCGCCGGCGGCCGGCCCATCCACCGGCCAATCTCCACGCCGGTTCCATCGAACAGAATGAACGTCGGCGCGCCGCAGGTGGAAATCGTGCAGCGCGCCGAATTTGCGCCCGAGCGGCGTCTGGATGTCGAGGCGAATCACCTGCCCGGCCCTCCAATTGCGCTCCAGCTCGTCGACGACGGGCTTGGCCGAGAGGCAGGCCAGTCAGAAATCGGAATAGGTTGAAGAACTGGGCAACCGTCACGCGCCTGCCTCGGCGATCCCGTGCCGGTGCTGCACGCCACCTCTGGTGATGGGCGGTCTGCCCCCGGGTCCGAGCAAGGCAATCAAGGCGGTATAGTCCGCGCCGACGACGACGGAGTCGCCGATCACCGTCACGGGCAATTGGTCCGACCAGGTGAGCTTGCGCAGCGCCGCGACGACCTTCTCTTGCGTTTCCGCCGGCATCTTATCGACGGGGACGAATTGCGTCTCCATATCGGCGTACTGCTGCCGGAGGAAGTCGGTCATCTGGCGGCAGGCAGCGCACCACGAAGTGCTGTAGACGATCGCTTTCATGTGAATGCAGATCCGCAGGAGGCTGGCCGAATTGTATCACAATGCGCAGTGGCGGCAGCAGTCGGGGCGGGGTGTGTAGTCGATGAGATTGCCCAGGCGGTCGAATTCGAAGTGGCAGCAGTCGAGCAGCGAATCGCGCAGCATGTCCCGTCCGCGCTGCACGCGCGACTTCGCGCCGCTGAGCGACAGCCCCAGCCGCGCGGCCATCTCCTGCTGCGTGAGTCCTTCGAACTCGGTGAGGGCGATGGCCTGGCGGTATTTGTCCGGCAGGCACTCGAGCATGCCGGTCAGCGAGGCGGCGATGCGCGATTCGGCATCGCTCTCCGACGACTCGTCTTCGACGGCCAGCGTCTCCGGCAGGGGAACGGACGGGCGCCGCGTGCGGTAGTAATCCACGAGCGTGTTGCGCGCAATCCGGTACAGCCACGGCGCGAGCCGGTCACCGTCGCGCAGCGTATCGATGCGCGTGTGCAGCTTGACGAAGATGTCCTGCAGGATGTCGTCGGCGTCGTCGGGATCGGAAACACGGCTGAGGATGAACGCCTTCAGCCGTTCGCCGAATTCGCTCCAGATGTCTTCGGTCGTGCGGTTCATATTGCCAAGACCTGCCACACGGATTTCCCACGGATTACACGGATTGGCAAGTATTCCGGCCCCAGTCTGTCAACGAATGGGGAAACGAATAAACGAATGACCTATAACCGCTGGCGTTATTCGTTTATTCGTTGGACATTCGTTGACAGAGTTACTTGCCCTTTCGAACATCCAAAATAGCTCACAAGGAAATCGGTGTACCAGGTCTCGCAAAGCATTCTATGGCGCGGCGAAGCAGGACGAGACCTAGCAGGTCTACTCATCACCTCTTGACGCCCTCGACGGTGACGCTCATCACGCCGTAGTCGTCGCCTTTTGGATAATCGTACTCGACCGAGCTGGCGATCCTCACGTCCGCGAAACCGGCTTCGCGAATGATTTGCAGGTACTCGTCGCGGTCCGTCGCGCCGGCGATGCAACCTGTCCAGAGCGCGACGTCTTTACGGATCGACTCCGGCACGCCGCCATAAGTCACGACGTCGGAGATCGAAAACCGGCCGCCCGGCTTCATCACGCGAACCATCTCGGCGAACACGCGGCGCTTGTCCGGCGCCAGGTTGATCACGCAGTTGGAGATCACGACGTCGACGCTGCCGTCGTCGACTGGCAGGGCCTCGATGTCGCCCAGCCGGAACTCGACGTTGCGATAGCCGCCTTTGACGGCGTTATTCCAGGCGCGGGCGATCATCTCCGGCGTCATATCGACGCCGACGACGCGCCCGTCCGGGCCGACGGCCTTTGCGGCGAGGAACACGTCGACGCCCGTGCCGCTGCCCAGGTCGAGCACGGTATCGCCGGGCCGAATGCCGGCGTACAGCGTCGGGAGGCCGCAGCCGAGGCCGAGATTCGCGCCCTCCACCACGTCCGCGTCGAGGCCGTCGTAATCGACGAGCGTCACACCTTCACTTGAGCAGCAATCGCCGGGACCGCACCCGCAGCCATCGGCCTGCGTCGCGATGGCTGCGTACCTCTTTTGCACTTCGACTTTGATGTCGTCCATACCGAACTCGCTTTCAGACCTGATAGGCCTCTTCGTTCCCTCAACAGCAATCACAGCCGCAGCCACAATCACAATCGGGGCAGCCGTCGGGCGGCTAGGTCAGCCGCACCTTCATCGCCAGTGCGCTCTCTGGACAGACCGACGTGAACTCGACCGACTGCCGCACGGCTTCCGGAACTTGCGCTCGATCGATCGCGCCAAAGCCGAAACGCGGAAAGAACTCGCCCGCCGTCTCGGTCAGCAGATAGATGTCCATCACGCCGCGCTTGCGAGCGAGATCGAGCGCGGCTTGCGTGAGCCGCCGCCCCAAGCCCTGCCCACGCAGCGCAGGATCGACCGCGACGGAGCGCAGCAGGGCCGACGCGCCGTACATCTCCAATGCTGCACTGCCTACGATCCGGCCATCGTCGCGCGCGACGAGCGTCGTCGCCCAGTGGTCGGCCAGGCCGTCCTTCGGCAGGCCGCTTTGTTCGAGAAGCGTCAGGACGGCAGATATGTCCTCATTACGGGCGAGTCCAATTGCGACTGCCATACGATCCGTATTCATCTGCGTTTGTCCGCGTCCCAATTCCTGTCACACGGATTTCCCACCCCCGCACACAGCAGGCGAGGGCAGGCGGATTACACGGATTGGCAAGTATTCCGGCACGGTCAAGGTGCAAAATGAACTCGCAATCGCCCAGGTCGATAGCGGAATACTTGCCAATTTCGGAGCCCAAAAACGTCCCCAGGGAAATCGGTGTGTCAGCATCGGGTGAATCACGTTATTCAATAACATAGACGAGCGTCCGGGAAAAAGGACGCAAATCAGGCCCTGGCGAGCGCGACATCCAGCGGCCGCTCGGAAATCCGTTTGAGGCTGCTCTGCACGCCCCACCACAGGATGCCCAGCTCGACGACGAGCGCGGCGTTCAGCGCGATCGCCGCCGTCACGAGGCCGGGAAACCGCGCCTGCACGCCGGCGAAAAGGATGAGCGCCGTCGCCGCCAGGTTGAACGCCATGCCCAGGTTCACGACTTTCGTGGCGCGTGTGTTGATCAACAGGCCGCGCAGCCAGGAGACCAGTGCAGTCAGGCCCGGCAAGAACACGAAGAAGTACAGGCTCTGGCGCGCGATCTCGGCGAGCGTGGGCGCGGCGTCCTGCACGCCGATCAGGTACGCGTCGACGAGCGGCGTGAAGACGAAAAGCGCCATCAATCCGGTGACGATCACCGCCAGCGTGCTCGTGAAGCGGCGAATCGGCCCGAGCGTATCCGGTCCTTTCGTCAGGGCGATGACGACTTCGGGCAGCGCGAAGGCCGCTGCGCGCGCGACGAGCATCACTTGAAAGACGAGGGGCCAGGCCGCCAGCGACTGCGTCGGGTTGGGCAGGCGCGCCAGGCTGAGGGCGACCATTGGCTGCACGAGCAGGATGAGGAGCGAGGTCGCCGCCAGCGGCAAATGAAACCAGAACAGCTCGCGATAGGTCAAGGGTTGGCCGCCGGCCGCCGGCCGGTCAGCGCGGAATTCGCGGGCGATCACCGGCCGTACGACGATCGTCGCGTAGACCGCTTCGGCGGTCACGCCGGCCATCAGCGCCATCGCGCCGACGACGATGCCTGGCCAATCGCTCACGAGTGCCAGGCCGATCGCCGTGCCCGCCGACGCCGCCAGGCGCACGACTGTGCCCCACGCGATCGTGCGCGTGCGGTCGAATCGAATCAGGATGCCCTGGCAGAAGCGCCGCCAGCCGATCGCCGCGCTCCACAAGATCATGATCTGCATGCCCGTCCGCACCCATTCGGCCACCTCGCGCGGCACGCCCATCCCGCTCACGACGATGGTATCGAACAGCCCGGTGTAGGCCACCAGGCAGTGAACAATCGTCAAGACGATCATCCAGTGGATCGTGAACCGGCGGATGAGCAGGTACGCATGCCGATCCTTGCTCAGCGCGGTCGACGTCGCGAGCAGGTTGATGATCGGGCTTTCGATCGTCACCGATAGGCTGAGGACGATGCCCAGCGCGGCCAGCATGATCACTTCGCTCGGCAGGCGGTTGATGACGGCGCTGATGATCGGGCCTTCGCCGGCCATCAGCAGCCAACTCAGGAAGAGGGGGAACCAGAACCACAGGATGCCGCGTTGGCGCAAGGGTGTGCTCCCAGAATGTGTGGTGAGTGCGTGGGAGTATAGCAGATTCTGGGCTGCGGGCTGTGCGGACGAACTGCCTATGCCGGAGCGCCGATGTCCTCCCTCCAGGCCAACGCCAGGTCACCGGCGCAGGGAAAGCGATCGGCGGGCTGCTTAGCCAGAGCGCGCCGGATGACGGCCTCGGCTGCTTTGGGAATGCCGGGCACGTGTGTGATCACCGGTGGCGTAGGCGCGGCGATGTGCTGGACGGCGACGGCCAGCGGCGTGTCAGCTGGCTATGCCAGATTCATGTCAGTCAGAAGGTGAAGTTCTTGTTGACTTGGTTGGGTTTGCTACGTATAATGTTGCTCAATAGTCCAGTTTCGTGACGGACCACCTCAGTTTTCGAATCTTGGCTGTATGTCCGTATGCCCGGCGTTTGAGACGCAACACTGAACGCTCTATAAGGAGCAGGACATCGTGGCTGGCGAACCTGTCGATTTCAATATAGGCAAATATCACTGCGACGAGATGATCGGCAGCGGTGGTATGGCCAACGTGTATCGCGCGACAGATACTGAGTCCAAGAGCACCGTAGCCGTCAAAGTCCTACATCGGATTCTTGACTCTAAAGAAAGAGAGCGTTTCCGTAAGGAGGCAGGCTCGCTGGCTTTGCTCCAACATCCCGGGATCGTAAAAACCTATGCCTCGGACTTGCAGGGGCTCGATAACTATCTTGTGATGGAATATCTAGACGGCCCTACGCTCAGAGGCCAGCTCGACGAGTTCATCGACCGCGACGAGCATGTGCCGATCCCGGAGGTACGCCGTATCGCTCAGGCGCTGTTTGACGCGCTTCGCTATGCTCACGGCAACGATGTAGTTCATCGAGATATCAAACCGACTAACATCATCTTAGGTTCTGTCCAAAAATAAGTTGATCACTTTTTGCTGGCCGAGCCATGCGGTCGGATCGTGTAGTTCCACTCTGGAAAGACGCGACGCGGCTGCAGGTTGATCTGGGCTTTCTCTTCTGACGTGATCTTGCGGCCTG
>DATEUJ010000004.1:0-9026 GCA_035283185.1 Anaerolineae bacterium | reverse complement strand
AGCGCCCCGCTGTTAACGTCGGGGCAGATTCTGGGCAACAATCTTCGCGCGGTTCTCCTGTCAGGCTTGATCGGTATATTCACACTGGGCGCGCTCCCGGTCGTCGTGCCCCTGGTGAATGCCGGCCTTATCGCGTATGCCCTGGCCAGCGCCTCGGCGCACGGCTACGATCCGCTGGCGCTGCTGTTCGCGGGCGTCCTGCCCCACGGCATCTTCGAGTTAACCGGCGTGTGGCTGGCCTCGATCGCCGCGCTGCGCCTGGGTGCGGTGGTGACCGGCCGCCGGCCAGGCGCGACGCTTGGCGAAAGCTGGCTCCTGGCTCTGGCCGACTACCTGAAAGTCCTCATCTTTGTGGCGATACCGTTTCTAATTGTGGCGTCGATCATCGAGATTTACGTTACGCCCGCCTTATTGTGCGCGACATTGGGCGGCTGAGGGGGATGATGTCTCGACTCGTCATGCTGGGGACTGCGGCCGCAGTCCCCAACGCGTCTCACCAGAATACGTACATGGTGCTGGACGGCCCCGGCGGCGCGGTGCTGATCGACTGCGCAGGAAGCCCGATCGGGCGGCTCGAGCAGGCGGGTGTGCAGTTCGCGGCGCTGAATGACGTCGTCATTACGCATATCCATCCCGATCACGCCTACGGCTTCCCGCTGCTGCTGATGGGGCTGTGGCTGTTGGGGCGCAGGGTGCCACTTCGGGTCCACGCGCTGGACAGCGTCCTGGCGCGACTGCGCGCGGTGATGGATGGCTACGATTGGAATGACTGGCCGCGCTTCTACCCGGTGCTCTTTGAGGCGGTCGAGGAAAAGGTGGGCGCGCCTGTGCTGGAGACTGCCGACTTTCGGATCACCGCCGCGCGCAATCAGCACATGACGCCGACGATCGGCGTGCGCATCGAGCATGAGGCGAACGGTCGTGTAGCCGCCTATTCGAGTGACACGGCGCCGTGTGACGAGATTGTCGAGTTGGCGCGCGGGGCGGATCTGCTGTTTCACGAAGCGGCCGGGGACACGCCCGGCCACTCGAGCGCCGCGATGGCCGGCGAAACTGCCCGCAAAGCAGGCGTCAAAAAGCTAGTTCTCGTTCACTATCAGGTCAGCGCCGATCCCGATGGCCTGGCGGCGGAGGCCGAGGCCGCATTTGGCGGGCCGGTCGAAGTTGCGCAAGACTTGGCCGAATACGCGTTGTAGAGCAGGTTCGTCCAGACTTCCGAAGTCTCCAAGACTTCGGAAGTCTGGCGACTGTAGGGCTACTCCCCTGAGCGATAGCGCCTGGCATACTCGGCGTAACGCCGCGCCGTGTCACGCACGGACAGCAGTTCTTCGTCAGTGACCTGGCGCACGACCCGGCCGGGCAGCCCCAGCACCAGCGAGCGCGCCGGGACGACAGTCCCGCCGGTGACCAGCGCGCCCGCCCCGACGATGCTCTCGCGCCCGATGCGCGCGCCGCTGAGCAGGATGGCGCCCATACCGATCAGCACGTCGTCCTCCACCGTGCACCCGTGAATGACAGCCCGGTGCGCAACGGTCACCCCGCTGCCGATGATCGCCGGGGATCCCGCGTCGACGTGCACGATGCAGCCGTCTTGCAGGTTCGTGCGCGTGCCGACCACGACGCGGTCGGTATCGCCGCGCAGAACCGAGCCGAATCACACACTCGACTCGGGGCCGGCCGACACATATCCCACGATCCGGGCGTCAGGCGCGACGAATGCGCTCGGATCGATCAGCTCGGGGTGATAACGTGTGTCCAACTCTCCTCCTCAAGCGCCTATCCGACGATCCCGGAGTGCGGGGGCTTTAGCCCGCTTTGGCCATGCAGACTGAAGTCTGCACTCCAAATTCCACAATTCTACGTGTGCACGCAAATGTTGTCAGTCGTTACAGTGCTCGCCAAACCGCGTCCTCGCGGTTGGCCGCCCGCGGGGACGCGGGCGGTGAGCCACCTGGCATGTTTTGCGTGCACACAATTCTACCATGTGTTTGCCACGAGTATGCGATGTGTGGTACAATCGTTTCGGTCATAGTGAAGTGAACACGGAAGACATTTCGGAGGGCGACAATGGGACGCGGTGATCGTGACGATCCGTACGACCGCAGGCGGGCGCGATTCGATCAGTTGTTCACGGAAATGGTCGGCCCGGCGCGCTGGGCCGTGGCGCAGCATACCCATGCCTGGCGGCCTCCAACCGACGTGTTCGAGACCGACGATGCCGTCATCATCCGTGTCGAGGTGGCCGGCATGCGCGAATCGGATTTCAACGTGACGTTAGCCGATCAGTTGCTGATCGTCACCGGATACCGGCAGGATCCATCGCCGAAGGTGACTTACCATCAGATGGAGCTGCGCTACGGCGACTTTCGCCTCGAGGTCTATTTGCACTGGGCGATCGGCGAGTCCGGCATTCAGGCCGTATACGACAATGGATTCCTGCAGATAGT
The DNA here is from genome assembly GCA_035283185.1 of Anaerolineae bacterium. Taxonomy (GTDB): domain Bacteria; phylum Chloroflexota; class Anaerolineae; order Fen-1058; family Fen-1058; genus DASSFZ01. Next base: position 6,579 of record DATEUJ010000004.1, on the reverse strand, counting down.
CCTGCCGAAAGCGCGCAAGCAGCAGATCCGCATCGTAGAAACCGGAACCTGAGACTCATCGCAGCGTCTGCCCATTCCCCGGTCCCGGGTCACGCTAACCCCGAGTCGACAATGAGCGCAACCGAATTTCCTCTGAACGGCAGCCAGCTTTTCCGCCCCGAAGCTGTCGGAACGATGCTGGCTCACCACGAAGAATCCGGCGCCGAGCGGGACGCCGATCAAATTCAAATCCCGGACGAGCTGCCCATCTTGCCGCTGCGCGGCGTCGTCGTCTACCCGGTGACGGCCGTGCCGCTGACAGTCGGCCAGCCGCGCTCGGTTCGCCTGATCGATGAGGCCGTCGTCGAGAAAAAGCTGGTCGGCCTGGTGGCGAGCAAGGATCCAAGCATCGAAGAGCCGGCGCCGGACGATTGCTACACCGTCGGCACCCTCGCTTCGGTGCAGCGGCTGGCGCGCATGCCCGATGGCACCATTCGCTTGCTGGTGATGGGATTGGAGCGCATTCGGATCATCGAGTACACGAGCGTGCAGCCGTACCTGAAGGCGCGTGTGAAGCGCGCTCCGGAGACCGTCGACGAAGGTCTCGAGCTGGAGGCGCTGCGCCGCAAGGTGATCGAGCTGTTCAGCCGGCTGGTGACGCTCATTCCCGGCATCCCCGACGAGGTCGGGTCGATGGCGTCGGCGATCGAGGACGCGCGCCAGTTGGCGTACGCGATCGGCACGTATGTTCGCATCGACTTGCCGGACTCGCAGGCGATCCTCGACTTCGATGCAGTCTCCGACAAGCTGCGCAAGATCGTCTCGCTGCTCACGCAAGAGCTGGAAGTGCTCGAGCTGGGCCACAAGATCCAGAGCGAGGCCCAGTCCGAGATGGGCAAGGTGCAGCGCGAATATTTCCTGCGCGAGCAGCTCAAGGCCATCCAGCGCGAGCTGGGCGAGCTGGACGAGCAGCAGATGGAGGTCGAGGAGTTTCGCAAGAAGATCGCCGAAGCGGGCATGCCGGAGGAAGCCCATAAGGAAGCGGTGCGTGAGCTCGACCGCATGGCGAAGCTGCCGACGGCTGCCGCCGAGTACGGCGTCATCCGCACGTATGTCGACTGGCTGGTCAACGTGCCCTGGTCGAAGATCACGCCGGACAACCTCGATATCGCTCACGCGCGCGCCGTGCTCGACGAAGACCATTATGGTCTGAACGACATCAAGGAGCGCATCCTGGAGTTCCTGGCCGTGCGCAAGCTGCGCCTGGAGCGCGCCGACGAAGTGCAGGCGGCCGGTGCGCGCGTCGACTACGTGCGCCGCGAGCGCGAGGGCGTGATCCTGTGCTTCGTCGGGCCGCCCGGCGTGGGCAAGACGTCGCTGGGGCAGTCGATCGCGCGGGCGATCGGGCGGAAGTTCATTCGCCAGTCGCTGGGCGGCGTGCGCGACGAGGCCGAGATCCGCGGCTTCCGGCGCACCTACATCGGATCGATGCCGGGCCGCATCATCCAGGCGCTGCGCCGCATCGAAACGCGCAACCCCGTCTTCATGCTCGACGAGATCGACAAGCTGGGAATGGACTTCAGGGGCGATCCGGCTTCTGCGCTGCTCGAAGTGCTCGACCCGGAGCAGAACCGCGAGTTTCGCGACCATTACTTGGACGTGCCTTTCGATCTGTCGCAGGTGATGTTCATCTGCACGGCGAATCAGATCGAGCCGATCCCCGGCCCGCTGCGCGACCGCATGGAGATCATCCAGCTCTCCAGCTACATCGATCGCGAGAAGGTTCGGATCGCACAAGGGTATCTGATACCCCGGCAGGTCAAGGAGAACGGGCTGAGGCCGGGGGAAGTCTCGTTCACAGACGCGGCCATCGAGCGCATCATCGCCGACTATACGCGCGAGGCCGGCGTGCGCAGCCTGGAGCGCGAGATCGGGCGCGCCTGCCGCAAGGTCGTGACGCGCATCGCCGAGGGCGAGGCCGCGTCGCTTCGCATCGACGCCGGCGACGTGCCGGATCTGCTCGGCAAGAAGCGTTTCTACAGCGAAATTGCCGAACGCACGCAGGTGCCCGGGGTGGTGACCGGGCTTGTCTGGACGCCGGTGGGCGGCGATCTCGTCTTCATCGAGGCGACGTCCTATCCCGGCGGCAAGGGATTCGTACTGACCGGCCAACTGGGCGACGTGATGCGCGAGAGCGCGCAGGCCGCGCTGTCGTACGTGCGCACGAACGCCAGGTCGCTCGACATCCCGGACGACTACTTCGCCAAGCGTGACATCCACCTGCATGTGCCAGCCGGCGCGCAGCCCAAAGACGGCCCGTCCGCGGGTGTGACGATGGCGACGGCGATTGCCTCGCTGGCAACCGGCCGGCCGGTGCGCAATGACGTGGCGATGACCGGCGAGATCACGCTGCGTGGGCAGGTGCTGCCGATCGGCGGCGTGAAAGAGAAGGTGCTGGCCGCACATCGCGCCGGGCTGAAGACGATCATCCTGCCCAAACGCAACGAAAACGATATCGACGATGTGCCGGAAGAGGCGCGCAAGGAGCTGCATTTCATTTTGGCCGACCGGGTCGAGCAAGTCATCGAGACTGCGCTGCGCGAGCCAGGCGAAACGCACGCGGACGGTCGGCGCACCCTGAGCGCAGCGCAGCGGACTCGGAGGGCGCGGCGCTCGACCGCGCGCAAGGCGCCGCTTGAGGCGCGACGGCGATCATGACCAAAATCCTGATTGTCGACGACGACAAAGCGACGGCGACACTGCTGCGCACCCTGTTCGAGATCGAAGGGCTGGAAGGCGCCGTCTGCTCGAGGGCCGATCAGGTGCTCGCCGACGTCCGCGGCGAGAATCCGGACTTGCTTCTGATGGACGCGCACTTAGCCGAAGTCGATAGTCTGGGCATTTTGCGCGATCTCAAAGCCGACGCGGCGATCGGCGGAATCCCGGTCGTCGTGGTTTCGGGCATGGATCGCAGCGACGAGTTTCTGTCCGCCGGCGCGGCGGCGTTCGTGCTCAAGCCTTTCAAGCCGGCCGATCTGATGAGCGTGCTGCGGCGCCATCTTCCCTGATCTTACAGACCCGAAGGGTTTCAGAAAACCCTTCGGGTCTGAGGAAAGTGTGACGACCAGTGCCTTCCAGACGAAAACGCCAGACCCGACGCCAGTGGCGGCGGGTTGATCTGCACCTCCATACGCCGGCTTCGTCCGATTACCAGGTGACCGGCGTCTCGAATCTCGACATCCTGCGCGCGGCCGCAGCGCGCGGCCTCGACCTCATCGCCTTCACCGATCACAATTCCATAGCCGGCTACGCGCGCATGTTGGCGGAGATCGAGGAGCTCGAGCTGCTGGAGCGGCTCAAGCGCCTGCACGCCGACGAGCGCCAGCGGCTGGACGAGTACCGCCGCCTGCGCCAGAAGGTGCTGGCGCTGCCCGGCTTCGAATTCACGGCGACGCTGGGCTTCCACATCCTGGGCATCTTTCCCGAGACCAAGAGCGTGCGGGAGATCGAGCACATCCTGCTCGACCTGAACGTGCCGGCCGAAAAGCTGGACCAAGGCTCGTCCGAGGTCGGGGCGACGGTCGACGTGCTGACCGCTTACCGGGTCATCGACGAGGCGGGCGGCATTGCCATTGCCGCGCACGTCAACTCCAGCCACGGCGTCGCGATGCGTGGGTTGGGATTCGGCGGGCAGACCAAGATCGCGTACACGCAGGACCCACACCTGATGGCGCTGGAGGTCACCGATCTCGAGCAGAAGGGCAAGCGCGCGACGGCGGCCTTCTTCAACGGCACGAAGCCGGAATATCCCCGCCACATGCACTGCATCCAGGGATCGGACGCGCACCGCCTGACGAGCGATCCGAAGACCCCCAAGAACCTCGGCGTGGGCGAGCGCGTGACCGAGCTGCTGCTCGACGACGTGAGCTTCGACGCGCTGCGCGAGCTTTTCCAGAGCACTGACTTCGCGCGCAGCCGCCCCTACCGGCGCAGCCAGGCGCCGGTCGACTTCATCCGCGCTGCGCGCGAGGCCGGGCCGAGCATCGTGCAGTCGTTTCACGATAGCTATTCGCGGCGCGGCGGCAGGCTCAAGGCGATCATCGCGGACGTGTGTGCCTTCGCCAACACGAACGGCGGCACAGTGTACGTGGGCGTGCCGGGCGATCCGCGCAAGCGTGCCGCCGGCGTGGGGGACACCAAAGAGGCCGTGCGGACGATCGGGCAGACGATCCAGTCGATTACGCCGCCGCTCGGGGCGTCGATCGACGTCCACAAGTCGGGCAACGTGAACGTCGTGCGCGTCATCGTGCCGCGCGGCGCGGACGCGCCATACGCGGTCGACGACAACAAAATCTACCTGCGCGTCGAGTCCGAGACGACGCTCGCCGTGCGCGACGAGATCGTTCAGCTCGTCAGTCGCCGGGAGGAAGGAGAGCGCGCGGCTGCGGTGGCTGAGCCGGCGCCGCTCGCCGGGCCAGTGGTTAACGGCGCCGTCGCGTCGCCGCGCACCGGCGTCGAGATCGTCGCCAGCGACGAGCGCGACGGCCGCTGGTATCACACGATGCGCGATTTGCGCAACGGAAACGTGGTCCAGAACGTCACGCAGAAATCGGCGCGCAAGCTGTGGCACTACGCGATCAGCCAGCGTGAGAAGAGCACGCTCGACGTGGGTAGGTTGACGTGGGTCGGGGACCTGGCGCTCGTCAACCGGTCGGCGCACGCCGGGAAGCAGCGCTACGACCTGGCGCAGCGCCAGCCTGACGGCTCGATACGCATCTATTACGGCGTCACCGAAGACGGCATCCACGGCCCGTGGCGCAGGCTGGTTGGGCTGGAAGATTGACTTAAAATCCCAAACTTCAAACTTCAAACTCCAAATTCCAAACTTCACAGTGGAGGCACGGATGCCATACGCTCTTCCATCGACCGCGACGATCGACGCGGGGAAGACCGGCAGCCAGGGCTTGAACCTTCGGGACGCACCCGGCGCCACCGGCCGACGCCTGGCGACGATGCCGGTCAATACGCGCCTGACTATCGTCGGCGTGGCGCGCCAGGGATTCAATCCGGGTGCGGCGGCGCTGTGGTACCAGGTGCGCTACCTGCGGCACATCGGGTTCTGTGCAGCGGGTTTCCTCTCGCTCGACGCCGAGCCGACCGTCCCGCTCCCCGTCACGGCGACAGTCGATCCGCAGAAGACCGGGGGCATGGGGCTTAATCTGCGCGCGATGCCCGAAGCGAACGGCAAGCTCCTGGCGACGATGCCGGAGAACGCGCCGGTTCAGATCGTGGGCGCTGCGCGTGAAGGGTTCGCCGCGGATGGCGCGTTGTGGTATCACGTCCAGTTCGGCGCGCAGCGCGGCTACTGCTTGAGCGGCTTCGTCGTGACCGCCTCTATGCCAGGGAGCGTATTGACGCCAACGACCCCCGGCCCGTTCGTCGGCGTGTGGCCGGTTGACTTTCCGCAGCGCGTCATCACCGCGCCGTTCAACCAGCCGCGGCCCTCGTTCTCCTCTCCGGTCAAGGCGCACGAAGGCGTCGATGTGCGCGCGCCGAACGGCGCGCCCGTCATGGCCTGGGCCGACGGGCGCGTCGCGACGACGTGGGCATGGAACGGCGCCAGCCGGTCGGGCAATCACGCCTACGGCCATCACGTGAAACTGTTTCACCCGGCGCTCGGCCTATACTCGATGTACTGCCACCTGCAGTCGATCGGCGTCGTCAAGGACCAGGTGATGTCGATGGGCGAGCGGATCGGACTGGCCGACAACACCGGCAACAGCACCGGCGCGCATTTGCATTTCATGATCGTCGATCCCGTCAACGGCCTGAACGGCTACGTATACCCCAAAGTCGTCGATCCCACTCCGTACCTTCCGCAACCGTACACGATTCTCTAACTCGCGCAGGCAGGGCAGGCGCAAGGCCTGCCCCTACGTGGATTCGGAATGATCAACGGAGGCTGTCTGTGCTTCAGGTGGCCGTACTCACGGTGAGCGACCGCTCCGCGCGCGGCGAGCGGCCGGACGCCAGCGGACCGGCCATCGCGCAGTTTGTGCGCGACGTGCTGAAGTGGACTGTCGCGCAGACCGCGATCGTGCCCGACGACGCGGCAGCCATCTGCTCGGCGCTGGCCGAATGGTGCGACGAAGCGAAGGTCGCCCTGATCTTCACGACCGGGGGCACCGGCTTCGCGCCGCGCGACGTGACGCCCGAGGCGACGCGCGCAATCATCGATCGTGAAGCGCCCGGCCTGGCCGAGGCGATGCGCGCTGCCAGCCTGAAGGTCACGCCGCACGCCATGCTGTCGCGCGCGGTGTGCGGCATTCGCGGCCGAACCCTGATCGTCAACCTGCCCGGCTCGCCCAAAGCCTGCCTCGAAAACCTGGAGACGATCGCGCCAGCGCTGCCGCACGCGATGCAGTTGCTGGGTGAAGACCCGGCAGCGGAGGCAGGGCATGGCAACGGACATGCTTTGTCAATACCCCCGATGGTCAATAGGCATACAGGAACGACATAGCTACTCGCCGATTATAGGCGGCTACGTTCCCCAGACCGGACGGGCGTGGTGAGCAGCCAACCGACCAGTCCGAGGCGCCG
>DATEUJ010000003.1:0-4941 GCA_035283185.1 Anaerolineae bacterium | reverse complement strand
CGCTGTCGCGCTTCTCGAACAACACCAGCTGCTGCACCGGGCCTGCCTGCACCGGCGCGATCAGGCGGCCGCCCGGCGTGAGCTGCTCGAACAACGGCTGCGGGACCGGATCGCATGCCGCGGTGATGGCGATGCGATCGTAGGGGCCGGCGGCCGGATGGCCGAGACCGCCGTCGCCCAGGACCAGCAGCACGTCGCGATAGCCGGCGTGAGCGAGGTTGCGGCGGGCGAACTCGTGGGTGACCGGATCGATCTCGACGGACACCACGAGCCCCTGAGACCCGACAACCTCGCGCGCGACCGCCGCGCCGTAACCCGAGCCGCTGCCGATCTCGAGAAAACGCTGGCCCTCGTCGAGCCCGAGCGGCTCGTAGAAGAGCGGATAGCTGTGCGGGCAGGAGATGGTTGAATGGGTTCCGGGAAGGGGCAATGGGATCTCCTCGTAGGCGTGGTCGCGGTACTCGGGCGGAATGAAATCCTCGCGGCGCACCGTGAGCAGCGCCTGCCGGATTCGCGCCGACGACAGCAGCCCCTCGCGCTCGAGCCAGCCTACCTTGGCCTCGCGCTCGCGCCGGAACTGCTCGCGGCTTTTCCGCGGTTCGCCCGGGGGCGGAATGATCCAGCCGGACACGGTCATGCACCTCGTCGACAACGGAGTCGATAATGCATCAAGCAGCGGGCTACGTGCCGTTCCATGCCTGTCTCACGAGCCGCATCAACCGGGCGCCTCGGCGGCTTCCTTTACGAGACCGCTGACGCGCACCCCGATCAGACGTACCTTGCGCCCGCACGCGAACCGCGCGAGACAGCGGCCAGCGGCCGGGCGGATCACATTGAGATCGTCGGTAGGCGCAGTGAGCGTCTCGGCGTGGGTGTGCATTTCGAAGTCGGCGTAGCGCAGCTTTACCGCGACGTTGCGCCCGCGGTAGCCCTGGGCGCGCAGCTCCCCGGCCGACACCTCCGCATAGGTGTCAAAGTCCACCGGCAGGAAAACCGCCTGCGAGCACAGCCGCCAGGCGGTGCGCAGCGGCATGCCGGAGCGCACCCCGAAACGCCGCGCCTCGTAGGTCGCCGTCGACACCACCCCGCGGGCACGGGGATCGCCGTGACCGCCGACGATTATCGGGCGGCCGCGCAGCTCGGGGCGGCGCTGGATCTCGACCGCGGCGAAGAACGCATCCATGTCGAGATGCAGGATGCGCCGCGTCACGGGTCCCTTCGCTTACGCTCTTCGGAGCTCTTCTCGTCGGAACGCTGCACGTTCAGGGACGGCAATGAGCTGATGGCGTGATCAAGAATTCCAAGCGTGCGATTCCCGATTCCGGCGCACGGCCACTCTTTGCCCGCGCAGCGTGGTCTTCTTCATTGCCGCGATGATCTCGTGCGCCAACACTTCCGGCACCTCTACCAGCGAGAACCGATCGGCAATCTCGATCGCGCCCAGCTCCTTTGACGCGATCCCTGTCTCGCCGGTGATCGCGCCCACGATATCAGAAGGGCGGATGCCGGCCTGACGGCCAGCGCCGACGTACAGGCGTACGACATCCTCGGGCAGAATGGCTCGCCCCCCGCCTGCCACGCGCGAGGGCGCTGCTGCCAACTCCTTGTCCTCACGATCACCGGCCACCGCCGCATGCGCCAGCTTCACGGCCGCCGACGCGATGTCGATCACATCGAACTCCTCAGCGAGCGATTCCACTACCACGCGCACATCTTCCAAGTCGCCAGCGAGCAGCCGCTCGCGCAGGGACGCGCGCGTCAGTTCGAGACGCCGCGCGCGAAGGTCTGCGATTGTGGGAACAGTGGCGACCTCGATCTTCTGCTTCGTCACCTTCTCGATGTTGCGCAGCAGCCAATGCTCGCGCGGCTCGACAAGCGTGATCGCGGTGCCCTCGCGGCCGGCGCGGCCGGTGCGTCCGATGCGGTGCACGTAGTCGTCGGCCGAGGCGGGGAGATCGTAGTTCACCACGTGCGAGAGATGTCGGATGTCGAGGCCCCGCGCCGCGACGTCGGTGGCGACGAGGAGATCTGCCTTCGCCGCACGGAAACGCTTCATGACCGCATCGCGCTGGCGCTGCTGCATGCCGCCATGCAGGCCCTCGGCGCGGTAGCCGTGCGCATTCAGGATCTCCACCAGCGTGTCGACATCGAGACGCCTCCGGCAGAACACGAGGGCGGATGTGGGGCTCTCGATGTCGAGCACGCGCCCGAGCACATCCGGCTTCTGCGCGCGGCGAACGATGTACGCAACCTGGCGGACGCGGGGGAGCTTGCCCGCGGTGGTCTTTTCGCGCGCGACGGTGACGTGTTGCGCATCCTTCAGATGCCGCTGTGCGATCGACAGGATGCGGGGCGGCATGGTGGCCGAGAACAGCATGGTCTGCCGTCTGTCGGGCGTCGCCCGGAGGATCAGATCGAGGTCGTCGGCAAAACCCATATCGAGCATCTCGTCGGCTTCATCGAGCACAAGCAGGAGAAGGCCGTCAAGCACGAGCGTCTTTCGACGGATGTGGTCGAGTGCGCGGCCAGGCGTCGCCACCACGATGTCGGCGCCGCGGTCGAGTGCGCGCGTCTGCTGCTGTATCGAAGCGCCGCCGTAAATCGGAACGACGCTGAGGCCCGTGCTGCGGCCGTACTTGTGCATGGACTCGGCTACCTGCATCGCCAGCTCGCGTGTCGGCACAAGCACGAGCCCGCGCGTGCGGCGTCGTCCTCGCGGCTCTTCGATCAGGCGCTGAATGAGCGGGAGCGCGAAGGCCGCGGTTTTCCCAGTACCGGTTGCGGCCTGTGCGAGCAAATCGCGGCCAGATAACATGATCGGGATCGTCTCGCGCTGGACCGGTGTCGGCTCTTCGTAGCCGAGCGCCGTGACCGTGGCGACAAGGGAATCCAGGATCCCGATTCCCGAAAAGCCCGCGTTCCGAGAAGAGTGGCGAGCGGAGGGCATGCAGGCATTCTGAGCGCGCGTGCGTGCGGGAAGCAAGCACGAACGCCGTGAGGTCGCGCACATCCAACTGACGGTCGGCCAGTTGCTTCAAAAAGCTCCGACGACTCCGCTGACGGCCTCCACATCGTATGCTGGCTCCTCCAGGACTTCGCCTCGGGTTAGATCCATTCCTTTGTAGGTTTGGAGGTCGAGCCGCATATTGTGACTGTAGGACAAGTTGGCAGCAAGTGACGCGAACGCGGTGACGAGCTTTCGGGTCCGCACCAGCGTGCGCACCGTCCGACCCAACATCCTCCGGTAGCAGTAGAAGTTACGGTAGGAAATAGTCATCTCTTCCAGCAAGGCGTTCCAGGACAAGTGCTTGTGGATCGCTACAGGGTGGCCCAACGTGTAGTACTTCCAGTCCTCGGGGAAGGAGTTGGCAACGATGCGGCTCTCGGATGCCATCTTCTCCCACAGCTGCGTGCCTGGAAGCGGCGTCATAAACAGCACGTTGAGGAAGTCCACTCCGTAGTGGTTGGCGGCGGCGGCGATTTGATATCCGATACCCTTTTTGTCGACGTCCAGCCCCATGATGAACGAGCCGACCGCCATGATGCCATGACGGTGCAAGCGTTGTACTGAGGCCCGGAAGTCGCGGCCCTTCTGGATGTTGAACTTCTTGTGAACCTCCACCAGCCCTTCCACGCTCGGCGACTCGAAGCCGATGAAGACCCCGAGACAACCGGACTTTGCAGCCAGACTGAGCAACTCTTCGTCGTCCGCCATGTTGATCGTTGCCTGGGCGATCCACCTCTTGCGAAGATTTGCCTTTATCATCGCGCGGAAGAGTTCCTTGGAGCGGGCGATATGGTCCTCGCGGGTCCCAATGAGGTTGTCATCCACGAGGAGTACGTTCTTCTCCCGGATCAACTTGAACTCCTCCACCACGTCCTCGATAGGTCTGTGGCGGTAACGCCTCCCGTTGAATGCCGTGACGCTACAGAAGCTGCAGTTCAGCGGACAACCACGGGTGGTCTGGATCGACCCGAAGCGATAGCCCGTCGGCAACAGGTCATGGCGGGCTGGGGGGATCTGGCCCATCTCCACGAAGGAGCCGTGGTAAACCCGCTTCAACTCACCCCGCTCGACGTCTTTCAGCAGCTGAGCCCAGACGCCCTCGGCTTCACCGGTGACCACGGCATCCACCCTTTCCATTGCCTCCTCCAGGCACATGGTGGCGTGAATGCCACCCATGACCACCGGAACCCCGCGGCTACGAAACCAGGCAGCTACGTAGTATGCGCGGTCGGCCTGGGAGGTGAAGGCGGTGATACCCACGATGTCTGGGAGCGGCATGGAGGAATAGTCGACCTCGCCGCGGTTCTCGTCCACAACCGTGATGTCCCACTCGGGCGGGGTCAAACCGGCAAGGACCAGGAGGCTGAGCGGCTTCCAGACACGATACTGATTCCAGTGATTGTCTGAGACCCGGGTGATACTTACTAATGGATTGAACGGGTTCACCAAATATAGGCGCATAACTACTCCCCTGCTGTCTCTAGAGTTTCTCACCAGGTGGTTCACCGCATCGTTTCTTCTCGGACCTCATCGCGCGAGAGTCTGCCCTTCCACGAACTCCATTGCCAGCCGTACAGTATGGCGATCCTGGATCGTTGAGCCGGCGAGCAACTGGGCTTCACGCTCGAACCCTGCGAGGGGCACCTTGCCCTGTGAGAGCTCCCCGGAAAGGACCTTGATGGCAACGTCGCGCGCCGCCTTGGGATGGCTAGCCCGGTAGACCTCACCCATCCGGTCAGCTCCAATGGGCGGGAGAAATTACGTAAGGACCTAGACTAGGCGTCTTCCCGCGCGGAGGGGCATGAGCCTCCTGTTCTGCGAGGAAATCTAACGCTCGACAGGTCGGAAATCAAATAGCTCGGGACGACAGGCGCACCGCCATTGAGCTTTTGTTGCCGTCTCTATGAGGAACTTCGCGAAAAAGCCTGGTGAGC
>DATEUJ010000002.1:0-9831 GCA_035283185.1 Anaerolineae bacterium | reverse complement strand
TTCGGCGAGATCTTCTTCGGCAATTGCGTAATGCTCGGCATCCCCTGCCTGGTCGCGTCGCAGGCCGACCTCGAGTGGCTCCAGAAGGCCATCAGCCGGTCCCCGCAGGCGCCGGTGACGGTGGACGTGGAACGGCAAGAGCTCCACTTCGGCGACCGCGGCATCAATGCCACCATCCCCGACGGCCCGCGCAACCAGCTCGTGGGAGGCACGTGGGATTCGACGGCGGTGTTGCTGGAAGCCGGCGAGGCGATCGAGGCGACGGCGACGAAGCTGCCGTACGTGGCGGGTTACTGATCGCGGAAGCTCCATCCATCGCTGGCGGGCAGCCGCGTGCCAACGGGCGGAGCCTTCGGCACGCAGAACCCAACGCCGCCTGAAAACCGGGAGTGAAAGAACCGAATAAAGGATTTCGGAGCGAAACTGAAGAGGGCGGAAGGGCAAGTAGCCTCCCCAGCTTGAGCACCGGTACGGGTGGCGTGTATCGGCTTTGGGACATTCCTTCCCACGTGCGCTCGCGCTACACTCCCATCCATGGGAAGCCTCGACAAGGATCTCGCAGCCTTCCTGGACGAGCACCGCCGCTGCAGTGACTTCGACGCCAGCGTGGACGACGGACCGCCTGGCTGCATCGTTTGGATTGAGTGCTCCCGCTGCGGTGGACGGAGGATCGCGAGACACGTCGAGGACGACACCTGCGAAGAGAAGCCCAGACCGCGTTGATGCATCACGGTGTCCAGCGTGTGCGGTTGGAGAGCTTCCGTTGGATGTCGGCGAGAATGCTTTCGATCTCCACCTTCGCTTCCGCCTGAAGCCCGAGAGCCGTCGCGATGCCGGCGACATCGGTGCTCAGTCGCTGGGCCATTTCCAGACGCAAACCTTGGTGGTCTCGCTGGAGTGAGTAGCTGTGGAAGTGCATAGGGTCTCCGACCCGTGGTTCACGGGCCAGATGGTCGAAGGAAAACTCCCGTCTCATGTAGTCGAGCAGCCGGTCCTGGACAACAAGGACCAAGTGCTTCGACAGATGAGCGAATGTCTCCACCTTATGGTGAAGCTGCACGAGGATGGTCTTTGCTGTCATCTTCCAATTCATGCCGAACGGCTTCCCGGAGGCCGCGGCTTCCCGATCGTGGGGCACGCCAACGAACTGCAGGAACCGCTCTCGCGCAGGCCATACCGTGCCTGTGGTGTCAAGCGTCTGAAGTTCGATGCCGACGAAGTCGATCGCACGTCCGCGGTGAACCGAGACCAGGAAGTAATCGATGCTACCGCCTGGGATACTGACCTCCGTCACGATGTGAAACTCATTGCCCGGCTCGTGCAGGGTCAACAGATGAATGCAGTCGGCGAAGACCTGGCGGCGCTCCAGGAGGCGGAAGGGACAAATGACGATCGGCGCCTTTCCATAGTGGACGGTGCACGTGCCTATGGAAACGTCCGGCTCACTCTTTCTGACCTTGATGCACTTTCGGTCCAGATATGGACAATGCTGTCCCTCGACCACGGCCTGCCAGCGCTGCCCTCGGGTGGCAGGGAGCCCGAACAGCTCAACAATCTCGTCGCCATTGCTCACCCGAACATCACCTCACAAGAGGATCGAACAGCGTTTGACAGCCTCCTCAAGATAGTCTTCTGAGATGTCGATGCCGATAGAACGTCGGTTCAGTTGGCGCGCGACGAGGTTGGTTGTACCCGTTCCGCAGAACGGATCGAGCGCAATCCCCTTCTCGGGACAGGTAGCTAGCAGCGGGATGCGGCACAGGTCCGCTGGATAGGGGGCGAAGTGCACCTCACGGTTTTGCGTGTCCTCAGGAATGATGTCCCACACGTCGCTCGGCTTGCTCCCATTCGGGTGGTATCGCAGAAAGTAAAAGCCTCGCGCTTGGAGATCGCGAGCTCGGCCGGACACGACTTCTGAGTCTGAGTGAGTGGTGCGTTGCTGTCCACGAATGATCATGCGAAAGTCAGCGAGGCGTCCGGCCCTTATCTCGCCGAGTATTGCATCAAGTGCCGCGAACGCCCCCTTCTTCTCAGCGGGCGACAGGTGCGAGGAGAGCTCAATCTGACGTCGGTAGCGCACGCCACGTACGCCCGTGGCTGAAACAACAGCGCCGTTGATGATCTGTGCCCGCCTCGGTGCGCTCCGAATAGCATCGACGTCGTAGTAGTACCCGGTGGCCCGCTTGACGAAGTGGAAGACGGGCTCGTGCACGTTCCTCAGCTTGTCCGCGGCGGTATCGGGGCCGCCCTTTATTTTGTTCCACACGACGTCGTTGCGGAGAATCCAGTCCTGAGAATCCATCATCGCAAAGGCAACCCGCCAGGGCAGTCCAAGCAGGCGCTTGTGATGGTAGCTGTCGCCGATGTTGAGCCAGAAAGAACCGGTAGGCTTCAGAAGACGGTGAACCTGGCCGAACACACGCAGGAGGGCCGCGATGTACTCGGCTGGCTCACTCTCCAGACCGATGCCGCCGTTTGAGTACTGTCTCTTCCCCCAGTATGGCGGGCTGGTCATCGCAAAGTCGATGGAGTCGTCCGGGAGCTCCGCGAGAATGTCCTCAGCAGGACCACGGAAGAACAGCGGCTCCGCGGACGCATGACAAGCGTAGGCACGGAAGATGTCCGCGCAACACTCCTCTTGCCGCCCTGGATTCCGCTTCCAGGAGCCGTAAGCGGTATGTTGATGGCGCAGGGGTGGTTGAGTCATCGTATTGTCACGTCGCTGCGAGCGTCGAGCCAGCACGCGAGGGAGCCGCGCCGGCGGCCTCACTGCGATGCTCCGGTACACTGTCCGTGCGTACCTTCCCGCTCTTCTTGCTCCCCCTTCCGTCCTAGGGCCACGGCGTAGCGGTTCCTACGCGTCGCCATCGCGCCGGATTGTAACGCGAGCGAGGGGCGCTTCTTGCACAATTAACACGGGTGCATCGGTGCTCGTCGGCGGCCAGAACTTCGGCTGCGGCTCCTCGCGCGAGCACACCCAGCAGGCCCTCATGCGCTGGGTCATCTGCGCCATCGTCGGCGGCTCGTTCGGCGAGATCTTCTTCGGCAACTGCGTCATGCTCGGCATCCCCTGCCTGGTCGCCTCCCAGGCCGACCTCGAGTGGCTCCAGAAGGCCATCGCCCGGGCGCCGCAGCAGGCGGGTGACGGTGGACGTGGAACGGCAAGAGGTGCGCTTCGGCGACCGCGTCATAAAGACGACCATCCCCGACGGCCCCCCGCAACCAGCTCGTCGGCGGGACGTGGGACCCGACGGCGGTGCTGTTGGAAGCGGGCACCGCCATCGAGACGACGGCGACGAAGCTGCCGTATGTGGCGTGGCGTGGCTACTGATCGGAGGCTAGGCGACGTAGGAGGGCGTTTTCGGAAGGCATCAGGTGGGCCTCTGAGGGCAGCTCCCGTGGGGCGCAGAGGACAACGTCGGATCCTATTTGTATTCGCTTCACCAGATCTCCGGCCGGGCGGCGCGTATTCCTGTAACATACTTGACGATTGCGATGGATGTCAGCATCGTCCGCCGGAGCCGCGTGTGAAGACGCCTGCGCAACAATTGCTGGGCATGACGCTGGACGGCGGATGGAAGGTCGTACGGGAGGTTCCTCTTTCGCCCGGTAGCACCGGGGGTAACTTTTCGCACGGCTACATAGTAGAAAACCCACGAGGTCTCCAAGCCTATCTCAAAGCGCTGGACTATTCTGAGGCGATGAAGGCCCCCGATCCAGCGATCGTTCTCCAGGCCCTAACCGAAGCGTACAACTTCGAACGCCGGGTTCTGGAAACGTGCCGTGATAAGCGTCTCGATCGTGTCGTTGTTTCCATCGGCGATGGGACGGTCCGGATAGCGGGTGAGCCTGTGCAGTATCTGATTCTGGAGCTGGCCGAGGGCGATGCCCGTGTCTTAGCAGACGCCGGTCGCCGCTTTGACCTTGCCTGGATGCTGAGGGCATTGCATCATGTCGCGACCGGTATATCTCAGCTGCACCGAGAGGGAATCGCTCATCAAGACGTCAAGCCGTCCAACGTCCTCTCGTTTGATGGCGGGAAGATCTCTAAGCTTGGTGACTTGGGCCGCGCGGCCGTAATCGGTCAGGCGCCGCCGCATGATAAGTACACGATCCAGGGGGATCCGGCATACGCACCACCAGAATTGTTGTATGGCCAAGTCGATCCCGACTGGAATCGTCGACGTTATGGCTGCGATGCGTATTTGCTTGGCAGCATGATTACCTTCTTCTTCACCGGAGTTGGCATGACGGCCTTCCTACGCCGAGAGTTGCACTCCTCCCACGCCTGGCGTACTCCGACGTCGGTAATGGGCTGGTCGGGCGACTATGCAGGCGTCCTTCCGTACGTTCGTGATGCATTTGGACGCGCGGTGACTTACGTCTCTAACCTGGTGCCAGACCAGCTTCGAGATGAGGTGACGCTTGCGGTTCGTCAACTGTGTGAACCCGACGTTACATTGCGAGGTCACCCGCTAACCAGAGTTGCACGTGGGAATCCCTATTCGCTTGAGCGGTATATCAGCTTGTTCAACATGCTTGCGCGGAGGGCCGAGCTCGGCCTTCTGAAGAAGTAGCGCCGCGATGAGCCTCTTCCTTCCCGAAAAGGATCGGCGGGTCGTCCCGCGGTGGCGCGATTTCCGTACGACCGCCCAGACGGGTGAGTTGGAGCGGGAGCAGTTCGGAAGCCCGTTCGTCATTGAGCCGGGGAAGTATTTCGACGAAAAGCTCACAGCGTGGCAGCAAGACCGGTCCATCGAGACTGCAGCCGACGTTGTCACGTCCGCGCTGGTGCTTGGACGTCGCACTGACGCCGCTGAGGCGGCGCGCTTCCTCGTGGAGCCCGGAAATAGTCCCACGTCAGCCGTGCGCACAATCGCCGAGCAAGTGTTGTCACTGGAAGATCACGTTGGCCATTTCGCTATGGCTGACCACAAAGACATCGATCTCGAGGCAGACGTCCTGCGCCTGAGAATCCGTTCACTGCGCCTCCAACTTCGAGATACCCCACGCAACGCCCTTCTCTGGGTCGACCTAGCGCGTGCATATTCCATGATAGGCCAGCGCGATCAATCAGTGCATGCAATGGAGCGCGCGCTCCGTCTGGTACATAACAACCGCTTTGTTCTTCGTTCCGCCGCCAGGCTTTTTGTTCACATCGACGAACCTGACAGAGCTCACGAGCTACTTATTCACGCCGAGAGAACACGAGAAGATCCGTGGCTTCTTGCCGCGGAGATCGCAGTCGCTACGGTCGCGGATCGCCGCGCGCTATTCGTGAAGCATGGCCGGAGATTCTTAGAGCATGGTGATTTTCCCCCGCTGCATACGACAGAGCTTGCAAGCGCCATCGCAACCTTGGATATGACTAGTGGCGACGTAAAGAGGGCGCGGCAGCTTTTCAAGGATAGTCTCATTGACCCTACCGACAATTCCCTGGCGCAAGCTGGATGGGCATCAACGAAGATCTCAGGTGTCGAAGTCGCTGCAGAGTTGCTGAATAAGCCAAGGTCATTCGAAGCGCGGGCCATTCGGGAATTTAGGGATGCGCATTGGGAGTCCGCTATCCGGCATTGCGAAAGTTGGCTTCTTGACGAACCGTTTTCGAGTCGGCCGGCGGCCCTAGGTTCCTATCTGGCGGGCGTGACTGAGCAGGACTATCGGTTGTCCGAGGAGTTCGCCAGGCGGGGTTTGAGGGCTAACCCTGAGGATCCACTATTACGCAATAACTTGGTTGTCGCATTGGCGAACCAAGGACAAGTAGAAGAGGCGGTCGAAGAGTTTAACTTGATCACGAGTCCACCCGAAGAACTCCGTACAACACTAATTGCGACCGAAGGGTTGCTTCGGTTTCGAAGAGGCGATCCGACTGCGGGCCGCCAACTCTATCTGGATGCTATCGAGCGCGCGAGCCGTCATGGAGAGCGGCACAGAGCTGCGTTAGCTGCATTGCATCTCGCCCGTGAAGAACTTGTGGCCGGTACAGCAACGGCCGACGCGACTCTCGCTGAGGCAGCCGCCGCTTGTGAAGGCATTGAGCAGCTTGACGTCAAACGCCTTCTTCAAATGATTCAGACTGTGAAATAGAAGCGTTAGTGTTTCGTCGCGTGCTATCGGCCTGCGGAACGTATTCAGGATGGTGCCGCCTGCTCGGGGATGCGCGTCACGATGGTGGCGTTGATGTCGGGGACGTAGCCCTCGAGTGTGGAGGCACCGCACCAGGCGCTAATCCAACCAATCCTCCTCTTTGAGCTTCCTCGGTTGATAGATCTTGGTCAAATAGCGGAAGTCCTTGTTGGCCAGCGCGTCGAGCTCGTACTTGAGGCTGGACGCGAGCATCCGCTTGATCTCTTCCTGCCAGTGCTTCTTCTGGAACCACCGGTACTTGAGCAGGTCCTTGTCCCGGCCGATGTCCTTGTCGTTGAGCTTGATGCCGACTTTGCGCGGCAGGCCGTAGCTGTCGGGATCGGCGCTGGAGAGGCCGATGAACTTGGCCTTGGGAATGGCCATCCACGGGTCGTTGTCGACGAGGACGTACACGGGAATCTTGTATTCCTCGTGCAGGCGACGCGCCATGTTGGCCCAAGGTCAGTCAGTCCCACGGCGGCCAGCCGCGCGGGAACTCCCCATAGACCTGTCGGTACGCATCGACGATTGCCGGCGGCGGCCGATCCTTTGCGATCTCGAGTGCCTCCTGGTGTCCTTCCTCGAGGAACGTCTGGAGATCGGCTCGCTGCCGGTCCTGCTCCAGCCGGTCGGCGAGGTCGGCGGTCTCGTCGCGATCACGCCCGAAGTCGATGGCATGGATGCGCGGGAAGGCGTACTCCCAGTCGTACCCGTGCGTGGCGAGGCGGCGGAAGATCATCGCGTAGACGGGTGTGAGGTCGGCCCGGTCGTTGATCCAGATCGTGCCCATGTAGAAGTCCATGTAGCCATACTGCCGGCTACCAACCTCGTCGTTGAGCAGGTCAGCGATGAAGTCTCCCGCGGCGCGGAACGAACCGAGATGGACCTCGCGTCCATCGGGGGCGATGACATCGTGATTGTCCGAGAAGACGTCCCAGAGGGCGCGGCCGACCAACTCCCGCACCTCCCGCTCGCGATCGACCGGTTCATCGTGCCACTGCTCCCGGATTCCTCGCGCGTCGGCTCCGGCGGCGGCGGTCCGATTCGCCGTGGCCCGGCCAAGCGTTCGAGGTTTCGATGAAGACGCATGGATTCCCGATGAACCTGCTCGACGGAAGGATGGCACACGGCGAGCAGCGGTCGCGTGGGTTCATGGAATCTCGCCTCCACCCGGGCAACGTGTATCGGAGCGGATACAGGTCGGCGGGGCGGAGCGGGTGTTAGGATGACCGCCCGATGAATCGGCGTGAGCGACTGAAGGCGCTCGACCTCGCGCGCGTCCTGATTCTCGACCGCGGCAACGTCGAGCTGGCTTTGCCACGCGGCTGGACCGTGGCACCCGACCCCCAGGGCCATCTCGCCTGCAAGGATCCGACGGACTCATTCGCTTGAGTCTCGAGGGCGTGGCCGACCCATTCACCTGCTCTCCAGTGGTCGCGTTTCGCCGCGGGCGCGCCGAGTTAGCATGGACGGACTACGCGTTCACGTCCGACGACACCGAGCGGGGCGAGCGGCGTGAAGCCCACGGCCGGCTCCTCCTCGCCGCCAACCCGTGGTTCCAGGCGGTCTTCACATTCTCGTACTGGATCGACGACACGGCCTGGGCCGTGCCGATCTGGGAGCGCATCGTCGAGACGATCGCGGCGCGTGACTTCCAGGTCAATCGCCCGCTGAACGCTCCGCGAGCGCACCCGCCAGCGGCGCCACGGCTGTGCGGTAGATCGGAATCCCGAGGGGGCACGCGCACTTGCGGCAGGCGGCGCATCGCGCGATGCCGAGCTGAACGGCTTGCGCCCGGCGATCGACGCGGTCGCGCGGGTCCCAGTGGAGCTGCGCCAGCTTCACGAAGTGGTACGGGCCGCCGATGTCGTCGCGCCCGGACTCGAAGCTCGGGCAGGTGCTGAGGCAGCTCAGGCACTCGGCGCAGGCGGCGAGGCGGGCATGCGCCGTGGGCACGGCCAGGCGCGGCGGCCAGTCGCCGAGGCCGCCATCGCGCACGAACAAATCGAAGCGCTCCAGGAACGGCATGATCCAGCGCCGATCGATCATCAGGTCGCGCGCGACGGGCAGCTTCCGCAGCGGCCGGATCACCATGCCCTTCTTGAGCGGGGTGACGCAGGCCAGGCGCGGCTTGCCGTTCACGTCCACGGCGCAGAGCCCGCAGTCCCGGTTGCGGCAGCCGCAGCGGAACGCGAGGTTGGACTCCGAGGTCTCGTAGACGTGCAGCAAGGCGCCCAGCACCGTGGCGCCATCGTCCAGGGGCACCTCGTACGTCTCCAGCGCCGGCTCGCGCCCGCCCTCGCGGTCAGAGCGCTCCACGCTGATCGTGATCACGTCCCTGGTCAACTCGCCCCTCCGACCGGCTCGACGGCCAGCGACAGGCCGCCATCGTGACGGCGCGCGACGATGTTGGCCTGCCATCGGGCGTCGTCGCGGGCGGGATAGTCGGCGCGGACATGGGCCCCGCGGGTCTCTTGCCGACACAGCGCGGACCGGGCGACGATGTCGGCCGTGAGCAGCATCAGCCGGAGCTCGACGGCGTCCAGCACCTCGAGACTCTGTCGCCGCTCCGGGCCGAGGCGCAGGCTCCGGGCCTGATCGCTGAGCTCGCCGAGCCCGGCCACCGCGGCCGACAGCTGCGTCTCGTCGCGCACCGCGCCGACCTTGTCCCACATCAGGCGCTGGAGCTGGCGCACGAGGGCGATGGGCCGGTGTTGGCCGCGGGCCCCGGGCAACCCGGCAAGATGGGCTGCGCTGTCGGCCGCTTCGTCACGCGGAAACGGCGGCCGATCCCCGCCACGGGCGAACTCGGCGGCGGCGAGCCCGGCGCGCCGTCCGAAGACGAACAGCTCGGCGAGAGCCACCGAACCCAACCGGCACGCGCCGTGGACGCCGCCGGCGGCCTCGCCGGCCGCATAGAGTCCCGCGACGCTCGTCGCGCCATGCTCGTCGATGCGCGCGCCGCCCATGTGGAAGTGCACGGTCGGCGCGACCTCCCACGGTTCCTCCCAGGCGTACGCCTTCGGGCCATAGGCGCGCTTCGCGATGTCGAGCAACCCGACCTCTTTCATGGTCTGCCAGGCCGCCCTCCCGCGCGGCGTCTGCAGATTCTGGCGGAGGTCGAGCAGCACCCCGCCGTGCGCCGTGCCATTGCCCCTCCGCACCTCGAGCGCGATGACGCGCGACACCTGGGCCCGGGTCATCGTCTCGAGCCCGGCCAGCAGCTCACGCCCGTGCCCATCGAGGAGCCGGCCCTCGGGTCCCGCAAAGGACGGCTCACCGAGGAAGATGCCGACCATGGACGTGGGATACGTGCAGGAGAACGGGAGAAACTGCACCTGCTCCATGTCGACCAGCTCCGCGCCGGCCTCGTACGCCAGAGCGTAGCCGTCTCCCGTGGCGCTGCGCATGCAGTCGGTGTGCGGGTAGTACATCCAGCCCAGCCCGCCCGTGGCCAGGATGACGACGGGCGCCCGCACCATCAGCGGTGCGCCGCGCGCCAGATCCCACGCGACGAGGCCGGCGATCCGCCCGCCCTCGCGCAGCAGCCTGACGGTCACCGTCTCCTCGAGCACGTCGATGTCCGAGCGCGCCGCCGCCGCGCGCAGCGCCTGGCCCAGCCCGATGCCCTGCCCGTGCGCCTTGACCGAGCGCCGGTAGCGATGGCCGCCCGCCCGCATCGCCACCCCGCCGCCGATGCCGCCC
>DATEUJ010000001.1:0-20334 GCA_035283185.1 Anaerolineae bacterium | reverse complement strand
CGTGTCGTTCGGCACGTAGTCTTCCGGGAGGTAGGCCTGCAGCGGCAGGTCGAGGGTGACGCCCGTGATCGGCGCAGGCGGCGGCTCGCTTCCCTCTCGCGCGGCCTTCATCTCCTCGACCGCGCGCCGCAGCAGCCGGGTATACAGGTCGAAGCCGACGGCGCTGATCTGCCCGCTCTGCCGCACGCCGAGCAGGTCGCCCGCGCCGCGAATCTCCAGGTCGCGCATGGCAATCGAATAGCCCATGCCTAGCTCGCTCGCCTCGCGGATCGTGTCGAGCCGGCGGCGCGCGTCCTCGGTCAGGGGCGAATGTGGATCGGCGAGGAAATAGGCGTAGGCGCGCTGCGCCCCGCGCCCGACACGCCCGCGCAGTTGGTACAACTGCGCCAGCCCGAAAAAGTCGCTGCGATCGACGATCAGCGTGTTGGCGTTGGGGATGTCCAGCCCGCTCTCGATGATCGACGTGCACAGCAGCACGTCGATCTCGCGGCCGACGAACTCGATCATCACCTTTTCCAGATCGTGCTCGTCCATCTGCCCGTGGCCGACGCCGATGCGCGCTTCTGGCACGAGCGCCGCCAGCCGCTTCTCGATGTGCTCGATGCCCAGCACGCGGTTGTGGACGAAGTACACCTGCCCGCCGCGATCCAGCTCGCGCAGGATCGCCTGCCGCACGATATGATCGTCGTATTCTCCGACGTACGTCGCGACGGGCAGCCGCTCTTCCGGCGGGGTGTCGATCGTGCTGATGTCGCGCACGCCGGTCAGGCTCATGTACAGTGTGCGCGGGATGGGCGTGGCCGTCATCGTCAGCACGTCGACCTCTGCCCGCATGCGCTTCAGCATCTCTTTGTGCGTCACGCCGAAGCGCTGCTCTTCGTCGACGACGAGCAGGCCGAGGTGTTTGAAGACGACGTCGTTTTGCAGCAGGCGGTGCGTGCCGACGACGATGTCGACCTGCCCTTCGCGCAGGCGGTTGAGGATGTCGTCCTGCTCCTTCGGCGACTTGAAGCGCGACAGCATCTCCACGATCGTGGGGAAGGGGGCCAGCCGCGAGGAGAAGGTGTTGTAGTGCTGCTGCGCCAGCACCGTCGTCGGGACGAGCACGGCTACTTGCTTGCCGTCCTGCACGGCTTTGAACGCGGCGCGCAGGGCGACCTCGGTCTTGCCGTAGCCCACGTCGCCGCAGATCAGGCGATCCATCGGGCGTGGCTTCTCCATGTCGGCTTTGACTTCCTTGATCGCGCGCAGTTGGTCTTCCGTTTCGACGTAGGGGAAGGATGCTTCCAGCTCGGCCTGCCACGGGGTATCGGGGCTGAAGGCGAAACCCGGCGCCAGCTCGCGCGCCGCGTAGAGTTCCAAGAGTTCCTTGGCGACCTCAATTGCCGCTTGTTGCGCGTGTTCGCGCACCTGGGTCCAGTCCGCGCCGCCTAGGCGGTGGATGTCTGGCGGGCGGTCCGTCGCGCCGATGTACTTGCTCAACCGGTCCGCCTGGTGGATCGGCACGTACAGCTTGTCGCTGCCGGCGTAGGCGACCTGCAGGAACTCACCGTCGATGCCTTCGATCGTCAGCTTGACCAGGCCCTGAAAGACGCCGATACCGTGCTCGACGTGGACGACGTAGTCGCCGGGCTGGATGTCGGCGAAGAACTGCTCAGGCGCAATCGCGCGCGGGCGGATACGTTTGCGCGGCTGCGGGCGCGCCCAACCGAATATCTCGCCGTCGCTGAGAACGTGGAGGGAGAATAACTCGGAGGCTGCACGGCCGCGGACGCCGTGCAGCGTCCAGCCGTCGTCCAGCGTTCCGTGCACGAACTCCAGCGAGCGTGGCCCGGGCGGAGATGGGAGATTAGAGACGGGGTAGCCGCTTCGCGTGTGATCGCGCTCGGCCCACAGCTCGGCCAGGCGCTGCGCCTGCCGGCTAACGACGACGATCGCGTCGCCGATCTGCCGGATCTGCGCGACGTGATCCAGGAACGGCTTGAGCTGGCCGCCGAAGCGCGGGCCTGGAACGAAGGGTAGTCGGGTGGTCGAGTGGTCGGGTGGTCGGGGAGTCGCGTCGTCAGGTGGTCGGATGGTCGCGTGGTCGGGAGGCGGCAGGCCCTCGTCGGCAGGAGGGGCTTCGGCCAGCGAGATGACGCTTCGCGTCGACAGGCTCTCGCGCCAATCGGCCCAGGTGAGATAAGGCAGCGGGAAGTCGGGCGGCAGTGTGCCCGCGTCTCCCGCGCTGCGCCGCAAGTCGACGGCTTGTTCCTCAAGCTCGCTCCACGCGTCTTCCATCTCGCCAGCGTCGTCGATCGCGATCAACGTATCCGGCGGCAGGTAGTCGGCGAGCGAGGCAGACTGGGGGTAAAAATAGGGCAGATAGAACTCAATGCCCCGAAACGGCGCGCCGGTCGCCAGCGCCGACCGATCTCGGGCGAGTTGCGCTTCGACGTCATCGGGCATGCCTTCAAGACTCCAGGCGCGCATCCGGTCGGCTGCAACCGGGCCGTAGCGCGCGAGCGCTTCGCTGGCGGGCGTGATATTCACGACTTCAACCGTCTGGTGCGAACGCTGGGTCGCCGGGTCGAAACGGCGCAGCGACTCGATCTCGTCGCCGAACAACTCGATGCGCACCGGCGCGGGGGACGCCAGCGGCCAGATGTCGAGGATGCCGCCGCGCCGGCTGAACTCGCCTGGGGCAATCACCGTCGTCATCGCCGCGTATCCCAGTCCTGTCCAGAGCTCCAGCATCTTTTCCAGGTCGAGCGCCTGGCCCTGTTTGAGCGTGCGCGTGCCGAGCGTCATGTTGCGCGGCGGCAGCGTGCGGAACATGAGTGCGCGAACGGAAGCGACGACGACGAGGGCCGATGGCGGATGGCCGATGGCTGATGCGCGGTGATGGGTAGCCAGGGTGGAGAGGACGTTCAGGCGCTCGGCCACGACCTCGCTCGCCCACGGCGCCCGCTCGTAGAACAGTGCAGCGGGTTCGGGGAAGCGCAGGAGCGCCGAGTCATCACCCAGGTAGGCGCGCAGCGCCTCGTGGACCATCTGCGCGCGGTCAAGGCGGGCTGTGACGTAGAGCATCGGCCGGCCGAGATTGCGCGCCAGCGCGGCGACCACGAAAGGTCGGGCAGAGCGCAGAACAGGGAGCCGGTACCCGCCTGTGCGCAAGCTTCGTATGCCGTCGGCTATGCGTCGATACGCGATCGATTCGGTGAGGAGAGGGGTAAGACCGGTGAGGTTCACAGGAGCATCGTGACCGGCCAAGCGCGGCATGTGAAAACGCGATGCGGCATGAGGGTGTGGACGGGTCTGTCACGCTTCACGCATCACGTGTCACGATCAGGCCGCCTTCAAATCCGGTAGACTCTATTCACTATCCGACCCATTAATGTCGTCCGCCACCAGGTTCGGCGTGAGGAGAATGTCCAGCCGGTCGAGTTTCTCCACCGATTTGAGCACGCGCGCTACGGAAGGCGTGGGGGCGCCCGCGATCGATTGCGCTGTCTTCACGAATCGATCGGTCGTCATGACCGATGGTTTCAGACCCTGCTTGCGACCACGCTCCCAGTTTCTGGTCAAGACGATCGATATCTGCGTCATGGCACTCGGTTTCGACGATTTGGACCCTTCGGCTGCCCCTTCGCTCCGCTCAGGGCTTCGGCTTCCCGTTCCCCCTCGCTTTGCTCGGGGTCGGGGACTTCGCAGGGCAGGCTTGTGGCCTACTCCCGCCGGAGCGCCCACCGTCCTTCGACTCCGCTCAGGATCGCCGCTTTCCGCGACCGGCGACCCTTCGAGGCTCAGAGCTTGCCCTGAGCCCTGCGAAGGGGCAGGCTTTCGAGCGCGTCCCGGCGTGCGCTCCATCTTCCTCAGGCGCTCGATCAGCGCGTCCATTGTGAGCCGCTTGGGCGAGATTTGGTGCAGCGCCGCGACGATGCTCTCCAGTGGCACCTCGTATCCCATGCGCTCGTGAACGCGCTTGAGGTAAGTGGGCGCCATTTCCGGCGTGCAGCGGAAAATACGCGTGAACTCGCGGATCAGAATTTCATCCTTCATGGTGATGCGTTCTCCGCCGTGCGGTTGTGTGCGTTCATGGCGACGCCGATTCCGTGGGCGACGAACGTCTCGATCGCCCGCGCCGCGCGATCCAGTACGTCAGGCAGCTCGGCCCGCTCGCTCGCATCGAAATCGCGCAGCACGTAGTCGGCCGCATCCATACGACCGGGCGGCCGCCCGACGCCGATGCGCAGGCGCGGGAAATCGCCGCTGCCCATGCGCTCGATGATCGATTTCATGCCGTTGTGCCCACCCGCGCCGCCTTTTTCGCGCAGCCGGATCGCCCCGAAGGGTAGATCGAGATCGTCGTAAATCACGAGCATGCGATCCGGCGGTGTCTTGTAGAAACGCGCCAGGGGTTGGACCGCGCGCCCGCTGAGGTTCATGAACGTCTGCGGTTTGGCGACGACGACGCGCACTTCGCCGATGCGCCCCATGGCGATGAGAGCGTCGTTGCGTCGCTTGCTGAAGCGCCAACCCCTGGAGCCGACGAAGTGATCCGCGACGTGCCATCCGACATTGTGGCGGTTTCCAGCATATTCCCGGCCCGGATTTCCCAGGCCGACGATGAGCGCGGTCGGCGCGCTCGGCTCCGGAGTCTGCTTGCCGCGTAGTCGTTCAAGAAGATGCATGTGCGCTCGAAACTCTACTGATTCGACCGTCCTCGCATTTGCTTCATGATCAGCCGCAACGCCCAGCGCGCCAACCATGCCGCGCCGACCAAGACGAACGCGCCGGCGGCGCACGTCACGCCGTCGGTAAATGCCGAACCGAAGCGGCTGAGATCGATGTTCGGCCCGCCGCCGCGCCTCGACGAAGACGAATCGTCGGCGCTGCCGCTGCCCACCAGTGTAGGCGCTGGCGTCGGCGTCGGCGGCTGCTCGATGACAACCGTGGACTGGATGGTTCCCTGTGTCTCCGGCTCGAAGGTCGGTGGGGGAGGCACGCTCGTCGGCGTCGGCGCGGGCGTTTCGGTGGGCGGCGTGCCGACGATCAGCCCGTTGGCGAAGTCCTCGGCGGCGATGCTGCCGTCGGAACGGAACACGCGCAGCCGAAGCTGATAAAGACCGGGCGGCAGGTTGGCGTCCCAAAGCCCGATTTGGGCGTTGATCAGGATCACGTCGGGCGTGGCGAAAGTCGTCCAGGTATCCGATGGATTCGGATCGGGCCCGAAGGCCAGCTCGTAGCGGGCGAAGTCGCTCGCCGTGGCCGTGCCGAAGACCGGGACGAGGCCCGACACCTGCTGGCCGTCTGCCGGAGAAATGATGACGGCCTGATCGCCTTGCGCCTGCGGCGCGCCGGCAACAGGCATAACACACATCGCGGCGACGAGCAGCGCCGCGAGCGCGCCATCGAAATATCGCTGCATGATTCCCCCGATGCGAGAAGTACGATAAGAAAGTGTACCATACCGCCTAGGGATGGGCAACTGGTTGGTCACACCCCACCTGCGGCCACCGCAGGTGGACAATCACCCATAAGGCTGCGTGAGGTGCGCTTCGAGTACGGGGTGGGGGCGCGACGGTTACTTGAGGCCGACGAGCTCGAATACCGGCGTGGGGCTGCTGCGGCCTTTGACGTTCATCTCACCGAGCGGCTGGACGCGCACGCGGTCTTGTAGGGTGTGGATCGTCCATCCGTCGACGAGAATCTGCCCGCCTCGCGCGTTTTCCTGCAGACGGCGCGCGAGATTCACGCAATCGCCGATGACCGTGTAGTTCATCAGGCGACTGGAGCCGATGTTGCCGACGACGGCTTCGCCCGTGGCCATGCCGATGCCGAAACTGAGCCGCGCCGCCTGTGGCAATCGGGAGCCTTCCTCGACGATGACGCGCTGCATCGCCAGCGCCGCGCGCGCGGCGCGCAGCACGTGGTCCGGCTGGATCAAAGGCGCATTGAAGAAGGCCAACACGGCGTCGCCCATGAACTTGTCGAGCGTGCCCTCCTCGGCCAAAACGGCCCTCGCCGCCAGGTCGAAATGATAGTTGAGAATCCTGACCAGCGACTCGGGCGGCACGTGCTCGGCGAGCGTGCTGTAGCCGCGCACGTCCGCGAACAGCGCGGTGATGTGCTGCCGCGCCCCGCCCAACACGCCCATGTCCGGGTTGGCGATGAGCCGATCGACGACTTGCGGCGCGACGTAGCGCTCGAAAAGGCGCCGGATGTGCTCTTTCTCGCGTTCTTTCGACGCCTCCAGCTCGCGAAACAGCCGCGCGTTCTCGATGGCGATCGCCGCGTAGTCGGCCAGCGCCTGCAGCAGATGCTTGTCGTGATCGGTGAACGGCCGGGCCGCGCCGGCGCGGTTGGCGATGTCCAGCGTGCCGATCAGACGCCCGCCGACCAGGAGCGGCGCGACGATGCCCGTCCCCGACGCCGCCGGCCGGATGGTGCGCACCACGACGCGCGCCATCGTTTCGACCGGCGCGCGCACGTCGTCCTCGCACACCCCGCGGATCGCCGCCGTGCGCAATTGCCGGCCGTCGCCATTAAGCAGGTGAATGGCGGACGACTGGGCGCCGGTGACGAACTGCGCGGCTTCGACGATGCGGTTGAGCAGGCCCTCGTGGTCGAGCAGCGCCGTCACCGACTTGCCGATGCCGTACAACGCGTGCAGCTCGCGCACCCGCTCCTCCAGCGAGCGGTTCGATTCGAGCAGCCGGGCGACCAGGTCGTCGCGCTCGCGCTTCAAGCGCACTTCCGTCAGCGCGTGGTCGATCGCCGCCAGCATCTCCTCCACCTGGTACGGCTTGGTGAGGTAGTCGCGCGCGCCGAGGCGGAAGACTTCCACGGCGAACTGCTCCGATCCGTGCGCCGTCGAGAGAATGACCGGGATCGCCAGGTTCCTGGCGCTGAGCGCGCGCAGCACCTCCAGGCCATTCATTTTGGGCATTTCGTAGTCGAGGATGATGAGGTCCGGGGGCGAGTGCAGGGCCAGCCGGATGCCCTCGGCGCCGTCGCGCGCCAGCATCACCTCGAAGCCGTTCGGCTTCAGGACGTATTCGGCGGCGAACTCCCGCGCCTGCGGGGCGTCGTCGATCACCAGAATTCGTTCACCTGCCATGCCATGTCCACCAAACGAAACGCGGCGCTGCCGAACGAGATTCGACACGCACCGCGTTGAGAATGAGCAAAGGGTGTGAGGTGCGCCTACCATCATAGCAAATCGACGGCAGGCGCGGTGTTACGGTTGGGTTACGAGAGCATGATGAGTGAAACGTGTTGAGTGATAGAGTGCGCGAGTTCCGCGCCTCGCGCTTCGGACGGCTCACGTCGTCAATCCGTCTGTCCCGCCGCGATCAGGATGCTGTAGGAATACACTGGACCATCGGGCGATTGCAGAGAATAACCTCGAGCGTGAACGCTGTCGAACAAGCCAACCTCCAACGTGTACAAGCCGAGGGTCACGTCTTTCGGAACAGGGATGCTCACGCGCTCAACGTAGATGTCGCCTGGCTCCCAGCGGCGGCTCCACTGGCCGTGGCCGTTCTCTTCGGCGAGCTTCTGCCCTTGTGGATTTACGAGATGATAGAAAGCGCCGATGAACCATTCCTCACGTCCAGGCTGCAACGCATCAACGCGCCAGTAGGTTGTGACATCGATCGTGTCTCCCGGCTGCACGTTCTCTTCCAGGGTATAGCCGAGCAGCGACAGCCCACTTTCGCTCGGCCAGTCGGCCTTCACGCCTGGCAGCGCGAGGGCTGCCGATCGATCGTAGGGTTGTACACGCACGAAGGAGGCATGCGCACCGTCGGCAAATTGAAGATCGTACTCTACGAAGGATTCTTGGTGGGGCCCCAGAATGCCCGGCCCTGCTGAGGTGTTAACCAAGACGTACAGGAGTGGTTCGCTGCCTGGCAGCACCACAAAGCTCGGGAAGTCGAGACCGCTCAGCGTTTTCACGCGCACGCCACTCATGCCGCTGAGGACCGCTGAGTGGCCGTCGGCTACGATGCGGCGCGGGAAACGGTTGGCTTCGGTCAGGTCGCGAACGGCCTGCCCCACCTTGGCCGCCGACTCCAGTGCCCAGCCGTTGAACCTGGGCGACGTCGGTGACCGCGCGACGTCCTCATTCATACGATTCAAGTTGACGCCAAAAAAGACAGCCAGAATGATAAGCCCTGCCAGCGCGACCCATCGTGTGCCCGCGCCACGGAATAGGGGCGACACGCCCCAGCTTGCCAAGATGTGACCGGCCGGGATGGTCAGTAACAGGTAATGCGGGTGCACAGGGTTCGACGATACGCTCGTCAACAGAATCGGCGCCACGAACCAGATCAACAGCACGATGGCGGTTGAACGATGGGCGCTTTGCCGCCGCATGATCAGCATGGCGCGAATCAAGCCTGCGACCAGGGCTGCGCTCAAGAGCACAGTCGTGATCGGCGAGAAGATGCGCCGTACCTCATCACCGGCCTGCTGCCCGATCGCCTGTGCGTCGAAATCCTGCCCGGTGACGAGCCGCATCGCGTGCTCGACGCCCTCCGAGGTCAAGCGCAGTTCGTCCCTTGATAAGAACGAAGCCAGCTTGCCCTGGATGACATCCCATCGTTCGAGTTGGCCGGCGCCGAATATGACAACGGCGGTCGCAAAGATAAGAATCCCCGCGAGCAGCGGCTTGCGCGGAATCTTTTTGCGAAAGATCACCAAGAGCGGGGCAATCTGCGCCAAGACGCCAAATGCCTGGATGTACGTGTGCGCCATCGCCGTCACGGCGATGCTGGCGATGAGCACACGCGCCGAAGAGCGGTTCTCCGTAGCCAGGACCGGCCATAACCCCCAGGCGATCAACGACATGAAAAACGGTATCGACGCCTGTACCCATGTCGTGCGGCTGAAGGCGACGACCCACGGATTGACGGCGAAGAGGAAGGCCGACAGCAGCCCGACGCCGTCCCCCAGCAGTTGCTGCGCTGCGCGAAACACGAAATAGATGGCGATTGTGTTGAGCGCGACGATGAAAAAGTATACAGCCCACGGCGACCGCCACAGCAACAGCGGCACGGCTTGCAAGTAACTCATCAGCGGCGGGTTGTCGAGGAACACGGACGATGGCTGGCCGACCAGTGGAAAAACGCGTTCCTCTAGAATCCTGAGCGCATCGACCATCGGGTAGCTTTGGTCGTAGCTGAAGCGCACCAGGCCAAGATCGAAAAACCGAAACGCGGCACCCGCAGCGATGATGGCCATCAAGGCGAGAGTATGCAACGTTTGGGAACGAGAAAGCGAGGACACTGTGGTTCGTAATGAGTAAAGCGTAAAACGTGGAGCCTATTACGTTTTGCGTTCGTAACTACTCAGCCGCATCCTGAGCGGAATGGCAGGCGTACTTCGACTCCACTGCGTTCCGCTCAGCATGCGCCCGCCATGAAGTCGAAGGATGCAGTAGCCTGAGATCCTTGACAAATCGAATTCTTAACAGACAGAGCAAATTCAGGCGACGCCCGCGACCGGCACGCTGAAAGCGTTCTCTGTCCACGATTGAATAATCTCCGCGACGGACTCCAGGGCTTGCGCCAACTTGGCAGGTGAGGCCTGCTGTGGCACCATCGCGGCTAAGCCGGGACGAAAGAGCCGGTGATACAGTTTGGTAAAGAAGGTCACGACTTTGAGACCCAAGGCGGTCAAGCGATAGCGATGCGAGTGGGCGATGCGCTCACTCAGACCCTTGAGCCGCAAGCGGCGCAAGTCATAGGTCATTTGGGCACTGGAATAGGCATTCGATGCGACGCCCATCAGTTGGGCCACCGTCGGTCGCAGCGTTCGGCTGGTGATTTCGGCCGGGAGGTAGGCGTGGCACGCCAGGGCTTCCAGCACCGCCATGCTCCGAGGGTCGCCAAAGCGCACGGCGGAGGCGCGTTGGCCATCGTCGGTGAGCGTGGATTGCCCCAACTGTCGCAGGTCGTGGAGCGAGACGAAGCAGTCTTCGCTGATCTGCTCCTGTTCCAGCAAGCGCCGCTTGAAGTTACACCCCATTTCAAACAAGCGGGTGAAGTTCTGCAGGCCACGGCTCAGACCAAAGTCCTGCGTGTTGTTGAACATCATCTCGGTGCGCAGGCCACGCCCGTCTTTCAGGTATTGCTTGAGGGCGCTGTGTTTGTCATGGATGCGGATCGTCGGTTGAACGCCTTCGCGCACCACCTGGGTGTAGAACTCCCCCGGCGTTCGTTTCGTCACCCGGCGGTCGAAGATCAGGCTCACCCGGTCAGGACGGCCCAGGTCGAGGTTGTCACGGATCAAGGCTTCGACCAAGGCCCAGCCTTGTGCGGGGTCGGCAAACACCTGCGTCCGGCTGACTTCCATGTGCCAGATGCGCAGTTGATGCCGGTAGCCGGCCGCTTGTTGGGTGGTAGTCAGCGGCCAAGGCAGTTGAGCGACCCAACGGTCGAAAAGGGCTTGAATCTTCTTCGCGTCCAAGTGGTGACACAGGGTCTGCAACCGCTCCGAGTTTTCACACGACAGGAATCCGTTACTCAACGCTTGGAAGCCAAGGCCTGCCTGGCGCAACTGTTGTTTGGCCCACTCATGACCCTTCAAACACACCTTGACATCAAACGGAAAGTACGTGCACACCTTGATAAAGAACAGCCCAAAGTCTTCATCCAGAATGTAGACGTAATAATGGGTGACCCACACCGCACGCCGCGAATACTCAAACCACACCTGGGTGCCGTGGTCTTTCCGCCGCGCGGTGTAGCCCCGCGTCTTTTCCTGCGCCTTGCCGATCAGCACCACCCCGCTGGACTGGGGGAACTGGGCCAGATGCGTACGCGCCGTTTCGTCTTTGTCTTCATCCTTGGCAAAGTCGACGATCGTCAGTCCGTGGGCCTGGGCAAACGCCTCGACCGCTTTCCGAAAGGCGTCGCTCACGGGGGCCAGTACCATCGGCCAAGGAATGGGAAAGCCCAGTTGCTCGCGAATAAACGTGATCAAGCCGCCCGGCAATTGGAGGTGTTTGACGTAGCCATTCAAGTACACACGATCCACACACTCGATGTCCAAGGTAATTCGATCCGTGAGAATGTCCTTAATGGTGAGCATAGTCCACCTCCGTTGACTATGCTACGTCATTAACCGCTCCGCGTCAAACTTGTCGGTTTGAGGCGAAGCTTCGCTAGGTAGTTACTTGCGTTCCACGTTCTACGCGGCGACCCGGTCGCCTTCGAGCTTGAGCGAGTACGCGCGCGACGACGAGTCGCGCTCCAGCGTGACACCATAGATGGTGTCGGCCGCTTCGATCGTGCCGCGATTGTGCGTGATCAGCACAAACTGCGTGTGCGCGCCTAGAGCGTGGATCATGTCGCGGAAGCGGCCCACGTTCGCCTCGTCTAAAGCCGCGTCGGTCTCGTCGAGAATGCAGAAGGGCGGCGGCTTGACGCGCAAGATGGCGAACAGCAGGGCCGCCGCCGTCAGCGCGCGCTCGCCGCCGGATAGCAGCGCCAGCCCCTGCTGCTTCTTGCCCGGCGGGCGGGCGATGATGTCGATGCCGGTCTCTGTCAAGTTGTCGGGATCGGTCAGGACCAACCGCGCCGAGCCGCCGCCGAAGAGCGTCGTGAACGTGGTCTGGAACTCCTCGGCGATGGCGGTGAACGTCTCGCTGAAGCTCCGCTGCATCAGTTGATCCAGCTCGGCGATGACCTGGTGGAGCTGCTCGATCGCCTGTGCCAGGTCGGCAGACTGCGCGTTGAGGAATTCGTAACGCTCGCGCTCGGCGTTGTACTCCGCCTGTGCGTCGGGGTTGATCGGTCCCAGCCTGCGGAGTTGTGCCCGGAGCCGCTGCAGTTCCTGTTCCAGCCCCTCGGGCAGTTCGGCGACGACGGGCAGCTCGGTGACAATCGGCGCGAGCGGCAGCGGCTGCGGCCCGGTCAGGTCGGCCAGCTCGAGGCGCACGAGGCCAAGCTCTTCGTCGATGCGCGTCCGCATGTGGTTCAATTCGTCTTCCTTGCGGGCGGCGTCCATCAGCGACAGGTTATAGCGCGACTCGATCTCTTGCAGCCGGTTGCGCGCCCCTCGCTCTTCGCTTTCGGCTCTCACGTAATCTGTGTCCATCTGGCGCAGCTCGGCTTCCGCCGGCTCGACGCGCTCCTGGAATGCCGATACCTGAGCGGCCAGCTCGGCTTCCTGCGCGCGCAGCGCGGCGACTTGTGTCTCGATATGCGCCTGTTCTTCTGCAATCGCGTGGATGCGCTTCAAGCGGGCGTCGATCTGCGCCTGCGCCTGCTCCAGCGCCGCCCGGTGGGTTGACACGACGCTCTCGTGTCCCTGCCGCAGTTGCTCGGACACGGCGGCCTCGGTTTGCAGCGACGTCAACCGCGCCAGGTGCTGTTCCACAGACAGGCTGTCCAGTCGCCGATCCAGCTCGGCCGCAGCCTGCCGCTGCGCGTCGAGCGCCTGGGCCTTCGCCTCAATCTCGTGGAGCAGCGCCGCCTCGCGCTCCGCGATGCTGCGACATTCGGCTTCGGCCTGCTCCGCCAGCCCGTGCTTCCACGCGATCTCGCGCTCGATCGATTCGATCTCGCGCTCGATCTCTCCTCGCCTGGCCGATTGTGCAGCGATGGCCTCGCCGAGGAGACGCACCTCTTCGGCGAGCGCGGTCTGCTGGCGCGTCACGTCTTCCGCGCGCGCCGATTCTTCCGCGCGCCGCGACTCGATCCCGGCCGCCAGATGGTTAGCCGCTTTGATGCCGTCCGGCAGCTCGCGCCACTCGCGCTCGTGCGCCATCAGTTCGCCCGACACCGAGGCGCGGCCCAGGACGATCGCGCCGCTGGAGCGCAGCACTTCTCCCGATTGGGTGACGGCGTTCACGCCGGGCGGCAGCGCCGCCAGAAGCTCGCGCGCTTGCGCCAGCGATTCGACGGCGACGAAATGGCCGAGCAGCGCCTCGACGGCGGGGCGAATCGATTCGTCGCAGATCACGAGATCGATCGCGCGGCGCGTGTCCGGCGGCAATGCGTAGTGTTGATCGCGGAGCGAATCCAGCGGGACGAGCGTAGCGCGACCGCCTGACTGCTGGGCGCTGAGGTGCTCGCGCGCGGCTTCCGCCTCCGTCCAGGCGTCGACGAGGATCGCCTGGAGGTCGGTGCCGAGCGCGGCCTCGATGGCGCGCTCCCAGCCGCGCTGCACATCGATCAGGCGCGCCATCGCGCCGCGCACGCCGGACAGCCGCGCCGACAGGATGCTGCGCGCGCCGCTGTCGAAGCCCGCCAGCGTGGCGCGGGCGGCGCGCAGCGCGTCGTAACGCGCGCGCAGCTCGGCTTCGGCGCGCAGCGCCTGCGCGGACTCGGCGTCGAGCGCAGCCTGCCGCGCTCGAATGGCGTCGAGCTGCCGCGACAGATCGCTGCCGTCTGCTCGCCGCGCTTCAGCCTGCGCGTGAAGCGCCGCGCTCTCGGCTTCGCTTGCCGCCAGGGTCTCTCGTCTGATGGAGAGATTGGAGATGAGAGATTCTGCCGCCTGCCGATGTGTCTGGATCTCGGCCATCAGCGCCGTGCGGCGCTCGTCCAGTTGTGTGCGGCGGCTGTGTGCATCGGCGATGTCCGACTCGATGCGGCGCACAGCTTCCTGAGCGGCGGCCATGGACTGCAGCGCGGACTGTCGCTGCGCCTGCCGCTCTTCGAGCGCGAGCTGTGCGGCCTCGATCTCTTGCGCCTGGGTGTCTATGCGGTGCGCGATTTCGGCCAGGTCGCTTTCGGCGCGCGACACACGCTCTGTCTGCGCCGCGACCTGTGCTTCGAGGGGGACGATGTCGGCGCGCGCGTCTTCGGCCTGCTGCGCCAGCAGGCGCGCCCGCTCGGCGAGCACGGCCACCTGTCGCTGCAAGGCTCCGGCTTGATCGTGCACGCCCGTCGAGTCGCGCTGCCAGCGCAAGAGCTGTGAGCGCAGCTCGATCTGACTGCGGCGAAGCGTCTCGAGAGTGCTTCCCAGCGCGGCCAGCTCGGCGCGCCGCTCTTCGAGCTGGGCGGCCTGCGCCTGGCAGCTCTCGTGCGCATCGCGCAGCCCGGCCTGCAGCCGCCCCCAGTGAAATCCGAACCACACGCGCTGCATCTCGTGCAGCTCTGAGGACAGGCGGGCGTAGTCCTCGGCGCGGCGCGCCTGGCGCTCGAGCTGCCGCACGCGCGGCCCGATCTCGGCCAGGATGTCCTTGACGCGCTCGAGATTGCGCTGCGTGTCTTCCAGGCGGCGCAGCGCCTCCTCGCGCTTGTGCTGGTACAGGCTGATGCCGGCCGCCTCCTCGAACAGCGCGCGGCGCTCTTCGGCG
Organism: Anaerolineae bacterium; assembly: GCA_035283185.1. Taxonomy (GTDB): domain Bacteria; phylum Chloroflexota; class Anaerolineae; order Fen-1058; family Fen-1058; genus DASSFZ01. Next base: position 6,041 of record DATEUJ010000001.1, on the reverse strand, counting down.
CGCAGCGAGAGCGCCTGGTCGATCAGGCCCTGCCCGATGACGGCGTACGTGCGCCGGGCCAGGCCGGTCTGCGCGAGCAATTCGGTGACGTCGCGCAGGCGCACCTTGCTGCCATTGAGCAGGTACTCGTTATCGCCGTCGCGGTAAGCGCGGCGGCCGATCGTCACTTCGCCGAACTCGATGGGGAAAAGCCCGTCGGCGTTGTCGAGCGTGATGTACGCCTCGGCCATGCCGGAGCGCGCGCGCCCTTCGCCGCCGGCGAAGATCAAGTCTTCGGTCCTCTTCGCACGCAGCGTAGAGAAGCTCTGCTCGCCGAGCACCCAGCGCACCGCGTCGGCCAGGTTGGACTTTCCACTGCCGTTCGGCCCGACGACCGCCGTGATACCGGTGGGGAAGACAAACTCCGATCGGCTGGCGAAGGTCTTGAAGCCGTGCAGTTCGAGATGCTTGAGGCGCAACCTGGTAACCCTATTTCAAGATTCGGAGTGCAGGCTTCAGCCTGCTCAGCCAGGCCGGCTAAAGCCGGCACTCCGGTTCGGCATTTTCATGTGTGGCCAGTATAGCGCGTCGACTCTGGCCGATATGTTCTTGGCAAACGCACGCATGATACCACGAAACGCGATGGCGTGGGTCGCGGCTACGATGACCGCGTAGCGCGTAATGACGAGCTACGGCCACGACGACACTGCAACGGATGCTTCGCGCAGCGGATAAACGGATGCGTGCCGCGCGGGCCAACCATCCGTTTATCCGTTGTCCATTCGTTGCATCGCACCCCTAACAACCTTGGCGTACACGCGTGGCGTTGAAACTGTTGACCTTTTGCCCCATCGCACATATACTCAGCACGGGCACAATTTGCGCTTTTGTTAGCGTTACTGTGACGGCCACTGTCATGCCCGAATGCTGTTGTCGGGTATCCAGTTTGCCCCCGACTAGATCGGGGTTGGTACTCCATTCCGATAGGGTTGCTGGATTCCCGCCTAAAGCGTGCGGGAATGACCAAGACGCGCAGTTTATGACCGTGAGCAGTATAACGGACAAAGAAGATGCCCCACGATGCTCGCAACGTAAGTGTTCAGAGAGTGTCAACGAATGCCTTCGGCGCAACGAATCATCGAATACCAATGGCGCGCGCTCGGTGCCGGTTCAGCGACGCGCCGCGATTCGTTGACTGCTTGCGCCCCGCTTCGCGGGGTTCGTTGCCCATTCGTTGACACCATTCACTTGAGGTCCGACGATGCCTGAGCCATCAACGCCGGCTGACGATAAGACACCTGAGACTTCCGATCCCGCGTTCGGCGCCCGCAGTGGCGGGGTAGACATCAGCGCCCAACGGGTCAACATCGGCGGCGACGTTGTCGGGCGAGACAAGATCGTCTATGAAGCCCCTGCGCCCATCGCCGCCTCACTGCACCAGCTCCCACCCCCGCCGCGCGACTTCACCGGCCGCGAAGCCGAACTCGCCGATCTGATGGCGAAGGCCGAAGGCGACGGCGTGACCATCTCCGGCCTGCACGGCATGGGCGGCATCGGCAAGACCGCGCTCGCGCTCGTGCTCGCCGACCGGCTAAAGGATCGCTACCCCGACGCGCAGTTCTACCTCGACCTGAAGGGCGCGAGCAAGCAGCCGCTGTCGGTGTCCGAGGCGCTCTCACACGTCGTCCGCGCCTATCACCCTACCGCGAAACTGCCCGAAAGTGAAGCCGACCTGCACGGGCTGTATCAGTCCGTGCTGCATAGCCAGCGCGCGCTGCTGCTCATGGACAATGCCCGCGACGCGGATCAGGTACAGCCTCTTTTGCCTCCTGCCTCCTGCCTCTTGATCGTCACCTCGCGCCAGCATTTCACGCTGCCGGGCCTGCACCCCAAGAACCTGGACACGCTGCCGCCCGGCGACGCCCGCGACCTGCTGCTCAAGATAGCGCCGCGCATCGACGGCCACGCCGGCGCGCTGGCGCAGTTGTGCGGCTACCTGCCCCTGGCGCTGCGGCTGGCCGGCAGCGCGCTTGTCGAGCGGCCGACGCTCACGCCGCAAGACTACCTGAAACGACTGACCGGCGCCCAGGCACGGCTTGCGCTAGTGGATGCCTCGCTCAGCCTGAGCTACGACCTGCTAGATGAGGAACTGCGGCGGGCGTGGTGCGCGCTGTCGGTCTTCCCCGGCACCTTCGACCTGGCGGCGGCTGCGGCGGTGTGGCACGTGAATCAGGATCAGGCGCAGGACTGGCAGGATGCGCTGGTTCGCTACAGCGTGGTCGAGTGGGACGCACTCCCTCCCCCGCTGGCGGGGGAGGGCTGGGGTGGGGGCCAGGGTGGGGGCCGCGCCCACCTGCACGACCTGGCGCGCGTGTTCGCCAACGCGCGGCTGAGCGACGCAGAGCGCGCCGCCGCGCGGCGCAGGCACGCGGAACACTTCGAGACCGTGCTTCGCAGTGCCAAAGAACTGTACTTGCAAGGCGGCGAGCACGTCTTTCGTGGGCTGGCGCTGTTCGACCTGGAACGGGCGAACATCGAAGCGGGGCAGGCGTGGGCCGAGGCGCTTGTAGGCACGGACGATGCCGCCGCGCGACTGTGCAGCGGCTACCCCGATGCCGGTATCTACGTGCTTACCCTGCGCATACATCAGCGCGAGCGCATCAAATGGCTGGGAGCAGCGCTGGCGGCAGCCCGACGCTTGAAGGTCAAAGGTGCTGAAGGTGCGCACCTGGGCAACCTGGGCCTGGCCTACTACTCTCTGGGCGAGTATCGCCGCGCGATTGAGTACCACGAGCAGCACCTGACCATCGCTCGCGAGATCGGCGACCGGCTCGGCGAAGCAAATGCCCTGATGAACATCGGCAATGCTTATTACAGACAGGGAGAAGCACGTCGTGCTATCGAGTTTCACGAACAAGCATTGTCTATCTTCCGCGAGATCGGCAACCGGCTCGGCGAAGGCAGCACGCTGGGCAACCTGGGCCTTGCCTACCACTCCCTGGGCGAGTATCGCCGCGCGATTGAGTACCACGAGCAACACCTGACCATCGCCTGCGAGATCGGCGACCGGCGCGGCGAAGGCCAGGCGCTGGGCAACCTGGGTATTGCCTACGACTCCCTGGGCGAGTATCGCCGCGCGATTGAATACCACGAGCAGGACCTGACCATCGCCCGCGAGATCGGCGACCGGCGCGGCGAAGGCAACGCGCGGGGCAACCTGGGCAGTGCCTACTATTCTCTGGGGGAATATCGCCGTGCGATTGAGTACCACAAGCAGTACCTGACCATCGCTCGCGAGATCGGCGACCGGCTCGGCGAAGGCAACGCGCTATGGAACATGAGCCTGTCGCTGGAAAAGCTGGGCGACCGGACGCGCGCTATTGTCTGCGCCGAAGCCGCGCTCAAGATTCGCGAAGAGATAGAAGACCCCAGAGCCGACAAGGTGCGCCGGCAGTTGGCAGAGTGGCGCGGGCAGGAGTCGTGAGGGATGAGAAGCCAGTCTTAGAGCATGAGTGCAAATTCGCTAAAGTGGGAGACAGACCCTTGCGAAGGCTGTCTTTCCTTCGCAAGGTTGATTCGCGCCAATCCTTCGCGCCAACCCTGCGAGGGGAGAACAGCCCTCGCAGGGGGACGATTCTGTGGCATCGGGTCAGAAGGTTGCGCGCTCGTGAATCAACAGGGAGGTGGCTGGCATGGATCTGTCCATCGTTTTCCCGATGTTCTGGGGTAGAGAAAAGAAAGAAATCTTCAAAGAAGGCGACTATTATTACGATCACCCGACGACGCTGGACGACGAAGGCACGATTCCACCGCTCTTCGAGAGCCTGAGGATTTTGCGGGATCGGGCGTTCGATATCATCGCCGTGGCCGGCGCCAACCACCCCTCCCTGGCGCAGGCGGTTGAGAAGCGGGCCGGCGAGCTGCTGCGCAAATATGCCAGCCAGGCCGGCGTGACGCTTCATTACTTCAGCACCTCTCACGCACGACGCCTGCACGATTATCTCCGCGAGTTGGGAAAGGAAGATCTGATCGAGACCATTTCGCTCGTCGGCTACTCGCCGCTGCGGAACGCCTGTCTGGTGGCCGCCCACATCCTGGGCAAGGATATTGCCGTGTCGATCGATGACGACTGCCTGTTCATCGAGCCTGGGTACATCGGGCGCATCAAAGCGAAGATGCTGTCCGACTTCGAGGGACAGCCGATTCGGGCCTACTGCGGCCCCTACATCACGGCCAGGGATACGATCTATCTCGATCGCCCGACCAGCCCCCACACGGTGTACTGGAACGTCGTCGAGGTCATGAACCAGGCGTTCAGGCAGTTCATCGTCGAGTCACCGGGCATCAAGGAAGTCCCGTTCGCCATCATGGGCAACATAGCGGTGCATCGCGACTTCTACAGGCGCTGCCCGCTCGACCCGCCCCTGCGCCGGGGCGAAGACATGGATTGGGTCATGAACGCGCACATTCTCGGCGAGCGCTTCGTCATGGACACCGGGCTGGTCATCAAGCACGATCCCCCACCGCGCCCGTACCCCACCTGGCGCCCACTGCGGGAGGACATCTATCGGTTTCGCTATCAGCAGGCCAAGATCGCCAACAGCCGGGAAGGGGACGGCTATCATGCTCTCAGCCGGGAGCGCTATCTGCCCTATCCCGGCACATTCTTCCAGGATGATTTCCTGGCGCGCGTGACACAGGCCTGTACGATTCTGGCCATCGATTATTTGACGAAGAATGAGCCGGACCATGCTCGCGAGTCGCTCAACAATATCACCCACGCCCACTCCCTGGCGATCCCGGACGAAGATCCGTTCCAGTCGTTCCTGGCGTTCCAGAAGAAGTGGGAGGAGATGATGGGTATTATCGAAGAACGGCGACCAGAAGTGCAAAGGAGAGTGTTCGGCTGACTCGCCCAGCTCGCCACACGGCTGGGTTGAAGCCGCGCCTGCAACTGCGCCAAGCCCCTCTGTGCCACTGTGTCTCTGTGGCTAAACAACTTGGCTCTTGATGCGTTTCAAGGAGGTCAGGCAAACTGTCAACGAATTGGCAACGAATAAACGAATTCTTTGGCGCGCTGAAGCTCATTCGTTTATTCGTTGGGCATTCGTTGACAGAGCTCCTTGAAAGCCATATTGAGCCTCGCACATAATCTGCATGGCAGCACATTCGAAGATGAGCCGGTCCTAACGGGCCTGTGCTGAAACTCGCAACTCGCATCTCATCTCGCCTCGATCGGTTGACCGAACCTGCCTGATGCTGTATACTTGACTCAACACAATTGAGGAGAGAAGATGCCGAAAGAGGAGAAGATCACTGTCGAAGGCACCGTCATCGAAGCGCTGCCGAATACCATGTTCAAGGTCAAGCTAGACAACGGTCACGAGGTGCTCGGATACCTGTCGGGCAAGATGCGCCGCCACTACATTCGCATCCTGCTCGGCGATCGCGTGAAGCTCGAGCTGTCTCCCTACGATCTGAACAAGGGCCGCATCACGTTCCGATTCCGCGCGGGTCAGGTCGTGCCGCTCGATCGGTGAGCGGCTGCGCGCGCCGGCAGGCAAGTCCGACCCAGCCCTTATCTTGAAATCGTTCGATCACTTCTAGCCCGGCGCGCGCGAGCGCTTCGCGCACTTCATCTTCTTGCGATTCGATCAACCCCGCGCAGACGATCTGTCCGCCGGGGTTGATTGTTTCAGCCAGCCCTTCATCGCACAATTCGACAATCGTTTTCGCCAGGATGTTGACCAGCGCCAGGTCGAACGTCAGGCGGCGGCGCTTGGCCTCCGCCAGCGATCCGGCCTCCACGATCACGATGTGGTCGACCGCGTTGCGGCGTATGTTGTCGCGCGCCGACTCGACGGCGACAGGATCGACGTCGAGTGCGATGACCGACGACGCGCCGAGCTTCGCGGCCGCGATCGCCAGGATGCCCGAGCCTGTTCCGAGGTCGAGCATCTGCATGCCTGGGCGGCAGCGCGTCTCGAGCGCGTTCAGGCACATCTGGGTCGTGGGGTGCAAGCCCGTGCCGAAGGCCATGCCGGGATCCAGCTCGATGACGA